>NZ_JCALDM010000028.1:0-24688 GCF_059812845.1 Mycobacterium sp. NGS34
TCGGGCTCTTGAGACCTAACTGTGGCGGACTTAACTGTAAGGAGGGCACGATGGCTACGCTGAAGGACGAATTGACCGCCAAGGTCGTGGCATATGAGCATTGGGCCAAGCGGCGTCGGTTCGGCCGCTTTGGCTACACCGACCGCAGACTCTGGGTGCTGGCCTGCATGGACGAGCGCCTGCCTATTAACGAAGCGTTGGGCATTCAAGTCGATTCACCGGTCGGTCACGGCGACGCGCACTGCTTCCGCAACGCTGGGGGGGTCGTCACTGACGACGCGATCCGATCAGCGATGCTGTCGACCAACTTTTTCGGCACAAATGAGATTGTCATCGTCCAACACACCCAGTGCGGGATGTTGTCGGCAAACGCCAACGACCTCGAGGCCTACTTCAAGGCCAAGGGTATCGACACCGACGAACCCATCCTGGATCCGACGCTGCCCGAGTTAAAGCTCGACAAGGGCAGTTTCGCCAAATGGATCGGGATGACCGACGACGTCGACGAGGCGCTACTGAAAACGATCGAGGTGTTCGAGAACCATCCGCTCATTCCCGACGACGTCACCATCAGCGGCTGGGTGTGGGAGGTCGAGACCCGCCATTTGCGGCCGCCCACGCGTGATCCGGCGCGACGAGCGCGCACGGACGCAACGGCGCGCGACTACGGCATCACCCAGCCGCAGCCTGCCCGCTGGCACTTGGGCGACGGCGGAAAAGACGTCGCCACCACAACCGACCCGGTATGCGGAATGGAGCTCATCATCGACCGCGCCACCGGGCACCGTAACGTCGACGGGCACACGCTGTACTTCTGCTCCCAGGTGTGCCTCGACAGCTACGACGCCGACCCCAGCCGCTACCTGCCCGCCAAAACACTAACGGGGCCAGCGTAGTCGAGTACACAGTCTCCCAACTCGCACCAGGTGGTTGTGGAGCACGCCAGAGGCGGTAGGGAGCCCAGTGCGACAGCCACCGGTTTCCACGGCGCCATCCAATTGCTTGACAGACGTACACCGCAGGTGATCGAGATCCCATCCAGTCGCTCGGTGCAGAGCTAGACAGTATGGGTGGCCGTCGGCGTTGAGTCGGGGGTTGCGGGCCGGGGCCCCACTCACCCATGTTCGTGGGTTACCGAGTAGGGAGTCGCCTGCCCGGTCTATCCGACAGTGGTGGGAGGCCCCGGTGTTTACAGAGCGTACGAGTGTGGGACTGGACGTGCACGCACGTTCGGTAGCAGCAGCGGCCATCGATAGCGTGACCGGTGAGGTTCAGCAGGCTCGCCTGACCCCGGCCCATGAGCACATCCGGTCGTGGATATCGGGACTGCAGGGGCCGGTGGCGGTGGCCTACGAGGCGGGTCCCACCGGTTTCGGCTTACAGCGGTCGTTGACGGAGGCCGGGATCCGCTGCGTCGTGGTGGCACCGTCGAAGCTGCAGAAGCCCGCTGGTGATCGAGTGAAGACCGATGCCCGCGACGCCCTGCATCTGTGCCGGTTGTTGCGTCTTGATGAGATCACGTCGGTGTCGATCCCGAGCGTGGGTCAGGAAGCGGCTCGTGACTTGGTGCGTGCCCGCGAGGACTGCCGCGGCGACCTGATGAGGGCCCGGCATCGCCTGTCCAAGCTGCTGTTGCGTCACGGCATCGTGTACTACGGCAGGGCGGCCTGGACCGGTGCCCATGATCAGTGGCTGCGCACCGTCGCCGCGCCCCAGCTCAGGGCGCCGGCGACGCGGATGGCCTTTGACGCCGACTATGACCACGTGTTGACGATGCAGGCCCGGCGGCGGCGTCTGGACGCAGCGATCGAGGAGATGGCCGCCGATGGTGAGTTCGCTGCGATTGTGCGGCGGGTGTCGTGTCTGCGGGGGGTGAACACGTTGACCGGGTTTGCGTTGGCCGTCGAGATTGGTGATTGGAACCGGTTCACCGGCAACACGATTGGCTCGTTTGTCGGGTTGGTTCCCTCGGAGTTTTCGTCGGGTTCCTCGAGGGCTCAGGGTCCTATCACCAAGACCGGCAACGGCCATGTCCGGCGGCTGTTGGTCGAGGCGGCGTGGCATCACAAGCCGCGATATCACGTGGGTGCGGTGATGCGTTCGCGGTGGGACCTCGCCTCGCCGGCCGCTCGCGTCCGCGGGGACGAAGGCAACCGCCGCCTGCACGGCAGGTGGGTGGGCTTCCTGGAGCGACGTAAGCGACCCGTGACGGCCAATGTCGCGGTCGCGCGTGAACTGGCCGGCTGGTGCTGGTCGCTGGCGGTCATGGACGACTGACCGCCACCTGATCTGCTTCCTCACGAGGTCCGTGGTGGCAGCGCGTGGATCGACCCGCGACACACCTATGAGCAGCCCATGCGGGTGACGCTCGATGCTAGACATGCGGATGCGATCCAGCCGAAACACCGTCCTGCGGTAGCCAATCCGCGTATATCAGTCTGACCGCGCGTCGCTAACGACACGCTCACCACACAGACTGGCCGAGGAAGCAACGAGGCGCCGCCTGGGTAGCTCCCCGGCGGCGCCTCACCTTGCCTTCTTGACAATGTTCTCTACATATCAGGTGTACCCGGCCATCAGGTTGGTCGCAGTCGGCTGATCGGTGGTAGTCCTCCGAGTGCGCTGTGGCGTCGTTGAGTGTTGTAATGCTCAATCCAGGGTGCAAGCGCCCAGGACCGCTCGGCGTTGGTGTGGAAGACCTGGTGATAGGCCCATTCGGTTTGCAGGGTGCGGTTGAACCTTTCGGCTTTGCCGTTCTGCCAGGGGCAATGCGGCTTGATGAACTTGTGTGTTGCTCGGAGTTGGGCGATAGCGGCTGCCACGTGGGTCGATCGGCGGTAACTGAAGTGGTTGTCGGTTATCACTCGTTCGATACGGGAAATGCCCTGTGCGGCAAAGTATTCAGCAGCCCGGGTGATAAAGCCTGCACACGTGGGACCTTTCTCGTCGGGCAGGATCTCTGAGTACGCCAGCCGGCTGTGGTCGTCGACCATCGAATGCACGAAGTCATAGCCGATGCCGCGGCCACGGACGTCTTCGCTGCGCCCGTGGGCTCGCCATCCCCCACCGTCGGGGATGCGGCCGAGCTTTTTGACGTCGACATGGACCAATTCACCGGGACGCTCCCGCTCATAGCGCACCGCGGTGGCCTTCGACGCCTTGATCAGCACGCCGGTCATCGGGTCGCAGTCACGCAGATACGGTTCGCCGTGGCGGCGCAGGATGCGTCCCACCGTGCGAGCCGGAATGCCCAGCTCGAGCCCGAGCCAGTCCTGGCCCCGACGATGCACGCGGCGAGCCGCCACGACCTGCTCCTCCACTTCTACGGCTGTGCGCTGCGGCGAGGAATGCGGACGCGAGGACCGATCCTGTAATCCCGCCTCGCGTTCGGCGTGATAGCGACTGATCCAGGTATGGACGCACTTGCGTGAAATACCCATCGCCTCGGCGATCTGGGCTTGCTTCCACCCGTCCTTATGGCGCTGCACGATTAGCAGTCGACCCTGAAACGTCGTGCGGGCATTACGGTGGGACACGAGAACCTCCGGGCAGTGATGGGCCTTAGACAAGCCACACCCCACCCGGGGGTTCTCCTCACATCAAGCCGACACGCCTGCTACCAACGTCCTGGCTGGGTACAGCTAGGGCTAGGACGGACGGCCTAGCTACTTCGACCTGAAAAAGTGACCGGGCGGCTTGTCGGCCTTCGGTCGTGCGGAGCGAATCCCGATTTTCGGGAGCACGGATACCGCCCGTTGACCGGTCATGCGGCGAGGGCGCTGATCTTGACCAGGCTGTGGGCGAAGACGCCGTGTCCGGTCCAGATTCGGGTGCCTGCGGTGCCGTCGATGCGGGCGCGGTCCCAGCCGTAGCCCCGTTTGAGGTGGCTGATTCGCCCTTCGCTGCCGGTTCGCCATTTGACGGTGCGGCGGAACGCTTTTCGGTGTTCGACGGCGCGTCGGGCCTGAGAGGTTTTGCCTTTGCGCGGGATCACCACGTTGGTGACACCGAGGTCGGTGAGCTGCGCGTCGACCCCAGCTTCGCCGTAGCCGCGGTCGGCGGTGACGGTGCGTGGCGTGCGCCCGGCGCGCTTTTTCACGCGTTTGACCGCCGGACCCAGTTGCGGCGCATCGGGCGGATCGCCCTGCTCCACCGTGTGATTCAGCACGATCCCGTCGTCGTGGTCGACAACTTGGGCCTTGTGTCCGAACTCCACCGGCTTTCCCAGGCGTCCTTTGCGGATCGGGCGGGCATCGGGGTCGTGTAGACTGACCCGCCGGGTCGCCCCGTGCGGGGTGATCCCGGCGACGCGTTGCCGGGTCTGGACCACGATTTGGCGGGTCGCTTCGAGCAGCTTGGTCAGGTCGTTGACCGCGCGGGCCAACCGCCCACGCCGCCGCCCCGCCGCCGCGTCGTAAATGCCGCGTTTGCGCAGTGCGTCGGCCTTCGCCTGGGCGCGGCGCAGCGCCCGCTTGGCGTTGATCAGCAGCCGCTGTGCCTCATCGGCGGCGGTGGCGGCCAGCTCGGCCAGCTCCCCGGTCAACCCGCACCACCACCGCCTGCGCCTCTTCGCGCCCGGAGCGCATCCGCAGCTTCGCGGCGATCGCGTGCGCCCGCTTGCCGGCCGAACGTGATCGGTCGCGCACCTGGGTGCCGACCGCGCCCCCAGCAGCCTGGATGCGCTGGCCGGTGGCCGCGATCCGACGTATCGCCTTGGCTAACAACCCCGAATCGGTTGGATGGGCCACGTTGGCCGGCACCACCGTGATGTCTGCGCGGACTCGATTGGTGCGCAGCAGCTTAGCCTCGGCGGCCTTGGCCAAAAGCGCCTCGTTGAGCCCGTCGATCGCAGCCGACCCGCAGCGCGTGGTCAACTTCATCAACGTGGTTGGATGCGCCACCGCCCCGTCCAGCGGGATGCGGCAAAACCGCCGCCAGGTGATCGAATCGCTCACCTCCCGACACAGCGACTCATAGCCCAGCCGGTAGCGAACCTTCAAAAACATCAACCGCAGATAGGTCTCCATCGGCGTCGACGGCCGACCCCTCCGCAGATCAAAGGACGGCACAAACGGTGCGAAAAACGCCGGATCATCCAACAACGCTCCACCCGCGCCAACTCTTCGGGCAGCCGTAGCAACTCTTCCGGCAGCATCGACTCCCACAACGAGCACTGATCGCCTACAGTACGAAGCACGATGGCCTCAATCCCTTCCGCAACAAGGGCATTGAGGCCTCATCCCAGGTCAACGCGATTCGACCCCGGATCAACGCGCCGACTTTTCAGGTCGAAGTGGCTAAGCTAGTCGATTTCGCCTCCTTGTCGACCACGGCCCCAACCGGCTCGGCGGCCCGCACGTGCCGGCGGGTGGCCACCCGGGCCAGCATCCACTCCATCACCACCTGCGTCAGAACGTCCTCGGCGGCGAAGTGCTCGTAACTGCTCAGCGGCACCTCGTGCCCATCCAAGGTGCGCGCCCGCGGCCGATCCACCGCCACCCGGCGCCCGCCCAGCGTGACCGAGCCACGCCCGCCGCCGTGGCGCACCGCGGCCCGCTTCGGATCATGCTTGCCTTTCGGTCCGGCCACCTCAGCAATCTCGGCCTCAAACAGGGCGGCCATCACCGCCAGCCCGGCGGCCACGCTCATCGCCAACAGCCCCTCTCGGTCCCCGCCCGCGATGTCGATCATCGCCAGTGCGATCTCCTCCGGCAGATCGGGCAATGCGGCAGCATCACTCGTGTCAGCGAGGCAAACAGTAGGTACGGTCTTCATGGCGGTCCCTTACCCCTTCTTCGAGTGTTCTTGGTCGTTCACCCGAAGACCTACCACCAGGCAGGCCTCAGGTGAGGGACCGCCACCTCAAATTCCACGAAGACCGGGACAACCTCGGTCGCTGAGATGCTGGAGGATTACGCGGTCCACGGGGCGGTGCTGCGCCGCTATCACCGGTCGGTGAGCAAACTGAACGCGGCCGACGCCGAGACGGTCGCCTGGTTCCAGGAGCACCTGCGCTCGGCTGGGCGCTCGGCCTCGACCGTGCGGACCTACGGGACGCTGGCCGAGGAGGTCGTCGCGTTCACCGGCACCCGCGGAGGGCTGGGCTGCTGCGATGCCGCCATGATCGGGGCGTTTGTTGCCACGCTGACCCGATACCAGCTCAAGACTGTCGACCAGAAACTGTGCGGGGTGCGGTCGTTCCTGCGGTTCGCCTGCGCCGCAGGCCTGGTCGACGGGGCGTGCCTGGGGGCGGTGCCCGCGGCACGCTCGGCCAGGCAGGCCAGGATCCCGTCGGTGTGGGATCCGGGCGAGGTGGCCAGGATCGTGGAAGCGATCGACCGGGACAACCCGTGCGGGAAACGGGATTACGCGATCATTCTGCTGATCACCAGGCTCGGGCTGCGCGGCGTGGACATCAAGCGGCTGGAGTTCGCCGACTTCGACTGGCCGGGCAGCCGGCTATTCGTGACGCAGGCCAAGACCGGTCACCGGGTGCAGTTGCCGCTGCTGAAAGACGTTGGCTGGGCGCTGATCGACTACATTCGCCATGGCCGGCCGAACTGCGACTGCCCGCAGGCGTTCGTGCGACACATGGCCCCGATCTGCCCGTTCTCCGACCAGGATCATCTGCATCAGATTCTGGTCAAACATGCCCGCGCAGCACACGTTCCGGTGCGCGAGAAACGCCGCCCTGGCATGCGCTCTCTGGGCATTCGCTGGCGACCCGGCTAATGGAAAGCGGCACACCGGTCGAGCAGATCGCCGACATCCTCGGTCACCAGTCCGTCGAGTCGACCGGTGTCTACCTGAAATCCTCTCTGGGCCTGCTGGCTAAGCTTAGCCTCAATCCGTGGGGATTATTGCGCTTGCCCGATGCCTCGACACTACCGTACCCTGGTGGGGTATTCAATCAGTTTCAGCGGCGGTCATTTCCCCCTCACTATGGGCCGTCAGCGGTCCCACCACTGGGAGGTCATAGCGATGCATCGCCGTCCGGGCTTCGCAGGACCCCGCATGTGCACGACTTGCCGTGCGGCCCGGATACCCGCTGCGACGGACAGGGCCCCGTCGCTCCCCCGACAAGCCAGCGCTGACCGACGCGGCCAATCACTGGCCCGCACGGCGGAACAACCACGACGAGACGACTGGCGACCGCCACGGGCCGGCGTTGTGCTTGAGCCAACGAATCCGACCAATGCCTGCTGACCGGCGACAGCTTGGGCTTTTAATGTCAAAGCCAGACGATCGGGTTCGCGTTGCTCGCGGGTTCTGGGCCTGGCGGAAAGGACGGCCGAATGGCCGGTGAGAAACAACGTTTCGGCATCGTGGTCGGTGTTGACGGGTCGGCTGGTTCCGATGTGGCCGTAGCGTGGGCTGCCCGTGAGGCGGGACTGCGCAAACGTCGCCTCACGGTTGTGTACGCGATCGCCACACCGGTTCTGCCGCGCCCTGCGGTGTCCATCTCCGCCGAGGTGCGCCCCCGCCAGGAAATCGACATGCGGGCCGTCATCAACCGTGCAGTCAGGATCGCCGCCGACACCATCAAAGACGACGGCCCGGTGGAAATCGACAGCCACTTAATGTTTTCCGCGCCCGTGCCGACGCTGGTCGATATGTCTGAAGACGCAGACTTGGTGGTGGTAGGCGCCCGCGGGCTGGGCTCGCCGCACCACATCCTGCTGGGATCGGTCAGCGCCAGCCTGATCCATCACGCCCACTGCCCGGTCGCTGTGATCCAGCAGGGGACTTCGCCGGCCTCGCGGGCCGTCGATGCGCCGGTGCTGCTGGGCATCGATGGATCAGCGCCATCGGAGCTGGCCACCGCGATCGCATTCGACGAAGCCTTGTTGCGGGGCACTCGATTGGTGGCCCTACACGCCTGGGCCGACACCGAGCCGGACCACGGCCCGAGCCTGGAAGACACGGCCGTGGGAACGGTAGCTAACCAAATGCTCGCCGCGCGCTTGGCCGGCTGGCAGGAACGCTACCCGGATATCGACGTGCACCGCGTCGTGGTGTACGACCGGCCGGCCCAGCAGCTTCTGCACCGCTCCGAGACGGCGCAGCTGGTCGTGGTCGGCAGTCGTGGCCGCGGCGGGTTCGGTAAAACGATGCTCGGGTCGGTCAGCGCTGCGCTGGCACACATGGCGCGCACACCGGTGATCGTGGCGCGGTCGCGCGGATCCGCTCCGCTGCCCGCGTGTCGGGATTCATAAACTGGGTGACTTCCCACCGGAGGGCAGTCCCTGCATGCGAAAGCCGAGTTCGGTTCGTCGGTGCCAGGGTTGCACTGCCGTTGCCCTAGTACACAACGGTTCGGACACAACGTCGTCGAGGCCGTCCCGGAGGCTTGTATACCCATACCGGGGACCGGTATATTTTGGACTTGTGCCCGTCCGACACATAACGCAGCGCTTACTGGCGGCATGCCGGGTGAGCGGCGAACTGGGCCGCCCGAATGGGGCGAGCGCGAGTTGGACCCGCACGGCATCAACCCCGGGTCTCTCACGCATCACGCGCCCGGACCGGCTCTTACCGGCGGGCGCTATCAGCTCTGCCGGTGTCACTGGAACGTTACGGCCGCGGGCTGTCGTCATCATGGTGGCGGCGGCGTGGATGGCGCTGTGGCTCGTCGTCATCGGCGCTCACAACGCCACCCCCAATGGCTTGCTGCATGCGGAGCCTCGCGCACCGTATCCGCCGCACGCGCTGGTTACCTCACTGGGTACCGAGTTTGCCGTCAACGCCGATCACCCGCATATCGGCAAGGGTTCGCCATCGATACACCATGAACCGTTCATGACGGCGGTGTTGCCGCGTTCGGCGACCAACGGTTTGGTGGCTTTAGGTGTGGTGGCGGCGGTGGTCGCGGTCGCGGCTAGATTGGCCCGGCTTGCGGCGCCAGCGGGGCGGGGTCCGCCCGTGGCGCCGGCTGCGTTTTTCGCCGGTCCAGATCTTTTGACTCGGCTCTGCTTGTCTCGTCGCTGACTGGTCAGCGTCAGGTCGTTGTGCCTTGTGCCGACGGCCGGTGACCGCTGGCTACGTCAATTGCCGCTCTCGCGGCGCCCATGAAAGCGACGATCACATGACTGACGTTTCTCCTATTGACAACTATGTTCATCCCAGTCCAGCCCTGAAGGTTCTCAAGCCGCGCGGTTGTGGACAGCCGCGGCCCGGTGCCTATCGGCGACCCGGCGCCCTGGTGGGCCACACTCCGATGCTGCGCATCGCGGCACCGTTTAGCCATGACGACCGCGGGTTTTGGGCCAAGCTGGAAGGGTTTAATCCCGGCGGCAGCATGAAAGACCGACCGGCCATGCACATGGTCGAGATGGCTCGGGCCTGCTCTGAGTTGCGGCCCGGCGCGCGGATCGTGGAGTCTACCAGCGGCAGCCTGGGGTAGGGGCTGGCGTTGGCGGGTCAAGTGTATGGGCATCCGGTCACGGTGGTCACCGATACCGGCATGGAGCCGACCAAAGGGTTCGAAAGCTCTCGCACCGAGGAGAATTGGGATGACGTTGTGGCCCACCTCCCACGCTAGGTTCTGACGCATCTTGCGGACGGTGGCGCGACCGATCCGCAGCGCATCGGGACGTCGAGTGGATCCGAGCGCACCAGCACCAGGTCAGCGGTCTCGATCGCCACGGTCGGTGCCCGCACGGATCGCCACACCCAGATCGGCCTGGGCCAACACGGGCGCGTCGTTCACCCCGTCAGCGACCATCGCGACCTTCTTGCCCACGCTGCAGGGCGACGATCTCGACGGCCTTGTCGTCGGGTAGCACTTCGGCAACGACGGCGTCGATGCCCAGCTGCCCGGCGATACGCTCGACGATGGCCCGGTTGTCTCCCGATAGCATCGAACTCGCGCAGCGCCGCAACGGCATCGCCGGCGCCGCCACCACGTCGAAGCGCTGCCCGCTGCCAAGCCATCGACGATCGGACCTCACGTGGAAACCGGTGTCGCCACAACACCCATCCGTCGTCCGCCAAGCATGAGGATGACTTCGCGGACGCCGGGCTACTACAGCGTTCCCGCGTTGTCTGCCGTGATGCCGGCGACGCCGCCTCCGCACGAGCCGATACGCAGAAACGCCGCCGTCATGTACCCCTACAGGGTACGATTGCTGCCGAAGATGTCATGGGTGGCCGACCGACTCGTCACCACGCGGCAACGCCGGGAACGACCTGATGACGAACATGCTGGGAGGTCACATGGAAACCACCTACGGATATGTAGCAAACAAGGACAGCTACGCCAAGCGATTGCGCCGCATCGAGGGCCAGATTCGCGGCATCGCAAAGATGATCGACGACGACAAGTACTGCATCGATATACTCACCCAAATCAGTGCGGCCAGCAGCGCGCTGCGCTCGGTGGCGTTGAACCTGCTCGACGACCATCTTGACAGCTGCGTAACTCAAGCACTTGCCCAGGGAGGTGACGAGGCTGAGGTGAAGCTGGCCGAGGCCTCCGCGGCGATCGCACGACTTGTCCGCTCCTGATCAATACGCTATGGGCGGCGACCGCGAGCCCCTGTCAAGTACCGACACGCACGCACATTCTTGACGTCGGTACCCTACCTGGGTACCGTGCCGCATATGAATGAGATTCACACCTGCTGTTGTAAATCCACCGGTTGCACGTGTGGTGGCTCCGGTTGCACCCAAGCGGGCGGCTGCACCTGCGGTCACCGCGATTGCACGTGCAACGACTGATCACCTTGAGTCAAGGCCCCGACACCACCGTCGGGGCCTTGACTAAATTCGTGGACACCCCGCGCCACTGAGCTACCCTGGCACTTTTAGACAGCCCTTCCCGCGGAGCCGATACGCCCTCGAAACGTCCAGCGTCCGGGGGCATTTCCTGGCCGTCCTTGACCGGCCCAAAGCCACGAAAAGCCTCGACGCGATGTCACGCCCGCCGAGGAAGAGCCATACGCCGACGACTTGAAAGGCAGTGTTGGTGACGAACTCGCAGCGCCCAACCCGGCGCAGGCCCACCACACCCTGGTGCGAGGAACCCGCGCAGACCAGCCATCTGCTGCGGGCCGCACGGGGCGAGGCATTCTCGCGATGTCTGCAAGCCTGATGGGCGACGTCGTGCTGCGATGGATCATCACTATCCTCTTCGGTGCCAGCATCGCAACATATGTGTATATCCTCCTCGTCCAACACGGCCGCAGGACAGGCACTGTCACTCACTTGTTACACCTGGCGATGTCGGCAGCAATGATCTTGATGGCCTGGGGTGTGGGAATGACGCTGCCACCACTGGGACCGATAATCTTCTTTCTGCTGGCGGGCGTCTGGTTTGCTCGTGCGGCTGGCCAAATCTCGATGACGACGGGCGAGCGACTCACCAACGGCTACTACGCCGTGATGACGGCGGCAATGGCCTGGATGTTCGCGGTGATGAGCGGCGGTCCGGCAGGCCGGATCGCCCACTCGTCCGATCATGCGCAGTCAGCTGCGCTGGCGATCGATGCGTCCGGGATGGAGATGCCGGCACACCAGATCCACTCGGCTACACCCGGAGCCGAGTGGATCGCCGCGGTGAACTGGATCGCGGCCCTCGGGTTCGCCGTCGTGGCACTGTATTGGGCATGCCGTTACCTCGCGAAGCGCCGAACCAACCCGGTGCCCCGCGCCGCGCAGCTCGCGCGCCTCGAACCGCTCTATCAGGCATGCACCGCGGCCGGCACCGCCCTGATGTTCGGTGCCCTGCTGTAGCGGCCGCGCTAGAACCCGGCGCAAAGCGGGGGCACACCCTCCCCTACTGGGGTAGGGTACTCTGTGCGGTGTGGTATTGGGCACGGAAGTAGCGCGATGGAATTGACGACCAAGAAGCAGGCGGCGCTGAACCGGCTGAAAACGGTTCGGGGTCACCTCGACGGGATCATTCGGATGTTGGAAGCCGACGCGTACTGCGTGGACGTGATGAAGCAGATCTCCGCGGTGCAGTCCTCGCTGGAGCGGGCGAATCGGGTGATGTTGCACAACCACTTGGAGACGTGTTTTTCGGCGGCGGTGCTGGATGGGCGCGGGCACGCGGCCATCGACGAGCTGATTGATGCGGTCAAATTCACGCCGGCGCTGACCGGTCCGCGGGCGCGGCTAAATGGTGCTGCGGTCGGAGAACCCACTGATGACGAGCCGGTGCCGACGGGGAGCACGGTGTGACGGCCACCAGAGTTCTCGGTGCCAGCCATGTGGCCCACAGGCGGGCAGCGGGCGATCGAGATGGCATACCAGCCGCCGGGATGGTTGCGGTCGGAAGGTAGATCTGGCGGCCAGGACTGTGGCTGTCCGCAACCGGTGATGGGTCAACGATACGGAAGGAAGTGTTCGGGATGGCTTGGCAAGGACTGTTGGCGAAGGCGGTGCCCACGGTGGTGACCGGCGTGGCGGGGGTTGCGGCGTGGGAGGTGTTGGTGAAGGCTCCGTGGCGGAAGGTGACGGTTGGCGCGGCTGCGTTGGGTTTGCGGGCCGCGCGCGCGACTGAGCGCAAGACCAGGGAGAGCGCCGAGAAAGCGCGATTGGCGGCCGCCGACGTGATGGCCGAGGCCAGAGAGCGCGTCGGGGAGGACGGTGCACCGCTGACGGTGGTGGACTCGGGCCACGACCATGACCACTGACACTCTGCTTGACGCCGACCTCGCTCTGAAAGTTGTCTCCGACGCGTCGGGGCGAATGCGTGTGCACGTCAGCGGGTTTCGGGTCGACGCGGTTCGGGCCGTCGCGATCGAGGACACGGTCGCCAAGGTGGCTGGTGTGCGCGCCGTGCAGGCCTATCCGCGTACGGCCTCGGTGGTGATCTGGTATTCGCCCGAAAGCTGCGACACCGCTGCGGTGCTCTCGGCGATCGCCGAAGCCGAGCACATCCCTGCGGAGTTGGTGCCCGCGCGTGCCCCGCACTCGGCCGACGTGCGCAGCACCGGTGTGGCGCAGAAAATCAGCGGCGGGATCCGTCGCTTGCTCGGCCTCTCGCCCGAGGCCGACACCCTGCCCGCGCCAGTCGAGGGTAGCTGCCATTCGGGGCCGGCGCCCTCGTGTCATGGGTCGCCGAGCCCGGATAATCAGGGCGAGCAGCGGCGGTGGTTGCGGCGGGTGTGGCTGGCCGTGCCGTTGGGGCTGGTGTCGTTGGCGGCGCCGATGCTGTTCGCCGCGTATCCGTGGGCGGGGTGGTTGGCGTTCGCCGCGACGGTGCCCGTGCAATTTATAGCGGGGTGGCCGTTCCTGAAGGGGGCCGTGCAGCAGGCGCGCGCGGGGACCGCGAACATGGACACGCTGATCTCGCTGGGCACGCTGACCGCGTTTGCCTACTCCACCTTTGAGTTGTTCGCCGGTGGGCCGCTGTACTTCGACACCGCGGCGTTGATCATCGCGTTCGTGGTGCTGGGCCGCTACTTCGAGGCCAGGGCCACGGGCAAGGCGTCGGAGGCGATCAGCAAGCTGCTGGAGATGGGTGCCAAGGAAGCCTGCCTGCTCGTCGACGGCCAAGAAATCCTGGTGCCGGTGGAGCAGGTGCAAGTCGGCGACCTGCTGCTGGTGCGGCCGGGGGAAAAGATCCCGGTGGACGGTGAGGTGATCGACGGCCGCGCCGCCGTCGATGAGTCGATGCTGACCGGCGAATCCGTCCCGGTCGAAAAATCGGTCGGTGACCGGGTGGCCGGGGCCACCGTCAACACCGACGGGCTGTTGACCGTGCGCGCCACCGCCGTGGGTGCCGACACCGCGCTGGCCCAGATCGTGCGCCTGGTCGAGCAGGCCCAGGGCGGCAAAGCCCCGATACAGCGGTTGGCCGACCGGGTCTCGGCGGTGTTCGTTCCGGCCGTCGTCGGGGTGGCCGCCGCGACGTTTGCCGGGTGGGCGCTGCTGGCCGCCAACCCGATCGCCGGCATGACCGCGGCAGTGGCGGTGCTGATCATCGCCTGCCCGTGTGCGCTGGGCCTGGCCACCCCCACGGCCATCATGGTCGGCACCGGCCGCGGTGCGGAGATGGGGATCCTGGTCAAGGGCGGCGAGGTGCTGGAAGCCTCCAAGAAGATCGACACCGTGGTGTTCGACAAGACCGGCACCCTGACCCGCGCCCAGATGCAGCTCACCGACGTGATCCCCGGCAAGCGGCAGAAAACTGATCTGGTGCTACAGATCGCCGCCGCGGTCGAATCGGGCTCCGAACACCCCATCGGCGCAGCCATCGTCGCCGGCGCCCGCGAACGCGACCTCGAGATTCCGGCCGCGACATCGTTTACCAGCCTGGCCGGCCACGGGGTGCGCGCCGAGGTCGACGGTCAACAAGTGCTGGTCGGGCGGCGCAAGCTCATCGACGAAAACGATTTGACGCTGCCTGAGCATCTTGGCGCGGCGGCTGGCGAGCTCGAAGAACAGGGCCGCACCGCGGTATTCGTCGGCCGCGACGGCCAGGTGGTGGGCGTGCTCGCGGTGGCCGACACGGTCAAAGACGACGCCATCGAGGTGGTGCGTCAGCTGCACGCCATGGGGCTGCAGGTCGCCATGATCACCGGCGACAACACCCGCACGGCCGCCGCGATCGCCAACCAGGTCGGCATCGACCGGGTACTGGCCGAAGTGTTGCCGCAAGACAAGGTCACCGAGATCCGCCGGCTCCAAGACGAGGGCCGGGTGGTCGCGATGGTCGGCGACGGCGTCAACGACGCCCCCGCCCTGGTGCAGGCCGATCTGGGCATCGCCATCGGCACCGGCACCGACGTAGCCATCGAGGCCTCCGACATCACGCTGATGTCCGGCCGGCTCGACGGTGTCGTGCGTTCGATCCAGCTCTCTCGCCAAACCCTGCACACCATCCATCAAAACCTCGGCTGGGCGTTCGGCTACAACACCGCCGCCATCCCGCTGGCCGCAGTCGGGTTGCTCAACCCGGTCGTGGCCGGCGCGGCGATGGGATTGTCCTCGGTCAGCGTGGTGACCAACTCGTTGCGGCTGCGCCGTTTTGGCCGCGACACATGACAGGGGCTGACATCACCGTCGCTTCAAAACTGCACGCCTCTTGCCGATGTGAGTGCCCCGGTAGCGCATGATCCATGACCTACTGCTTCGGTGGGTGGTCACCGGACTGTTCGTGTTCAGCGCCGCCGAATGCATTCCGCCGATCCTCACCAAACGCCGACCGTGGACGGTGATCGTCAGCCACGGGCTGCACTTCGTCATGGCAGTCGCGATGGCCGTGATGGCCTGGCCGTCGAGCATGCGATTGCCGACGACGGGACCCGCGGTGTTTTTCCTGCTGGCGGTCGTGTTGTTTGTGACGATGGCCGTCGTTGCGGCCCGAACGCCCGCCCGGCGACTGCTATTTGGATACCACGGCCTGATGATGCTGGCCACGGCGTGGATGTATGCCATCATGAATCCTCATCTGCTCCCCGCCGAAACCAGCACCGCCCATCACGCTCAGCCGGATCCGCCGATGCCGGGCATGGATATGGCTAACACGAGCATGCCGGCAAGCAGCGGGCCACCCGTCTGGTACGGCGCACTGAACTGGCTCGGGACCATCGCCTTCGCGGTCGTAGCGGTTTTCTGGACAGGCAGGTACGTCATCGACCGCCAGCATGACACAGCCCGGTCCAGGTCGCTGGGAAACCTCGGTCAGGCGATGATGGCCGCCGGCATGGCAATCCTGTTCCTTGCTACGCGAGTTGCGGTCTGAGCTCGCGGACAACCTCATCCGGGTCGAGGGACTTGGGCCTTGCCGCACCCAGCGCTGTGCACGGCACGCCAGAGGTCAGCGCGTTCGACGAGCCGGCGGCTGCCAGCCGCGCGGCGTAGGGGTCACTGATCGGAACGAATGAGCACCGGGTGACCAATCGCAGCCATCTCGCCATCCAGTGGCTTTGGCAATGTGCTTGGGTGACAAGGGCATTGTCGAGGTGAGGATCCGTGGTGCACGCTAAGTTGGGTGTCCTAGACTTCCTCACCCCGGCACAACGCGAAAGGCGTTGCCCGTATGTCAGGTATCAAAGTCCGTCGGCCGGTGTCCGCGACGCTCATCGTTTCTGTCGCGGCACCAGGTGGCAGCAGCCGGCTTCTTTGGTGCGAATGGGCCGAGCAGAGGGGTTGTCGATAATCGGTTCAACGGTGATGCAGGGTCGGGAGCGTGCCGATGGTGGGCAACCGTCGGCGTGGGCGCCGCTGCGCAATCGCGTGTACCGCGACTTGTTTATCGCGCAGTTTGTCTCCAACCTCGGGACGTGGATGCAAAGTGTGGCGGCCCAATGGTTTTTGGTAGAAAACCACAGCAGTGCCGACATCGTGGCGCTGGTCCAGACGGCCAGTCTTGGGCCGACGCTGTTTTTGGGATTGTTCGCCGGCGTGCTTGCCGACCTGTTCGACCGGCGGCGGTTACTGATGTTTGTGCAGTCGTATGCGGTGTTGGTGGCGTTGGCCCTGGCGGCGTTGACCTACCTCGGTCGCCTTGGCCCGGCGTCGCTGTTGATGTTTACCGTTGTCATTGGTTGCGCTTCTGCGCTGACCGCGCCGGCCTGGCAGGCAATTCAGCCCGAGCTTGTCCCGCGCGAGCAGATACCGGCCGCCGCGAGCTTGGGCAGCGTTTCGGCAAATGCCGCCCGAGCGATTGGACCGGCGATCGGCGGGGTTGTCCTGGCGTTGGCCGGCCCCGCCGCTGTCTTCGGGATCAATGCAATATCGTTTGCGGGAATCATCGTTGCCCTGGCGGGGTGGAAACGAGCCAAGCACAGCGCGCCGATCGGACGAGAACACCTCGGCCAGGCCATCACCACCGGACTGGAATACGTTCGTAACGATCCGATTTTCCGCAGGATCTTGTTGCGCGCAGCCCTTTTCGTGTTTCCCGCCTCGGCGTTGTTGGCTCTGTTGCCGCTGGTCGCCGCCCACAGCTGGCACCTGGGAGCCGGTGGCTACGGTGTCGCGCTGGGCGCCATAGGTGTTGGCGCGACGCTCGCTGTCGGGGTTGCTGTTCCGTTACGCCAGAAAGTGTCAACCAACGTGCTGCTGGGAGCGTGCGCCGCCACCTATGGTTGTGCGCCAGTGGCGGCGGCCGCGCTGCCGTTCGCCGCGGCGACGCCCATTTTGGTGTTGTCGGGGATGGCCTGGCTGCTCACGTTGGCCACGTTGAACGCAGCAGCGCAGCTGTCGTTGCCGCGCTGGGTTCGGGCCCGCGGGTTGTCGATGTATCTGCTGGTCTTCACCGGATCTCAGGCAGCCGGGTCATATGTCTGGGGTCTCGTTGCCACGCGGGCCGGGCTTGACATCGCGCTGATTTGCTCGGCGGTGTTGCTGGGCGCGGCCGCCCTCAGCGTCGTCGCGCTCCCGCTGCGGCCATCCACCGGGAAGCCAAGCCCCGACATTTGCACTTGCTGGCCCTCACCGACGGTCATGTTTGAACCACACCCTCACGATGGACCCGTGCTGGTGACCGTCCGCTATCGAGTGCCGGCCGTGAACCTCGATCACTTCGTCGTGGCGATGAGCGCGGTCAGGCGCTCACGCCTGCGAACGGGTGGCCACAGTTGGCGGCTGTATCGCAGTGCCGAACATCCCGACACGATCCTGGAAAGGTTCACCGTGCCGTCCTGGGCCGAATTCGAACGCCAGCACACCCAGCGCTGGTTGGAGCCCGACCGTGACGCCGCAGCCAAGGCGCTGGGCTACACCGTCGACAACACCCGACGACACCAGTACTACCTCCCGTTGCGTGTGCGCCGATAGGCGCGTCGACTTTGGCGGTTACTCTCGGGCGCACGCGCGGATCCGCGACGATGCAGACGAACGCCGGGGAGGCGGTGTTGTCGTTGATTGGCGACGCAACGCAGGTGGGGCGGTTTGGTCCGGAGACGTTCGAGGCCCAAGTGGATTGACAGACACGACCGGCCCACTGGCCGGGTCGGAAAGTTTCAGGCTCACGTCACGCGCAATGAAAAAGGCCCGATCTACCGCACTGTCGGCACCCATCGCTGAGTGTGCGCGCCGTGCGGCATTTCGCCGCCCGGACAAAGCAGGTCAATTCCGCTTCGCCCGGGCACCGTGAAGAAAAGCCGTGGCACAAATCATATTCACGGACACGGCACGGTCGAACTGTGACCGGGACGGGGTCCATCACGCAACCGACGGGAATGTTCGAAGGGTGGCTGGGCAGCTACAGGCGACCAATGCGCCCAGACTAGGGGCCCACCGACACCGAAGATCATACGTGTTACCCCGTCACATCAGTTGCGGGTAACCCACGCGGTAACCGGGTTGGCGCGCAGGTCACCCAATCACCAGGGGCCTGATTGCCCTTCGGTCGTGGGTACTTAGTCCCTACCCGGCGGGGGTATGTTGCTCGATCATTGGGTTGTCCCGATAATGCGCTAGAAACGGAGAAGCTGATGAAAACCCGAGCGAAGACGGCGATCGCGGTGGTGGGCGGTGCGTCGATGCTGGCCTTGGGAGTCCTGCTCGCCGGTGGCAGCCAAGCGTTAAGTGTAACAACCAAACCGGTGGCGACCCCGACATCCAGTGTGGCGGCAGCGCCGTCGCCCGCAGTCGCACCCGAGGACACCGCGACCGTTAGCCCGACCAGCCAGTTTGAGAGTCCCGGTGGTGGTGAGCCGCCCTCTGGTTGCATCCCGCACATGAACTGCTAGGTCTCAGCCGTTTCCTGGGAGGCTACGGGCGCAATATTGCTTATTTCGCGTGACTCTCACTGATCGGCGACGCCTCGCGGAGTCGTCATGTAACAGTTTATGCAGTGGGACGCGGCAACGATTCTGGTCACCGTGCCGATCAACGTGCCGGTCACCGAGCGGTCAAACCATCGGAAGAAGGTGACGCAATGGCCTATGCCACAACATGTTCAGGAATCGTGGTCGGTGTGGACGGGTCAGCGTCGTCGGCAGCGGCCGTGCGTTGGGCCACCCGGGAAGCTGCCATGCGTGACATCCCGCTCACCCTTATCCACGTCCTTGGTCGGTCGGTGTCCGGGGCACCGGTACTGGCGACGCACCCTGCCCCGCCCCCTGATTCGTGTTCTCAACGGCTAGAACGCGAAGCACGGCACTGGCTTCGCCGCGCCACCAAAATCGCGCAAGACGAGGCATCAGGCGCCGGCAACCCTCGGATCAGCACCGAAGTGGTGGTCTCCTCACCCGCGGCGGCGCTGGTCGAGTGTTCCAAATCCGCTCAGATGATCGTCGTCGGAAGTCGCGGCCACAACGCCTGGCGCCGCGCCGCACTCGGATCGGTCAGCACCGCGGTGGCCCACCACGCGCACTGTCCCGTCGCGATCATCCCTAATGACCTTTCGCCACGCCAGCAACATGCGCGGGTCGTTGTCGGCATTGACGGCTCACCGGCATCAGAGTTGGCCATCGCGATCGCCTTCGACGAAGCCAGCAGGCGCGGCGCCACATTGTTGGCCTTCCACGCCGCCAATGACGCCGACATGGCGCACGTTCCGAGACTGGAACGATGGTCGGAGCAGGCCATCCTGTCTGCGGCGAAAAAGACACTGGCCGAGCGCCTCGCAGGCTGGCAGGAACGCTATCCTGACGTGACCGTTCGCCGTTTGGTGGTGTGGGATCAACCGGCGCGCCAGCTCTTCGACACGAGTCAATCCGCCCAGCTGGTCGTCGTCGGTAACCGCGGACGTGGCGGGCTGGCAGGGACGCTGTTGGGATCAGTCAGTACGGCCGTCGTGCACGGTTCCTGCGCACCGGTAATTGTTGCCCGGCCGGTCCTAGCAAAGCGGCTCGCAGCTCGTTAGGACGGGCTGGACCCAACACAAACCGGTAAGGAGCAGGTTGATGACGGTGATGGGTAGTTCTGGCGGGCGTACAGAGGTTGCGCGTGCGTGGTCCAGTCACATGGGGGTCCGACTGGATGCCAGCGCTGGCGGCTTCGTCAGCAACTGTGCCAACGTCGCGGAGCTCGATGTCATGCGGTTCGGTGAGGTCGCCGGCGGCGCTGGTTGTGAGATCGGGCTCATTGCCGGGATTGTCGCCCGAGACCACTCGCGGCTCGCGGACCCGCGGATGATCGCGATGCGGCGCGGTCGCCGGATCGATCCCCCAGCCAGGAGGGGGGCCGGATTGCCGTGCACAGACGGGGCGAAAGGCCCTACCCGGTCGCGTGTATAGCGCGGAAGGCTGGGGATTTGCACCATAACCCCAATCACGAAACGGAGAAGAAGATGCCATCTCGAGCCAAAACCAGGATCGCGCTGGCCGGCGGCGCTGTTGTAGTTGCATTAGCTGCCGGCGTCGGAGGTGGTGTGTTGTCAAGCAACACAGCACCATCCACGCAGCTTGCGACGCCTACCTCCAGCGTGGCGCCAACTCCCCCACCGCCGACCGCACCCATCAACAACGACCGTGAGGGCGCAATCGGTAATCCTCCTGACTGTGTCGAACCCTACTGTGGCGTCCTGTTGAACCCGCCACCACGCTGACCGGCGCAAGCGACAACCTTCGCGGCGCCGTTTTGTCAGCAGCCGCAGCCGCCGCCGCGGAGGAGATGAGGTTTGGCTCCCGTTGCCGACCTGCTCGCTGGATCGATACGACCACAACGAGCCGCGCTACGTGCGACAAGGTTCCTATCGCACATTGTCCTACACGCACACGTGCCGATCGGCACGTGTGCTTCGTACAATCTCGTTCGCGTGAGCAACCTCGAGAGAACCGGCATCCGGATCCAATAGCGCTCGAGGCCTCGTTCCTCACCTGCGTAGGACATGTACTAGGTGCCCCTACCCTGTAGGGGCACGGTGTGGATAACATTGGGGACGCACCGCAATACGACTCAGCATGGAGATGCTGATGGAACGTCAAGCTAAAACCGTGATCGGCCCTGTTAGGTGGGGCGGCAACCCTGGCCCTAGCGATTGGATTCGGTGGTGGCAGCGAATTGTCCAGCAGCACGACCACACCGGTGGCGACCCCCACCTCCAGCGTGGCGCCGGCGCCGCCGGCCACCCCCGGTCCTGCGGCACCGGCAGCCGGTCCTAGCTTCGAGGCTTCCCCCGGCGACGCACCCTCTGGTTGCATTCCTCATCTGAACTGCTAGACCCCGACCGCGCACCGGCAATCAGGGGTGATCCGCCGACGATGCGCGTTCACCGGACGAATCTGTCACAGCAACCCTCCAGCTGGCTCACGGCAGGTTACCTGCGACCCGGCCCGCGATTGTGCTGGTTTACCTCACGTTTCGATTCACGAAACCCCGCAGCCGCGATAGTCGCCGCCAGATCCCACAGCCGGCGCTTGGTTCCCCTGGTGCAGGGGACCTAAGGCCCTACCTAGTAGGGGTACCGGCGCGAAACATTATGGGCTGTCACGACAACACCACCCGTCGCGATTGTTTTGCGTGCACGATGCAGTCGTTGCCGCGCAAGGCTTTTGGCTACTGACAAGGAGGAGCAGAAGATGGATTGCCATTGCCCGAATTGTTCGACCTCGCACCCTGATGCGGCCTGCTTTTGCACCGGTTGCGGCACTCCGTTGCACCCGGGCATCGATCGATCCCGGCATTTCGCTGCCGATCCCGACGAACCGGTGCGGGCGCTGGCGGTGATGAGCACGCTGATGCCGCACTTGTCGGGCGGGCGTCGCCACATTTATCGCGGCGCGATCACGCTGGCGCTGTTGGCGGCGTTGGTCGCGGCCGCGTTCGGGGTGCTGTCGATCGCGCTGGTATTGGCGGCGATCGCGCTGCCGGCGGTGGTGCTGACTTATGTGCATGACCACGATGCGTGGCGCGACGAGCCGATCACCGTCATCGGCGGGGCGGTTCTACTTTCCCTGGCGCTCGGCGTCGGGGTGGGGCTGCTCGACCACTACTTCGCTATGTCGGTGCTGCTGGCCGCTCCCGATCACCGGCTGCCCACGCTCACCTCAATCCTCGAGCTGGGCGTGCTTGTTCCGATCGTGGCCTTCGCCGCGGCGCTCATCGCGCCGCTGCTGATCACCGCGCGCAGCGCCTTTCGCCACCCCGTCGATGCTGTGGTCATCTGCTCACTCAGCGGTGCCGCGCTGTCACTGGGGCTCAGCGTGGTCGTGCAACGCGGCGCATTCACCCACATCGCAGCGAGGGCCGGGGAGGCAGCGAATGCGTTCGCCGGGCTGAGGTTCGATCCGGCGCATGCGGCGTTCATCGCGTTGACGCTCGGGTTTTTGCAGCCCATCATCTTCGCCACCGCCGCCGCCATGGCCGTGGTCCCGCTGCGCGGCCCCGGGGTCAGCGTCGCCCTGGGACTGGCCAAAGGCCTGGGGCTGGTGGTGCTCTACGAATTGGCCACCACCCTGCTCACCCCGTATGGCACCCGCGGCGTCATGCTGACCACCCTGGCGGCACTGGTGCTGGCCGCGGCTGGGCTACTCGGAACACGCGACACGCTGCACACCTCACTGCTCGCCGAAGCCCAGGCCGCCCTCAGCGGCGACCGCGTCTTGAGTCGCGCCCCCGACACCGAGCAGATCTGCGCCCACTGCGGCGCAGCCATCGGCGCCGGTGCCGCGTTCTGCCAGGCCTGCGGAATAGCCACGGCCGCGCTGGCCCGCCACCCCGCCCCGTCCACAGCGCACCAAGAAACCACCATGCCACCAACACCACCGCCACCGAACACTTCCTCACCGCACCATCCCGGGAGCGAGGCGCGGGTCGGGCACCGACTGGGCCCGGTCACCATCGCCGCCATCACCGCAGTGGTCATGCTCATCGCCGCATCCGTGACCGTGGCGATCGTGCTGACCCGCGCCGCTAACAGACCCAAACTGCCGGTGCTGCCCAGTCGCCCTGCCGCCGCGGCAGCCCCCGCTAAGTCCAACATTCCCCAACCGCCCACTGCGTCAGACCAGCCCGCGCGCACACCGACGACAGTGCACGGCGGGGCAGTGACCCTCACGTCGGCCGCCTCGATCACCATCGCGCACGGCATCTCGATCACCCCCGCACCCGGCTGGATGGGCGCAATTCGGGGCCCGGATTGGGTGATGCTCCACAACGCCGACTCCACCGCGCAGATGTACGTCCGCGTCAAAGCCGCGACCGGCACAGATGTCACCGCCATGCTGCAGGCCGACATCAATGGGGTAATGACCACGGCATCGGGCGCTTTGAGCAACATGAAGAACTTGACCGGGCCCACGATCAACACGCTGCAAAGCGCCAACTTCCAGCAGCAAGCGTCCATCGACTACACCGCCGACATCTCGACACAGCAGGGCGCCATCCCCGTCCTCGGCGCATTCGATGAGCTGCTGAACACCTCCAGCCAGCTGTCGGCCTTCATCAACTTCCGACAAACCGGCGACGCGACTACCCAAGCCGCCAATGACGGCGGAATGATGATCCAGTCGATGCTCTAACGGTTGCGAAGTCCCGACCTGCGACCCATGCGGTTGAAAAGGGGATGCTCCTATAGAAACGTCAACCCCTGTGTCGGCCCGGGTTCTGCCGTCTGACCCCAGTGGTTGTGAATCCCGTTGGGCGCGTGAGCTCCTGGTAGATCTCGCGGGCGATCGCTCGTTTGAGACAGCGCACGATGTCTTTCATCGACAGTCCTTCAGCGGTTCGCCGCCGGGAGTAAGTGCGGGTGCGTTCGTCGTATTTCAGCCGGACTACCGCGATGGTGTGGAGTGCTTTGTTCGCGGCTCGGTCGCCGCCGCGGTTGAGTCGCTGGCGGTTGGCGCGCCCCGATGACGCCGGGATGGGAGCAACGCCGGCCAGATGGGCAAAGGAGGCCTCCGAACGCAGTCGCTCGGGGTTATCACCGGCAGTCACCAGTAGCTGTCCGGCGACCTCGGTGCCGACGCCGGTCTTGGCCAGCAGTCCGGGAGCGGCCGTGGCGGTCAAGTCGTCCAAGACAACGTCGAGTTCGCGGATCTCGTCGCTGAGTGCCAGGTGGCGGCGAGCCAGGGAACGCAACGTGAGTTTGGTCGCCGCTGCCAGCCACGAGAGGTCGGTTCCCGGACGGAGACGCGACAGTGGCCTGGATCAAACCGACGGTTCCCCACGGTTTCATCTGTTCACGCAAATCCACCGGACCGGTGATCAGCAGTCCGCGAATCTGGTTGATGCACTGAGTCTTTGCCTTGATGGCCGATCGCCGAGCTACCCGCGGGCAGCGGATGGACTCCACGATGCCATCTCGGGATTTCGGAACGCCGGCAGCCCGACCAGAGGCCACCGCTTGCGCTGCCGCGTAGGCGTCAACGGGATCAGACTTGCCGTTGGCACGCCGTGTTGCGCGGTCGGGCCGGTTGACCTCGAGCACCGCCAGGCCGCAGCCCTCAGAACCCGCCCCAATTGGGCTCCGTAGGTTCCGGTGCCTTCCACTCCTACGCCCGTGACCGATCCGAATGAGGACATCCAGTCCAAGAGGCTGCGGCATCCAGCCGGATCCGCTGGAAACTCTCGATCGCCGAGGTGGCGTCCGAGATGGTCGACAACAGCAACATGGTGCGTATCGGCGTGAGTATCGACTCCGACAAAGATGGCGTCGGTCGATGCGGCGGGCATTGGCCTCCTTCAGTGGTACCGACACGGGCAGCACCCCTGAGCGCGGGCCGATGGGACAAGACAGTGATGGGCCCCATTGCTACGACAAGCTCCTATAAGATCACCAAGCACGCCCTCAACGGGTGCATGGGCTCAGTGACGGACCGGCAGTGTCAACGGCGGCCGAAAG
>NZ_JCALDM010000029.1:0-22036 GCF_059812845.1 Mycobacterium sp. NGS34
CCGTGTTCAGGTTGCGGTTACGGACGTTGTTGGAGACCACCACCCACGGCTTCTCGCCGTGTCCCATGTCGAACCAGTAGATCTGCCCGCGGAGCGCGGCCGTCATTCGCCGTAGGCCCGGTCGACGCGCTCGGCGTAGCTTCGCCGCCGCGCTCGTTGTTCCGTTAGGCCTTCTTCTTGATCCTTGGCGAGTTCGGCATAGCCGGCTTCGAGAGCCTTCTCGCGGAGTGCTTCTGCACCCGCACGGAGAAGGGCGCGCGCGATCCCGGACTCGGAGTTGTCGCGGATGGTGATGTGCTGCTGCTGCGCCCATTCCCGCAGGATTCCTGCTTCGAGGCGGTCAGGGTCGGCGAACACGGCGATTTCCGCTTGATCGTCGCTGTCGAGTGTTACAGGTAGCCGTTTCACATCCATGTTTCACAGTGTGACTCACTTTGTGTGTCACGGCAATGAGTTTTCCGACACGCCGTCGATCCTGTCGGCGGGGTTGGCGATACTCGTCGAATGAAACTGTTTGCCCGGAAGCGGGATGAATCAGAATTCGTGGAGTACGGCTTCGGTCTCGTGAATGAAGTCGGCATCGATCGCGTCAACACTGAGGACTCGACGCTGGTCGATCTTTACTACTGGAGCGAGGGAGTCCGCGAACCGCTCCGGGAAGTCCGCTACTTCAAGGTCACGGACTGAGTTCGGCGTTTCGCACTCACGTGCACGCCTCGTCGAGCGCGACAGGCACTGTGCGATCGGTAGGGTCTAGCTCGTCGAGCAGGCTGAGGGGAGCAGCGACGATGGGTCGAATATGGCTGGATGTTCCGTACGTAGAGAAGGATCTGGCGAAGGCCGGGGGCGCGAAGTGGGATCCGTCAGCCAAGCGATGGTATGCGCCCCGAGTTGAGATGGCAGGTCTGTCGCGATGGGTCGCGATCCCTGACATTCCGGAGGTCCTGCCGGGTGAAGACCGGTCTCTCGGTCATGGTCTGTTCGTCGACCTCGTCCCTGATACGTGTTGGTTCACCAATGTCCGGTACTGCGTCGAACCGAAGGATTGGGAAAGACTGCGCCGAATGGTCACGCGGCGCGCCGGGATGCAGTGCGAGATCTGCGGTTTCCCGGAAGACAGAGCGTCGCAGCGGTGGCTCGAAGTGCACGAGAGATGGCAGTACGACTGGCCGACCAAAGTGCAACGTCTGGGCCGGCTCATCTGTCTCTGTACGCCCTGTCACCAGGTGACGCATTTCGGATTCGCGCAGATCAAAGGCAATGAAGAGCAAGCTTTGCAGCATCTGATTGCGGTCACCGGAATGACCCGTCCGCAGGCGCGGCGCCATGTTGCTGCCGCATTCGATGAGTGGCGAGCCCGCTCCGTTGGGGAATGGACTCTCGATCTGAGCATCCTCACCGACGTCGGGGTTCAGGTGCGTCGACCTCCTGGCGCGGCTGATCGCCGGATCATCGCAAGCGGCCGGCCCACCTCGACACAAGTCCAGCAACCACAACCGGTGGTTCCCCCGCTCAGTCCTGCCCCTGCGATCGCTGCACCTAGATGGCGCGATCGGATCGCGGGATGGTGGCGATCACGCTGAGATCGCCCGCCCCCTCTGTCGTCTGACGAAACGCCAGCCCGTCGGCTGTCACAGGCGCGGTCCGCGGCGTTTTTGTTCGTGTTCCACGTGTTGGGCGATGGTGTGCTGGTGCTCGAGCGTCGCCTGCTGGCGCTCGGCGCGGCGCTGTTCTTCGCGATGTTCTTGCATGCGGTCGTGCAGGGTGTCGATGTCGCGGTGAACGGTGTTGAAGGGTGCGATGTCGGCCTTGTTCTCGGGTCGGTCGCCGGCCACTGACGTGGTGTCGGTGATGCTGTGGCGGTCGCGGTATGCCTGGATCTCGGCGGCGGTGCGATCCCACTGCGCTGCGATCTCGGCGGCTTCGGGCCGCTCTTCGAGGTGCTCGGTGAAGCGCAGTTCGGGGTCGTTGCCGCGAGCATCGTCGGTACCGATGCGACGGGTGTTCGCGGTGTGTTCGGCGGCGATGTCGGTGTAGGTGTTGTCGAGCTGCTCGGCGAGGGTGGGGTCGACGAGGTGGGCGTCGAGGTCGGGGGAGGGCACCCAGTGCGGTGCTGCGGGGTCGACGGGCTCTGATGCCGCCGGCGCGATGGTGTCGAGTGCGTCGGTGATGCCGGTGACGTGGGCGGCGGAGTGCGCGGCGGTCTCGATCGTGCGGCACAGTTCGTCGACGTCGAAACCTGCGTGGGTGACGAGTTCGCGGATACGGCCTACTGCTGCGTTCCACCGCGGGTCTTCGGTGCGTTCTGCGGCGGCGACCGCGAGAGGGAAGTGCTCGCGCAGGATCTCGTCGTGTTCGGCTGCCCAGCGGGTGTTCGTCTTCTCGGTTGCTGCGGTGATGGCTGGTGCCATGTCTTTGATCAGGTTCGCGGCGGTGACGTCTTCGCCGCGCGCTTCGAGTTGCTGTGCGTGCCAGGACAGAACTGCCTCGGGTGCGATCCCGGCGAGCGCTGCTTTGCGCAGGTGGCGGCCCAGTCGCTGCACACCGGCTTCGGCGAGGATCCGTTCGGCGATCTCGGGTTCGAACGCTTCCCGCACAGGTCGGTGGATGCGTGTGGTGTCGAGTTGCGCCCGCGTCTCGTCGTACCGGCGGATGGTCGCGCCGATGCCGTCGGTGCGCTCATGTTCCGGCCGGGCGGTGGCGTAGCGATCGGCGACGATACGGGCGTAGTCGTCGAGTTCTTTGTCAGTGCTGGTGGTGCGCGGGGGCAGCGGGGGGAGCGGGGGGAGCGCTGTGCCGGAACGCTCGGCCGCCGCTTCTGCTGCGGCCTGAGTGGCTTCGACGATGCGGAAGTTCAGGACACGGGCGACATCGCGGGCGGTGTGGAGTTCACCGGATGCGAGTGCGTCGTTGAGGATGCGCCGGGCGCTGTCACCTCGGTCGTGCGCCTGTCCGAGTGTGGTGCGCAGTTCGGCGAGGCTGCCGGGGTTTTCGGCGGCGATCGTCGCGAGCAGTGCTGCGGGCAACGCCCGGTCGAGGACGTCGTCGAGCCAGCGATCGCGCAACCTGCTGTGTGCGGCGTGGTACGCCTCGCGGAGTCGCTGCGGGCTGCGGGCGTGCTCGAGTGCGTCGCGGATTTCGGTAATGGCGGCTTTGTGGCCGTTGTCGTTGGCGAGGATGCGGGTGAGAACTTCGCGGGAGTTCGGAGTCTGGATTTCGGAGAGGTGCATCCCTTCGGTGTCTTGGGTGACGCCGGGTTCGACGGGGACGTACAGGTGGTTCTCGGTGCGGCCGCGGGTGGTCGCGACGTAGAGGCCGGGCCGGTTTGTGCTGTGCCCGACGGTGGTGTGGGAGGTGTCGACGGTGATGCCTTGGCTGCGGTGCACGGTGGCGGCGTAGCCGAGTTCGGTGTTCCGCTTCACGTACCGGGCAGGCAGGGTGATCGTGCCCTCGTGGGTTTTGCTGCGCAGGTTCAGCGATCCGTTCTCGTTCACGGCGGTGACCGTCCACAAGTCGCCGTTGCGGACGAACATGTTGCGCCGTTTGCCGCCCTTGGTGCGCAGACGGCGCTTGTTCTTGCGGGTCAGAACGATGTCACCGACTCCGGCGTCGAGTTCGTCGGACAGGGTCACTGTGTTGCCGGCTTTGGCGGTGCCGGCGACGCGGTAGTGCGCTTGAATCGCGAGGTTCACTTCGCGGACGTCGTCTCGGGTGGAGAGCATGACGATCGAGGTTTTCCCGGCCCCGATGTCGGCGAGGTAGGCGGTGGCGGCGGCGTCTTTCATCTCGGCGGCGGTGCCCTCGTGGACCCATCCGCGGGAGTAGAACAGCTCCAAGCTGCTCTCTTCACCGTGCCGCAGGGCGAGGGAGTTCTCGGCTTGTTCGGTGTCTTTGCCGAAGCGCACGACGAGCGTGAGTTCGGGTGCGTTGGTCTCTTCGGCGAGCAGTCGCAGCGCTCCACCGGTTTCCACGGCGTCGAGCTGATTCGGGTCACCGAGTAGACGGACCACGGCGCCCTTGGCGGCGGCGATTTCGGTGATGGCGGCGAGGTCTTTGGTTGATGCCAGGGATGCTTCGTCGACGAGCAGCATCGCCCCGGCGGGGATCTCGATGTGCTCGGGGAGGCTGCGCGGTTCGTAGTCTTCGAGGCCGCGCCACGGGTACGTCAGGGTCGCGAGGGTGTGGGCAGTGACGTCGATTTCTTCGCCCAAGGTTTCGGCCGCGACGGCGGACGGTGCGAGCGCAATGACCTCGTGTCCGGTTGCGCGCCAAGTGTCGGTGACCGCTTTCATCGACGTCGTCTTGCCGGTGCCGGCCGGGCCGACACCGACGGCGAGCAGTGTTCCGGAGCCGACGAAATGCTCGGCTAGTTCTCGCTGTCCGGCGTTGAGTGGATGATCGCTGGTGCGGGCGATCTTTTCGACGACCTTGTCGAGTCCGGCTTGTGCCGCGATGTAGGCGGTCGGTGTTCGAGTGGCGTCGAGCATGAACTGTTCGGCGGTGATGATGCTCGCGGAGGTATGTAATGCGGTGCCGTGGTTGGTGAGGATGAACTCACCGTCACGGCGTCTGAGAGCCTCCGGCGCGGGGGGTAGCTCCGCCGCCGGGAGGTGCACGGACGCGCCCAGTACGTGTTCGGTGACGGCCTTCACTGCGGCTGCACGTGCGGCTTCGTCGGGGAAGGAGACGGCCGCAAAGTTCGCGTCGACGGCGCTGTGTACGTGGGTGATCGCCCACGTTGCGCGTCCGTTCTCGAGGTGTTCGACGACTCGTTTCGCTTCCTCGGCCGGTGTTCCGGCCTTGCGCATCGCCTGGTGCTCACGCACGCCGGCGGCGTGTTCGCGCTGCACGCCGCGCCATTGCTCGGCGAGGGTTCCTACTGCTGTGTCGTCGCCGAGGATCTGCGCGGATCGGGTGATCCAGTTGTTCTGCATTTCGCGCAGGGTTTGCGGTTCCTGCTTCCCGGCGCGGGTGTCGAGGTTGGCTTGTTGGTAGAGCGCGTACATCGCTTTCGCGCTGGGCATCCGGTCGTGTTTTTGACGGTATTCGGCGACCAGCTGATCACGTCGGGTCTCGATCTGAGTGCGCCGTGAGGAGAACATTTCACATAGCTGCTGCGGCACTTCGGCGATCTCGACGACGTTCTGCCGGCCACGTCCGGTGCTGCGTTCGGTCAATCCGAAACCGAGCTCGGTGTGCATTTTCGACATGATCGCCGCGTTGTAGCGCTGGGAGGCGGCGACGGCGTAGCGGTGCAGGGTGGCGCCGTCGAGAGCTCGCCACTTGCCGTCCTTTTCGGTGCAGACCTTGATGGACACGACGGCGTGGGTATGCAGGTTCGGGTCCCCCGCGCGGGAGTCGTAGTGGTCGTAGAGGGTGGCGACCATGCCGGTGGTGTCCTGGTGCTCTTGGCTCGTCGCACCGGTGCGGGTGAAGCATGCTTCCTTCTCGATCCAGCCGAGTGTGCCCTTGACGGTCTCGTGGTGGATTCGTTCGATCTGGCGGCGTAGATCGTCGTCGGCGAGAGCCCACATCGTCGACACGCTCTTGGGTGGTGTGAACACCAGATCTTGTCCTGCGACGGGTTGCCGGACGCGGTTCTTCTGCGCCGAAATCCAGGACCACAGCTCTTGTGGGTTCTGTGCGGAACGCTTGTGCGTCTCCTCGAACAGTGCGGTTCCGACCTTCTCCATCAACGCACCGGACTCCGCTTTCGATGGCCGGCGGGCATTGTCGACCGCGAACTGCTCCAGGGCTGCGCGGTGGGCTTTCAGCAGGGGGATGTCATTGGCGAAGTCCGGGAACTTGCGGCCGAGTCGAGCCTCTTTGACGGCCTTCTTCGGGTCCATCCCACTCTTGATTGACGCCTCAACCATAGGGTCGGCGTTGGGGTGCATGCCCTCCCCGAAGAGTGCCTTCATCTGCGGTTCCGACACCGTGGCGCCGTCACTGATCCGATGCTCGTCCGCGATCTCGGTGTCGGCATCCATTCGTGCGAGATCTTCGAGTCCGCCACCGAACCACGTACCGGGCGGGGTGCCGTGTGCGGAGTAGTAGTCGGTCAACTCCTGCCCGTGCTCGCGTTCGCGGTCAGCGGTGGCAACCTGACTTGTCAGGTACTCGTAGCCATCGCCCGCGTGCAGCACGTGGAGGGTCATCACATGGCCACCTTAGCCGCTTCCGGCGGCACAGAAAGAGCACCACACCCCCAAAGTCTGAAATTCAGCAAGAGGTGTGTCTGAATTTTGGGGGTTTGGCTGAGTGAACCGAAGTGCATTTGGTGAGGAACGAACTGCTGGTGCTGAGGGAAGCGAAGTGTTTGAAAAAGTGGATGAGCTGGATGGATAGATGGTTTGACATGGTGATGTGTGAAAAGGTTCAGTGACGTTGTGATGGTTGGCCCGAGTTTTTGAGCCGGGAACCGTTAGGTGGGCGGGGAACAATTGATGGCCGATCGCCGCTTCCGGCGGTAGGGTTTGCGGCATGGCGTCCTCAAATTCATCCACGGTCAGCGCGAGGGATCGGGCACGCGCAGCGAATGCCGCCCGTCTCGCGGAAGAGCAAGAGCGTTTGAAGAAGGTCGAGGACGATCTCGTCCGGTTCTTCAAGGCGCAGGAGTCGCGGGAGAAGATCAGCGACGATGCGCGGGCGCGTATCGAACGCATCCGTGAAGAAACCGAGACCAAAATCGCGGACGCCGACCGTTCCGGTGCGGCTGCGATTGCGGATCTCAAATCTCGCGGCGAAACGGTGGCGAGCATCGCGCAGCTGACCGGCCTGACGACGACCGAGGTCAACAAGTTGCTGCGGTCGACCAAACCGAAACAGAAGGCGGAGAAGGTACCTGCCGACAAGGCCGCGTCGAAGGACGATTCTTCGCCTGCGCCTGCTTCAACCTCGTCGACTGATTCTGCCGCGCTGGCGTCGTAGAAGCGATCAGCAAACCAATGCCGGCCTTCGTGGTTTTCCCCGGTTGGGTGTCAGCGACCGATTGTGTGTTGCCTGAGATCGAGCGGAGCGGGAACAGAAATCTCGGGCATCCACATGAGGGATATCGCTGTCCCCGGTTGGGGGAAACCGCGGCCGATTCGTCGGCAACGCTCACAAGCGTTAGGGGTTCGTTCTGATGGTGGACGTCCTAACGCTTCCGGCGCTCGGCGATCCGGAGCGGGAACGTTTCGAACGGTTCATCGTGCGCGGACCTGGCGAGCGGGATTGCCATTTTTGGACCGGCAGTATTTCTGATGACGGGTACGGAAGATTTTGGTTGATGCGCGATGGGCGGCAGCGGGTCGTGCGTCCGCATCGGTACGCGTTGATGCTCGAACTCGGTCGGCCGTTGGCCGATTCCGAGTTCGCAATCCACGAGGTGTGTGACAACCCGATCTGTGTCCGGGCGACGACGAGCATCGCCGGACGTCCGCATGTGGTTGCAGGCACGCAATCGCAAAATCTTGCGGGGATGAGCGCGAAAGGTCGCGGCGGCGGCCGGGGGCAGAGCTGGCATTGGTACGGCCCGGATCGCGCCGCCCGTGCGGCGCGATCGAAAGCTTTACGGGCTGCATTGCGCAATGGGTGGGATGCGGACGCGGTGGAATCCGCTTTGCTGCGCACGGACACTCCGACACTTTTTTGACGACCGAAAGGCAAGTAGATGACTGAGAACGACGTTCCGCGTAAGCGGTCGGCAGTGGAAGCTTCTCTGTATCAGACAACCAAGCACACGCGGGTCATCACGGACGCGGATTTGGTGGCTGTGGTCGAGGGTTTGACCGGTGTTCCGGTTCCCGTGGTGGATCGGCCGCGCATCGACTTTGCGTTTCCGGCGCAGGGTGATCCGGACGTTTTCAACTGATCGGGTAGTTAGGCGCGGCCGGACATTCGGTATGCGCGGTGTGGCGTAGTGGTTGTGAGGGCTCGATGCCCGAACAACCACCATCACGTACGGGGGCGGCCCCGACTCTCTCGAGTTGAGTCGGGGCCGCGTTGTTCGTTGGAGACGGCTATTCGGTGTCGAGGTCGATTCCGATCGAGCGTGCTACTTCGACGCCGATTGCACCGAGTTCGGCGATCGCTTCGGGCTTGATCCCGACGGTGAGGGATGAGTCGAGTAGTTCGAGCAGCTTTGTGAGACTGGGGTCCACGTCGATACGGCGGGCTGTCTCGAATGCGATCCCGGCGGCGGGTCCGTCACCGTCGACGTAGGCCGCTAGCCCTGCGAGGGTGAGGATCTGGACGCGGAAGTTTCCGCGCAGGTGCGCGGCGATGGTGGCGAAGGTGTCTGTTGCGGCTGCGGCGCTGATGGTGACGATTCCGATCATCGCTTCGCGGTGGTTGGTGTCCATTGCTGCGCACAATCCGGCGCGGGCGGCTAGGTCGCGGCTGGGTACCTCAAAATTTCGCACGGTCTCGGCGATTTCGGCGATCGTATTTCGTGCGAATTCGTCGCCTTGTTCGTGGGCTGCTGCTCGGGCGGCGTCCATATCGGCGGCGGTGTCTTCGGTGAAGCGGGCTTCGATGTCCGCGCGCGTGGTCGGGGCCTTTCGTCCGCTCATGATTCGGTGCATGTTGGTTTCCGAGAGTGTCGGGTCGGTGGTGTGTCCGCTCTCGTTTCCGTTGGTGTCGAACCATGGCGAGCCGACTTCGAGGGTTTCTGTGACGAGGGTGCGGATAGTGCGGACGCCAATGGTGTCGAGTTCTCTTTGCGCGCCTTCGATCTGGTCGAGTGCGGCTGCTGCTACCGGGCCTGTGCCGACTACAACCCAGATGACGGCCGTTGCTTCGGCCTGCTCGAACGCAATGCGGTACTGATCGGTCGGCGCAGCTCCGACAACGTCGGTGCGCGCTACGAACGCAAGCATGCCCGGTTCTCCGTCAGCTCCGCTGAGTGCAATCATCACGAGAGAATCGGTAGGGGCGAAGCCGAGCAGCGCCGGGATTGCGGCCAATACCTCGGCGGCGGTGTTCAAGCGGATGTTCTGCATGCTGTTCCCCTTGCTGTGAAAGTGACCGGGCCTCGTGCCCCGCCAATTTTTTTCGCCTTCTGGCAAAGGAGAATCGCGTCGGCATGAGGGGGCCGGAGCGCCACCCCTGGGCCGAGAAAATTTCGGCGGGAGCTTGCGAGTGGCGAAAATTTCTCGGAGCCATCGGCCGGCGCTTGCGCCGCCAGGGGTTGCGCGCAGGTCACCGCCGACGAGAATCGGAAGGCCAGAAGTGAAAACAAATCAATGTTTTTCACAGAACGGAGCGCAGCGGAGTTCATTTCGGGGGACACCGAAGGTGGCCGGCCGCCGGGCAGGCGTCAACTTTCCCGGGGGCGATATGAAGTCTGCTCGACGAGAATCGCTGCACTTCGTCAGCTCCGCCAGTGAGGTATACACAGACCATGACGAATACGGTCTTGGATGAGCTCTGGGACACGCTCGATGCCACAGGTATGCAACTCACGTGCGTTCGTAGTGTCCGTAAGCATTGGTGGAGTCGACGCACTGAACTCCACGATCTCCCGGATTCCGATATCCGCTCGTTGATCAACCTTGTTCATGAGGCAGACGGCATCTCGAGGACACAAGAAAACTGATCCGGACTTCACCATCCGTCGTTGAGTGGACAGGCATTGCCGGCGGTGACGGTGCCGTCGGGTCGGAATACGGGCTTGAGTTGGCTGACGGCCTCGTAGGTGGTGCCGGCACGAGGACCGTCGTCTTCGCTGATGACTGTGCCGTCCGGGAGTGTGACCGGGGTGATCTCGCGTGCGAAGAAGCCGTTCTTGATCGCTTCCTCGGTGCGGTTCTGGGACCGTACCGCCCAGCGGTCCTGCTCTTCGCGGGTGATTCCGGTGACCTGGGCAACGTTCTCGGCGGTCTGCCCCATGGCGATGTAGGTATCGGGGAGCAAACCCGTCTGGCGGGGGTCGACCCACTGCTGACCGCCCTGGGCTAGCTTCTCGGTGCGAGCCTGTGCGTCGGCATACAGCGGGTTCTGCGTGTCGGGAAGTGAATCGGAGTTGCCTTTGGTGTATCGAGACACAGTCTCGACACCGGCGGAGATGAAGACGTCGCCCTCACCGGCTTTGATCGCATGCAGGGCCATCCTTGTGGTCTGCAGTGATGACGAACAGTACCGGGTGACCGTCGTACCGGGGATGAAGTCGTAGCCGAGTTGGATCGCGACGTTGCGGCCCATGTTCTGCCCCTGCTCTCCTCCCGGCAATCCGCAACCGAGCATGAGGTCGTCGATGTCGGAGGGACGCAGAGCCGGAATCTTTGCAAGAGCGGCCTGGACCATCTGCGCGGTCAGATCGTCCGGGCGCATACCCTTGAGCGATCCCTTCATGGCGCGGCCGATCGGCGAGCGTGCAACAGAAACAATGACAGCCTCGGGCATGAAGCCTCCTGAGTTGGGGCCGAGTGCGGACGCACTCGAGCGGGGGTGGGTTTCGCGCGGAGCACCGCGCGGCCATAAATATGCGAGCGCATAGTTTCTATGCGCTCGCATATACTGACTGCGCAGATGGATACCTGTCAACCTCAAACGATCGAGAGGCAACCGTGCGATGAGCACACCCGCGCAAGCTGTCGCATGTGAGGTAGGCACGTCAAAAGCCGCCGCCCGCATACGGACTGCGGCTATCGAAGTCTTCGCAGCCAAGGGATATGGGGCGAGCACCACTCGGGAAATCGCAGCCAGTCTGGACCTGAGTCCTGGAGCCGTATACCCCCACTACAAGACCAAAGAATCGCTACTGTTCGCCATCAGCTTGGAAGGCCATAACGCCGCACTCGCCACCGTCATGCACGCCGACCAGCCGATCGCGCCGCCCGCTCTGAGGCTGGCGGCCACCGTAACTGCGTACGTGAAGTGGCACGCCGACAACCACGCACTCGCGAGAGTCGTGCAACACGAACTACGTTCGCTCTCACACGAGCACTTCAACGCAATCGCAGACATCAGACGGACCACGTCACGGGTATTCACACGAATCATCGAAGCCGGCGATGCGTCAGGAGACTTCCAAACAATCGACGTCGAGGCCGCCACACTAGCCATCACGTCTCTCGGCGTCGACGTCAGCCGATGGTTCCCCTCGAATACGTACTCCGAGCCCGACATCATCGCAACACGCTACGTCGAACTGGCACTCCGAATGGTCGGTGCGAACGACTGACTCCCGGCCGCAGACGGCAGCGCCCGGCAGAAAGGTGCCGCGATCATCGAAGCACTCTTCTTCACGACAACAGACAATTACCTTGGGCCGTCGCCCATCCCGCTCGCATACCGGGTTTACGTCGACGAGTACGAGGGTGCTCGGTCAAGCCAAGTTTCGTCGGCGCTGCCACTGTGCATGCCGGCGCGTTAGGGACGCCAGGTATCGACTGCGAAAAGTGGGATGCGACGACAGCCAACCCTGTTTTTTGGCGTTCACCCTTTCTTTCGTGGGTAACTTCCTTTGGTGCACGCCCATCCGGGCGGAGCGAGATCACCGTCCTTCCCAGGCCACTGATACCGAGATCGCAGCGGGTCCTGACCAGCGGCGCCGGTCCGACTGTGACCTTGGCGCTGCTAATCAGGACCCGCGTGAACCAACATATGGTGAGTCGGCACGAAACGGATCTCGTTCGATTCAGGAAATGCCGTATGTCTTGATGTTGGCGAACTGGTCCATGCCGGATGCGCCCAACTCGCGGCCTACTCCGGAGCGCTTGGTTCCACCGAACGGGATCTCGGCAGGCGCGCCGAGGAAATTGTTGATTCCCACCATTCCGGTGTCGAGTTGCTGCGCCACATCGCGTGCAGCGTTGGAATCTCCGAACACGGTACCGCCTAATCCATATGCAGATTCGTTTGCGAGCTTGACCGCGGCAGCAGCATCGGCGACGCGGTAGATCATGCCGAGCGGACCGAATGCCTCTTCGGAAAAGATCCTCATATCGGGGGTGATGTCCGTGAGTACCGCCGGGGTGAAGAACGCGCCCGGCCCATCGACGCGCCCGCCAGGAACGAGGACGGTTGCACCCTTGTCGACTGCGTCACGATACTGCGCCTCGAGGGTGTCGGCCGCCACCGAACTCGACAGTGGTCCAACGGTTGTAGCGGGGTCGAATGGGTCACCGAGTGTATTGGCGGCGAAGGTGGCAACATAGCGAGCGATGAAGTCGTCTGCGACGGCATCGGTCACGATCACCCGCTTCGGGGCATTGCAGAACTGACCGCCGAGGAACAACCGCAGTCCCGCCGCCGTGTCCGCAGCGGCCTCGACATCGGCGGACTCGAGCACGATGAACGCATCGGATCCGCCGAGTTCGAGTACAACCGGTTTGATGTGACGTGAAGCCTGCTCTCCGACAGCGGATCCGGCGCGATCAGATCCTGTCAAGGTGACTGCGCGAACGCGGTCGTCGGCGATGTACGCGGAAACCTGGGTGGTCGACACAAGTGCGGTCTGGTACACATTGGCCGGAAAGCCCGCTTCTGCGAAGAGGTGATCGAAGAACAGCGTCGAACCAGCACAGATTTCGGATGGTTTGAGCAGAACCGTGTTGCCCAACATCAGGTTCGGCGCTGTTGCGCGCATTGCCTGATACATCGGAACATTCCATGGTTCGATGCCGAGAACCACCCCGACTGGTTCCCGGCGTGTAATCGCCCGAGTGAAACCGGCGATCTCGGTCTCGACGTCGGCGAGCAATTTCTCACCGTTGTCTGCGTAGTACCGAAAAGTCGACGTGACCATGTCCATCTCCGCCACCGACTGAGCCAACGGCTTGCCCATCTCCGTCGTCACGAGCGCGGCCAGTTCGTCCACGTTCGCTTCCAGCAGTTCGATGAATTTCCGAAACAGACGCACTCGCTCGGCAATCGGAGTCCGACGCCACGTCTGGTACGCCGCATGCGCGCGAATCAATAGGGCATCGGCGTCGGCGTCGGTCAGTGGCGGGTACTCCCGAACCACTTCGCCGGTCGCCGGATTAGTTGTTCGGTATGTACGCGTCGATGGATCTGTGGCTGTCGGTACGGACATGATTGAGCTCCTCGATCTCGAGTGTTCGAAGGTGTGCGTCGGGTGCACGGATGTACTGGTGGGCGCTACTTGCTACCGAATTCGATGATCCCGCGAATATTGCGTCCGTCGTGCATGTCGGCGTACGCCTGATTGATCTGGTCGAGGGTATAGCGGCGGGTGATCAGTTCGTCGAGCTTGAGCTTGCCCGACTGGTACAAGCGCAGCAGCATCGGCATCGCCTCGCGCGGGGATGCCATGCCGTACAGCGCACCTTGAATACGCTTCTGGAACATGGCGAGCGTGAAAGCGTTGACGCCGGGGAGTCCGTCCTCGTCAACTGGACTCAGACCGGTGATCACGAGAGTACCGGCCTTACGAATTGCGTTGTACGCCCTACCGATATCTTCTCCGTGCACAACACCCATCGTGACGATGGCGGAGTCTGCTCCCTGTCCATTAGTGATCGATTTGACGAACTCGTCGGCCTCGGCGAAGTCGGCGAACGTCTCGGTGGCGCCAAACAAGGGGGCTTGCTCCCGCTTGAACGGTGCGGGATCCACCACGACGACGTGACTCGCACCAGACATTGCGGCGCCCTGCACTGCATTCATCCCGACTCCACCCGCACCGATCACCAAGACGACATCGCCGGCCTTCACCTCCGCCGCCGTGGTTGCCGAGCCGAAACCGGTCTGGACGCCACAAGCCACGAGACAGGCGACATCGAGTGGGATGTCCTTATCGATACGGACAACCGACATCTGGTCGTAAACTTGCCATTCGGCGAAAGTTCCGAGCGTGCTCAGTGTCCCGATATCCGTTCCGTCGATGTGCATCCGGTATCCGCCACTCGGCTGAGTGCCTTCGAGAATGATGGCCCCGTTGTCGCACAGGTTCTGCATTCCCATTGCGCACCAGCGACACTTCCCGCAGGCCGGGATGAATGAGGTGATGACATGGTCGCCGACAGCGAGGCCGTGGACTTCTGCTCCTACCTTGCGAACGATCCCGGCGCCTTCGTGCCCACCGACGATCGGGCGTGGGGTCGGCATGTCGCCGGTCACCGAATGATCGTCCGAATGGCACAGTCCTGTCGCCTTCATCTCGACAAGTACCTCGGTAGGGCCCGGATCATCGAGTTCTACTGTCTGAACCTTCCAATCTGCGTTCAGTTCCCATAGAACAGCAGCCTGAGTCTTCATGATGTGGTCCTCCAAGGGGTGAGCGAATGCAGTGTGAATCGAGCGGATGCGTCGGTGACGGCATGCGAGAGCATCTGAACCTGGTGGTGATGCAAGTCATAAATCTATGGTTCGTTTGATTCTCTGTCAAGAGCCTGCCGACTCGTTGGAAGAATACGAATTCGCCTGCAGGGCCTTGACCCCGCGGGTTGGACACGCTTGATCCTGGTCTCAGACCAGGGAAAGCGAGAAGATCTAACCCGATGGCAAAGAAAAATTACTCCGAAGAATTCCGCCGCGACGCAGTCGAGCTGTACCGCGACACCGGCGGCGCGACCGTAGCCGGGATCGCCGCCGATCTCGGCGTATCCCACGGCTCCCTGACCACATGGCTGAGAAATGCGGGTATCCCGATCCGCAGACCCGCCGCCACCGCTCCGGGGCCCGGCACCGGCGAGACACCCGAGCAGGAAGCCGCCAGGCTCCGCGCCGAGGTCGCACACCTACGCGCGGAGAAAACCAAGCTCGAAACCGAACGAGACATCCTGCGGTCGGCGGCCAAATATTTCGCCGGAGAGACGAACTGGTGAACCGCTTCCAGTTCGTTGCAGACCACTCCGACACCTACCCGGTGAAGCGGTTGTGCCAGGTCATCGATATCGCCCGCTCGTCGTACTACGCATGGATCAACGCCGCCGAGAAACGAGCCGCCCGGGCCGCAGCCGACGCTGAACTCGCCGACAAGATCCGCGCCGTCCACACGGTGGACAACACCTACGGGCGGCCCCGGATCACCGCCGAGATCAATCACGGACAACCCGCCGACCAGCGGATCAATCACAAACGGATCGCACGGATCATGCGCGCCAACAACATCGAGGGCCTGCGACTGCGCCGAAAACACCGCACCACCATCGCCGAACCAGCCGACACTCCGTCGCCGGACCTGCTCAACCGTGATTTCACCGCGATCGCACCGAACACCCGATACGTCGGTGACATCACGTATCTGCCATGCGGGGACAATGAGTTCTTGTATTTGGCCACGGTGATCGACTGCTTCTCCCGCCGCCTGGTGGGCTGGTCGATCGCCGAGCACATGCGTACCGAACTCGTCGAAGATGCCTTAGGTGCCGCAGCACTGACCCGCGGCGGTCTTGCCGGTGCAGTGTTCCACGCCGATCGCGGAAGTCAATACACCTCAAAGGGTTTCGCGATGATCTGCGCGGATTTGGGTGTTGCGCAATCGATGGGAGCGGTGGGCACGAGCGCGGACAATGCCCTGGCCGAGTCGTTCAATGCGACACTCAAACGCGAAACGCTGCAAGGCGCAGCCCGCTGGGAATCGCCCCGGGCGGCAAGGCTCGCGGTGTTCCGGTGGATCACCCGCTACAACACCCGACGCCGGCACTCGTACTGCAACTATCTCAGCCCTGCCGACTACGAAAACGCTCACACATCCGATAGCCTGCAGAAAGCCGCGTAATCACAAACCCCGTGTCCAGTTTCCGGGGTCAAGGCCCGCACACGTGGGCGCGTCGACCGCGACGAATCTGTTGTCCGCTTCCCGATTCGACTAACGTGTGAGCTGTACGGAACGGCCGATCTGTCGATCTGGCGGGCATCAATCCGTCGTTACGACGCTCAGGGGGGTGTCCCTATTGTTTTCGTCAAGCGGCGGTCGCGGCGTTTGATCGGTAGGGTTCGTGGTTCTTGAGCATGGCGTAGAGAACATCGCAGCGGCGTCTGGCTAGGCAGATGAGGGCGGCGTTGTGCTTCTTTCCTTCGGCTCGTTTTCGGTCGTAGTAGGTGCGGCTGGCGGTGTCGTGCAGCGCGGCGAACGCCGAGAGGAACAGGGCGCGTTTGAGTTTGCGATTACCTGATCGGGTGGGGTGTTCCCCTCGGATCGACGTCCCCGAGCGGTGGGTCACCGGTGCGATCCCGGCGTAGGCGGCCAGGTGAGCGGCTGCCGATGCGCCTCGCAAGCTCGGCCTCACTCACGCCGTGAGCGCTCCTGTAGCCGTCGATCAGCTGAACGAGGCGGGGGGTTGCCATACGCCAAGTATCTTGAGATGCTGCATTAGTGTCAAGTGTCAGTACTCATTAGTGTCAACTGTTAGTTGACATAACGACGCTTATCGGCGAAATAGCTTGTGCTGGAACATAATTGAAGCTGTCCGCCTTAACGTATTGCCATAGTTGTATATCCAATGCAGCAGGCGTTGCGGCGCGACCGCAGCGGCCAGGACCGTGAACCGGGTAGGCCTGGCACTCGACGGCGCATCAGGGAGGCCACGGCGCGATGGGAGCGCACGAGATCGATCGGCCTCCGCTCTAACCTACGCAGAAGATCGCTGAGGCGACTGGGCGTAGGCGCTCTGGCCGCTTCACATGGCCAGGCGCGCCACCGGGGTGCATCGCTCCTAATGCGTCACTGTGACGTATTAGGAGCGATCAACCCAAAGAACGAGCACCCCACTTCATTCCGCCCAAGATGGACCCAGCCCTCCGCGCGGCGCAGCCGGGTCGTGCAGCTCATCTGCATAAAGATAGGCTCATGTCCACCGTGAAATCGGTCCTCGCCGAATCCCCGCCACAGGCGCCCGTGCACTACAGCCGCTACGACAGGGCGGACATGCCGCCCGGCTGGGTTCTTTATGTCTCTCCGAGCGACACTCCCGTGAAGCGTCTAGTTGTGTTCGTCCATGGATTCGGTGGTAAAGCGGTTAAGACGTGGCTCGAATTTCCACTGGTTAACCTGGCCGACTCGGCGAACAAGTGGTGGAGGGAAGCTGATCTTCTTTTCATCGGATACCGCTCCACCCGGGACTCCATTACCGCCGTGGCCAACCGAATCCGGGCGATGCTGCCGAGGTTCTTTCCGGTGCCTTATCGGCCGGCTCTGGACATAGAGGGTGCGCGAATCCGAGGTGACATCGAAACCCCATATGACGAGCTCGTTGTGGTCGGGCACTCGCTTGGCGGTGTGATTCTGCGCTTGGCGCTGTGCGATTCCGCGCAACAGTTGGCGGAAAATGGAACAGTCGACGTTCCCGGCTTGACCACTGCCAAGGTCCGCTATTTCAGCCCAGCCTCTGGAGGGTTTCGCGCCGCCGGGATGTTAGGACTGGTGCAGGCGTCGAGCTTTTGGCTTGCGCTTGAGGCGTTTTTGCGAAGATCGTCTGCCTATACAGATCTGCAGCAAGACTCACTCGTTCTTCGCGAACTGCGCGAACGGACAGTCGACTTGGTCACCTCGGACCCCGAGAAGTTCCAAACTCTGCGCGCACGGACCGTGTGGGCCAATCCGGAGGACGTAGTGCTCGACCACAACTACCGCACCGACTTTGTATCCCGCACGTGGGACGGTCAAAGTCACACGTCCGTCTGCAAACCGCTCCGCGATCAGCACAGTCTCCCCTGGCAGTTCGTCGAGACCGGGTGTCCGATCCGGAACTAGTTGGCAGTAATCCGGGAAAACCTGGCAACTGTCCGATTTCTCGTCTTTCCGTTCCAGAACTTTCTGGGAGTGCCACCCGCCCACGTCGCAGCACATGCCACCTGCGGATGTTCGGCCGGCGCAGCCACGGCCCCAGAGTCTGAATCCACGACTATCCGAGAGCGCCGGACGGGACGACCGCCAGTCCAGAACTACCTGACAGCGGCGGACACTCCGCGCCGTCGAGGTCCAGCGTGAACCGTCCAATTCGTCACTGTGACGTTATGTAGGTGGTGCCGCGCCCCCTGTTCGCGCAGGCTGGAGCCCCGTATCACCCAATAATGTGGATAACGTTGATTATGCATGAATTATAGGCCGGGCTCCTTCCCAATACCGGATCGCGAGACGAAAAGCCAACCACGGGCGGCATGCGGAACGCCGGCTGCACCCGCACCCACGGCGGACACCGGTGACCCTCAGGAACGCCGGTCGAAGCTGCCTCTTGGTGGCCGGCGCGAAACACGGTGGGACGCTGACGATTTCGGCAACGCTGGCCGTTGCGCCGGCACATGGTCGATACGTCACTGTGACGCTTCAATCGCCAATCACGCTGGGCGCGAGCATCTTCCGCAACGTTTCATGGTTTTCATAGATAATCTGCATTATCCATGAAAAACTGCATATTGCAGCAGATGAATCACCTTCCTCGTTCCCTCTATACATCTGAAACTGCGGCCGATCAGCCCGAAGACGACCTCGACAACCCGTTTCGTCTACGCTGGCCTGGTCAAGAAACTGCGTGGCCTAAAAGGAATCCGCCAGATCATCGTCACGACACACAACGCCAACGTTCCTGTCCTCGGCGACGCCGAGCTGATCGTGACTCTCGAAGGCGACGGCCAGCGTGGTTGGCCCGTCGAGGAAAAGACCGGATCACTCGACAAGCCCCAAGTACGCGTGGTCGCTGAGGACATCCTCGAGGGCGGCCACACAGCCTTCGACACCCGAATGTATCTCTACGGCTTCTGAACCGCCCATCCTCCGCGCCGCCGAATAGCGCTCCCTGCATGGCGGCTACGCCCCGCACGACCGAATACGCCAGACACGAATATGCGGCTTTACCGGTAAACACGGCGAAAGATCTTTGAGCCTCGCACCTTGCCCACTTCTCAGCAGGTACGTGGTGTTTTCTGCTTTTGCCGCCGCAAAATCTTACGGCCTACCGCGAAGCCGGATGAACCAACTTTGAACTGAGAGCAGGGATGATCTGGTCCGCCGTCAGTTTGTTTCGGCGCAGGTGGCCAGCCCTGGGGCTGGCCACTCGATATTCGAGAGAACAACTTCGGCAAGTTAATGGACCAACACGACGGTAGCCAGGCCGAGGGTTCCAAACACTGCTAGCGGCATCAGCACTGTGATGATGGACAGGGATAGCCCGACGTTTTGGAGCATGACCTGGCGGGAGCGCCAGGCGTGGTCGAGTGCTTGGGGCAGGTGACGCAGGCCTTGGCCCATCAGGGCGACGTCGGCGGTTTCGATCGCGACGTCGGTGCCCATGGCGGTTCCCACGTCGGCCGCGGCCTTTAAAGTCCCCACTGGTGGCCGAGTAGAGATCCCCGGTGGTGACCAGATAAAGGCCCCTCCCCCGTGTTCGTGTGTCGATCAGAAATTGCGACGCCGGTGGTGACGGTGAAGGGCGCCAACCGCTCATCGTCACCACCGGGGACGGCTTATTGAAGTCTGCGAGGCACCGCATGGACATCCTGTCTGCCAATCTGACCTCTAAACCTGACAAGTCGGGTTCGACAGACAGCAGACGTGCCAGAATGTGCCTGTCGATGTCCGGTACCTGGCTGCAGATGAAACCATGGCACTCGCAATTAGGGCATGGCGCTCATGAATACCTACGCAAAGGCGGGTTGTCGAGCGTTTTATGGGCCAAGTCGGCAACCTCGAGTGCGCAGCCCCAGGAGAGGATGACGCCCGCGCCACCGTGGCCGTAGTTGTGCACAATCTGGGTGCCGGGTTCGGTCTCGAGCCGCACACCATCGGGGCGGAATGGTCGCAGTCCCACCCGCACCGGGTCGAGGTCATCGAGTTGGGCGCCCCGCAATTTGGGCAGGAACTCGGTGCAGCGGTCAAGCATGTCGTGCAGCGGCGGATGGTTGGCCAGGTTGAGGTCGGTGTCGTAGTGTCCCGGTTCGACCAGTCCTCCCAGGAAGTGACGGTCGACTCCGCGCGGCACGATGAAGATCCCGTCCTTGGTATCAGTGTCAGTATTGGCTGCTACCACGTGGGCGGCGGTCACGCGTGAGGCGGAAGTGCCATCATCGACTATTCGCAGCAGAGCGCTCCGATGTGCTTCGATGGTCGGGTCATCAGCCAATTCACGGGCACCAAGGCCAGTACAGTTGACGATCACATCGGCACCGTACTCGGTGCGTAGCCGCTGCTCCTGTTCGATGAGCGGCCCGTGGATGCGGAGTTGGGCGGCCGTGACGCCGGCTAATTGGGCTTTATGGGTCAGCCAGTCCAGGTACCAGTCGGGGTCGATGGTGAGCGTCAAATACGAGTAGGCGTCTACCAAACCGGCATCCGGGTTGACACCATACGAGTCGATTAAGGCAGGGTCGCGCACAAATCCGCTCACAAACTGTTGAATCGCAACCATTTTGGCGTGCTCGGCCGGATCGTCCTCGATCCGGGAGGAAAAGTAGAACACCGCCGGCCGCGCCGTTATCCGGGTGCCCGGGTCAGCAGCTAAGTGGGCGAAGCGGACATAGGAGCGCATCGCCCAGGCGGTGGCGCGGGCCGCCGCGGTCTGATTGTGGGAGCAATCGCCGAGCGGCGGCGGCCATTCCCACAGCACACCCGTCACCGCGGCGACTGGGTCGATGCCGAAACGGTCGGCGACCACCACAACCCGCCAGTCGCGGCGCGCCAGCACCAGCGCGGTGGTCCATCCATTAACTCCGGCCCCAATAACCAGGGCCCTCGGCTGGCTCAGCGAACGCATAACCGCTTTGGGGCGATAGGTACGGGCAGACATCACACGTGAAGCTCCCTTTCGGAATCGAACGCCACGCGATGGACGACGGCGGCCAGCCGTGGCGTCAAGCACATGGGGTGGCGCTGAGCTTTGAGGCCGGTAGGGCACCGCTTCGCTGGCGCGTGTGGCGAACTGCGTTGTGGCACAATCGAAGATCCACTACTGGCGGCCGGCGGCATCACTGAATCGGTGGCACGCGAACTGACTAGGTTTCCAACGTGGTCATCGCTGATCGCGGTGCCGAACGGTGGTGTGCTGTTGGGTTATATCGCGTGCTCCGAGTCTCGACTCGGGTTCGGCGGCGTGATACGGCATGAAATTCTCCTGATGACATAAGCTGTGATCGAGGCACCACACTTTGAGGGGTCGCTTCGGCGATCTCAGTCCCGCCGATGATGTGTGTCCGCGCGGTAGACGCATAGGTCAGCTGGATCGACGCTTTTATTCGAAGGTCACTCACTGTGCCGGCGGTTGGGCCTCGACTGCGGGACAACAGGTAACTGTCAACCAGGTATGTGGGCTACCAGCAAATGCACAGCCTCGCGAAATTCGACGTTGACTACTCAGCGTCGCGCGACACAGAACCGCGTCAAGACGACTTGACCAGTGCCGGGCGCGGAGGGCCCACGAGGGGGGCCCCGCCTAGTTTGCCGTACAGCACCAGCGCAGGAGCCTAGGAACGCCGTCGCCGCCAGCGTCCCGAGCGCCAGAAAGCCAGGCGCCCAGGGCGATAGAACCGCGCCCGTCGACAGCTCAGAACACCACGGTGATAACCTGTGCTCGCCGTGCGTGTGATCGGCATTAACCGCACTACTGACGGGAGTGACGACCGCATGGGCCGCATCAGGTGCGCCATTTAAGTGCCACGCATCTTCGTCGACACCGCAACCAAGCAGCCAGACCAAGGCCGCGGTGACGATAATCGATCGCACCAGCGGCTGTCGATTTAGATCGCTGCGCACAGTGCCGACCAATGTAGCAGTCGATCGAGCCCCGGTGAACATCCGCGGTGGGTGTACGAGCAGGCGCTAATGGCCACGGCCGTGGAAATGTCAGTGTGATTCGGTCCGTTCTTCCATTGCCTTTCTATACGAGTTAGTGCAGCGGACCCGATCGCCATCGTGTATATCGCTATGCTCGTCGACATGTCGTCCATCAATCGTGACGTGGATGTCGACCCTCCACCGGATGCGGTGCAGGTCGAGCAGTGGGAGGGACCGGCGGGAAACCGTTTCCGCTTTTTCAAGGGCACCCACCGCGGATCACGGGTTTCTCTCGTTATCATGGGATTTCAGCTCGCCGATGGGCGCGTGGAGAAGCGAGTGGTTCATCTCGATGGAAGTCACGTGGACCTGACCGTGCCG
>NZ_JCALDM010000003.1:0-564476 GCF_059812845.1 Mycobacterium sp. NGS34
AAGCCTTCACCGTGCGCGGAGAACACCGCCGCGATGGCCGCCGACACCTCATCCTCAGCCGCGACCAGCACCCCCGTTGTCTGGGTCGCGGCCGCCGCGTGGGCCGCGCTGACGTTCGAGCCGATGGCTGCCAAATCCGTTGCCGCCGCCGTCATCATCTCCGGGTGCGCGATCACAAACGCCATGTCGGTCCACCTCGCAGCTAGCCCCTGTTGTCACTAGCCCGCCGGTCCCTCACGCCGTCAGGTGCATGCAACGTAGCAACGGGTCTAGGGGATGCGTTGAGTACGCGGGTACTCGATTTTTAGGCCTTTCTCCCACCTGGGTTCGCACGCACTGCCACACCGCGACGGCAAGCTTCCAACCCGACTGATCTCGGCGCGAGCGCTTACCAGCTTCAGGTATGGGTCACACTTTCCTGCCCCGACGGCCGACCCACGCTTGTGCGCTTAGGGCACCGCTCGGCTCGTGGCTACGCGGTGAGAATCGTTGGAAAGGGGCTGCGGTCATTGGGGATGTCGGGTGGGAAGCATGGCGAAATGGCTTGCAGGCTGGGGGGATAACCGGGCTTGGATCGCGCCATGATTTGCAGGATGTAGCCGTCTGGTGAGTAGCCAAAGCGGTTCGGCTTGTAGAAGCCGTCGCGTTCGTAGACATACCAGCCCCAGCTCTTCCAGATATCTCCCGTCTTGGCGATGAGAGCGTCGAAGTCAGTGCCCGGCGGAACTGTCATGTCGCCGTTTGTTGCTAACTCCATCGGGGATGGACCGGTAGTCACGTCCTGGCACGGGCCCACGGTGGCACCGCTGCTGTACCGGCTGGCGTCCAGCGTTATTCCCGGTGGCAGCGCCTGCAGGGTCTTCTTCAGGTATCCGATCACCGTGTCCTGTGCCTGCTGCTGGGTTGCCGGGATCGCGGGTTGCAGCTTCCATCCGGGTGGGGGCGGTGGCTTGGATTCCATGGTTGGTCCTCCCAGTGGAGTTGCGCCGGTAGGTGTGGACGGCCCGAGCGGTTTGTCGTGACCGCATGCGCCGATGACGAACGCGACGAGCACGCACGCCACGGCGAGTACGGCTAAGCGTGGTTGGCTGGTGCGGATCATCGTCGCTCAATGTCCTCCGTCGTTGGGGATGACGTTCGGGGGCGGGACGCCGGCGATCACCGCGCCCATGTTGAGAAGTCCCGGGTTTCCCTCGCTCCAATAGCTGCTGTGAGCTTCGACGCTGGGCGTCAATCCGAGCGGGTCGCTGCTGGGCCCGGGCGCCGCGAATAAACGTGCGCCGCCGAACTCTTGGGCCGCGGGGTCGTGTCCGAGGGTGAGGTCCGTGACCACTTCGATGATGTCGTTGCGTGCCCTCATGCCGTAAACGGTGGCCCCGGGATCAAGACTTAAGTCACTGGCGTGGTGCGCGAGCATGCCGGGACTGCCGACTCCGATGACGTTGTTTGCGTCGAGGTGGTGCCCGCCGGTTGCGGCCGCGCCGACCACCGTTGAGCCGTAGCTATGGCCGATGACGGTGTCGATCGACGGCGCTCCCACATGGGAGGCTCGCATCCCGCCTTCGAACGAATCGAGAGCCGCGGCGCCGGCATGGGCCCGATCGGGGGACGCGGCCTCGAAAAGATTCATCGGGCGGTCGTAGCCCATCCAGGTGGTGACCGCGACATCACCCGGTTTCAGGTCGGGGTCCGCGGCCATGGCGGCGTTGTACATGCGCAGGGACTTCAGGTCGCTGCCCTCGAAGGTGGGCATGTCTTGGCCGGTGCCGGGGACAAAGAGTGCGTTTCGTTTGGCGTAGTCGGGATTTCCGATGGCCACCGCGGCGTGGCCTTGGTCATCGATGAGCCCAAGGTAGCACTTGACTCCGTCGTTGCGGTTCAGGGTCGCCTGCACCGTCTTGTAGCCGTCCAGGCTGTGCCGGGCCGCCAACAGTTGAGGTCTGAGGGCGTTGAGCTCGTCGGTGGTCGCCTGGCTGTGATCACCCATGTAGAGCTTGTTGAGGAGGTCGTTGACACGGTTCTGCATTCGGTCGACGTCGGCTTGGGTGTGCTGCTCCAAGGATGTCAGCTCCAGCCGGTTGTAGTGGTCCTTGCCGAGATGGTCGGGCGGATCCCACGGCATGCCAGGATGGTTGCCGATGAACGGATTCTGTTGAAATTCAGCATCTTTCTGCTCCGGCGTGAGCGCGTTCCAGGCTTGAGTGAACTGCTGAGGGTCATCCGGCAACGCCGGCACCGGGGACTGCGGCCCCTCGACGGCCTGGATGTTGGCGGGGTCGTAGCCGTCGGCGCGCAGGGTGACGATTGAGTTCTGCAGGGTCGCCGAGTAGCCGTTGCGGGTCGCCTCGAGCTGGCCCACGGCAGCCTTGGTGTCGCGGATCGCGTCGCCTTCGCAAGAGTTGATGAAGGCGTTGAGCGCGTCCCTGTCGGCTGCGCTGAGGTGGGTGTCTTTTTCCATCTCGACGGCTTGGCCGATCAAGTTATCGAGCTCCTGCAACTGAGCTTCCAAGGTGGCGACCTGCCCAGCCGCGGCTTTTTGCGCCTCGGCTAGCGTCGCGGCGATGTTTTCCAGGTCGGCCCCGATCTTGGGTAGCTGCAAGGACTGTGCGCCAAGCGCTTTGACCGTCCGTTGCACTTCGGCGGAGTCGTTGATTGGGTGGTCGCCGTCTTGATGGTTCCACGCGGCATCGAACCGCCGCCGGGCTTGCTCGAACGTGGCGTCGGCCTCGGCGGTGCATCGACCCGCGGCGTGAAAGGCTTCGGCCAGATTGGAAATCTGCAACGGTTGGCCTACCTGCAGGGTTTGGTTGATGGCCCACGGGTCGCCACCGGCCGCGGCGATCAGCGTCGGGACGCTTATGTAGCGGAGCTGCATCGCAGCGCCCCCAGCGGCGCGGCGGTGCCGCGCTCATCCACATTGGTGAACCACAAACCGCGCTAAACCCCTCGTGAGCCGATGAACAACGTTACAGCGGGCTACGCGCGACACGCGCCACAATCGCCACGGATAAGAGTCAGGGCGCCTTCGCGAGTCGGAAGCTCAAGGAGTATGACTGCGGCGCGTGGTCGCAGACGGGCTGCCTTTGGTCGACTTGGACAGTGCCGGCCAGGGTGTTGGGATCCCACGTGTAGTGGGCGCTCGCCGCGTTTCCTTCCGTGACACCGCCCTTGCACACGATGTCCTCGGTGGTATCAAGTGTCCACTGACCGTCCACCAACGTCGCCCGGCCGTTGACGCCCGCGGCCGGGCTCGACATGTCGGCGCACCCGTCCCCGCATGGGGTGAAGTACCAATTCTCGGTAAATGTGCGGCCGCCCCCGGGATCGGTGGTGGTCTTGAGGTAGTGGCCGCTCATCCCGGGAGCGGCGCGCGCGGGAGCGGCCGCCGCCACAGCTACGGCGGCGAAGGTGGCCGCTGCGGCGAAACGTCGGGCGCACACGCGTTTAGCTTGACACCACCACGGCCCGCCGTGGCAGTCCAAGCATCAGTTGCTTACCCTCCTTCAATGCAGGGTAGGAAAATGGCAATCGCGGGCGCGGCGATAGTTCTCGCAGGTTGCGGCGGGTCGGGCAAGACGGCAACGACGGTGACGTCCGCGGTGGAAATCACGAAAACGGTCACCGTGACCGCTCCACCGCCGCCGTTCGCCCCCAGGACCGTCATCGAAACCGACGGCACCTATCGGGTCGGCATCGACATCGTGGCGGGCACCTATCGCTCGGCCGGTCCCAGCCCCGAAGGAGGATCCGATTGCTATTGGGCGCGGCTGAGCAGTCTCAGTGCAACCCACATCATCGACAGCGACATCGGCACCGGTCCTCAGGTGGTGATGGTCGCCCCAACCGACAAGGCATTCCTGACGCGGAGCTGCCAAACCTGGCACAAGACAGACTGATTGGCTCTTAGGCGCGTCGCGACTACGGATTCTCCTCGATGACGCACTGCACAATCGCGGCGGCGGTCTGCTGGTCGAATCCCATCCGCGCTACCTTCTGGGCCTCCGCGTCGGGGGAAACTCCAGATTTGAGGTCCTGCTCGATAACTCCGGCGCGCTGGAAATTCTGTGGGTCCGGTTCACTCAGCGGGAGTTCCTTGATGCCGCCGACGCAACGATTGAAACCGCTGATGTCGGCGTGCGCGGGCGACGCCCCGAGCAGAGCAATGGCCATGCCGACCGCCGCAGCGAAAAAGGTGAAACGCATTCTCGCATCGTATCGCCGAGCACACCGGACGCAAAGGGCTAAGCCAATTGAATTGCGGTGCAATGGCTTAGCGTAATTCACGCCCGCTCGGCCTTCATGTCCATGTCAATGGTGCCCTGGCATGCGCCACTGAGGATCTCGGTGTGCATGACGCCGGAGAGCGATCCATCGGGTTGGGGCGTGTAGCGAACGGTGGAGTGGGCCGGATTCCATTGGATGCTGGTGTCGGGCATCATGCAGTCCCACTGGAAATCGCTGACCTGCGTCCAAGACGACCCGTCCCACGTGAACTGGACCGGCTGCGGAACGGTCGGGTTGCTCGGCGGCGGGCCGCTGACGATGGTGGCGACGCATTTTCCGCTCGAACAGCTCGAACGGAACCCATAGGTATCGGTGTGCTGCACCTCGGGGTCACCGACGGCCATGCTGGTCCCGGACTTCGGGCCCACCATGAACGTGATCGCATAGTTGCCGTTCCACGATGCCGCGTCGGCGGATGCGGCTGGGGCAATAGTCAGGGCGACAGCGAACGGTGCGGCACACAAACCAACAAAACCGCTGCGGCTATTTGGGGCCATCGGCTTCTCCTCTCAGTCCGCGACAACTGCGGAACTAGAGCGAGTTGCATATACCCCATCTTTACCCTCATTCCACGCCGGAAAAAGGGACAGTTTTGCGTCAGCTAGCGACCGCTCAGCAGTGAGCGGCCCAGCATCGCTGCAGCGGGCAGTAGGTCGCGTGCGCGATTCTCACCATGGATCCGATTTCTCCGAACGTGACGTTTCTCGCGTCCAAGGTGGAGTGGATGTTTTGGGTGATCTGGTCGTAGGTCCAGCCCCACCCGAGGTCGTCGCAGATGAGCCGCCCCATCGCGGTGAGGGCCTCGTCGTGGTCCGGTGGCCAGCTGAAGCCGGCCGCGCGCAGCTGGGTGAGGTAAGCGTCGTCGACGGGATCGGCGCTTGCGATCGCGGCGCCGGAAACCAACGCGGCGCCGGTCATGACAGGGACGGCCAGCGTGGCCAGCCAGCGAAGTGAGGACATTTCGATGCGCTCTCTTTCTCCTCGGCGTTGAGGGGGCCGTAGAAGAATAGAGAAGGCCGGGAAAAATCAGATTATGTGCAGGCGAATAGTCGGCTTTTCGGGCGATTATCTACGCCGCGTGCGGGTGATGCGGCAGCGCTCGCTCGTCAGCCTCATGCGCGTCGTTTCGGCCGAACCACTCCGAGTGAAGCTGAGTAACCGCAGCCGAAGGCGCGTCGTGTCGCTCGAAGCGGCGCTCGATTTTCCGGTAGATCCACGCGACCGCGGCCAATATCGCGACCGCGGCAACCAATACGGCGACGGCGTCGCCGAAGGCGATCAGGAGAATGATGCCGCTGAACACCCAGAAAGCGGCGGCCTCCAGGTCGCGGTTGCCGTGGTGTCCAGTGATCGTGCTCGTGATGTGCCGCATGTCCGCCTCGTTCCGATTCGGGTCGCCGTCTGATGCGACAACCGTCCCGTGCAACACCGGGGCGTCGGCAGGGCTGCCCGATCGTGACCGACGTCACGAGGCGGGGTCACTCGGACGAAACGGCTTATTCGTCGCCCTCGTCGTCGTGGTCTTCGTCGGCGTCGTCGTCCTCGTAGTCCTCGTCGTCGTCCACGAAGAGATCGAGCTCCAGGTCAAGGGGGTCGTCGCCGTACGGGTCGACCACGTATTGCTGCCAGTAGCCCGGGGAGAAGTAGATCTTGTCGGCGTGGTCGGCGTCGTCGCCGACCTCGACCATCAGGATTCCGTCTTTGATGTCGTAGCCGAATGCGTTGGGATATTGGACACCGCCGTCGGCGGTTCGGATGTGAACGTCATATGCCACGCGCGGAAGTCTACGGAGGTGGTGGCGGCGACGGCGGGTCAGACGGCGGGGGCTGCGACGGCCGCGGCTGCTGCGGACAGTCGGGCAAAAAGATGTACACGCCGCCCGTCCGCGTCCACGTGACCCCGCAGCCCAGCGGCACCACCCCGGGCGCGGCGGCCGGCGCGAGAAGCGCCGCCATCAGTCCGGTTACCAAGGCCAGCTTCACCCCCATTTGTCCAGCGTGGGATACGCGGCGGCTAGGCGCAACTCGAGGCGGCGCTTTCCAACAGATCGGCGGCGCGGGCGACGCTTTCGGCCGACGCGGTCATCCGGGCGGCGACGTCACGGGCGCGCGCGGCGTAGTCCGGGGCGAGAACGGACCGCAGGTCGGCGACCAGCGTTTCCTGGTTCGTCATCGAAAGCTGACGCGCGGCACCGACTTTCAGTCGTTCGACGCCGGCCGCCCACAGCGGCTGGTCGAGCCAGAGCCACAACACCACCGCCGGGATCCCCGCCCGCAGGCCCGCCGCCGTGACACCGGCGCCGCCATGGTGCACGACGGCGCGGCACGCCGGCAGCACTTCCGCATGGCTCACCGCGTCCACGATCTTGACGTGATCGGAGCGGGGCAAATCGGCAAAGTCGTTGGGCCCGCTGCAAATCAGCGCCCGCTCCCCCAGCTGCGCGCAGGCCGCGCCGATCATGGCGACCAGCTCCGCCGGGGCCGAGACCGGCGTGCTGCCCAGGCCGAAGCAGATCGGCGGCGTCCCGGCCGCGATCCACGCCAGCACCTCGTCGTCGGCCGAAGCCGGCAACTCGAGCGTCAGCGCGCCGACGAAGGGCCGCCGGCCGTCCGGTTCCACCCAGTCTGCGGCCGGGCCGGGCAGGCAGAGCTCGTCGTAGGCCTGGATCTCCAGCGACGTCGGTGCGGTCCCCTCCGGCAACCCGAACTCGCGGCGCTGGGCCGCCGCGATGTCCTTCACCATGTTCGAATACAGCACCCCGGTGGAGAACACCCGCGTCGGGAAGAGATGCAGCGCGGCCAGCGGAATGCCGCGATGCTCCGCGACGGTGGCGGCCAGCTCCTGCTCGTTGAAGCCGGCCACCAGCAGGTCGGCGTCCGTCGCGAGCGACGTCAGCGTGGCGGTTTTCTCTGCCCACACCCGCGTGAGTTGCTCCATAACCTCGGGCAGCGCGGCGAACGGGTTGTCGACGCGGCGGACGAAATTCGCGGCCGAGTCCATCCGCTCCCGGGTGTCCGGTCCGTAGGCGGCCGCGGTCAGCCCCGCCGACTCGACGAAGCCGACCTTGTCGGGCGGCACCGCCATGCGAACGTCGTGGCCCCGGCGCAGCAGCTCGCGGGCCGCCGCCACGCAGGGCTCGACATCGCCCCGGCTTCCGTAGCCCACCACCACGACCTTCACGGACGGAACCTAACTCACGCCGCAGGCAGCGGGCTCGTAGCCTTGGCGGTATGCACGTGATCAACGGAGTCCGCGACCCGGCGGCGAGCTTTCCTCTCGAGATCCTGGCCGACGACGCGGGCGAGCGCCGCCAGGCCAACCGCGCCGTCGCCGTCAGCGCGGTCGGATTGGCGCTGACCGGCCTCGTCGAACTGGCCATCGCGCTGGTGTCCGGGTCGGTGGCGCTGCTCGGCGACGCGCTGCACAACCTGTCGGACGTTTCGACCAGCGCGTTGGTGTTCATCGGTTTCCGGGCGTCCCGCAAACTGCCCACCGAGCGCTACCCCTACGGCTACGAACGCGCCGAGGACCTCGCCGGCATCGGTGTGGCCCTGGTGATTTGGGGCAGCGCCGCGGTCGCCGGCTTCGAAAGCGTCACGAAGCTGCTCCGCCACGGCGGGACCGGACACCTGGGCTGGGGCATCGCCGCCGCGGCGGTGGGCATCGCGGGCAATCAGCTGGTGGCCCGCTACAAGCTGGTGGTGGGCCGGCGCATCCGCTCGGCGACCATGGTGGCCGACGCCAAGCATTCCTGGCTCGACGCGCTGTCCTCGGCCGGCGCGATGCTGGGCCTCATCGGCGTGGCGCTCGGCTGGGGCTGGGCGGACGCGGTCGCCGGGATCGTCGTCACGGCATTCATCTGCCACGTCGGCTGGGAGGTGACCGCCGACATCGCGCACCGGCTGCTCGACGGCGTCGACCCCGAAATCATCGCGACGGCCGAGACCGCGGCCGCCACGGTGCCGGGCGTCATGCACGCCCACGCCCGGGCCCGCTGGACGGGGCGCACCCTACGGGTCGAGGTGGAAGGCTTCCTCGACCCGAAAACCCCACTCGCCCAGGCCGATCGGATCGGCCGCAGCGTGGCCGCGGCGCTGACGCCGCGGATCCCCGAGATGCACAGCTTCAGCTGGATCGCGCGGGCCGCCTAAATGCGTTGCGCGGGAAACGATTCGACGACCTTGATCAGTTCGTCGGGCGCTTCCCAGTTCAGCAGGTGTCCCGCGTCGGGCACGGTGACGAGCCGCGCGCCGGGAATGCCCTCGGCGAGCCGGCGCGAGTGACTCGTCGGCGTCGTGCGGTCCGCGGAGCCGACCATCACCGCGGTCGGTACCGCGATCTCGCCCAGCCGCGGGTAGCGATCCTCCTGCGAGAAGGCCCGCACGATCGGCAGCAGCGGCCCGTGTTCGTCCAGGTGCTGGTTGAAGAAGTCGATGAACACCGAGACCATCGTCGGCGACGGGCGCGCCCCGCACTGCGCGGCGCCGAACAGCGTCGCGACGGTGTCGTTGCGCATCAGCCGCTGCAGGATGCCGTATTGCAGCAGCGGGATCTGCAGCCGGTTCTGCGGCGCTCCCTCCAGGATGCGGCCCGCCCAGGTCGCGAACAGCACCAGCCCGCGCAGCCGCGGCGCCACGTCGGCGTGGTCGAGCACGGCGCGGATGGTGACGAATCCGCCCATCGAGTGCCCGACGAGCACGCCGTCGCGCACGTCGAAGTGCTGCAGGACCGCGGCGAGGTCGGCCGCCATGGGCTCCGATCCGATGCCGTCGGAGCCGAGCGTGGAGCGCCCGTGGCCGCGCTGGTCGAACGCGATGACGCGAAATCCTCTGTCCTGCAGTTCATCCCACACGAAATTCCACTCGAGGACCCGCGCGGTGTAGCCGTGGACGAGGATCACCGGCGGCCCCTGCCCCGCGACCAGCGCGTGCAGCACCGTCCCGTCGGGCCTGGTGATCCGGACGGGCTCCCCGTCCGGCTCGGCGAGAAGCCGTTCGCGCGGGTACGGATCCGGGTTGCGCGCTATCCGTGCGACCGTCGCCCGCGCGGCGCCCCAACCGAGCAGGCCGGCCGCACCGAGCGCGGCCAAACCTGTTCTCACGAAGGCCTGCAGCAGTCGGGCATTCCACTCTTGATCGCGGCATCCTGCTTCTTGGCGAGGTCGAGAACGAAGTCCGATTGCAGCGGATCGTTGGGCCCGCTCTCGAACTCGAGGACCGCGAAGACTTTGCCTTCGGTGAACATCACGATCGCCTTCGACTTGGCGCCGTCCGGCGACGGGCCCACCGCGATCTGGCCGCCCGTTCCCACGTCGGCCGGCGCCGGAGCCGCCTTCACGCTCAGCTCCTGAATGCCCTTGGCGCTCTGGTCGAGCGCCTGCGAGGCGGCGGCGGCGTCGGGATAGACATAGATCGTGTCGTCGACCTTGCGGGTGCCGGCCTGGTTCATGAACACGCCCTCGGTTCCCCCCGGGTTGGGCACGGGCAAGGTCTGAGACAGGCTGAAGGTGTCGCCCGGCACCACGATGTCGGTCGGCTTGATCAGCATGTTGCTGTAGTCGGAGGGCAGGGCGGTCGGGCTGCTCGATGTCGCCACGGCCGAGGTCGACGTGGTTGACGACGTGGTTGACGACGTGGCTGACGACGGGGCGGACGACTTTTTGTCGCCACAGCCGGTCGCCGCGACGCCAACCACCAATGCGCTCGCGGCCAGGCCGGCCGCCACCATCGATACCTTCATTCCCATTGGCTCCTCACGGTGTTGCCGATCTCCCGCGCAACATAGCGGATGCCAAGCCGGTTCGCGCAATGGAACCCGGGCTAATCGCCGACCGCACCCTCGGGCTTGGGGCCCCGGCCCTCGCCGGTGATGTACTTGGGGCAGTAGGCGCCGACGGCGATCACCGTGAACTTGGCGGCGCCGTTGCCGGCAAACCCATTGCGCTGCTGAAGGTTTCCGATGATTTCGTCCTCGGTCGCGCCGGTGTCCTCCAACTGGCACAGCGTCTTGGCGGCCGATATCGCGGCTTTCGGGTCCTGGTAGGAGATCCCGGCGAATTTGAGCGCGGACAGGAAGTCCGCGTCGGTGGCGGGATCGCTCGCGGCGGCCGCATCGGTGGCGGGGTCGGGGTCGGCATACGCCGGCGCGGCCAGGCCGAGCACGGCGACCACGGTTGCTATCCCCCACAGCAGTCTCATGACGCCGCCATCGTGCCAGACTCGCGCCGTTCCCGCATTCCCGGCCAACCTAGCCGCGCCCGAATCGCTCGCGCAGTTGGGGATCGTTTTCCCACCACAATCCCGACGGCGCGGCGCTTTCGGTCTCTGTCGCTTCGGCCGCGTCCAGCTCCGCGTCCACGGCGACCGCGTGCGCCTTCTCGTCCCGGGACAGCGCACGCATCAGCAGCAGCACGAACGGCCAGCCGACCAGGTCCCCGAGGATCCACAGGACGCCGGCGCCGATCGTCTGATCGAGGCGCTGATCGGGGCCCCAGGATCGGTGCAGTTCCGCGTAGTACGCCGCGCCGATCAACGAGCCCTGCCAGACGACCAACCCGAGCACCCCGTCGCCGAGGGCCTCGACGACGGTGATCAGCAACGAGATCGCCTGGGAATACCTGCGCGGAACCGGGTCCGCCTGCAGGCGGGCGTAGAAATAGCCAAAACCAATCGCTACCAACAGGATTCGCGTGAGCGCGCCAACCCATTCGTTCTCCAGGGACGCGGTATACCAGGGCGTGAGGTAGAGCAGCCAGGGTGTGCCCAGCATCGCCAGCGATGTGGTCAGCGGGTGCGCGAGCACCCGCGCGAACCGCGTCGCCAGCAGCCGGTCGAGGCGGTCGCGCCCGGCCGCACCGAGCGCGTCGCGCAGCACCGTGACCGGCTTGGCCTGCGCGATGAAGAAGGGCACGACGTACAGCAACAGCAGCACTTGCAGCGCCCGCATCCAGAACAGGGCGTAGGCGTACGAGCCGATCGCGCTCATCGTCGCCAGCGCCCAGAACGCCACGCCGGCCCCGAGGCAGCCGGCCTCCGCGGGTCGGACAGATCGCGCGCGGCGGTAATACCAGGCGTACGTGGCGGCCACCAGCACGATCACCACCGCCGAGGCCAGGTCCACGTGCCAGGTCTGGGCCAGGGCGGACCACGTCAGCGGTCCAGGATCGACGTGCATGGTCCCTCAGCCTATTTGCCGCGCCCGCCTGCCGGCGCCCCGCCCGTCCCAGCACGTCGGAGGCGTACGATCAACACACTGGGACCGTTCGGACCCAGTGTTCAAAGGGTTTGATATTGGCGGCATTTCTGGAGAAGCGGCCAGTCAAGCGGGCCAATGGGAACGCGCATCGTCGACTATCAGTCTGCCGTACATCCGTTGGTACACAACACCTTTGACGAGGCCTTGCACCCCTTCGGGATGCGAGGTGCATAGGGTCGGTGGCATGTCGCGCGCGACCATTTGAGATCGCGCCGTCGCCGATTCGGCTAAATTGGCCGGTTCGCCGCCAAGACGGGATCGTCGCTATGACACGACACGAAGGCCGCCCGGTTTCCGGCGGCCACCGCGCAGGACCGGAGAACACACCGCGGCTACGTATGAAGCCGAAGGCGCGTCCGACCGGGCATGTCGACGGGGCATGGTGGCCGCACACCGATGACCTGCCGAGCGAGCTGCCTGATCTGTTGGCGGTGCTGTCGGTGCGACTGGGCTCCGTTGAGCGGGTTATCTACGACCTCTCCGCATGGGCGAAGGCGCCGGCGCGGCTCGCAACCGGCGGACGATCGGTCCGGCTGGACGGGTTCAGGCACCAGCCGGCCAACACCCTCGAAGTGTGCGGCCTGGGCCGCGAGAAGATCCTGTTGATGGTGGTTTCTCCCAGCACTGATCCAGACGTTGCGCACAAGGCGATGATGACGGCGGCGGCGCCCGACAACGCCTCGACGGTCGGCGACATGCTCGGGATCAGCGACGGCGGCCAAGCGCCGCCGGTCGCGGCTTACCGACCGGCATTTCACCGACGTGTCCGGAGCTTTCGGGCGTGACGGTCACGGTGACGCTGCCCGGCGGGGGGAGCGACAAGTACATGCGGTTCGGTGACGTGTACGTCAAGCACAACAACGGCACGCTCGACGTCTTCCGGGTCGGCGCCAAGGACGCACACAGCTATGCCCGCGGCGAGTGGAGCGACGTGGAAGGCGACCGGAAGAGGATCAAGAGGCGCCGTTTCTGGAGTTGATCAACGCCCCCGGTCGCTCGTCGAGACGTCTTACCTGGGGCTCACGTGTAGATTGGTGGGTAAGCCGATCGTTTTGGCGCTGCCACCGTAGACATTGTTGCGTAGATGAGCTGCTCACGAAGCGATCGCACGAACCAATTTGAGGACCCCGCACACATGAATTCGTCCGACTTGTTTTCACATCGCTACGAGCCCGAGGTCGCGTCTGACACCCCTCGCGACTCGGAACCGGTGCAACTTCCCACCTTCTCCGACCGCCCCAAGAGCGACTCCGCGACCAAGACGCCACAGTCCTGATGGCTTAACCGGGACGCGGCGTCGCGCCCTGCCGGCCGCAACCGAGGCTTGACCGTCAGGCGGCGACAGGAGGGACAGATGAGACGAGAGGTCGCCGCTGAACTCGAGGTCGAGATCACCGCGCCGACGACCTTGGAGTTCCAGATCGCCGTTGCACCGCATCCCAACACCGAGATTTCCGAGTCGATGTCATTTGTCTTGGACGGAAAGCCTCTGCGGCCGTTGGAGATCAGCGGTGTGCACGGTAACCGCATCCACAAGCTTGACGTTCCGGTGGGTAACCTCAAGGTCGACTATGCCGCGACGATCGTGGGACAAACCGACCCGGCATCGGTGACCGAGTACGACCTGTCGATGTACCTGCGTCCGAGCCGCTACGCCGAGTGCGACAAGTTCTTCGGTTTCGCCGCAACCGAATTCGGCAGTTATATCGATTCGACGACTCTTTTGGAGAAGGTTTCCCTTTGGGTCGGCAGCCGGCTGAACTATGTACCTGGCTCAAGTGACCCCATCGACGGCGCGGTGGATACCTTGCTCTCCGGTGCCGGCGTATGTCGAGACTTCGCGCATCTCGTGGTGGCGCTGTTACGGGCCGTCAAGGTGCCGGCCCGCGTTGTTTCGGTGTACGCACCCGGCTTGTACCCGATGGACTTTCATGCGGTAGCCGAGGCGTTCGTCGAGGGACACTGGCGGGTGGTCGACGGTACTCTCTTGGCGCCGAGGCAAAGCCTCGTGCGCATCGCCACCGGACGCGACGCCGCCGACATCGCCTTCCTCGACAACCACAACGGCGCGATCACACTGGACAAATTGGTGGTGACCGCGGTCGTCGACGGTGACCTGCCCAGGGACTCGATCGGCCAGCTGGTGTCGATCCGCTGAAGGCGGGCCTCGTCGTTGCGAAAGCCGTTGCGGGTCAGCGCTTCTTATCGTGGAGCAAGGCCTCGGTGGACGAGACACGGGCCGCTGCCTTGGCGTGCTTGGCGGCGCGCTTTTCTTTCAGAGATTTTCCGGACTTCTTGGTCATGGTTTGCCGAGGAGATTTGTCGGACATGGCCGCCCCTTGATCGTGGGGGCCCTGGTGGTCCCGATCTCCTGACCTTACGCCCTGCGTTGTCGTGTGCGCCGATTCAGCTGACGAGGCCCAGCGCGTGGGCGCGCCGCAGTTTGCCCGATGGGGTTTTCGGGATCATCCCGGGCGCCAGCACCACCACGTTTCGGGGGCGGACATCGACTTCGGCGAACACCTGGTGCGCCACCAGGCGCTCGATGCGGCGCACCTGCGCCAGGTCGTCGTACTCCTTGGATTCCACCGCCACCGCGAACGTTTCCCGCGATTGCCCGGCGTCGAGGCGCACCGCGACCGAACAGCCCGGCCGCACCCCGACCACCCGGCAGGCGGCGCGCTCGATGTCGGTCGGGTAGATGTTGCGACCAGCCATGATGATCACGTCCTTGAGCCGCCCACACACCACGACATTGCCGTCCTCGGTGAGATAGCCCAGGTCGCCGGTGTCATACCAGCCTCGCTCATCCTGCGCGGGGATGAAGCCGGCCACCGTGGTGTAGCCATTGGTCACCGGTTCACCGCGTACCTCGATGACGCCCACGCCGCGCGGCGGCAGCACGCTCCCTTCCTCGTCGAGAATCCGCAGCTCCAGCCCCTCCAGCGGCCGGCCAAGTGAGACGAGCCGGCGGGTATGTCCCCTGCTCGCGGGGATGGCGCGGTGCAGGATGGCCAGCAGGTCGGCGTCCACCTCGTCGACGAGCATGCCCCCGCCGCACGCGGAGAACGACACCGCGACCGTCGTCTCGGCCATGCCGTAGGCGGGGATGATCGCCTCGGGTTTCAACCCGAACGGCGCCCCGGCCTCGCAGAGGTCCTCGACGTCGAGCGGGTCCACCTGTTCGGCGCCCGAAAGCGCCCACCGCAGCGAGGACAGGTCGAAGTCCCCGGGTGTGGCCTGTCTGCGCAGCCGCTTGGCCAACAGGTTGTACGCGAAGTTGGGCGCGGCGGTCATGGTGCCCTTGTATTTATCAATCAGCTTGGGCCACAACAACGTATCGCGCAGGAAGTCCATCGGCGTGACCTTCACCAGCTCGGCGCCGACGTACATCGGCACCGTCAGATAGCCCGTCATGCCCATGTCGTGGAAGCATGGCAGCCAGCTCACGATCACGTCGGTATCGAGGTCGAAGTTGCAGCCGACCATCATGGCTTCCGCATTGGCGACGATGTTGGCGTGCGTGATCTGAACCGCCTTGGGCGATCCCGTCGAACCCGATGTCAGCTGCAGCAGCGCCACGTCGTCGTCGCAGGTGTCGACGGGACCGACGGGGGCGTTCGCGAACAGCGTCTCGCCGGTGAGCACCGTCATACCGAGACCCGACAGCACCGGCGCGGCGGCCATGAACGGCTCCGAGATGACAACGGCTTTCGCCGACATCATGTCGATGACGCCGGTCGTCTCCTCGGCCCAACGCGCCAGGTCGGTGCGCGGGGTGGGCTGATGCAACATGGTCACGCTGGCGCCGCGCATCCAAATGCCCTGCGCGGTGGGCGCGATCTCGACCGGTGCGCCCGCCAGCACGGCGACGGCGTCGCCGGGCCCGATGCCCGCCGTGGCCAGCCCACCCGCCACGCGGCGAGCCCGCTCGTGCACTTCTGCCCAGGTATGCCGGGCGGGCGCGTGCGGCTCACCGGTCACCATCCCCTTGCGGCTCGACCGGGCGTTTTCGTACATCGTCTCGGTAAATCGGCTCACGGCGATCCTTTGGCTTAGGTGTCTGCGGGCGCGCTAGGAGTCTTGGAAGCCGCCTGGGGAGTGCTAAAACCCTTCGTATTCAGCCCAGCTGGCAGGTCAGACGGCCTGACTGTATCGAGCCAATGCCCTGCGCACCGCGGAGCGCGCGTAACTCGGTACAGATCGTGACAATTGAGGCCGAACCGGCAGGCGCTACGCCGCCGGCCGGCTCAGCCGCAACGACTCGGGCAGAGCACCGACCTGCCGGCGCTCCGGGAGTTCCCAGATGTCGCCGGCCAGAACGCCGGGCAGCCCGGCCGCACTGGCGATGAAGACGGGATCGGCGCCGCGCATGGATTGGCGGTGGAAGTCCCGCACCGTCGCGAACGCCCACTTGCTCAGCAGGCAGATCGCGATCAGGTTGGCGATGGCCATCAGCGCCATCGTCAGGTCGGCCAACGCCCACACCAGCTTGAGCTGAGCCATCGCCCCGAACACGATCGCCCCCAGCGTCACGACTTTCAGCGCGTTGGTTGCCAGGTGCCGGCCGCCCAGGAAGAACAGGTTGGCCTCGGCGCACACGTAATTGCTGAGCACCGAGGCGAATCCGAACACGCATACAACGGCGGTCATCACGACGGTGGTCCACGATCCGAGGCCGGCGGCGATCGCCGACTGCGTCAGGCTGGCGCCCGCGATGGCGCCGGTGTGGGCCGGGTCGTAAACGCCGGGACCCGCCATGAGCACGATGAACGCGGTTGCCGTGCAGATCACCATGGTGTCGACGAAAACGGCGAGCGACTGAATCAGGCCCTGCTCCACCGGATGCGACACCGTCGCGGCGCCCGCGATGTTGGGCGAACTGCCCATCCCCGCCTCGCAGGCGAACAGGCCGCGCTTGACCCCGGTCAGCATGGCCGTCGCGATGCCGCCGGCGAAACCGCCCGCCAGCTGCCTGATTCCGAATGCGCCGCCGACGATCTCCTCGAGGACGGACGGCAGCGCGGAGATGTTGAAGGCCACGATCGCCAGCGCCAGCGACGCGTACGTCAGCGCGGCGGCCGGGATGACCCATTCCGCGAACTTGGCGACGCTGCGCACCCCGCCGAACAGCACCGCCGCCGCCACCACGGCCAGACCCGTTGTCGTCCAACCGATGCCGACGCCGTGCGACGACTTCAGCACGCCGCTGATCGCGTTGGTCTCCACCATGTTGAACGCGGTCGAGAAGGTGACCACGAGCAGCACGGCGAAGAAGACGCCGCCCGTCCGGGAGCGCAGGCCGCGCTGGATGTAGAACGCGGGGCCGCCCCGGAACGCGCCGTCGTCCGAGCGGACCTTGAAGACCTGGGCGAGGGTGGCCTCGATCAGCGCCGTGGCCATGCCGACCCCGGCCACCACCCACATCCAGAAGATGGCGCCCGGCCCGCCCACCGTGAGCGCGATCGCGACACCGGCGATGTTTCCGGTGCCCACCCGGGACGCGAGGCCGACGCAGAAGGCCTGAAAAGACGAGATCCCACCGTCTTGGCGGTGGGACCTGCGTAGCTGGCGAAACATGCGCCCGAAGTACCGGATCTGAATGAATCGGGTGCGCACCGTGAAATAGATGCCGACACCGATGAGCAGGTAAACCAGGACGTGACAACTCAGGGCATTGCTCAGCGGGTCGATCATCCGCGCCTGAACGAAGTCCAAATCCATCCCCAACCTGGGCCGTTTGTCGGCAGCAGCGTATGCGCGAAATGTTGAGGACAGGTTTCGTTAACCGGCCGTTGGCCGGCGTGTTTGTAAAAATCCAGTGACGCTAGCCGCCGCTGACCTTGCCGCCGCTGGCCGCCAGCGTTTGCGGGCAGTACACGTTGGCCGCGATCGCGCTGAACCGGGCCGCGTTGTCCCCGTGCAGCCCGGGGTTCTGGGCCTGGACCGTCTTGATGACGTCCGCCATCTGCGTCCCCTTGCCCATCGCGTCGCACACCCACCTTCCGGCCCCGATCGCCGGCCCCGGGTCGGGGAAGGTGATGCCGACCGCGCGCAGCGAGACGAGGAACGCGTCGTCGGTGCTGTCCGCCCGCGCGGGCCCCGCCATGCCGACCAGCGCGGCAAGGCTCATCAACGTCAGGAGCAGCGATTTCACGGCCCTGATCGTGCCAGAGTGAATCGGCGGCCGCACCCCAAATCGCGAATTGCCTGCGTCAACCTGCGGTTGACAGCGTGGGGCCGTCAACCTACTGTTGACGGCATGTCCGAACCGACCCCGATCGCCTACCCCGTCCGCCTCGACGAGCTGATCAACGCCATCAAACGGGTGCACCCGGACGTGCTGGACCAGCTCGCCGACGCCGTCCTGGCCGCCGAGCACCTGGGCGAGGTCGCCGACCACCTGATCGGGCACTTCGTCGACCAGGCCCGCCGCTCCGGAGCGTCCTGGACCGACATCGGCAAGAGCATGGGCGTCACCAAGCAGGCCGCCCAGAAGCGGTTCGTGCCGCGCGCCGAGCCCACCACCCTGGACCCCGAGCAGGGCTTCGGGCGGTTCACGCCGCGGGCCCGCAGCGCGGTGGTGGCGGCCCAGAACGCCGCGCACGAGGCCGGCAACGCCGAAATCACGCCCGACCACCTGCTGCTCGGCCTGCTCACCGACCCGGCCGCCCTGGCGACCGTGCTCCTGAAACGGCAGCGGGTGGAGGCCGACACGATCCGGGCCGCCGTCAGCCTGCCCCCGGCGGCCAGCGAACCCCCCGAGCTCATCCCGTTCAGCGGCCCGGCGCGCAAGGCGCTGGAGCTGACCTTCCGCGAGGCGCTTCGGTTGGGCCACAACTACATCGGCACCGAACACCTGTTGCTGGCACTGCTCGAACTGGAGGACGGCGCGGGGCCGCTGCACCGGTGCGGCGTCGACAAGGACCGCGTGGAGGCGGATCTGGTCGACGCGCTGGAGTCGCTGAGCGCCGGAACCGACCCCTCCCATTCGCCATAGCCCCTGTGCGATCATGCGAGGATGCATCGCTGGCTGATCGCCCTGTCCGTGTTGATCGTCGCGGCCGCGGGCGTCTCGGCGCCGCGGGCGTGGGCGTCCGATGCGCCGATCGGTCACATCGGTGACACCCTGCGGGTCGACACCGGCAAGTACATCGCCGACATCACGGTCACCAGCGTGGCCCCGTGCGACCCGCCGCCGGGATTCGGCTACACCCGCGAGGGCGTTCCGATCAAGAGCTTCCCGGGCAGCACCGTCGACCGCGCCGACGTAACGGTCCGCGCGGTCCAGGTGCCCAATCCGTTCATCATGGCGACCGAGTTCAGCTTCGACGGCGTGACCCCGTTCGCCGACGCCTACAAGCCGCGGGCATCCGATGCGCCCGACGCGCTGGACAACGTGCTCGTCAACGCGCCGAACGGTGCGATCGTGCGGGGCGCGGTGTATTGGGACGCCTACCGCGACCCGGTCTCGACCGTCGTCCTGCTGGACAAGAAGACGGGCTATCACCTCGCGCAGTGGAATCTCTGACGCTCGCGACGGGTAGTGTCGACGCTGCGGACCTGGCTGCCGTTGCCGCACAAACCTTTCCGCTGGCCTGCCCGCCCTCGACGGCTCCCGAAGACATCGCGTCGTTCGTCGACACCAACCTGTCGGCGGAGCGCTTCGCGGAATACCTGACCGATCCGGACCGCGCGATCCTCACCGCCGCGCGCTACGGCCGAATCCTGGGCTACGCCATGGTCATTCGCGACGGTGCCGACGCCGCCGAGCTGTCGAAGATCTACGTGCTGGCCGAACACCACGGCACCGGGGCGGCGGCGGCGCTGATGGACCTCGCCGTTGCCACCGCGCAGACGTGGGGCGTGCGCCGCGTGTGGCTGGGCGTCAACCAGGCAAACCAACGCGCGCAACGCTTTTATGCCAAGCACGGCTTCGAGGTCACCGGCACCAGGACGTTTCGGGTGGGCGCGCGCCTCGAGAACGACTACGTCATGGTTCGCGAGCTTGGCTCAGCGCCACCAGCCGCGACGTAGCCCGCAGGTACTTCTTTCGATAGCCGCCGGCCAGCATCTCCTCGCCGAAGACAGTGTCCAGCCTCGCGCCGGACGCGAGCACCGGGATGCCGGCGTCGTAGAGCCGGTCGGTCAGCGACACCAGCCTCAGCGCGACGTTCTGGTCGTCGATGCGGTGCACGCCGGTCAGGAAGACCGCCGTCACGCCCTCGATCAGCGTCAGGTACCGCGACGGGTGCATGGTGGCCAGATGCGCGCACAGCGCGTCGAAGTCGTCCAGCGTCGCCCCGTCGACCGCCGCGGCGCGCGCGGTAACCTCGTCGTCCGACGGCGGCGGCGGCGCCGGGGGCAGGCCGCGGTGCCGGTAGTCCGGTCCCTCGATCCGTACCGTGGTGAAAATGCTTGCCAGCGTGTTGATTTCGCGCAGGAAGTCCTGGGCGGCGAAGCGGCCCTCGCCGAGCTGCTCGGGCAGCGTGTTGGAGGTGGCGGCGATCGACACCCCCCGCTCCACCAACGACGAGAGCAGCCGCGAGATCAGGGTGGTGTTGCCGGGGTCGTCGAGCTCGAACTCGTCGATGCACACGGCGGTGTAACCGGCCAGCATCTCGATGCATTCGACGAAACCGAACACCCCCGCGAGCTGGGTGAGCTCGCCAAAGGTGGCGAACGCCTTGGGAGTTGGCGGTTCGGGCCCGTGTCCCGGCAGGTGGTAGTAGGCCGAGGCGAGCAGGTGCGTCTTGCCCACGCCGAAGCCGCCGTCGAGATACAGCCCGACGCCGGGTGACACGGCCCGCTTGCCCAACAGTTTTCGGCGGCCGGCCCGGCGCTCCACGGCTTGGCGGCAGAAGTCCTGGCAGGCGGCGACGGCGGCGGCCTGGCTCGGTTCGGCCGGGTCCGGGCGATACGTCGCGAAGCTCACGTCGGCGAACGTTGGCGGCGGCCGCAATTGGGCGATCAGCCGCTCGGGCGACGCGGTCGGATGCCGATCCACCAGATGCCCCACGCGGCCCCCGTGCATGCAGGAACTGTAACGGCGTGCTGCAATCAAGCTCATGCCAGAGACCCCGCTGACGCTGCTCGGGTCGGCGCGGGAGATCGACGACGCCGGACTCGCCCGGCTCTACGGGTATCCGGAGGGCGACGGCACGTGCGTGCGGGCGAATTTCATCACCAGCGTGGACGGCGGCGCCACCGCCGACGGCAGCAGCGGCACCATGGGCGGGCCGGGCGACCGGCACATCTTCAACCTGCTGCGCGAGCTGGCCGACGTGATCGTGGTCGGCGCCGGCACGGTGCGCGTCGAGGGCTATTCCGGTGCGCACCTGGCCGTCGCGCAGCGCCAGGGGCGGCAGGCCCGCGGGCAAAGCGAGGTCCCGCAGCTGGCGATCGTCACCAAGTCGGGCCGCCTCGACCGCGACATGGCCGTGTTCACCCGCACCGAGGTGCCGCCGCTGGTGCTCACCTGCACCGCGGCGGCCGCCGAGACCAGCCGGCGGCTCGGCGACCTGTGCGAGGTCCTCGACTGCTCCGGCGGCGATCCCGGGGAGGTCGACGAGGCCGCCCTGCTGGCGGGCCTGGCGGCGCGCGGCATGCGCCGCGTGCTGACCGAGGGCGGCCCGATGCTGCTCGGCGCGTTCGTCGACCGCGGACTGCTCGACGAGCTGTGCCTGACCATCGCGCCCTACCTGGTCGGCGGTCTGGCCCGGCGCATCGCGACGGGCCCCGGCCAGGTGCTGACCCACATGCGCCGCGCCCACCTCCTCGCCGACGACGCCGGCTACCTTTACGCCCGCTACGTCCGGGGCTAGCTACTGTGGTCGGCATGAGTCGGCAGATCGCGTCCGCCACGATCCTGGTGGCGGTGGCCGCGCTCGTCGCCGGCTGCGTCCCCGGCCTGGGCGCCGACCCGCGCTTCGCCACCAATTCCGGCGCCCGGCCGCAGGGCGCGGCCACCACGAAACCCCCGGCGGCGGGCCCGCCGCCGATCGCCGCGCCCAAGAACGACCTGTCGTGGCGCGACTGCACGGCGAAGGTGTTCGGCGACGCGGCCGTGCCCGCGGCGCCGGACGTGCAGCTGGACTGCGCGACCTACGACGCCGACCTCGACCCCGTCAACGGCGGGTCCGGGACGCTCAGCATCGGCGTGGTCCGCGCGCGCTCTTCCAAGACGCCGCACGACGCCGGTCCCCTGGTCTTCACCACGGGCTCGGACCTGCCGTCGTCGACGCAATTGCCGGCCTGGCTCGCCCGGGGCGGCGCCGACGTGCTGCAGACCCACCCGATCGTCGCCGTCGACCGGCGCGGCATGGGCATGTCGAGCCCGATCGACTGCCGCGACCAGCTCGACCGCCAGGCGATGCGCGACCAGGCGCAGTTCCAGACCGGCGACGACCCGGTCGCCAACCTGTCCGACATCTCCAACACCGCGACCACCAACTGCACCGACGCCATCGCCCCGGGCTCCTCGGCCTACGACAACTCGCACGCCGCCTCCGACATCGAGCGCCTGCGCAGCCTGTGGGACGTGCCCGCCGTCGCGCTGGTCGGGATCGGCAACGGCGCGCAGGTCGCGCTGGCCTACGCCGCGTCGCGGCCCGACCGGGTCGCAAGGCTGATCCTGGACTCCCCAGTTGCGTTGGGCGTCAACGCCGAAGCCGCCGCCGAGCAACAGGTCAAGGGCCAGCAGGCCGCGCTCGACGCGTTCGCCGCCCAGTGCGTCGCCGTCAACTGCGCGCTGGGCCCGGACCCCAAGGGCGCCGTCAGCGCGATGCTGGCCGACGCCCGCGCGGGCAAGGGCCCCGGGGGCGTCCCCGTGTCCGCCGTGGTCAACGCCATCACCGTCGCGCTGGGCTTCCCCGCCGGCGGACGCGTCGGCGCCACGCAGGCCCTGGCCAACGCGCTGGCGGCAGCCCGCTCCGGGGACGCCAACCAACTGAACAACCTGATCGGCCACTCGTACGCGCTCACCGACTCCGACGGCCAGTTCGTCAACTCGTGCAGCGATGCGATCAACCGGCCGACCCCGGACCGGGTGCGCGAGCTGGTGGTGGCGTGGGCGAAGCTCTATCCCCAATTCGGCACCGTCGCCGCGCTCGGCTTGGTGAAATGCGTGCACTGGCCCACCATTCCGCCGCCCGCGCCGCCCAAGGATCTCAAGATCGACGTCCTGCTGGCGGGCGTGCAGAACGACCCGATCGTCGGCAACGAGGGCGCCGCCGCGACCGCGGCGATGATCATCAACGCCAACGCGGCCAGCAAGCGGGTGATGTGGCAGGGCATCGGCCACGGCGCCAGCATCTATTCGCCCTGCGCGGTCCCGCCGCTGATCGGCTATCTCAACAGCGGCAAACTGCCCGGGACCGACACCTACTGTCCCGCCTGATACTTTGCGGTTCGTGACGGCAGCTGACTCGACCCGAACCGGCCTGCTGGCCGCGTTTCGTCCCCGTACGGGCGCACCGAACACCGCGACGATCGTGCGGTCCGTGTTGTGGCCCTTGGCCATCATGTCGGTGCTGCACCGCAGCATCGTGCTCACGCTCAACGGCAACATCACCGACGACTTCAAGCCGGTCTATCGGGCGGTGCTGAACTTCCGGCGCGGCTGGGACATCTACAACGAGCACTTCGACTACGTCGACCCGCACTACCTGTATCCGCCCGGCGGCACGCTGTTGATGGCGCCCTTCGGCTACCTGTCCTTCACGCCGTCGCGGTATCTGTTCATCCTGATCAACACCGTCGCGATCCTGCTCGCCTGGTACCTGCTGCTGCGGTTGTTCAAATTCACGCTGTCCTCGGTGGCCGCCCCCGCGCTGCTGCTCGCGATGTTCTGCACGGAATCCGTGACCAGCACGCTGGTGTTCACCAACATCAACGGCTGCGTGCTGCTGGCCGAGGTGCTGTTCCTGCGGTGGCTGCTGGACGGCCGGGTGGGCCATCAGTGGTGGGCGGGTGCCGCGATCGGCCTGACGCTGACGCTCAAACCCGTGCTCGCGCCGCTGCTGTTGCTGCCGCTGCTGAACCGCCAGTGGCGGGCGCTGGTGCCCGCGATCGTCGTCCCGCTCGTCATCAACGCGGCCGCGTGGCCGTTGGTCAGCGACCCGATGGACTTCGTCACTCGCACGCTGCCCTACATCGGGGGCGTGCGGGACTACTTCAACAGCTCGATCGAGGGCAACGGCGTGTACTTCGGGCTGCCCACCTGGCTGATCGTGTTCCTGCGGCTCCTGTTCGTCGTGCTCGCGATCGGCGCGCTGTGGCTGCTGTACCGCTACTACCGGACCCGGGACCCGCTGTTCTGGTACACCAACTCGTCGGGTGTGCTGCTGCTGTGTTCGTGGCTGGTGCTGCCGCTGGCCCAGGGCTACTACTCGATGATGCTGTTCCCGTTCCTGATGACGGTGGTGCTGCAGAACTCGCTGATCCGAAACTGGCCCGCCTGGCTGGGTGTCTACGGCTTCCTGGCGCTGGACGACTGGCTGATCTACCAACACATGCGCTACGGTCGCGCGCTGCACTACCTCAAGATCACCTACGGCTGGTCGCTGCTGCTGATAGTGGTGTTCACGGTGCTCTACTTCCGTTACCTGGACGCCAAGGCCGAGAACCGGCTGGACGAGGGCATCGATCCGGCGTGGCTGTCTGTTGACCGCGAGCGCGCTAGCGTGGAGGCATGACGAGCCCGAAGGTGCAACTGTCCGACGACGAGTGGCGCAAAAAGCTGAACCCGCAGGAGTTCGAGGTGCTGCGCCGCGCCGGCACCGAGCGGCCGTTCACCGGTGAGTACACCGACACCAAGACCGAAGGCATCTACCAGTGCCGGGCCTGCGGCGCCGAATTGTTCCGCAGCACAGAGAAATTCGAGTCGCATTGCGGCTGGCCGTCGTTCTTCGACCCGGCGAACTCCGACGCGGTGATCCTGCGGCCCGACCATTCGATGGGGACGACGCGCACCGAGGTGCTGTGCGCGAACTGCCACAGCCATCTGGGCCACGTGTTCGCCGGCGAGGGGTATCCGACGCCGACGGATCAGCGGTACTGCATCAACTCGATCTCGCTGCGGCTGGTGCCGGCGGGCGGGTAGGACGCCTGCACGTCTTCGCCGAGATCGGCGCCAGCGCGAAGAAGTGCGAGTGCGGCACACGCTAACGTCGATCTCGGCGATCAAGGGCGCGCGCCGGTCGCCTAGACCCCGTCCATTCCGGGCTGGCCGAACAGGCTGCCGCCGGCGCCGCCTCGGCCGGGCGCACCCGGAGTGGGACCGCCCCCGGCGCTGCCGCCGTTGCCGCCGTTGCCGATCAGCACGGCGACGCCGCCGTTACCGCCGTTGCCCCCGGTGACCAGGCCCTGCCCGCCGGCGCCGCCGACCCCGCCGTTGCCGATCGGCCCGGCGGTGCCGCCGACCCCGCCGTTCCCGCCGGTCGCGTAGCCGAACCCGCCGATGCCGCCGGCCCCGCCGGAGCCGTTGAATCCGGCGCCGTTGCCGCCCGCCCCGCCGTCGCCGCCGGTGGTGGCGCCGACCCCGCCGCGGCCGCCGGCCCCGCCGGCACCCTGGTAGGGGTTGGAGTTGCCGCCGGTGCCACCGTTACCGCCGTGTCCGACAACGCCCGTGCCGCCGGCGCCGCCGAGCCCGCCGTTGCCGGAGATGCCGCCCGCGGTGCCGCCGCTACCACCGTTGCCGCCGTTGCCCCCGACGCCGGTGCCGCCCGCGCCGCCGATGCCGCCGCCACCCTCGAACGGGCCGCCGGTGCCGCCGGTGCCACCGTTGCCGCCGTCGCCCGTGCTGCCGGTGCCTCCGGGGCCGCCCGGCCCGCCGTTGCCCCACAGCAGGCTGCCGCCGCCGGCCCCGCCGTTGCCACCGGTTCCGCCGTCGCCGCCGGGTCCGCCGAACCCGCCGGAGCCCAGCAGCCCGCCGGTCCCGCCGGCGCCCCCGGTCCCGCCTATTCCGTTGGGCCCCGCGGGACCGCCCGCGCCGCCGGCGCTGCCGTGGGTCTGATCGGGACCGCCGAAGCCGAGCAGGCCGCCCGGGCCGCCGGGCCCGCCGTTACCGCCCTGGGTGAGGCCGTACCCGCCGGTGCCGCCGGTGCCCCCGCCGCCGAACAGCAGCCCCGGCCCGCCGGCCCCGCCGTTACCGCCGGCGCCCGTCGGGCTCGTGCCGCCGGCGCCGCCCGGGCCGCCGACGCCGAACAGCCCGGCCGCCCCGCCGTTACCGCCCGGTGCCCCGGGGGTGGTGCTGTTGCCGCCGGCCCCGCCGTTGCCGACCAACAGCCCGCCGGGCCCGCCGGGCTGCCCGATTCCGTTGACGGTGCCGCCGTTGGCGCCGTTGCCGATCAGCGGGCGCCCCAGCAGCGCCTGTGTGGGCGCGTTGATGGCGTCGAGCAGGCTGCCCTGCACGTTGGCGGCCTCGGCGCCGGCGTACGCGGCCATGCCCGACGTCACGTTCTGCACGAACTGCGCGTGAAAGGCCGCGACCCGGGAGCTCAGCGCCTGGTATTCCTGCCCTTGCGCGGAGAACAGCTCCGCGACCGCCGCCGACACCTGATCGGCTCCCGCCGCGACCACGCCCGTCGTGGCGGACGCCGCGGCCGAGTTGGCCGCGCTGATCGCCGAACCGATCCCCGCCAGATCGTTGGCCGCGGCCAGCACCGCGTCTGGAGCCGCGATCACGAACGACATGGGATACCTCCGCAATTCGATGCGCCATGACCAACAGGTCATCTCCCCCGGCGCCGGTCACCAGAGAACGCAGCCTACGCGATCCGGGCCCGCGACGTGCGGGTTTGGCTCGAAGATCGAGCTCGACGAACGCTTTCGCCAGTGCACCCGGTGGGGTACCGTTGCGCCAACGGTAAGGGCATCAGGAAGCGGGCGAACATGATCAAAGACGACATGATCCTGATCAGCGTCGACGACCACATCGTCGAACCGCCGGACATGTTCGCCAATCACCTGCCCAAGAAGTACGCCGACGAGGCGCCCCGGTTGGTGCACAACCCAGATGGCAGCGATAGCTGGCAATTTCGCGATGTGGTGATTCCCAACGTGGCGCTCAACTCGGTGGCGGGCCGGCCGAAGGAGGAGTACGGGCTCGAACCGCAGGGTCTCGACGAGATCCGGCCGGGGTGCTGGCAGGTCGACGAGCGGGTCAAGGACATGAACGCGGGCGGGATCTTCGCCTCGATCTGCTTTCCGACGTTTCCCGGGTTCGCCGGCCGGCTGTTCGCCACCGAGGACCACGACTTCGGCCTGGCCCTGTTGCGGGCCTACAACGACTGGCACGTCGAGGAGTGGTGCGGGGCGTATCCGGCCCGGTTCATCCCGATGTGCCTGCCGGTGATCTGGGACGCCGAGGCGTGCGCGGCCGAGGTGCGGCGCAACGCCGATCGCGGCGTGCACGCGCTGACGTTCAGCGAAAACCCTTCGGTGCTGGGCTATCCCAGCTTCCACGACGACTACTGGACACCGCTGTGGAAAGCCTTGTGCGACACCGAAACCGTGATGAACGTGCACATCGGCTCGTCGGGAAAGCTCGCCGTCACCGCGCCGGACGCGCCGATGGACGTGATGATCACGCTGCAGCCGATGAACATCGTGCAGGCCGCCGCGGACCTGCTGTGGTCGGCGCCGATCAAGAAGTATCCCGGCCTCAAGATCGCCCTGAGCGAGGGCGGCACCGGGTGGATCCCGTATTTCCTGGAGCGCGCCGACCGCACCTACGAGATGCACTCGGCGTGGACGCACCAGGACTTCGGCGGCAAGCTGCCCAGCGAGGTGTTCCGCGAGCACTTCCTGACGTGCTTCATCAGCGACCACGTCGGAGTCCAGCTGCGCCATCAGATCGGCATCGAGAACATCGCGTGGGAGGCCGACTACCCGCACAGCGACTCGATGTGGCCCGGCGCGCCCGAGGAACTCTGGGATGTGCTGCGCCAGCACGACGTCTCGGACACCGACATCGACAGGATGACCCACGAAAACGCCATGCGCTGGTACTCATTCGACCCGTTCGCCGACCATCCGCGCGAGCAGGCCACCGTGGGCGCGCTGCGCCGGGCGGCCGAAGGCCATGACGTGTCGATCCGGGCGCTCAGCCATCACCAGAAGGGCGAGCGGGTTTCCAACGCCCTGGCCGACGCGACCCGCGGCAACAGTTAGTCGACGCGGGTGGCGTGCACCTCCCAGAACGGCGCGTGCACGCGGCCGTTGACGAGCCACGGCTCCATCGCCCGGAACCGTTCCAACATCGGCTGCGCCTGGTCGGCCATGTCGGGGTTGCGCGCGATCATCATCTCGAGCGTCTCGGTGCTCATGTTGACGCGATATGTCGTCGGGCCGAGGTAGGTGATCTCCCAGCCGCCGAACGGCAGGACGTCGCGAAAGTCGTTCTCGGACAACGACCGCATCATCTTGAACCCGTTCACGTCGTGCTCGCCGAACTCGAACATGTACAGCCGCGCTCCGGGCCTGGTCGCCCGGTGCAGCGCCCGAGCGTAGGACTTCTGCAGCTCGGGCTCGGTGCTGAAGGTGTGGTAGAAGGCGCAGTCGACGACGGTGTCGAAGCGGCCGTCGAACCCGTCCAGCTTGGTGGCGTCGGCGACCTCGAAATTGGCTGACACACCGGCCTTTTGCGCGTTGGCCCGGGCGCGCTCGATCGCGGCCGCGGACCCGTCGATGCCCGTCGCCGAGTATCCCTTGGCGGCGTAGTAGATCGCGTGGTGGCCCGGGCCGGTGCCCGGGTCGAGCACCTCGCCCTTGATCGCGCCCAGCGCGACGAGCTGCTGCACCACCGGCTGGGGGCCACCGATGTCCCACGGCGTGGCGGCCGGCAATCCGTTCGACAGCCGGTCGTCGCGGTACATCTCCTCGAAGCGGGTGGGATCGGTCGGGTCGAATGTGGTCATTTGGCGCCGCTCTCCCCCGCAAGCGGGAGGTGCCCCCACCTCATCGCTTTGCTCTGCATCGTCGCCGGCGCAGTCGTCATGTGTCCCCCTCGATTTCGGCGTCACTTAGGGCAAAGCGTTGACCAATTGCTCGACGGGTACCCGCGGCCCGGTGAAGAACGGCGTCTCCTCCCGGGTGTGCCGGCGGGCATCGGTGGCGCGCAACTCGCGCATCAGGTCCACGATCCGGTCCAGCTCCGGGGCCTCGAACGCCAGGATCCACTCGTAGTCGCCCAGCGCGAACGCCGGCACGGTGTTGGCCCGGACGTCCTTGTACTCGCGGGCGGCCATGCCGTGTTCGGCCAGCATCCGGCGCCGTTCCTCGTCGGGCAGCAGGTACCACTCGTAGGACCGCACGAACGGATACACGCAGATGTAGGCGCCGGGTTCCTCGCCGGCCAGAAACGCCGGGATGTGGCTCTTGTTGAACTCCGCGGGACGATGCAGCGCGACGCTGCTCCACACCGGCGCGCAGACCCGGCCCAGGGCGGTGGTGCGGCGGAAGTCGGCGTAGGTCGCCTGCAGCGCTTCGACGCGTTCCGCGTGGGTCCAGATCATGAAGTCGGCGTCGGCGCGCAGGCCCGCCACGTCGTAGAGGCCGCGCACCACGACGCCGCGTTCCTCCTGCAGCTTGAAAAACGTCGTCGCGTCGTCGATTGCTTCTTTTCTTGAGTCACTCGAGTCCTCGCCGAGCTCGCCGGGCCGCACCGAGAACACCGAGAACATCAGGTAGCGAAGCTGCGAGTTCAGGGCGTCATAATCGAGTTTGGCCATGGCTCCTATCGTGCCACTTCCGTCTGCAGTGCCTCGACCGCCCGCCCCGCCGCCCCGACGCACGCCGGCACGCCGATGCCGTCGAGGTAGCTGCCGGCCACGGCCAGGGTCGGCGGCAGACCGGCGCGCACCTCGGCGACCACCTCGGCGTGGCCGGGGCCGTACTGCGGCATGGCGTCGATCCAGCGCTGGACGCGGGCGTCGACAAGGTCGACGGTCAGTCCGAACACGTCGACCAGGTCGCTCAGCGCCCATCCCAGCAATTCGTCGTCGGGGGTGCCGGCCGCCACGTCGTCGCCGAACCGCCCGAACGACAGCCGCAGCAGCTGGGTGTCGCCGCGCGTGCCCCATTTGCGCGACGACAGCGTGATCGCCTTGGCGCGCAAGGATTCTCCGCTGGCAACCAGGACCCCCGAGCAGTTTGGGAACGGGGTGTCGGCGGGCACGGCCAGGGCCACGACCGCCGATGACGCGCTCCCGATCCGGCTTGCCGCGGCGGCGCTGCGCGGGGCGATCTCGTCGAGCAGGGGCGCCAGTCGCGGGGCCGGAATCGCCAGGATCACCGCGTCGGCGTGCCAGCGGGCGCCGGTGTCGTCGAGTAGCGACCAGCCCGGCTCGGCGGGGTCGAGCCGTTCCGCCGCGGCCCGGACCCAGCGCGGCCGGGCGCGCCCGACGAGCTCGTCGACCAGCACCTGGTAGCCGCCGTCGATCGCCCCGAACACCGGCGCGCCGGTGGCCGGCGGCAGCGCCTGCCGGACGGCCTCGGTCAGGCTGGCGGCGCCGCGGTCGAGGGCGGCCGCCACGCCGGGGGCGGCCGCGCGCAGGCCGATCGTGGCCGCGGAGCCCGCATATACCCCGCTCAGCAGCGGGTCCACCGACCGCGCCACGACCTGCGGGCCGAATCGGTCGCCGACCAAGTCGGCCACGGCGGGATCGCCGCCGGGCTGCCAGCCCAGCGGGCGGGCGGGTTCGGCGTCGATGCGCGCCAACGTCGCCTCGTCGACCAGGTCCGCCACCGAGGCCGCCGACGACGGGATGCCCACCACCGTCCCGGCGGGCAGCGGGTGCAGCCGGTGGCCGCTGTAGATCAGCGGGCGGGCGCCGGTGGTGCCGACTTGGCGCCCGGACAGGCCGAGCTCGGCCAGCAGCGCCGGCATCTCGGGGCGGCGCAGCACGAACGCCTCGGCGCCCAGGTCCATCTGCCGGCCGCCGACGTGTTCGGTGCGCAGGATGCCGCCGAGCCGGTCGGCGGGATCGAACAGCGTGATCGACGCGTCGTCACCGGCGGCCGCGCGCAGCCGGTACGCCGCGGTGAGCCCCGAAATCCCGCCGCCCACAACGCAATACGAGCGATGCGTCATAGCGAGTGGACCAGCGCGACCAGGTCGGTCAGCACGCCGGGGTCGGTCTCGGGCAGCACCCCGTGCCCGAGGTTGAAGACGTGCCCGGCCGCGCCTGCGTCCACCGCGCGGCGTCCGTCGTCGATGACGGCCCGCGCGGCGCGTTCGGCCACGGGCCAGCCCGCCAGCAGCACCACCGGGTCGAGGTTGCCCTGCAGCGCCGTGCCGGGTTCGACCCGGGCGGCGGCGTCGGCCAGCGAGGTCCGCCAGTCCACCCCGACGACGGTGGACTGGCCGGGTTGCATGCCGCACTTCAGCGCCGCGGACATGGCGCCCAGCAGTTCGGCGGTCCCGACCCCGAAGTGGGTCATCGGCACGCCGTATTCGGACAGGGCCGCGAAAACCCTTGAGCTGTGCGGCAGCACGTACCGGCGGTAGTCGGCCAGCGACAGCGTCCCCGCCCACGAGTCGAACACCTGGATCGCGTCCACGCCGGCCTCGACTTGGCCGCGCAGGAACGCGACGGTGAGGTCGGCCAGCTTCGACATCAGCGCGTGCCAGCTGGCCGGTTCGGCCAGCATCATCGCCTTGGTGCGCGCGTGGTTACGGCTGGGGCCGCCCTCGACGAGGTAGGACGCCAGCGTGAACGGCGCCCCGGCGAAACCGATCAGCGGGACGTCGCCCAGCTCGCCGACGAGCAGCGAAACCGCCTCGCAGATCGGCCGGATCGCTTCGGGCTCAAGGGGTTTGAACGCCTCGATGTCGGCGTCGGTGCGGATCGGGTGCGCGATCACCGGCCCGACGTCGGCGACGATGTCGAGCTCGATGCCCGCGGCCCGCAGCGGTACCACGATGTCGGAGAACAGGATCGCGGCGTCGACGCCGTGGCGACGGATCGGCTGCAGCGTGATCTCGGCGGCCACCTCGGGCTCGAAGCAGGCCGCCAGCATGCTGTGCCGTTCGCGCAGCGCGCGGTACTCGGGCAGCGAGCGACCGGCCTGCCGCATGAACCACACCGGCACCCGGCTGGGCTTGCGACCGGTGGCGGCGGCCAGGTATGGCGACTCGGGGAGGTCGCGACGCATGTGCGCAGGGTTCGTCATTGGCTCCAATGCTGCCACGACGGCCCGCCGGCATCGCCGCTGCGTAACATCACGCCAATGCCGATCAGTTACGACGAGTTCCCCAGCCTGCGCTGCGAACCCAGCGAGAGCGGCGTGCTGACCCTGGTTCTCGACGCGCCGGGGCTGAATTCGGTCGGGCCCCAGATGCACCGCGACCTGGCCGACATCTGGCCGGTGATCGACCGCGACCCCGCCGTGCGCGTCGTGCTGGTCCGCGGCGAGGGCCGGGCGTTCTCCTCCGGCGGCAGCTTCGACCTGATCGACGAGACCATGAACGACTACCAGGGCCGGATCCGCATCATGCGCGAGGCCCGCGACATGGTGCTCAACATGGTCAACTTCGACAAGCCGGTGGTCTCGGCGATCCGCGGACCGGCCGTCGGCGCGGGGCTGGTGGTCGCGCTGTTGGCCGACATCTCGGTGGCGGGCCGGACCGCCAAGCTCATCGACGGGCACACCAAGCTCGGGGTGGCCGCCGGCGACCACGCCGCGATCTGCTGGCCGCTGCTGGTCGGCATGGCCAAGGCCAAGTACTACCTGCTGACCTGCGAAACGTTGCTCGGCGAGGAGGCCGAGCGCATCGGCCTGGTCTCCACCTGCGTCGACGACGACGACGTCCTGGCCACCGCGACCCGCCTGGCCGAGGACCTGGCCCGCGGCGCGCAAGACGCGATCCGCTGGACCAAGCACAGCCTCAACCACTGGTATCGCATGTTCGCGCCCGCCTTCGAAACGTCGCTTGGCCTGGAATTCCTCAGCTTCAGCGGCCCCGACGTCCGGGAGGGCCTCGCCGCGCACCGGGAGAAGCGCCCGGCCCGCTTCAGCGGGGGAACGACGCCCTGATCAGGCACGACGTCCTTGAAGGGGCCCCGAAAACGCCTGGTAACGGCTTGGTCGCGACGGGCGCGAAACTCGGCGCGCCTGTTTTCCCGTGTCGGGTGATGGGTCTAGCGTCGAACGCTGTGACCCGCGTCCGCGACGATGCGGAGCGGGAGCGACGAGGAGGAGCGGCGCCGTTGACCTCGACTGAACCGGCCCCATTCCGCGAGGCGGTCGCGGCGATGAACGGTGTCACCGTGCGTCCGGAGATCGAGCTGGGCCCGATCCGCCCGCCGCAGCGCCTGGCGCCCTACAGCTACGCCCTGGGCGCCGAGGTCAAGCACCCCGACCTCGAGATCGTCCCGGAGCGGTCCGAGGGCGACGCGTTCGGCCGGCTGATCCTGCTCTACGACCCGGACGGCGCCGACGCGTGGGACGGGACGATCCGGCTGGTCGCCTACATCCAGGCCGACCTGGATCCCAGCGAGGCCGTCGATCCGCTGCTGCCCGAGGTGGCGTGGAGTTGGCTGGTCGACGCGCTGGAGTCGCGCCTCGAGCACACCACGGCCCTGGGCGGCACCGTCACCGCCACCACGTCGGTGCGCTACGGCGACATCTCCGGACCGCCGCGGGCCCACCAGCTGGAGCTGCGGGCATCGTGGACGGCGACGACCCCCGCCGTCGGGGCCCACGTCGAGGCGTTCTGCGAGGTGCTCGAGCACGCCGCGGGCCTGCCGCCGTCCGGAGTCACCGACCTGAGCTCCCGGTCACGCGCCTGACATGGGGGAACCGGGGGCCCCCGGGCCCGACAGCAGCGCGCCCGAAAGCACCCCACCCGAAGCCACCCCGCTACTGCGCCCGGTCGAGGGGGTTCCCGATCTCGCGGTCAGCGTCCGGCAGATCGAGGCGGCGGCGCGACTGCTGGACCGCGGACGCGGACCGTTCGCGGTCGACGCCGAGCGGGCGTCGGGCTTCCGCTACTCCAACCGGGCCTACCTGATCCAGATCCGGCGTGCGGGAGCCGGCACCGTGCTCATCGACCCGGTCAGCCACGGCGGCGACCCGCTGACCGCGCTGCGGCCGGTCGCCGAGGTGCTGGGCACCGACGAGTGGATCCTGCACTCCGCGGATCAGGACCTGCCGTGCCTGGCCGAGGTGGGCATGCGGCCGCCGGCGCTCTACGACACCGAGCTCGCGGGCCGGCTGGCCGGCTTCGACCGGGTGAACCTGGCGACCATGGTGGAGCGGCTGCTGGGTGTCGGGCTGACCAAGGGCCATGGCGCGGCCGACTGGTCCAAGCGACCGCTGCCCGGCGAGTGGCTCAACTACGCGGCCCTGGACGTGGAGTTGCTGATCGAGCTGCGCGCGGCGATCTCGGGTGTGCTCGGCGAGCAGGGCAAAACCGGTTGGGCCGCAGAGGAATTCGACTACCTGCGAGAGGTTGGTGCCCGGGACGCCGCGCCGGTGGTGAAGCGGGACCGCTGGCGGCGAACGTCGGGCATCCATCGGGTGCGCGACCGGCGGGGCCTGGCGGCGGTCCGCGAACTGTGGACGGCGCGCGACCGCATCGCCCAGCGTCGCGACATCGCGCCGCGGCGCGTGCTGCCGGATTCGGCCATCATCGACGCGGCCCTCGCCAACCCGAAGACCGTCGAGGACCTCGTCGCGTTGCCGGTGTTCGGTGGACGCAACCAGCGCCGCAGCGCCGAGGTCTGGCTGGCGGCGCTGGAGGCGGCCCGGCAGACCCAGGACCCGCCCGACGAGGCCGAGGCGCCCAACGGCCCGCCGCCGCCGTCGCGGTGGAGCCGGCGCAAGCCGGAGGCCGCCGCGCGACTGGAGGCGGCCCGGGCCGCGCTGGGTGAAGTGTCGGAGCGGGTGCACGTCCCCACGGAAAACCTGGTCGCGCCCGACCTGGTGCGACGGCTGTGCTGGGACTGGGAAACCCTCAGGCAGGGATTGCCCGGCCCGGACGAGGCGGTCGACGCGTTCCTGCTCGCCGGGCAGGCGCGGGCGTGGCAGCGACAACTCGTCGACCCGGTGCTGGCAAGGGCGTTGCAGCCGGCGGAGGAAGCCGACTCCGGCGACTAGTCGAGATGCTCCCGTATCTCGGCCTCGGTGACGGCGGCGCCCAGCGCCGCGACCCAGCCGGTGATGCGACGGGCGATGTCCTGGTCGGTCAGCCCGAAATCGGCGAGCACCTCGCCGCGCGAGGCGTGCTCGTAGAACCGTTGCGGCAGCCCGACGTCGCGGCAGGGCGTGTCGATCTCCGCGCGGCGCAGCGCGGCCGACACCGCTGATCCCACGCCGCCGTTGACGCCGTTGTCCTCGCACGTGACGACCAGCTTGTGCTGCGCCGCCAACTCGACGACGCCGTCGGACACCGGCAGCACCCAGCGCGGGTCGATCACCGTCACGCCGATGCCCTGGTTGTGCAGCCGCTTGGCCACCTGCAACGCCATCGGCACGAAGGCGCCGACGCCGACGAGCAGCACGTCGTGGTTCAACCCGTCGGCGGGCACCGCGAGCACGTCCACCCCCGAGCGCCGCTCGAGCGCCGGAATGTCTTCGCCCACATCGCCTTTGGGGAAGCGGAGGGCCGTCGGGCCGTCGTCGATGTCGAGGGCCTCGCCCAGTTCCTCGCGCAGCCGGGTCGCGTCGCGCGGCGCGGCCACCCGCATGCCCGGCACGATGTTCAGCATCGACAGGTCCCACATGCCGTTGTGGCTGGCGCCGTCGGAACCGGTGATCCCGGCGCGGTCGAGCACCATCGTCACGGGCAGCTTGTGCAGCGCCACGTCCATCATGATCTGGTCGAAGGCGCGGTTGAGGAACGTCGAGTAGATGGCCACCACCGGGTGCATGCCACCCATCGCCAGGCCGGCCGCCGACGTCATGGCGTGCTGCTCGGCGATGCCGACGTCGAACAGGCGATCCGGGAACTGCTGGCCGAACGCCGTCAGCCCGGTGGGGCCGGGCATCGCCGCGGTGATCGCCACGATGTCGCGGCGTTTGCGGGCGTAGCCGATGAGGGCGTCGGAGAAGGTCGCCGTCCAGCCCGGGCCGGCGATCTTGGTGGCCTGCCCGGTGGCGGGGTCGATCACGCCGCAGGAGTGCATCTGCTCGGCCTCGTCGTCCTCGGCCGGCGCGTACCCCATGCCCTTGCGGGTGACGACGTGCACGATCACCGGGCGCCCGAAGCCGCGGGCGTGGCGCAGCGCCGCCTCGACGGCGCGTTCGTCGTGGCCGTCGACCGGGCCGACGTACTTCAGTCCCAGATCGGTGAACATCAGCTGCGGCGACAGCGAATCCTTGATGCCGGCCTTGACGCTGTGCATGAAGCGGTAGGCGATCTTGCCGAACAGCGGCATGGAGCGCACGACGTCGCGGCCCTTTTCCAGCACCTGCTCGTAGGCGGGCTGCAGCCGCAGCGAAGCCAGGTGGTCGGCGACGCCGCCGATGGTGGGCGCGTAGCTGCGGCCGTTGTCGTTGACGACGATGATCACCGGGCGGTGCGAGGCGGCGATGTTGTTCAGCGCCTCCCAGCACATGCCGCCGGTGAGCGCGCCGTCGCCGACGACGGCCACCACGTGCCGGTTGCGGTGCCCGCTCAGCTCGAACGCCTTGGCCAGGCCGTCGGCGTACGACAGCGCGGCGCTGGCGTGGCTGGACTCGACCCAGTCGTGTTCGCTCTCGGCGCGCGACGGATACCCCGACAGGCCGCCCTTTTTGCGCAGGCCCTCGAAGTCGTGGGCGCGCCCGGTCAGCATCTTGTGCACGTAGGCCTGGTGGCCGGTGTCGAAGATGATCGGGTCGTGCGGCGAGTCGAACACGCGGTGCAGCGCCAGCGTCAGCTCGACGACGCCGAGGTTGGGCCCGAGATGCCCCCCGGTCGCAGCGACCTTGTGGATCAGGAACTCGCGAATCTCGGCTGCCAGATCGCGGAGCTGCTGTTGGGAGAGGTACTGCAGATCAGCGGGCCCGCGGATCTGTTCCAGCATTCCGTAAGTCTACGCAGGCACGGCCGAATCACTACCCGACTATTGTTTGCCTATGCGCGCCGAGGAACTCGCCGAGGACTTCCCGGTCGTGACGGTCGACTCCGACGCCCTCGACGCCGCCCGCCTGCTCGCCGAGCACAGGCTGCCCGGAATCGTCGTCACCGACGCGTCCGGCAAGCCCTCCGCGGTTTTGCCGGCCTCCCAGGTGGTGCGGTTCATCGTCCCGAAATACGTGCAGGACGACCCGTCGCTGGCCGGCGTGCTCAACGAGTCCATGGCCGACCGGGCCGCGGACAAGCTGGGCGGAAAGACGGTCGGGGACATGCTGCCCGATCACCTGACCAACGTGCCGTGGGCGCACGCGGACGACACGATCATCGAGGTGGCCGCGGTGATGGCCCGGCTGCGCAGCCCGCTGATCGCCGTGGTCAAAGACCAGGCATTGGTCGGCGTCATCACCGCATCGCGCCTATTGGCCGCCGCTCTCAAACACTAAAGCCTTGAGCACACAGGACATTCGATGAGCGTCGTCGCGGTCGTCGTGTTCGTCGTCGCCTACGCGCTGATCGCCAGCGACCGCGTCAACAAGACGCTGGTCGCGCTCACCGGCGCCGCGATCGTCGTCGCGATGCCGATCATCAACTCCGACGACGTCTTCTACTCCCACGAGACCGGAATCGACTGGGACGTAATCTTTTTGCTGCTGGGCATGATGATCATCGTCAGCGTGTTGCGGCAAACCGGTGTGTTCGAGTACGTCGCGATCTGGTCCGCCAAGCGGGCCCGCGGCTCCCCGCTGCGGGTCATGATCCTGCTGGTGCTCGTGACCGCGATCGCGTCGGCCCTGCTCGACAACGTCACAACGGTGCTGCTGATCGCACCGGTGACCCTGCTGGTGTGTGACCGGCTGGCGATCAACGCGGCGCCGTTTTTGATGGCCGAGGCGTTCGCGTCGAACATCGGCGGCACGGCGACCTTGATTGGCGACCCGCCGAACATCATCATCGCCAGCAAGGCCGGCCTGAGCTTCAACGACTTCCTGATCCACCTCGCGCCGATCGTGATCATCGTGATGGCCGTCCTGATCGCGTTGCTGCCGCGGCTGTTTCGCGGTTCGTTCGCCGTCGACCCCGAGCGGGTCGCCGACGTCATGTCGCTGGAAGAGAAGGAGGCGATTCGCGATCGCCGGCTGCTCATCGCCTGCGGGGTGGTGTTGGTGGCGGTGTTCGCGGGGTTCATCGGCCATTCGGCACTGCACATGGAACCGTCCATCGTCGCGCTGCTGGGCGCCGGGATCCTGATCGTGGTGTCGCGGCTGGAACATTCCGATTACCTGTCCAGCGTCGAGTGGGAAACGCTGCTGTTCTTCGCCGGCCTGTTCGTCATGGTCGGCGCGCTGGTGAAGACGGGCGTGGTCAAGCAGCTGGCGCACCTGGCGATCACCGCGACCGGCGGAAACACCCTGTTGGCCACCATGGTGATTCTGGTTGCGTCGCTGATCATCAGCGGGGTCGTCAACAACGTTCCGTACGCCGCGACGATGGCCCCCATCGTCGCCGGCCTGGTGCCGGCTCTCGGGGACCACGTCAACCCCGGGGTGTTGTGGTGGGCGCTCGCGATCGGCACCGATTTCGGCGGCAACCTGACCGCCGTCGGCGCCAGCGCCAACGTCGTCGTGCTCGGGATCGCCGCGCGCGGCGACAACCCCATCTCGTTTTGGGAATTCACCCGCAAGGGCGCGGTCGTCACGGCGATCTCGGCCGCGCTGTCCGGGCTTTACCTGTGGCTGCGGTATTTCGTGCTGGCCTGAGCCCGGGGGATTTCGCCGAGACTGCGTCCAGATCGCCCGAAACCCCCCAGGGCACGCTCTGAGGCAGTCTCGACGCGGAAACAAACTCAAAGCGTCAGCAGCGCCACGCTCTCGGTGTGGTGGGTCAGCGGGAACGCGTCGAACACCCTGATCTGCTCGACGGCATAGCCGTGGCCGCGGTAGAGGCCGACGTCGCGCGCGAAAGACGCTGCCTCGCAGCCGATGTGGACGACGCGCGGGACCCCGGCCGCGGCCAGCAGGTCGATGATCTCGCGCCCGGCGCCGGCCCGCGGCGGATCCAGCACCGCGACGTCCGCCCTCGAGCCCCGCTGCGCCGTCTCTAACGCCCGGCGGACCGAGTCGGTGACGACGTCGACCTGCGGCAGGTCGGCCAGCGCGGTTCGCGCGGCCCGCGTCGCCGAGCGCGAGGTGTCGACGGTCATGACGCGCCCCGACTCCCCCACCGCGTCGGCGAGCGTCGCCGCGAACACGCCGGCCCCGCCGTAGAGGTCCCAGACGGTCATGCCGGCGGCGGGCTGCGCCCAGTCCGCGATCAGGCCGCTGTAGACCTCGGCCGCGTCCCGGTGCGCCTGCCAGAACGCGGTGACCGGCACCCGCCAGGTGCGCCCGCCCACCCGCTGCACCGCCTCGTAGCCGCCCTCCGCCACGGCGGTGGCGGTTTGCCCGCCCTGCCGCAGGGTGCGCACCACGTGGCGCTGGCCGTCGTCGTCGACCGCCACGTGCAGCTGCGCGCCGGCGGGCCAATCGGCCCCGGAGGAATCCTGAGCCAGCCCGTCCAGCATTCCCGGCGGCAGCTGCGCGCAGCTCAGGTCGGACACCAGCTCGTCGCTGTGGTACCGGTGGAAGCCGGGCCGGCCATCCGCGCCCACGTCCAGCCGGACCCGGGTGCGCCAACCGCCGGGCCCACAGTCCGACAGCGCCTCGGCGCCCCCGTCCGCGCCGCTCCACTGGTGACCGCCCAGCCGCTGCAACTGGTTGGCCACCACGTGCGCCTTGAGCGCGCGGGCCGCCGCCGGCGCGGCGAACGCCAGGTCGCAGCAGCCCGCGCCGCCCACACCGGCGATGGGGCACATCGACTCGACCCGATCGGCCGACGGCTCGATCACCTCGACAACCTCTGCGTGCCAATAGGATCCGCGCTCGGCGGTGACGCGCGCCCGCACCCGTTCGCCGGGCAGCGCGTAGCGGACGAACACCACCCGGCCCTCGTGATGCGCCACGCAGCTGCCCCCGTTGGCCGGGGCGCCGGTCACCAGCGTCAGTGTGTTGGGCTTCAACGCAGTGCTCAGTCGAAGATTCCGCGTCGGGCGTCGCCGGGTGCCGCGTGCGGCTGGAGGGCCTTGAGCCGCTCCGACGAATTCAATTGCCACGGAACGGAGGTCACCATCACGTTGGGCATGAACAGCAACCTGCCCTTGAGCCGCAGCGCGCTCTGGTTGTGCAGCACCTGCTCCCACCAGTGGCCCACCACGTACTCGGGGATGAACACCGTCACCACGGTGCGCGGCGAGTCCTTGCTGATCCGTTTGACGTAATCGAGTATCGGGCGGGTGATTTCACGGTAGGGCGAGGCGATGACCTTGAGCGGCACATTGATATCGCTTTCCTCCCACCTGTGCACCAGGTCGCGGGTTTCCGCGTCGTCGACGCTGACCGTCAGGGCCTCGAGCGTGTCCGGGCGGGTGGCGCGCGCGTAGGCCAGCGCGCGCAGCGTCGGCAGGTGCAGCTTGGACACCAGCACCAGGGCATGGTTGCGGCTGGGCAGGACGACGTCGTGCTGGGCGGCCTCTTGCTCCTCCAGCTCCCGGCCGACGGTGTGGTAGTGCTTGCGGATCAGCTTCATGATGATGAAGAGCAAACTCATCGCGAAGAGCGCGATCCACGCTCCGGCGAGGAACTTGGTGACCAGGACGACGAGCAATACCGCACCGGTGCAAAGCAAGCCGACCGTGTTCACCACCCGCGAGCGCATCATCTTGCGCCGCGCCCGGGGATCGGTCTCGGTGCGCAGCAACCGGGTCCAGTGCCGGACCATGCCGATCTGGCTCAGGGTGAACGAGATGAACACCCCGACGATGTACAGCTGGATCAGCGCGGTGACCTCGCCGCGGAACGCGATGATCGCCAGCAGCGCCGCCGCCGACAGGAACAGGATGCCGTTGGAGAACGCCAATCGGTCGCCGCGCGTGTGCAATTGGCGCGGCAGGTAGCTGTGCTGCGCCAGAATCGAACCCAGCACCGGGAACCCGTTGAACGCGGTGTTGGCCGCCAGCACCAGGATCAGCGCGGTGACGGTGGCGATCAGCAGGAAGCCGATGTGAAAGCTGCCGAACACGGTCTCGGCCAGCTGCGTGACCAACGTCTTCTGGTAGTAGTTCGCCGGCGCACCGCTCAATTGCGTCGCAGGATCATCGACGAGCTTGACCCCGATCTTCTCGGCCAGCACGATGATGCCCATCAGCAGCGTCACGGCGATGCCGCCCAGCATCAGCAGGGTCGTGGCGGCGTTGCGCGACTTGGGTTTCTGAAACGCCGGCACCCCGTTGCTGATCGCCTCGACACCGGTCAGCGCCGCGCACCCCGAGGAGAATGACCGGGCCACCAGGAAGGCCAGCGCCAAGCCGACGACCTGGCCGTGCTCGGCGTGCATCTCGAAACCGGCGGACTCGGCGCGCAGCGGGTTGCCCAGCACGAAGATCCGGAACAAACCCCAGCCGATCATGGCGAGGACCCCGACGATGAACGCGTAGGTGGGGATGGCGAACGCCAGCCCGGACTCACGGACCCCACGCAGGTTCAGGGCCATCACCAGCAGGATGGCGGCCACGCAGAACGACACTTTGTGCTGCGCCACGACCGGGATCGCCGAGCCGATGTTCGACATCGCCGACGCCGTCGAAACGGCAACGGTGAGAACGTAATCCACCATCAGGGCGCTGGCCACGACGAGGCCGGCGGTGTCGCCCAGGTTGGTGGTGACCACCTCGTAGTCGCCGCCGCCCGAGGGGTAGGCGTGCACGTTCTGCCGGTAGCTGGCCACCACGACCAGCATCACCGCCGCCACGGCCAGACCGATCCAGGGCGTCAGCGCGTAGGCGGTGACCCCGGCCACCGAGAGCATCAGGAAGACTTCCTCGGGGGCGTAGGCCACCGAGGACAGCGCGTCGGAGGCGAACACCGGCAAGGCGATCCGCTTGGGCAGCAGTGTGTGACTCAGCCGGTCGCTGCGAAACGGCCGGCCGATGAGCAACCGGCGCGCAGCGGTCGAAAGTTTGGACACGAGAGCCAAGAGTAAGCCCACCCGAGCTTGCTAGCGTTTCGTAGGCAACAATGTTCTCCGACGGGCGGGACCCAGCCGAGAGGACCTTAAGTGCGTGTGGTTGTGATGGGTTGCGGCAGGGTGGGCTCTTCGCTGGCCGACGGCCTGTCCCGGATCGGCCACGACGTGGCGGTGATCGACCGCGACAGCACCGCGTTCAACCGGCTCAGCCCCGAGTTCGCGGGCGAGCGGGTACTGGGCCAGGGCTTCGACCGCGACGTGCTGCTGAGCGCGGGCGTCGAGGGGGCCGACGCGTTCGCCGCTGTGTCCTCCGGGGACAACTCCAACATCATCTCGGCCCGGCTGGCCCGGGAGACGTTCGGCGTCCAGCGCGTCGTCGCCCGCATCTACGACGCCAAGCGCGCCGAGGTCTACGAGCGCCTCGGCATCCCGACGATCGCCACCGTGCCCTGGACCACCGACCGCCTGCTCCACCTGATCACCCGGGAAGGCGAAATGACCAAGTGGCGCGATCCGACCGGCACGGTCGCGGTGGCCGAGGTCGAGTTGCATGAGGACTGGGTGGGGCACCGGGCCACCGAGTTGGAGCAGGCCACCGGCGGGCGGGTCGCGTTCTTGATCCGATTCGGCACCGGGGTGTTGCCCGAGCCGAAGACGGTCATCCAGGCCGGCGATCAGGTTTACCTCGCGGCGATTTCGGGTCGCGCCGCCGAGGCGGTGGCCATCGCGGCGCTGCCCCCCAGTGAGGACCTCGACGCGGGAGGCCACAAATGAAAGTGGCCGTCGCCGGAGCGGGCGCGGTAGGCCGGTCGGTCACCCGCGAACTGTTGGAGAACAACCACGAGGTGACGCTGATCGAACGCAATCCCGAGCACGTCGACGTCGACGCGATCCCCGCCGCGCACTGGCGCCTCGGCGACGCCTGCGAACTGAGCCTGCTGCAGTCGGTGCACCTGGAGGATTTCGACGTCGTCGTCGCCGCGACCGGCGACGACAAGGTCAACGTGGTGCTGTCGCTGTTGGCCAAGACGGAGTTCGCCGTGCCGCGGGTGGTGGCCCGGGTCAACGACCCGCGCAACGAATGGCTGTTCACCGACGCCTGGGGCGTGGACGTGGCGGTGTCCACGCCGCGGATGCTGGCGTCGCTGATCGAGGAGGCTGTGGCCGTCGGTGATCTGGTGCGGCTCATGGAATTCCGCCGGGGCCAGGCCAACCTGGTCGAGATCACCCTGCCCGACGACACGCCGTGGGGCGGCAAGCCGGTGCGCCGGCTGCAGCTGCCCCGTGACGTCGCGCTGGTGACGATCCTGCGCGGCCCGCGGGTGATCGTGCCGGAGGCCGACGAGCCGCTCGAGGGCGGCGACGAGCTGCTCTTCGTCGCGGTCACCGAGGCCGAGGAGGAGCTGCAGAAGCTGCTGCTGCCGGAAGCGGCGCCGGGCGACTAGTCGGCCAGGGTTTCCGCGGTGTCGGCTTGCTCAGGGGCCGGCAGGGCGCGCTGCGCGGCCTTGATCGCTGCGTACGTCGCCAGCGCGGCCAGCACCGTCAGCGGCCAGCCCATCGCGATCCGCGCCACCCCCAGCCAACCGGTCTGGTCGGCGTCGTAGAGCAGCCGCTGGACGACAAAGCGCGCCGCGAACACCAGGGTCCAGCACAGCGTGGCGATGTCGAACGCGTATACGGCCCGCGACACGGCGCGCCAGCCCCGGTCACGGCCGGTGGCCCAGCTCCACGCGTAGCCGACCAGCGGCCGGCGGATCAGGACCGAGCCGGCGAAAGCGACCGCCCACAACAGCGACATCCAGATGCCCAGCAGGAAATAGCCCTTGGACTGCCCCACCAGGTAGGCGATCAGCGCGCCGATGGCGACGCCGAAGAACCCCGAAATCGCCGGCTGGGTCGATTCCCGCCGGATCAGCCGCCATCCCAACACCAGCGCCGCCACCCCGAGCGCGGACGCGATGGCGGCCAGCAAGCCGGAAAGGCTGGACACCGCCACGAAGACGACCACCGGCAGCGACGAGTAGATGACGCCGCTCACCCCGCCGATCTGGTCCAGCAAGCGTTCGCTGGAAAGGGTCACCGCTGAATTTCGTAGTGCGGGTTGTAGATGGCCTTGGTCCCGTTCTCGAGCTTGCCCAGCCGGCCCCGCACCCGAAGGGTGCGGCCGGAGTCGATGCCGGGGATGCGGCGTTGCCCCAGCCACACCAGTGCGACCGTGTCGGTGCCGTCGAACAGTTCCGCGCGGACCCCGCCGGAACAACCCTTGCCGTTCGTTTCCACGCTGCGCAACGTGCCGATCATGGTGACCTCCTGGCCACGCTCGCAATCGATCGCACGCTGCGCGCCGGCGCTGTCGACTTCGCCCGACAGCTCTTCGGAGTCACGTTGTTCCGGGTCCTCCGTCAATCGACGGGTGAGCCGGCGCAGATACCCTTGGGCCCCCATGGCCCCTCCTGACAGTGGTGATAAAGCCTCGGCGCTTCTCTATGCCAACGGACACCGTAGACCTCTTGGTTCCCCGGTGCCAACAGAACGAAACGTGATGTTGGACGCTTCGTGACGGCCGGGCAATATCGAAGGGTGACTGTCGATCTGCGCGGTGTCGCGACGGTGTTGTTGCCCGGAACCGGCTCCGACGACGACTACGTCTACCGGGCGTTTTCCGGCCCGTTGCGCGAGGTCGGCGCCACGCTGGTGGCCCCGCCGCCGCGCCCGGACGGGTTGGTCGAGGGCTACCTCGCCGCGCTGGACGACGCCGCGCGCGACGGCCCGATCGGCGTCGGCGGTGTCTCGATCGGCGCCGCCGTGGCGACCGCGTGGGCGCTGGCCCATCCCGGGCGCACGGTCGCCGTGCTAGCGGCGCTGCCGGCATGGGCGGGCGCCCCGGGCGACGCGCCGGCGGCGCTGGCGGCGCGGCATTCGGCGGGGCAGCTGCGGGCCGACGGTTTGGCGGTGACGACGGCGCAGATGCGGGCGTCGAGCCCACCTTGGTTGGCCGACGAGCTCACCCGGTCCTGGCGCGCCCAATGGCCGCAATTGCCCGACGCCATGGACGAGGCGGCGGCCTACGTCGCGCCCAGTTGCGCCGAGCTGGCCCGGCTGGCCGCGCCGCTGGCGGTGGCCGCGGCGGTCGACGACCCGATCCACCCGCTGCAGGTCGCCGTGGAGTGGGTGGCCGCGGCGCCGCGCGCGGCGCTGCGGACCGTGACGCTGGATCAGATGGGCACGGACACCGCCGCGCTGGGCGCCGCGTGCCTGGCCGCGCTGGCCAGCCTGTAGTCAGCCGCCGGTCGTCGTGCGCAGTTGCTGCATCGCCGAGCCCTCGGCGCTACGGCGCGCGGCCGGCTCGTCGGACGGCTGCGGCTGCTCCTGGGCCTGCTGCTGCTGCGCCGCCGCGGCCGCCCGCAGCTGTTCGGCCATCGGCTCGGGCAGTTGCACGGGCAACGGCGTCCGCACCGGCAGCGGTGTGTCGCCGCGGCGAACGACGGTGTCCGCCAACGCCGTTCGCGCCTCCAGCTCCAGCGCTTCCATGGTCTCGTGCGAACCGTTGACGACGCAGCGGATCATCCAGCGGTAGCCGTCGACCCCGATGAAGCGCACCACGCCCGAGGCGGTGCCGACCACCTCGCGGCCCCACGGGCCGTCCTTGATGCTGACCTTCGCCGAGTCCTTGCGCAGCGACTCGGCCAGCTCACCGGCCACCTCGCGCCACAGCCCGCCCGTCTTGGGGGCCGCGTAGGCGGCGATCGTGAACCGGCCGTTGGCCGTGACCACCCACACCGCGCTGGGCACGCCGGTCTCGGTCAGCTCGACCTGCAGCTGGCCGGCCTCCGGCATCGGAATGAGCACCGAACCCAGGTCGAGGCGGGCCAGCTCGGCAACCGCGGGGTCGTCGAAGTCGTCGATGTCGAACGGGCCCTCGAGCTCTTCCTCGAACTGTTCGTCCACCGGCTCGGCTGCCGACTCGTCGTTGTCTGATTTTCTAGCTGCCATCACAAACTCGCATGTCCGCCGGAGGAACCGTGACCACCATCGCCACGGGATGTTTCGGCCAGCCCGGCCTCGTCGAACGACGACACCTCGACCAGCTCGACCAATTCGACCCGCTGCACCAGCAATTGGGCGATCCGGTCGCCGCGGTGCACCACGATCGGCTCGGCCGGGTCGAGATTGATCAGCGCGACCTTGATCTCGCCGCGATAGCCGGCGTCGATGGTACCCGGGCTGTTGACGATCGAAAGCCCAACCCGCGCAGCCAATCCCGAGCGCGGGTGCACCAAGCCGACCATCCCGAACGGAATGGCGACCGCGACGCCCGTTCGCACCAGCGCGCGCTGCCCGGGTTCGAGCTTGACGTCTTCCGCGCTGTACAGGTCGACCCCGGCGTCGCCGTGGTGGGCGCGGCTGGGCAGCGGAAGCTCGGGGTCAAGGCGGACGATGGCCAGACTGTTCGACACGGGGCCACAGACTACCCTTGACCGCGTGTCTGCCACGCGCGTCGCGCCGCACGGTGTGCGATATCGCGAACGACTTTGGGTGCCATGGTGGTGGTGGCCGCTGGCGTTCGGGCTGGCGGCGCTGATCGCGTTCGAAGTCAACCTCGGGGTTCGCTCCCTGCCCGACTGGCTGCCGTACGCAACGCTGTTCGTGGTCGCGGCCGGGACCCTGCTGTGGCTGGGCCGGGTCGAGATCCGCGTCACCGCGGACCCCGCCGCCCCGGGCGGCGTCGAGCTGTGGGCCGGCGAGGCGCACCTTCCGGTCACCGTGATCGCCCGCTCCGCGCAGATCGCCCCCGCGGCGAAGTCGGCCGCCCTCGGCCGGCAACTCGACCCGGCGGCGTTCGTGCTGCACCGGGCATGGATCGGCCCGATGGTTCTGGTGGTCCTCGATGACCCAGACGATCCGACGCCGTACTGGCTGGTGAGCTGCCGTCACCCGGAGCGGGTGCTGTCGGCATTGCGTAGCTGACCTATCAGGCTGCGCAGTCGGTACAGATCATCACGCCGTTCTTCTCGCTGGCGAGACGGCTGCGGTGTTGAACCAGAAAGCAGCTCGAGCAGGTGAACTCGTCGGCCTGCTTCGGAATGACGCGTACGGACAGCTCCTCACCCGACAGGTCGGCGCCGGGAAGCTCGAAAGACTCGGCGGATTCGGATTCGTCGACGTCGACCACGGCCGAGGCCGCCTCGTTCCGTCGCGCTTTGAGCTCCTCCAGCGAATCTTCCGAAACGTCGTCCGTCTCGGTCCGCCTCGGAGCGTCATAGTCGGTAGGCATCGTCTCGTCCCCTCGCAGCCCTCTCGTACCTCAAGCAACGCTTTGTACCAGCGTCGAACGCATCCACCAAACGATTCGTGCCCGTATCACGTGCCATTAACGTGTGATTTACGTCACAACCCCGGATTGACCCTTGTCTTGAGTCCTAAACGGTGCAGTTAGAGTTCCCCTGTGGTCGCGCAAATCACCGAGGGTACCGCTTTTGACAAGCATGGACGGCCCTTTCGGCGCCGCAACCCCCGGCCCGCCATCGTCGTCGTGGCGCTGCTGGTGGTGGCCACCGCCGTGGTCTGGACGGTGGCCCTGACGCGGCCGGCGAAGGTGCACGAGGCCGTGGTGTGCAACCCGCCGCCGCAGCCGCCCGGGTCGGCGGCGCCCCAACTCGGGGAGCAGGTGTCCCGCAGCGCGATGGCCGACGTCAACCCGGCCAAGCTCGCCGACACCAAGGTCCGCGTCCTGAACGCCAGCGGCCGCGGCGGGCAGGCCGGTGACGTCGCCGGCGCGATGAAGGACCTGGGCTTCGCCCAGCCGACCGCCGCCAACGACCCCCTCTACGCCGGCACCCGGCTCAACTGCGTGGGCCAGATCCGCTTCGGCACCGCCGGACAGGCCAGCGCGGCCGCGGTGTGGCTGGTGGCGCCGTGCGCAGAGCTGTTCAACGACAACCGCGCCGACGACTCCGTCGACCTGTCCCTGGGCACCGAGTTCGGCGCGCTGGCCCACAACGACAACATCGACGCGGTGCTGGCCGGCCTGCGCCCCGGCGCCACCGAGCCGTCGGATCCCGCACTGCTGCAAAAGATTCACGCCAGCAGCTGCTGAACCCCTCAGTCCGGCAGCGGCGCCAGGCCGCCGCAACGGTCCAGCGCGGCCAGCAGCTCGTCGGCGATGCCGGGCGCGGCGGCCACCACCAGTGCCTCCGCGCCATTCGGCTCCGGCACCACGACGCGGGCGCCCGCCTCGGCCGCGATCAGCGCGCCCGCCGCGCGGTCCCACACCTGCAGCCCGTGCTCGTAGAAGGCGTCCAGCCGGCCCGCCGCGACCATGCACAAGTCCAGCGCCGCCGAACCGATGCGGCGCACGTCGCGCACCGCCGGCAAAATGTGCGCCAGTAACGCCGCCTGGCTCGCCCGGCGCCGCCGCGAATAGCCAAACCCGGTACCCAGCAACGCCATCGACAACTCGTCGACGGCGGAGCAGCGCAGCGGGCGCGTCTCGCCGCCGTCGGTGACGTGCGCGCCAAGGCCGGTCGCCGCGGAGTAGACGCGCCCGGCGACGACGTCGGCGACCGCCCCCGCAACCGACACGCCGTCGATCTGCGCGCCCACCGACACCGCGTAGGCGGGGATGCCGTAGACGAAATTCACTGTGCCGTCGATGGGATCGAGCACCCAGGTGACCGCCTCGGGCGGCGTGGCAGCCGCGGGCCCGCCGCCCTCCTCCCCCAGGATCGGGTCGCCGGGCCGCAGCTGCGCCAACCGGTCCCGCAGCAGCCGCTCGGCCTCGGTGTCGACGACGGTCACCGGATCGGTCGGGGTGGTCTTCGACCGCACCGCGCCGCGGCCCGCGCCGGACCCGCCGGACACCGCCGGCCCGAACACCTCGGCGCGCCGGCGGCGCACGAACTCGGCGGCCTCGGCGGCCAACTTCTCCGCCACCGAACGCAGCTGCCCGGGCTCGGCCCGCTCGTCATTGCCTCGCGTCACCCAGCCATCGCATCACAGACGCCACGGCCGCGCAGACCCCCAGCGGGCGCATCGGTGGAGCTAAGGTGATCGGACAGGCCAAGTCTCGCCGAGGAGTTTCGATGACCAGCACCGACTCGATCACGGGCGCGCCACCCGACGCGGCCACCGGCAAGCCGCAGCGCCGCGGCTTCGGCGTCGACGTCGGCGGCAGCGGCATCAAGGGCGGCATCGTCGACATGGACACCGGGCTGCTGATCGGCGAACGCATCAAGGTGCTGACCCCGCAACCGGCGACGCCGCCGGCGGTCGCCAAGGCCATCGCCGAGGTCGTCAACGGGTTCGGCTGGACCGGCCCCCTGGGGGTGACCTATCCCGGCGTCGTCACCCACGGCGTCGTCCAGACGGCGGCCAACGTGGACAAGTCGTGGATCGGCACCAACGCGCGGGACATCATCAGCGCCGAGCTGAACGGCCTGGACGTCACGATCCTCAACGACGCCGACGCCGCGGGGCTGGCCGAGCAGCACTACGGGGCGGGCCGCGACAAGGCCGGCGTGGTCGTGTTGCTGACCTTCGGCACGGGTATCGGGTCGGCGCTCATCCACAACGGGATCCTGATTCCCAACACCGAGTTCGGCCACCTCGAGGTCGGCGGCAAGGAGGCCGAGCAGCGGGCCGCGTCGTCGGTCAAGGAGCGCAACGGCTGGAGCTACGAAAAGTGGACCCAGCAGGTCACACGGGTGCTGGTGGCCATCGAGAACGCGATCTGGCCGGACTTGTTCATCGCGGGCGGCGGCATCAGCCGCAAGGCCGACAAATGGCTGCCGCTGCTGCAAAATCGCACCCCGGTAGTGGCCGCCGCCCTGCAGAACACCGCCGGCATCGTGGGCGCGGCGATGGCCTCGACCTCGGACGTGACGCACTGAATTTTGCCCGGTAGGCCGGTGGGAGCGCGCGCTGTCGTTACAATGGTGCTCGGCGACCGCCCGACTGAAAGCGTGCGAGCACTCACGCTGATCTCCAACGCCGACATTCGACATAGCAGACACTTTCGGTTAACCATGCCCAGACCCACCGAAAGTGCGTCCGACCGAAGGGGTGTAAGTGGCAGCGACCAAGGCAAGCCCGGCGACCGATGAGCCGGTGAAACGCACCGCCACGAAGTCTCCGTCGTCCCCCGCCAAGCGATCGCCGGCGAAGGCCGCCAATGGCGCCGCCGCCCCGGCGAAGCGGCCCGCCAAGGCCGCGCCACGGGCCACCAAGTCCACCCGGGGGCACGAGGACGAAGCGCCCGCCGAGGCCCCCAAGAAAGCCCGCTCGGCGGCCAAGGGCGCCAAGGCGCCGTCGGGCCGCGGCACGAAGGCGGCGTCCAAGGCCGGCCCGGAGGCCGACGAGCTCGACGCCGACGGCGCGCAGGTTGAGGTCGAGGATCTCGACGCCGAACCGGATCTCGAGGTAGAGCCCGGCGAGGACCTGGACATCGACGCCGAGGACCTCAATCTCGACGACCTCGAGGTCGACGAAGCCGCCGACGGCGAAGACGCGGAGCTCGAGGCGGACGACACCGAGGAGGGCGAGGAGGCGGCGGCCGCGCCCGCCGCGAAGACCAAGGCCGCCCCGGCCGAGGAGGAGGAGATCGCCGAGCCGTCCGAAAAGGACAAGGCTTCCGGCGATTTCGTGTGGGACGAGGACGAATCCGAGGCGCTGCGGCAGGCCCGCAAGGACGCCGAACTCACCGCGTCCGCGGACTCCGTACGCGCCTACCTCAAGCAGATCGGCAAGGTGGCGCTGCTCAACGCGGAGGAAGAGGTCGAGCTCGCGAAGCGGATCGAGGCCGGCCTGTACGCCACGCAGCTGATGACCGAGCACGCCGAGCGCGGCGACAAGCTGCCCGCAGCCCAGCGCCGCGACATGATGTGGATCTGCCGCGACGGCGACCGCGCGAAAAACCATCTGCTGGAAGCGAACCTGCGCCTGGTGGTGTCGCTGGCCAAGCGCTACACGGGCCGCGGGATGGCGTTCCTCGACCTCATCCAGGAAGGCAACCTGGGCCTCATCCGCGCGGTCGAGAAGTTCGACTACACAAAGGGATACAAGTTCTCCACCTACGCCACCTGGTGGATCCGCCAGGCGATCACCCGGGCGATGGCCGACCAGGCGCGCACCATCCGCATCCCGGTCCACATGGTCGAGGTGATCAACAAGCTGGGTCGCATCCAGCGCGAGCTGCTTCAGGACCTGGGCCGCGAACCCACGCCCGAAGAGCTGGCCAAGGAGATGGACATCACGCCCGAGAAGGTGCTGGAGATCCAGCAATACGCGCGCGAGCCGATCTCGCTGGACCAGACCATCGGCGACGAGGGCGACAGCCAGCTCGGCGACTTCATCGAGGACAGCGAGGCCGTGGTGGCCGTCGACGCGGTGTCGTTCACGCTGCTGCAGGACCAGCTGCAGTCGGTGCTGGAGACGCTGTCCGAGCGCGAAGCCGGCGTAGTACGGCTGCGGTTCGGGCTCACCGACGGCCAGCCGCGCACCCTGGACGAGATCGGGCAGGTTTACGGCGTGACCCGCGAGCGCATCCGCCAGATCGAGTCCAAGACCATGTCAAAGTTGCGCCACCCCAGCCGTTCTCAGGTCTTGCGCGACTACCTCGACTGAGCGACACCCCCATCAGCTGCGAGATCCGGTCCACCAGCGCGTCCTTTACGCACCGAGTTCCTGGTAGACCTGCGGGAAGTAGCGCAGCCCGTCCGGGGACAGGAACAGCCAATCGTGGAATACGCCGTTGACCAGCGAGAAGCTGAGCGGGGCACCCTGGATCACGGCTTGCTGCTGCATGATCAGCACGTCGGGTGCGATCGGGTCCAGCGACCCCGCGTAGACGTAGGTCGGGGGAAGTCCCTGCAGCGACCCGTATAACGGACTCACCATCGGGTCGGTGACGGACAGGCCGCCCGCCCACGCCTTGGCGATCTGTTGCCCAGACGCGATACTCGCCGGGCCACCCGGGAAGGGCGAGTTGACGAGACCGAGGGCCGGATTGGTCCAGGTCAAATCGGGCGCGGGCGACAGCAGCACCATCGACCCCGGGACGGTCTCGTTGTGAGCCACCAGGTACTCGACAGCGGCCAGGCCGATGTTGCCACCCGCCGAGTCCCCGAGCACGCTGACGTGGGAGGCCCCGTGCGCGGCGATCTGAGATTCGATCAGACCCGCCACCTTGGGCACCACCACCCCGGCGGTCCCGCCCTGCTGCACCAACGGATAGATCGGCACCTCGATGGTCGCCCCGGTCTGATACGCCATCACCGAGTAGCCGATCCAATGGGTGATCAACGGGGGCCAGACGAACGCACCGCCGTGGATGGCCACCACGTAGTTGCCGTCCGGGTGGGCCGGGGCGATCTGCACCACCGGCATCCCCTGGTACGTGGTCTGGGTGACCGTCTCCCCCAGCGCCCACGTCAGCAGCTTGGGCGGGCTGTTGCTAAAGATCGGGGAGAGCAGCCCGCTCGAGAAGAAGTTCTGCACCTGGGAATTCAGCGTTCCGAGCTGGGGCCAGAACCCCGTTACGTTTAACAGAGCGTTGATCGGCCGCAGCACCAGCTCGCTCTCCAACCGGCCGAGCAGCGACGGGGTGCCGGCGAACGTCGGATTCTTCCCGGCCGGGACCGGCGTGACGGGTGATGCGGCCAAGAGACCAGAAATAAGCGTGTCGGCCAACGCCGGAAGATTCGCGGCTTCCGCGTTGGCATAAGCTCCTGCACTCGCGGTCAACACCTGCCGGAACTCGGCCTGAAACGCGGCCGCTACAGCGTTAAGCGCCTGATATTTCTGGCCGTGGGCGGAAAACAGCGCCGCAATCGCCGCCGATACCTCATCGCCGGCTGCAGCCAACACCTGCGTCGTTGAGGTCGCCGCCGCCGCATGGGCTGCGCTGAGCGACGATTCCAAACCGGCCAATTCCACTGCCGTCGCCGTCATCGTCTCCGGCGACGCGATCACAAAGGACATGTCTACCCACTCCAATAGCAGCAATAAGGACAACAGTCTCGGCCCAAACGACAGCGTCGACTTGAGTAAGCGACTACTCGAATCGGTTAGTGGAATGGCGGTCCCTGGTGCGCGACTACCTCAACTAGTTCACGGCGCCCCGGGTCACCGGCGGCGCGGGCGCGGCGCGATGCCGCGACAACAAGCGCGCCGCCTGGCCCGGCGCACCGAGCTGGAGCATCGCGGCCAACGCCGTTTCGAGAACCACTTCTTGCTGCACGCGACTGCCGCCGATGGACGGAAGCCCGGGCAGCGATTCGATGAGATAGTCGAGCGCGGCGCGCGGCTCGCCCTCGGTCAGCGCGATGAGGCCTTCGCCGATGAGGCGCAACGTCGATGCCTGCGAGTCGGTGGCTCCGGGAACGTCGATCGCGCGGATCGCGGCCGGGTCGTTCGCGGCGGCCAGCACCAGCAGCGCGTGGAACGCGATGAAGGGCGTCTTCGGCGAGTACGCGAGCGAGCCGGCCTCGGCGAGCACCGCCATCGGGTCGGGCGGGGTGACCCAGTCCGGATGCAGGCGCGCGCGCCACGCCAGCGAGCCGGCGTCGACGAGACAACGAACGTCCTTGGAGTGCGGCGGCGCAAGAAACGCGGCGTACCGGCGCGCCGCGGCGGCCGCGTCGCCCATCGCGAGCTCGTGCAGCGCGGCGTGCCACTGGAAGTGCGGGAGATAGCGCTGGGACCTGCCGGCGCCCTGGATCCAGTCCGTGAGCCATTTCAGCCCCGCCCCGTGCGCATCGGTCTCGTAGTGCACATGGGTCAGCGCGTGCGCGGCGTTGCCGTTGCCCGGATCTAATTCGAGTGCGGCGTCGGCCAAATCGGCCGCGTCGTACCACAGGCCCTGCTCCGTCCGGCCGTAGGCGCGCAAGCCGAGATACCACGGCGCCTCGCCGTGCACGCCGGTGAATCGCTCGACGTACTGCCACGCGTCCGGCAAGGCGTCACCGGCCCCCGCGAACGCGATCGACGGCGCCAGCACGAGCAACGCGACCGCGTCGTTCGGTATGCGGTCGAGGTGGTCGATGAGCGCGTCGGTGCCCGCCGCGTTGCCTTTCTCGCACCAGGTGGCGATGGCTTCGACGTGGCTGCGGTCCTCGTCGCTGCCGTGCGCGAGCGCCGCGCGCGCCCGCGCGAGGTGGCCGGTGACCGCGTTGGGCCCGCCCGCACGGTCGGGCCGTTCGGTGGCGATCATGGCGAGCGCGACGTGGGCACGCGCGTGGCGAGGATCCTCGGCGACCGCAGCGCCAAAGGCCGCCGACGCACCGTCCTGGACGGCGAGCAGGCGGCGCACCCCTTCGGCGTACAAGGCCTGTGCGCCAACCATTTCCGGCGCGGCCCTGATGAGACGGCGCGCCCGGATCGGACGGTCGCGGGTGTCGGTGGCGAGCAGCTCGGCGATGGCGGCCGCCTGCGCGCGGATTTCCGGGATCGCGGTGGTCTCCCACTCCTCGCCCTGGCGGATCGAGCCCAGGCACACGATGCCCGGGACCGTCGCCCCGGCCCCGTCGACGAGATAGCCGTCCGGGTCGACGCGCACCCCAACGCCGCACGGGTGTAGCGATGCGACGCCCGTGTCGAGCAGGTTCGCCCAGAGCGGGGAGCGCTGCAGGGAGCGCCGATCCCACATGGCGCCGGTGGCGACGACGACCGCGTCGCCGCGGCGGCGCATCGACCGCCAGCTGGTCGTCACGACCAGTTCGACGCCGTCGCCGCGCAGCGACACGTCGGCGACGTCGCCCGCGTCGATGATCAGTTGGCCGTTGTTGATGGCGGCGTAGATCGCGGCGGCGATCGTGGGCGGCATGCGATGTCGCAGGACCTCCCAATCGCGCAGATCCTCACGCAGGAAACGGCGTTGGTCCTCCCACCCCAACGATCGCCAGAGCCGGGCCGTGCGCGGGCGCACCGCGTCGATGACTTGTCGCCAGTCGCAACCGGTTTCGCGCGCGTGCGCGAGATCCGCGCCAAGCGCGGCGCGCAACTCCTCGAGCGAGACCCCGGCGCCGAGCGCGTCGAGGTTGGGCACTTCCGTCGGCGGCCCCGTGTCACGGAACCGCCTCGGGAGCGCCCCGTGACGCGACAGCAGCGTGACGGCGGCCCCGCGCGCGATGAGGTGCAGCGCGACGTCGACGGCCGTGAGTCCCGAACCGACCACCAAGACGCTCGCGGGACGGCGCGCACCGAGGGCGGCGAGCGCGCCGGGCGCCCACGGATCCACCACGACCCTGCCGTCGGTGCCCGAGTCCGCGCCCAAGGCCAACACCGGGGCGAAGGCACGCTCCAGCGACTCGGGCATGCCGCCCGCGGGCCGTCCCGTCGCGAGTACGACGGCGTCGGCGGGCAGCGAACGCCCGTCGTTCAGGGTCAGGCGCGCCGGCGCGCCCGGCACCAACCCGACAACCTCGGCGATTTCGATCCGCGCGTCGGCGGTCGCGAGCTGTTCTCGCAGGTAGCGGCCGTACGCGAGGCGCGGCGCGAAGCCCTCGACCGGGGTGACGGCCCGCTCGTCGAGCCAGCGGCAAAAGTGATCGGGGTCGTCCGGCCAGGCGGACATGCGCCGGGCGGGCACGTTCAACAGGTGGGTCGGGTCGTCCGTGCCGTACGCCGCACCGGTGCCGGGACGGCCCGACGCGTCGATCAGCGTGATCTGCGCGTCGGGTTTACTGCGGCGCAACTGGACCGCGGCGAGCACACCGGCGGCGCCACCGCCCACGATCGCGACGCGCATCATGTCGGAATGCTATATCCGCCGTCACCGGTTAATCGCGGTTCGGACGGAGTCGCTCCAGCGCGGCGCTGGGGTCGTAGTACAACTCCTGGCGGGCTATCCGGCCGTCGCGATAGCGGTAGCGGACCACGTACGTCGAGCGCAGGCGTTCGTCGCCAACGGTCCAGTCGAACCGCACCAACGCAAACGCGGCGTCCGCGCCGGGCGTGATGGCGTAATCGATTGCCTCGTAATGGATTTCCGCGCAGTCGCGAATGGTCAGCGCGATGAACTCGAGCGTGCGCTCGACGCCGGCGATCCGTTCCGGCCAGTCGAATAGGCGCACCGTCGGGCTCACGTACACCACGTCGGGCTGATAGAGGTCCCGCGCCGACGACAGATCGTGGGCGGCGAACGCCCGCGCGAAGCGAGCCTCCTGCGCGACCAGCGCGTCGGCCGAGATGCCCTGCTGCTCATGCGCGGCTGCTTTACCCACACAGCACTCTTACCACCGGCGGTCGCGCGCGTAAAGCCTTTGGCGGCCAAGCCAATCGCGCGTACCGTGACCGCATGTCAACCAACCGCACAATGGTGTCATCCGGCTCCGAGTTCGAGTCGGCGGTCGGTTACTCGCGCGCGGTGCGCGTCGGGCCGCACGTGGCGGTGGCCGGAACGACCGGCGCCGGACCGGCCGGTGACATCGCCGCCCAGGCCCGAGACGCGTTGCGCCGCATCGAGATTGCGCTGCAGCAGGTGGGCGCCGAGCTCACCGACATGGTGCGCACCCGCATCTACGTGACCGACATTTCGCGCTGGCGTGAGGTCGCGGCGGTGCACGCGCAGGTCTTCGGCGATATCCGCCCGGTGGCGACCATGGTCGAGGTTTCGGCGCTGATCGCGCCCGAGCTGCTGGTGGAGATCGAGGCCGAGGCCTACGTCGAGCCCTGATGGGGCGCGACCGGTGCGAAGGCGCCGTCGGGCTCCGGCGGATAGTCGGTGACCGCGATCACAGCCCGGACCGGCAGTGGCCCGTACAGATGCGGGAACAGCATGGACTCCGGGTCCGTCGCCACCCCGGGCTCCCAGCGCACCGGCGAGTCCAGCAGGCCCGGGTCGATGTGCAGCAGGACCAGGTCGTCGCGGCCGCGGTAGAGCCGGTTGGCCGGCAGATGCACCTGCTCGGGCGCCGATAGATGGATGAACACCGACCCGTCCGGTCCGGGCGCGACGGGCGAAATCCCGCCTCGACCGCGGGCACGGGACCACTCCTCGCGCCCGCACAGATGCACCAGGACGCCGGCGGGGACGGTCACAGTCGGTCAGCTTAAAACCCGTGAGAAACGACACACCCGATAACGATCGGGGAACAAGGCGAAAACGCCACACGTCTGAGACAGTGAATGAACGAGAACGGAGAAGCCATGTATGCAACTCTGACCAGTCCCGAGCTCACCAGAGCGGACCGCTGCGACCGCTGCGGTGCCGCTGCTCGAGTCCGCGCCAAGCTGCCTTCCGGACTTGAGCTTCTCTTCTGCCAGCACCACGCGAACCAGCACCAGTCGAAGCTGACCGAGCAGGACGCCGTGCTGGAGGTCAGCGAAAGCTAGTCCAGCCGAACTCACCCCTGGGCAATGAGGGCTGCGCGGGCGGTCATCGGTAATGCTGGACGGGTATGAGCGTCCAAGCCGCACGGCCGTCCCGCCACCATGTCTGGCAAATCAGCCTTAGAGCCCTGGCCAAGAGCTGGGACGACTCGATTTTCTCCGAGTCGGCCCAGGCGGGGTTCTGGTCGGCGCTTTCCACACCGCCCCTGCTGTTGGGAATGCTCGGCAGCCTGGCCTACGTGGCGCCGCTGTTCGGGAAGGACACGCTGTCCGCGATCGAGAAAAGCATCATCTCGACCGCCCACAGCTTCTTCTCGCCCAGCGTCGTCAACGAGATCATCGAGCCCACCATCCGCGACATCACCGCCAACGCGCGCGGCGAGGTGGTGTCGCTGGGTTTCCTGATCTCGCTGTGGGCCGGGTCGTCGGCGATCTCGTCGTTCGTCGACGCCGTGGTTGAGGCCCACGACCAGACCCCGCTGCGACACCCGGTGCGGCAGCGCTTCTTCTCGCTGTTCCTCTACGTGGTGATGCTGGTGTTCGCGGTGGTGGCCGCGCCGGTGATGGTGGTGGGACCTCGCAAGGTCAGCGAACACATCCCGGTCGGCCTGTCCAACTTCCTGCGCTACGGCTACTACCCGGCGCTGATCCTGGGCCTGATGATCGGGATCATGCTGCTCTACCGGGTGGCGCTGCCGGTGCCGCTGCCCAGCCATCGGCTGGTGCTGGGCGCCATCCTGGCCACGGCGGTGTTCCTGATCGCCACGCTGGGCCTGCGCTTTTACCTGAGGTGGATCACCAGCACCGGCTACACCTACGGCGCGCTGTCCACGCCGATCGCGTTCCTCCTGTTCGCGTTCTTCGGCGGTTTCGCGATCATGCTCGGGGCCGAGCTCAACGCCGCCATCCAGGAGGAATTCCCCGCGCCAAGGACCCATGCCCATCGGCTGCGCAACTGGCTGCTGACGCGCCGGCCCGGCCCGAAGCGGATCACGGATCTGCCCGTGGCGCCGGCAGCGCCGCCCGACGTGGCGACGGCCGAGCCGCCGGCCTGATCAGCCCTTCTTGAGGTGCTCGTAGATCCGCTTGCACTCCGGGCACACCGGGGAGCCGGGCTTGGCCGCCCGTGTGACGGGAAACACCTCGCCGCACAGCGCCACCACGTGGTTGCCCATCACCGCGCTCTCGGCGATCTTGTCCTTCTTGACGTAGTGGAAGTACTTCGGCGTATCGCTGCCGGTCCCGTCGTCGACGCGTTCGTCGGTCTCGGTGCGTTCGATCGTCTGGGTGTGCATGCCTCACATTGTGCCCCCTGACTCGCCGGTACCGGAATCGATTGGTTGTGGGACAGTGGATGTATGAAGCGCGGCGAAGAGCCAGGGTTCGACGGCTTCGACGACACCAGCCGCCCCGTCTTGATCACCTCGGCCGCACGCTCGTACGAGGAGGAGCATCGCGCCCGGGTGCGGAAGTACCTGACCCTGATGGCGTTTCGGATCCCGGCGCTCATCCTGGCCGCCGTCGCGTACGGCGCCTGGCACAACGGACTGATCTCACTGCTCATCGTGGCGGCCTCGGTGCCGTTGCCGTGGATGGCGGTGCTGATCGCCAACGACCGGCCACCGCGGCGCAAGGACGAGCCCCGGCGGTTCGAGCAGGAGCGGCGGCGCACTCCCCTGTTCCCCACGGCCGAGCACCCCGCGCTCGAGCCGCGGCGACCGCGCCGGGACGGTTCCGGCTAAGCGTCCGCGCGGCGCACTTCTCAGGACATTCTCAGGTCGTCGGCACATCTGTGCACGTCAAGGCGTGTGAGATCGCGGTTGGGCGGGAACTCCCACGGCGGATCCATCGTTGTACGACATGACAGTGCAAAGCCGAACGGGAGGTCGCTATGGCGAACGCCAGCACAAGCAGGATCGACGGCGATCTGGATGCTCAAAGCCCCGCAGCGGACCTGGTGCGCGTGTATCTCAACGGGATCGGCAAGACGGCGTTGCTGAACGCGGCGGGTGAGGTCGAGCTGGCCAAGCGGATCGAGGCCGGCCTGTATGCCGAGCATCTGCTGGAAACGCGTAAGCGCCTCGGGGAGAACCGCAAACGGGACCTGGAGGCCGTCGCGCGCGATGGCCAGGCGGCGCGCCGCCACCTGCTGGAAGCGAACCTGCGCCTGGTGGTTTCGCTGGCCAAGCGCTACACGGGTCGGGGGATGCCGCTGCTGGACCTCATCCAGGAGGGCAACCTCGGTCTGATCCGCGCGATGGAGAAGTTCGACTACACAAAGGGATTCAAGTTCTCCACCTACGCCACCTGGTGGATCCGCCAGGCCATCACCCGCGGCATGGCCGACCAGAGCCGCACCATCCGGCTGCCGGTCCACCTCGTCGAGCAGGTCAACAAGCTGGCGCGGATCAAGCGCGAGATGCACCAGAACCTGGGCCGCGAAGCCACCGACGAGGAGCTCGCCGCCGAGTCCGGCATCCCGGTCGAGAAGATCAACGACCTGCTCGAGCACAGCCGCGACCCGGTGAGCCTGGACATGCCCGTCGGCTCCGAGGAAGAGGCCCCGCTGGGCGACTTCATCGAGGACGCCGAGGCGATGTCCGCGGAGAACGCGGTGATCGCCGAGCTGCTGCACACCGACATCCGCAGTGTGCTGGCCACTCTCGACGAGCGTGAGCACCAGGTCATCCGGCTGCGCTTCGGCCTGGACGACGGCCAGCCGCGCACGCTGGACCAGATCGGCAAGCTGTTCGGGCTGTCCCGCGAGCGGGTCCGCCAGATCGAGCGCGACGTGATGTCCAAGCTGCGCAACGGCGAGCGCGCCGATCGGCTTCGCTCGTACGCCAGCTGACAACCTCCATAGCTAGTAGCAAGTCGGTATGCCCGTCGCGCCAGCGGCGGGCATACTGCTTGCCGGGGACATCCGCAAGAGGCGTTGGACCCATTCGTGCAGCTGGCCAAGTAGACTCAGCGTCAATGGAGGGTGCTGGATGAACGAGCTGGTTGATACCACCGAGATGTACCTGCGGACCATCTACGACCTGGAGGAAGAGGGTGTGACGCCGCTGCGCGCCCGGATCGCCGAACGCCTCGAACAAAGCGGGCCGACCGTCAGCCAGACCGTGTCCCGCATGGAGCGGGACGGCTTGCTCCACGTCGCCGGGGACCGCCATCTGGAGCTCACCGACAAGGGCCGCGCGCTCGCCATCTCCGTGATGCGCAAGCACCGCCTCGCCGAACGACTGCTCGTCGACGTCATCGGGGTGCCGTGGGAAGAAGTGCACGCCGAGGCATGCCGGTGGGAGCACGTGATGAGCGAGGAGGTCGAACGCCGGCTGGTGAAGGTGCTCAACAACCCGACCACCTCCCCGTTCGGCAACCCGATTCCGGGTCTGCTGGACCTCGGGGTGGGCCCCGACTCCGGCGCCGACGGCATCAATCTCGTCCGGTTGACCGAGCTGCCCGCCGGATCTCCGGTCGCGGTGGTCGTCCGCCAGCTCACCGAACACGTCCAGGGCGACATCGATCTGATCACCCGCCTCAAGGACGCCGGCGTCGTTCCCAACGCCCGGGTCACCGTCGAGACCAGCCCGTCCGGCGGCGGGGTCACCATCCTCATCCCGGGCCACGAGAACGTCACCCTGCCGCACGAGATGGCGCACGCCGTCAAGGTCGAGAAGGTCTGAGCCCCTAGCCCGATGGTGGCGCCCCGCCACTAGCCCGCCCGGCGCCCGAACGCCCGTCGCGGCGGCAGCCGCACCCCCAGCTGTTTGGCCAGCCGGTAGCCCGTGGCCGCCAGATCCCGGATGTCGCCCGGCTTCATCCCGGACTGCAACGCCTGATCCAGCATGCCCGCCATCCGGTGGCCGGGATCGCAACGCAGCGCGGCCTCCAGCGACACGCCGGCGAGCGGGCCGTCGCCGCGGACGTACGCGCTGAACGCGAGCAACACCAGCGCCTCGACCCGCCAGGGCGAGGGCAGGCAGCGCGACAGCAGCGCCCACAGCGACTCGGCCTCGTCCGCCCGCTCGCCGACCGCCAGGGCATACAGCGTGTCGCGCACCTGCACATCGCTCAGCGCGCAGCCCAACGCCGCGAGCTGGGCGCGCGACGGCATGTCGCCGGCCGCGACGCGCCCCGCGACCGCCATGGCGCGGCGGACGTCCCGGCGGGCGCAAGCCACGGGATCGTCGCGCTGCGCCGCCTCCCGCTTGGCCGCCTGGCGCCGCAGCGCGTCGGCCAACCCGGCGCTGCGCGCCGCGTCGAGCGCGATGACGGCCTGCAAGTCGGCGCGCCGGGCGTAGAGTCGCCGGCCGTCCAGCACCGCCGCCGCGGCCAACGGCGACGCCGACGGGTCGTCGACCGGACCGCCCGCGCCGCAGCCGTCCACGCAATGCCAGCGCCCGCCGCGCGCCACCCGATCCACCACGTGCGCGGCGTACAACTGAATTCCCCGCTGCGCCAACGCCTCTGCGAGCTCGGCGCACAACAGCCGGTATTCCTCGTTGCAGCTCGGACAATGCGCGCCGTCGGCGTCGACGATCACCGCAATCGCCGCCTCCGGCCGCGCCGCGCCCGCGACCTCGGCCAGGTGCCCGACGCGCTCGACGAGATGCTCACAGAGGTCGACCCTCATCACCGACCCCAGTTCGCCCTGTTCCAGGGACACCAGGACCAATGAATTCTCCGGAACGAAGCCGAGAACGGCCGGTAGCGCGGCGATCAGCGCTCCGGGGCGATTGAGCTTGAAATCGGGTTGATGCGTCGTCATGGGCACCAACGCTGACCGCCGGCACCGTCACGCCGTGCCCGCGCAACGGGATCGCGCCGCTCGTCTGTGGAGAAAGTCTGGACTGTGGGCCTTATCGTCTATGCCATGGGTTCGATGCAGGAGTACGACATCGTCGTCATCGGTTCGGGACCGGGCGGCCAGAAGGCCGCCATCGCCTCGGCCAAGCTAGGCAAATCCGTCGCCATCATCGAGCGCGGCCGAATGCTTGGCGGTGTCTGCGTCAACACGGGCACGATCCCGTCAAAGACGTTGCGCGAGGCGGTGCTTTACCTCACCGGGATGAACCAGCGCGAGCTCTACGGGGCCAGCTACCGCGTCAAGGACCGGATCACCCCGGCCGACCTGCTGGCGCGGACGCAGCACGTGATCGGCAAGGAAGTCGATGTGGTGCGCAACCAGTTGATGCGCAACCGGATCGACCTGCTGATCGGTCACGGCCGCTTCGTCGACCCGCACACCGTCGTCGTGGAAGACCCGGGCCGGCGCGAGACGACCACGGTCACCGGCGAATACATCGTCATCGCCACCGGCACCCGGCCGGCGCGGCCGTCCGGCGTCGAGTTCGACGAGGACCGGGTGCTCGACTCCGACGGGATCCTCGATCTCAAGACGCTGCCTGGCTCGATGGTCGTCGTCGGCGCCGGCGTGATCGGCATCGAGTACGCGTCCATGTTCGCCGCCCTGGGCACCAAGGTCACCGTCGTCGAAAAGCGCGACGACATGCTGGACTTCTGCGACCCCGAGGTGGTCGAGGCGCTCAAATTCCACCTGCGCGACCTGGCGGTGACGTTCCGGTTCGGCGAAGAGGTCACCGCCGTCGACGTCGGGGCCGCGGGCACCGTTACCACGCTGGCCAGCGGCAAGCAGATTCCCGCCGAGACCGTGATGTACTCCGCCGGGCGCCAGGGCCAGACCGACCACCTCGACCTGCAAAACGCCGGCCTCGAGGTCGAGGGACGCGGCCGGATCTGGGTCGACGACAAGTTCCGGACCAAGGTCGAGCACATCTACGCCGTGGGCGACGTAATCGGGTTCCCCGCCCTGGCCGCGACCTCGATGGAGCAGGGCCGGCTGGCCGCCTACCACGCGTTCGGCGAAGCGTGCGACGGCATCACCGACCTGCAGCCCATCGGCATCTACTCGATCCCCGAGATCTCCTACGTCGGGTCCACCGAGGTGGAGCTGACCAAGAACTCGATCCCCTACGAGGTGGGGGTGGCGCGGTACAAGGAGCTGGCCCGCGGCCAGATCGCCGGCGACTCCTACGGCATGCTCAAGCTGCTGGTGTCGACCGACGACCGCAAGCTGCTCGGGGTGCACATCTTCGGCACCAGCGCCACCGAGATGGTGCACATCGGGCAGGCCGTGATGGGCTGCGGCGGAACGGTCGACTACTTGGTCGACGCGGTGTTCAACTATCCGACGTTCTCGGAGGCCTACAAGGTGGCCGCGCTGGACGTGACCAACAAGATGCGGGCGCTGTCGCAGTTCCGCCGCTGATCTAACAGCTGTCGTCGAGGTCGCCCGGCACCCGGTCGCCGGGACCGCCGGCCTCGGCGCGGGCCAGCAATTGCGCGGTTTGGGCGTCGAACGGCGCCGAGTACGACACGTTCGCCGCGCACCCGCCGCGCTCGAAACCGCCGATCAGGCCGGTGAGCGTGGTTCCGCTCACCCACGGCGCGCCGCTGGTGCCGTCCACCAGGCCCTCGCACGCCAGCGACGGAAACCCGCTGTCGTTGAGCGACGTGCTGGCCTGGCAGCCGATCGGCGAGCCGCCCACCCCGGCCGCATACCCGAGCACGGTGACATGGCTGCCCGGGGGCGGCGCGACGCCCAGCGTCAGCGCCAGCCCGACGTACGACTCGACCGAGGCGCCGGCGTCGTTGCTGACCCGAGCGATCGCGTAGTCCGCGTGCGGATCCTTCCCGGCGATCCAGCGCGGGTCGAGGTAGACGGCGTCGGCCTTCCACACATCGGCGGGAGGGGGCGCGGCGTCACCGGCGAGACCGGGAACGAAGGTCATCTTCGCCGCACCTGCCAGGCAGTGCGCGGCGGTGATCATCAGATTGCCGGTGGCCGAATGGATTACAGAACCCGTGCAGACGTGCAGGGGGCCGTCGTTGATGAAGATCGCGCCGACGCGCCGGTCCGGGTCGACGGGACCCGCGACCGCCTTCTGCTGGGGCTGGCTGAGCCGCTGCACGAGCGGCCCGGTGGCCACCGGAACGGACACCACCGGGCGCGCCGCAGGCTCGGCGGGCCGGGTGCACGACGTCAGCAACGTCAGCAGGCCGACCCCCGAGAACAGCAGCACCGTCCGTATCCGCATTTCGTGTCCATCATGCCTGACCACGGGGCCGCGAGCAGACCACATCCCCTCCCCGCGCGCCGCCGCGTTTGCTGGCCGACATGCGGATCAGGTTGGCGGTTCGGCGCGTTTCCGCGGTGAAGACTGCAGGGTGTTAGCTGTTCCATTGTTGGTGCCCGCTGATTCGGGGGACACTGGTCAGGGCATCCTGGAGCAACCCCCGAAAGGAGGAAACCCCGATGGCCCACGATCAAAACCAGGGCGACAAGCACGACCCGCCAGGACAGTCCGGCATGTACGAGCTGGAGTTCCCGGCGCCCCAGTTGTCGGCGGCCGACGGCCGCGGCCCGGTTTTGGTGCACGCCTTGGAGGGCTTCTCCGACGCCGGCCACGCGATCCGGCTGGCCGCCACCCACCTGAAGGCCGCGCTGGACACCGAGCTGGTCGCGTCGTTCGCGATCGACGAATTGCTGGACTACCGCTCGCGGCGGCCGCTGATGACGTTCAAGACCGATCACTTCACCAACTACGACGACCCCGAGCTGAGCCTGTACGCCCTGCGTGACAGCGTCGGCACTCCGTTTCTGCTGCTGGCCGGCATGGAACCGGACCTGAAGTGGGAGCGTTTCATCACCGCGGTGCGGCTGCTGGCCGAGCGGCTGGGGGTGCGGCGCACCATCGGCCTGGGCACCGTCCCGATGGCGGTCCCCCACACCCGCCCGATCACGATGACGGCGCACTCCAACGACAAGGAACTGATCGCCGACTTCCAGCCCTGGATCTCCGAGATCCAGGTCCCCGGCAGCGCGTCCAACCTGCTGGAATACCGGATGGCCCAGCACGGTCACGAGGTCGTCGGCTTCACCGTGCACGTCCCGCACTACCTGACGCAGACCGACTACCCGGCCGCCGCGCAGGCGCTGCTCGAGCAGGTGGCCAAGAGCGGATCGCTGGAGCTGCCGCTGTCGGCGTTGACCGAGGCCGCGGCGGAGATTCGCGCCAAGATCGACGAGCAGGTGCAGGCGAGCGCGGAGGTGGCTCAAGTGGTGGCTGCGCTCGAGCGCCAGTACGATGCCTTCATCGACGCTCAGGAGAACAGGTCGTTACTAACTCAGGACGGGGACCTGCCTAGCGGCGACGAGCTTGGCGCCGAGTTCGAGCGATTCCTTGCCCAGCAGGCAGAGAAGAAGGTCGACGACGACGACCAGGCGTGACGTTTTTCAAACGCCCATAGCCCGGGCCGACACCAAGGTTGGCGGAGATGACCGAGCGGAAGCGCAAGAGCAATCTTCGCCCAGTGCGTGAAGTCACCGCGCCCACCCTCGAGTTCCGCACCATTCACGGCTACCGGCGGGCCTACCGGATCGCCGGTTCCGGGCCGGCGATCTTGCTGCTCCACGGCATCGGCGACAACTCCACCACCTGGAACACGGTGCAGGCCAAGCTCGCCCAGCGATTCACGGTCATCGCCCCCGACCTGCTGGGTCACGGCAAATCCGACAAACCGCGCGCCGACTACTCGGCGGCCGCCTACGCGAACGGGATGCGGGACCTCCTGTCCGTGCTCGACATCGAGCGGGTGACGATCATCGGCCATTCGCTGGGCGGCGGGGTGGCCATGCAATTCGCCTACCAGTTCCCGCATTTGGTCGACCGGCTGATCCTGGTCGCCGCAGGCGGCGTCACCAAGGACGTCAACGTCGTCTTCCGGCTGGCGTCGTTGCCGATGGGCAGCGAGGCGCTGGCACTGCTGCGGTTGCCCCTCGTGCTGCCGGCGGTCCAGCTGGCGGGCAAGCTGGCCGGGCTGGCGATCGGGTCGACCGCGCTGGGCCACGACCTGCCCAACGTGCTGCGCATCCTCGACGACCTGCCGGAGCCCACGGCCTCGGCGGCGTTCAGCCGCACCCTGCGGGCGGTGGTGGACTGGCGCGGGCAGATCGTGACGATGCTGGACCGGTGTTATTTGACCGAGTCCATCCCGGTGCAGATCGTCTGGGGCACCAAGGATGTCGTGGTCCCCGTCCGGCACGCCTGGATGGCGCACGCGGCGATGCCCGGCTCCCGGCTCGAGATCTTCGAGGGCTCGGGCCACTTCCCGTTCCACGACGACCCGGCGCGCTTCATCGATGTCGTCGAGCGCTTCATCGACACCACCCAGCCCTCCCAATACGACCAGGGCGCCCTTCGCCAGTTGCTCCGCACCGGGGGCGGCGCGAACACAGTCACCGGCCCGGCCGACACCCGCGTCGCCGTCCTGAACGCCATGGGCTCCGACGAGCGCAGCGCCACCTGAAAAACTCTTTGACCCGGGCCGTACAGTCGGGACATGGGCATCGACGTGACGGTGTTGCGCGTCTTCACCGACCCCGACGGGAATTTCGGTAATCGGCTCGGCATCGTCGACGCCGCGCGGGTGGCACCGGCGGACCGGCAGCGGCTGGCGACCCAATTGGGCTACGCCGAAACGGTATTCATCGATCTGCCGGCCGCCGGCGCGGCCACCGCGCACATGCGGATCTTCACGCCGCGCGCCGAGCTGCCGTTCGCCGGGCACCCGACCGTCGGCGCGGCGTGGTGGCTGCACGACAACGGCTGGCCGATCAAGACGCTGCAGGTGCCGGCCGGCCTCGTGCAGGTCAGCCGCCGCGACGACGTGATCGGCGTCAGCGCCCGCTCGGAATGGGCGCCGGAAGTGGCCATCCACGAATTCGATTCGGCCGACGACGTTCTCGCCGCCGACCCCGCGGACTTTCCGGACGACACCGCGCACTACCTGTGGGCCTGGGTCGATCGGCCCGCCGGCGCTTTGCGCACCCGGGGATTCTTCGCGAACCTCGGCGTGCCGGAGGACGAGGCGACCGGCTCGGCGGCGATGCGGCTCACCGACTACCTCAGCCGCGACCTGCGCATCACCCAGGGCCAGGGTTCGGTCCTCGAAACGACGTGGAACGCCGAGGGCTGGGTCGGGGTGGCCGGGCGCGTCGTCAACGACGGTGTCCGACAGGTCGATTGAGTTCAGGGCTGGCGGTGCAGCACGGCCACGAGGTGGTCCTGCAGGGGCTGCCCGACGCCGCCCATGCGCAGCGTGTAGGACAGCTCGTCGCCGTCGATGCGCAGCGAACGGCCAAGGGCGGTAACCTCTTTGGCGCTCGGCGCCAGCCCGATCGCGGTGCTCGACAGCTCCATGTCGATGCGGCCGCCGGCCAGCGTGTACGTGCCGGTCTCGATCTCGGTGATGCCGTTCGGGTGGGCGACGATCAGCTCGACGGCGCCCGGGCGGGGCACGCGAAAATATCCGGTTTCGCCGTGCAGGGGCCGGCCGTCGGCGACCGCTTTGGTCTTTTGCGAGTAGGTCAGGAACGGCTTGCCGACATGGCCGAAGACGACTTCCTCGACGTACTCGAACGGCTGGATCGTCGGGTAGAAGCCTGAGCCGCGGCCGGCCCATGTCCCCAGCAGCGGTGCCAGCGCCTCCAGATCGGGATGCAAGTCGGGCGGCATGATCGCCAGCCTAGCGAGTGGCCGGCTCCGGATCCGTCGGCGCGTTGCGGTGCGCGCGCAGCGCCTCGATCTCGCGCTCGAAGTCCTCGGCGGACGAAAACGACCGGTACACCGAGGCGAACCGCAGGTAGGCCACCTCGTCGAGGTCGCGCAGCGGGCCGAGGATGGCCAGGCCGACCTCGTGGCTGGGCACCTCGGGCGACCCGGCGGCGCGCACCGCGTCTTCCACTTGCTGGGCAAGCAGATTCAGCGCGTCGTCGTCGACCTGGCGGCCCTGGCAGGCCCGCCGCACGCCGCTGATGACCTTCTCCCTGCTGAAGGGCTCGGTGACGCCGCTGCGTTTGACCACGGCCAACACCGCCGTCTCGACGGTGGTGAAGCGCCGCCCACATTCGGGGCAGGACCGGCGGCGCCGGATCGCCTGGCCTTCATCGGTTTCCCGCGAGTCGATCACCCGGGAATCCGGGTGGCGGCAGAACGGACAGTGCATGACCGCTCCTTCGCCGTGCTCACCTGCGGGCCCGCAGAACACTGAAGAGCGTACCCGCTTGGCGGGCTCAGCCGACCGGCGCGATCAGCGTCTGGCCTGCGGCCAGCGCCGGCGAGTTCAGGTCGTTGAGCTCGCGGATGCGATCGGCGACCTGGCGGGCCGGCGCGTCGGGCGCCACCCGGTGGGCGACGTCCTGCAGGGACTCGCCGGGCTCAACCCGCACGACGGCCAACCGATCAGGCACCGCGGCGGCCGATCCCGCGGAACCGCCGTTGACCGCCTGCCCGAAGTTGGCGACCAGGCCCAGCCACAGGGTAATGACCCCGGCGACCAGCGCCAGCCCCAGCGTCGTCGCCAGCGTGACGGGACGCCGCCGGTGCGGGGCGACCGACATCGCGACGCCGGTGCCGTGGTAGCGCAGCGGCGCGCCCGCCGGCCGACAGGGGCCGGGCCGGCGAGAACGGGCCAGGCCGTGGCGGCCGGGACGAAGCACCGGCACCGGCCCGTTGACCGGGTGCCGAACGCTGCTGGTACGCGGCGAGACGGTGTAGGTGATTGTCATCTTGCGTTCCTCCGGTCAGGTTGTTCTCGCTCGTGTGTTCGACTATATCGCTCGTGTGTTCGATGTCCGAACATTTGAGCGAAGCGTGTCGAGCAAGCAAAACGTTAGACCGCACCACCGACAAGTTCGGCTGCGCGACCTCTGACATGCAGCACAGGTACCCGTTCTGCGGAAAAGTTACACGCATGTGATTCCGCAGCTATAGGGCCTTGACTCCCCGGCCCTAAGGGTCTTTGGACCCACGGCGACACGCCAGTCGAACACATGTTTGATTCTTGGCCGCCCTCCCGCTACATTCGGTGCATGAGCGACAGCAACGACACTCCCTCGATCGGCTCATCCGTTGATTCTTCGCTGACCGAACGGCAGCGCACCATCCTGAACGTCATCCGCGAGTCGGTCACCAGCCGCGGTTACCCGCCGAGCATCAGGGAAATCGGCGATGCCGTCGGCCTGACGTCGACGTCGTCGGTGGCCCACCAACTGCGCACCCTGGAGCGCAAGGGCTACCTGCGCCGCGACCCGAACCGGCCGCGGGCCGTGGACGTGCGCGGCAGCGAGGAGGCCACCGAGGCGGCGCCCGTCACCGACGTCGCCGGCTCGGACTCGCTGCCGGAACCCAGTTACGTCCCGGTGCTCGGGCGCATCGCGGCCGGCGGGCCGATCCTCGCCGAGGAGGCCGTCGAGGACGTCTTCCCGCTGCCCCGCGAGCTGGTCGGCGAGGGCACGCTGTTCCTGCTCAAGGTCGTGGGCGACTCGATGGTCGAGGCCGCGATCTGCGACGGCGACTGGGTGGTGGTGCGCCAGCAGCACGTCGCCGACAACGGCGACATCGTCGCCGCCATGATCGACGGCGAGGCCACCGTCAAGACGTTCAAGCGCGCGGGCGGTCAGGTGTGGCTGATGCCGCACAACCCCGCATACGACCCGATACCGGGCAACGACGCGACCGTGCTCGGCAAGGTCGTCACGGTGATCCGCAAGGTCTAGCGGCCGGCTCAGTCGGCCTTGATGAAGCCGTTCGCCTGCGCGACTTCCTCACTGGCCAACCAGATTTCGGCCAGCGTGTCGTGGTAGAGCGCGCTGCCCGGGGTGTAATAGAGCCCGGAGCGGGCGCTGGCCTTGATCGGATAACCGTCCGGCGCCTGGTAGGGATCGTCCAGCGGCAGGTGGATCGTCGGACGCCCGCCGGCGGCCGGTGCGACCGGCTCCCCGGCGGCCGCGTCGGGGGCCGATTCCGACGGCTCTTCCTCGTCGGTCTCGGCGTGGTGGCGCCCGGCCCGGGCCCCCCCGCCGGCGGCTAGGGCCGCCGCGGCGGTGGCGGCGTCGACATCCTCGGGTTCGGCCTCCAGATAGTCGGTGTCCGGTTCCCCGGCGACCGGCACGTCGCCGATGTACGCGGCCTCGGGAGGGGTGCGCGGAACCGCGACGTCCGGGTAGCCGGGGTCGGCGTACTCGTCGTCCTCGTAGCCGGTGACGTATTCGGTGCCCGGGTATTCGTCCTCGCCGGCGACTTCGGGGTAGCCGGCCTCCGCCTCGGGGACGTCGTCGTAGCCGGCCTCCGCCAGCGCGGCTCCCGAGACGAGCGGAATGGAATCGGTGTCCACCGCGTCGGGGTCCTCGTCCTCCCCGATGGCCCCGGCGTCGGCCCCACGGGTCCAACTGACGCGCGGCGCCGGCCCGGCATCGTCGGGCGGGTCGTGCTCGGGTGACTCCGCGCCGAGCGGGGCGTAGTCGGGGGAAACCTCGGCGTCGCCGTGGCCCCAGTGCCCGTCGGCGGGGGCCTCGTAGCCGGCGGCGAGCAGGTCGCGCTCGGGCTCGTAGGTTGCGGTGTCGCCGGCGCGACGCCGCCGCCGGCGCCGGCGCCAGGCGAAGGCCAGCAACACCGCCAGCAGGATCAGCACCAGCACGGGGATCGCGGCGAGCAGCCACCACCACTGCCAGGTGAACTTCTTGGCGTGCGAGGGCGTCGCCACGGTGCTCGGCTGGTTCTGCCCGGACACCTGCAGGCCGGACAGCAAGGGCGCCAGGTTGGACGGGTCGGTGCTGAAGGAGTTCTTCGCCCGGTTCCAGGAGATCTTGCCGCCGGTGAACTGCTGCGAAATCACGTCGCCGTCCACGGCCTGGTCGCCGACCGGGGCGCCCAGCTTGCCGCTCGGCCCGCGCAGCTTGTCCCACGCGGCCTTCATCGCGCCGCGCACGACGAACGCGCCGTGGTCGGAGGTCCAGAAGATCACCGGCCGATCGGCCGCGGCGAACGTGGCGATCCGGCTGGACGGCCCGATGCCGCCGTCGGCCTCGTTGGCGGTGGGGAAACCGAGGTCGCTGCCGGCCGGGCCGCCCAGCGACTCGTACTTGGCGAGGATGTCGGTCTCGAGAGCGTTCGCGCCGGTGGCCGGGTTGAAGAACACCTTGCCGCCGGCGAAGTTCTGGGCGACCCCGTCGCCGCCGATGGGATACGACCCGCCTTGCTTGGCGCCCAGCGGGCCGCCGGCGCCGCCGGCCGCGCGCCAGGCCATGTTGATGGCCGCGTTGGGATCGATGGCTACCTGCAGGCCCTTGAGCTGGTCGGCCAGCGCCGCCGGGTTGGTGCTGAACTCCTTGGACTTCCGGTTCCAGGAGATCTCGCCGCCGCTGAACTTCTGGGAGGTGACCTCGCCGGCGTAGGTTTCGTCGCCGACCGGTGCCCCGAGCACGCCGCCGGAGCTGCCGAGCTTGTCCCAGGCGGCGTTCAGCGCGCCGCGCACCACGAACGCGCCGTGGTCGGACGTCCAGAAGATCACCGGCTTGTCGCTGGCGGAGAAGGTGGCCACGCGGCTGTCCGGTCCGGCCAGGCCGGGCACCTCGTTGATGGTGGGGAATCCCAGATCGCTGCCGGCCGGGCCGCCGAGCGACTCATATTTGTCCAGGATGGGCCCGTAGACGAACTTGGCGCCGGTGTCGGTGGTGTAGAACATCTTGCCGCCGTCGAAGTCCAGCGCGAAGCCGTCGGCGGCGGGGTACACGTCGCCCTTGCGGGGGCCCAGCGGTGAGGTGTCGCCGCCGGCCTTCTCCCAGGCGGCCATCATGGCGGCCTCCGCGTCGCCGATCGGGGACGCCGAAGCGGCGGGGGCCAGCAGTGCGGCCGCCATCACGGTGGTCGCCACGCCGACCAGCGCGCGCCCGATCAGCTTGCGCATTCGACCTCTCTGCCCGTTCACCAAGCCTCCCAGCCGTTGCGAGCCGCATTATCGCCGGGCTCGCATAACTTTGCCCTTGCCGGGGAGAAATGCGAAGACAAATTACGAAAATTACGAAAACGGAGACCGCGCCGATGTCGAAATGTTGCGAGACCATGCCCGTACCGCGACCGACCACGGCTTCCGGCGCCGGGATCGCCCGCGTGGCGATGTGTGACTACGCACTCGGTATACGAGAAACACATGTGCCGACGGTACGTCAGCCCATTAGCTGGGGGTCAATCTACCCGGCCAATAGACCAATTGAGCCATTCCTCGTCGGGGCATCCCAGCGCCCCCACCTGTAGTCCTTGCGCGGCAACCGGATTGCTCAGACGCCGAGGCTGCGGCCGATGATCTCCTTCATGATCTCGGTCGTGCCGCCGTAGATCGTCTGCACCCGGGCGTCGAGATAGGCTCGCGCGACCGGATATTCGCGCATGTAGCCGTAGCCGCCGTGCAGCTGCAGGCAGCGGTCGATCAGGTGCACCTGCTTTTCGGTGGAGTACCACTTGGCCATCGCGGCCTGTTCGGCCGTCAGCTTCCCGTCCAGGTGCAGGCGGACGAATTCGTCGACCATGATGCGCACCACCGTGGCCTCGGTGGCCAGCTCGGCGAGCAGGAACCGGCTGTTCTGGAAGCTGCCGATGGGCTTGCCAAAGGCCTTGCGCTCCTTGGTGTATTGCAGCGTCTGCTCCAGCACGCCTTCCATCGCCGCGGCTGCCATGACCGCGATGTTGATACGTTCCTGCGGCAGGTTCTGCATGAGGTAGATGAACCCCATCCCCTCCTCGCCGAGCAGGTTCTCGGCCGGCACCTTGACGTCGCTGAACGACAGCTCGGCGGTGTCCTGCGCGTCGAGGCCGATCTTGTCCAGGTGGCGGCCCCGTTCGAAGCCCTCCATGCCGCGCTCGACGACCAGCAGGCTGAAGCCCTGCGCGCCCTTCTCGGGGTCGGTCTGGGCGACCACGATCACCAAATCGGAGTTGATTCCGTTGGTAATGAACGTCTTTGACCCGTTCAGCACGTAGTGGTCGCCCTGCTTGACCGCGCGGGTCTTGATGCCCTGCAGGTCGCTGCCGGTTCCCGGCTCGGTCATCGCGATCGCCGTGATTATTTCCCCGGTGCAGAACTTGGGCAGCCAGCGCTGCTTCTGCTCCTCGTTGGCCAGCTTCAGCAGGTACGGCGCGATGATGTCGTTGTGCAGCCCGAAGCCGATCCCGCTGTAGCGGCCGAGGGTGGTTTCCTCGGTGATGATCGTGTTGTAGCGGAAGTCGGGGTTGCCGCCGCCGCCGTATTCCTCGGGCACGGCCATCCCCAGGAAGCCCTGCTTGCCGGCCTCTAACCAGACGCCCCGGTCGACGATCTTCGCCTTCTCCCATTCCTCGTGGTGGGGGGCCACGTGGCGATCGAGAAAGCCGCGGTAGGACTCGCGGAACAATTCGTGCTCGGGCTCGAAAAGGGTGCGCTCGTACTTGATGGCACTGCCCATGGATGACCTCCGCTGACCTCCGGGCGAATGGGACTCTGTCGCCAAGATATACCAACCAGCCGGTTGGTCGGCGCTCGGCGGGGGTCGCGGCGCTAGTCGGCGGAGAACTCGCGGAGGCTGGCGGCCAGCGCGACGGGAACGCGGGCGCGGATCCGGGTGCCGTCGGCGTTGTGCTCCTCCTGCTGGACGCGCCCGCCGGCGTGCAGCCGGGCGACCAGATCGCCGCGGTCGTACGGGATCACCACGTCGACGGCGGTGTCGGTGGGGGCCGCGAGTTCGGTCATCCGCTGCCGCAGGTCGTCGATGCCCTCGCCGGTGTGCGCGGACACGAACACCGCCCCGGGCAGCGTGTGCCGAAGCTTGGCCAGCGTCAGGTCGCTCGCGGCGTCCACCTTGTTGACCACCAAGAGCTCGGGCGGCGGGTCGCCGTGATGGTCGGCGACGACTTCAGTGATCACCTGCCGGACCGCGTTGATCTGGGCGATCGGGTTGACGTCGGAGCCGTCCACCACGTGCACCAGCAGGTCGGCGTCGACGACCTCCTCCAGGGTGGAGCGGAACGCCTCGACCAGCTGGGTGGGCAGGTGCCGCACGAAGCCGACGGTGTCGGTGAGCACCGCGGGCCGCCCGTCGGCCAACTCCGCGCGCCGGGTGGTGGGCTCCAGGGTGGCGAACAGCGCGTCCTGCACCAGCACCCCGGCCCCGGTCAGCGCGTTGAGCAGGCTGGATTTGCCGGCGTTGGTGTATCCGACGATGGCGATCGACGGGACGTCGCTCGCCAGCCGGCGGCTGCGCTGGGTGTCGCGGGCCTGCTTCATGTCCTTGATCTCGCGGCGCAGCTTGCTCATCCGTTCGCGGATGCGGCGGCGGTCGGTCTCGATCTTGGTCTCACCGGGACCGCGCAGGCCCACGCCGCCGCCGCTGCCGCCGGCGCGGCCGCCGGCCTGCCGCGACATCGACTCACCCCAGCCGCGCAGCCGGGGCAGCATGTACTCCATCTGGGCCAGCGACACCTGGGCCTTGCCCTCCCGGCTGGTGGCGTGCTGGGCGAAGATGTCCAGGATCAGCGCGGTGCGGTCGATGACCTTGACCTTGACGGCCTTTTCCAGCGCGGTCAGCTGAGCCGGGGACAGCTCGCCGTCGCAGATGACGGTGTCGGCGCCGGTCGCCAGGACCACCTCGCGCAGCTCGGCGGCCTTGCCGGACCCGATGTAGGTCGACGGGTCGGGCCGATCGCGGCGCTGGATCAGGCCCTCGAGCACCTGCGAGCCGGCGGTCTCGGCCAGGGCCGCCAGCTCGGCCATGCTGGCCTGGTTGTCGGCGGCGCTGCCCTCGGTCCACACGCCGACCAGCACGACGCGCTCCAGGCGCAGCTGCCGGTACTCGACCTCGGAAACGTCGGCGAGTTCGGTGGACAGCCCCGCGACCCGGCGCAGCGCCGATCGGTCTTCGAGGGCGAGTTCGCCCGCACTGGGCTCGGGATCCGGCTGATCGTGAAAGGGAGTTTCGGGATTCGTCATAGGCAATTAGCAATAGTGCCCGCTAAATCGGTGCGGCGCACCTGATTTAACGGCCCTGGGCGCGCCACCATTCCTCGCTGATCTCGCCGCGGGCCACCAGCACCGACGGTCCGCGCAAGTAGCTGGTGGCGTCGGTGACGGTGACGACGACGTCGCCGCCGGGCACGCGCACGGTGAGCGTCCCGGTGTCGGCGCCGCCGTCGGCCAGCGCGGCGACGGCGGCCGCGACCGTTCCGGTGCCGCACGAGCGGGTCTCGCCCACCCCGCGCTCGTGGACGCGCATCTGGACCAGTCCCCCGACCGGCGCGGTGAGGACCTCGACGTTGACCCCGTCGGGGAACTGGGCAGGGTCGAACTGCACCGGCGCGCCGACGTCGAGGGCCGCCAGCGCGTCGGCGTCGAGCTGTGGGTCGACGCAGGCCAGGTGCGGGTTGCCGACGTCGACCGCCAGGCCGGCGAACCGCCTGCCGCCGATGACGGCCTCGCCGGCGCCCAGCCGGTTGGCCTTGCCCATGTCGACGGTCACGTCGGCCTCGGTGTCGCCGGCGTGATGCATCGTGACCAGGCGCGCGCCGGCCAGCGACCCGACGACGAACTCGTCGCGGGATTCCAGGCCGGCGGCGCGCAGGTAGTGCGCGAACACCCGCACCCCGTTGCCGCACATCTGCGCGGTCGAGCCGTCGGCGTTGCGGTAGTCCATGTACCAGTCGCCGGCGGCGACGCCGTCGGGCAGGCGCTCGAGCACGCCGGCCGCCCTGGCGGCGCCCGCGGTGGTGATGCGCAGTACCCCGTCGGCGCCCAGCCCGCGGCGCCGGTCGCACAGCGCGGCCACCCGGGCGGCGGACAGCGTCAGCCCGGCGTCGAGGTCGGGCAGCAGCACGAAGTCGTTCTGCGTGCCGTGGCCCTTGGCGAAGATCATGTGCGCCATTCTCCCCCGCAAGCGGGCGGTACCCCCACCGACCCGGCTACGCCGCATCATCGTCGTCGGCGCGGATCACCCAGTTCAGGATACGTGCCGCCAAGCGCGCAGCGCTGCGTCGACGAGGGCTTGGCGGTCCGCGGCGTCCAGCCAGCGCACCCGGTGGTCCCGCCGGAACCACGACCGCTGCCGTCGCACGTAGCGCCGGGTGCCCACGAACGTCTGCTCGCGCGCGTCGCGCAGCCGATCTTCCGAGCCGCCGGCGTCGAGCGCCGCCAGCACCTGGGCGTAGCCGAGGGCGCGCGAGGCGGTCACCCCGTCGCGCAGGCCGTCGCCCAGCAGGCCGCGGACCTCGTCGACCAGGCCCTGCTCGAACATCGCGTCAGTGCGGCGGGCCAATCTCTCATCCAGAAGCGTTGTGTCGCAATCCAATCCGATGATGACGGTGTCCCAGCGCGGGGTGCCGATGCGCGGCGCGGAAGCGGCGAAGGGCCGCCCGGTCAGCTCGACGACCTCCAGGGCGCGCACGGTTCGCCGGCCGTCGGTCGGCAGGATCGACGCGGCCGCCGCCGGGTCGCGGCGGGCCAGCTCGGCGTGCAGCTCCCCCACGCCGACCTCGGCGAGACGCCGCTCCCACCGGGCCCGCACCTCGGGATCCGTCGCCGGGAACGACCAGTCGTCGAGCAGGGATTGCAGGTAGAGCATCGAGCCGCCGACGATCACCGGCACCGCCCCGCGGGCGGCGATCGCCTCGATGTCCGCGGCGGCGTCGCGCTGATAGCGGGCGACGGTCGCGGTCTTAGTGACGTGCAGGACGTCGAGCTGATGATGGGGAATGCCGCGGCGCTCCTCGATGGGCAGCTTGGCGGTGCCGATGTCCATGCCGCGGTACAGCTGCATGGCGTCGGCGTTCACGATCTCGCCGCCGACCCGCTCGGCGACGTCCAAGCCCAGCTGCGACTTGCCGGTCCCGGTGGGCCCGAGGATCGCGAGCGGTCGATTCATGGCTGCCAGAAGCCGGCGAAGTAACCCACGCCGTAGGGCGCACCCCGGTAGAGCTCCTTGGCCGACCGCGGCCCCGCCCCGCTCAGGCCGGCCAGCACTCCGAAGGCGACCCGCCCGAGGATTTGCGGCGGCAGCCCGGCCAGCGCGGCGGCGTCGCCGTTGGCCAGCGCGTCGTCCAGGGTCAGTTGCGCGTCGGCATCCTCCGGGTGATGACCGCCGGGGGCGGCCGGTGTCAGCGTGTTCGCGCCGTCGGCCACCACCAGCACGCCGACGGGATCGGGGTCCCGGTCGATCTCGGCGCGCAGTTGCGCGCCGAGGGCCAGCGCGGTGTCGGCGTCGTGGTCGCCCCGGTAAACGCGGACCTGCGCGCCGGCGTCGGGCCGGGCCTGGCCGCGCACCCAACCGGCCAGCAAGGCGCACACGGGCAGATCGGCGGGCCGGCGCGCCTGCGGGGACAGCCGCACCGGCACGTCCACGCCAAAGCCGGCGAAGGTGCCGCCGGAGTCCGGGCCGATGACCTCGTCGGCCCGACCGGTTCCGATCGCCACCCAGCGGGGTGGCAGCAAGGCGGCCGCGGCCAGCGCCGCCGCGGTCAGGTCGGCCACCTCGGCGGCGGCCGCCCCGGCCAGCTCGGGGACGAGCACCGGCGCAGCGGGAACGATCGCGATGGCGCTCAGCACGCCACCACACTAACGAGGTGTTACGTGATCGTCGGGCTGCTCTCCGCCGTTGGCGGTGGAACCGGGGGGACATCGTGCGCGGCCAACGCCTCTCGCGCCTCCACGACGTCCAGCCCGGCCTCCGCCACGATCGAGGCGGCCTCCCCGCGCGCCAGTGCGACCGTCGCGATGATCACCAACGCCACCGCCGACACCAGCACGAACGCGGCGGGGCCCTGATCGTGGAGCGTCTCTTCGAGCACCGTGACCCCGAGCACGCCGGCAACGACGGGTTTACACACCGTCATCGTCGGCAACGACGCCGTCAGCGCGCCCGCGCGGAAGGCGGACTGCTGAAACACCATTCCGCACAGGGCGGTTGCCAGCCACGGATAGAACTCCGGCGCGGTCAGCACCGCGCCGGGGCCCCTCTCGGCCACCTCGACGACTCCCTTGGTCAGCACCGCGAACAGCGCCAACGACGAACCCGCTACCAGCGCCAGCAGCACCGCCGCGACCGGACGTCCCCTCCAGACCCGCGCCCCCAGCACGCACCCCACCAACAGGGGGCCCAGCACCGCGGCCACGATGATCCAGGTCGACAGCGGCGCGCGCTCCCGCCCGGCCGTCGGGTCGCCGACGATGATCACCACCGCCAGCGCCGCGGCCAGCACCACCGCCCAGACCCACTCCCAGCGGGTCACGCGCTGCTTGGTCAGGCGCGCGTAGATCGGCAGCGCGAACAGCAGTGCGGTCACCTGCAGCGACGTCACGAGGACCACCGACCCCCAGGCCAGCGCGCCGGCCTGCAGGCTGTAGTTGGTGATCGCGGCCATGCCGCCGAGCCACCACCGCTTGTCGCGCAATGACATGCGGAACAGCTCGAGGTGGCCGACTTCCTTGTCGGTGATCTCGTGCGCGGACCGCTGCCGGATCACATCGCCCACCGCCGAGGCCAGCGCGGCGCACAGGGCGATCAGCGCGGCGACGTCAACTTTCGTCATGGGGACCCCTCACCAGCGTTCCGCCCGAAAGCTGTATGTACACGTGCCGTTCCCTAACAGTTCAACGACCACTGTAGTGGGGCGCGCCGGGGTCACGACCCCAACGAACCCCGGCGATCCGCCGTTGCACCGCGCGGCACCTGCGGAAAACCCCCGGGAAAATTCGCGCTTCGGCCATCGCGACAACGAGATCGGCCTGTGTCACCGTACCGGTCCGGCCGCCGCCGCCAAATGGCCGCAGCGCCGGTGGAATCGAACCGTTACCCCGAGTGCGCGCCATCGCCCGAGGGGCGGTGCGCGGGCCCGCGGCGGCACTTGCGAAGCTAGCCGACGCGGGCGACGGCCGGGCGACGCCAAAACAGTAGGCGCGCTTCGCCCGCCAAGCTGCTTGAATACTGTTGGAAACGGTCAAAGCGTCAGGGAGCCGCCACGCGCGGCAGGCGCGCGGGACACCACCGCGCGAAGGTTGCAGAAGGGTTGGTGACGAGCGCATGACGTCCGACGAGCCCGGCAGCAACGCCTCACCCAGGCCGGTGCCACGCCCGGGTCCGCGCCCAGGGCCGCGGCCCGTGAGCGCCGGGCCGCGACCCACCCCGGTGGCCGTTCATCCGGCCAGCGATCCGCACCGGTTCGGGCGCGTCGACGACGACGGCACCGTCTGGCTCGTCAGCGCGACCGGCGAGCGCATCGTCGGCTCCTGGCAGGCCGGCGACCGCGAGGCGGCCTTCGCCCACTTCGGCCGGCGCTTCGACGACCTGGCCACCGAGGTCACCCTGATGGAGGAGCGGCTGACGTCGGGCAGCGGGGACGCCCGCAAGATCAGGGCGCACGCGTCCGAGCTCTCCGAGACGTTGCCGACCGCGAGCGTCCTGGGCGACGTCGACGGGCTCGCGGCGCGGTTGGCCGCCCTCGTCGAGCACGCCGAGGTCGCCATCGCCGAGGGCCGCTCGAAGCGCGAGGAGCACCGGGCCGCGCAGACCGCCCGCAAGGAGGCCCTGGCCGCCGAGGCCGAGGACCTGGCCGCCAACGCGACGCAGTGGAAGGCCGCCGGCGACCGGCTGCGCACCATCCTCGACGAGTGGAAGACCATCACCGGCCTGGACCGCAAGGTGGACGACGCGCTGTGGAAGCGCTATTCGGCCGCGCGGGACACCTTCAACCGGCGGCGCGGATCCCATTTCGCCGAGCTGGACCGGGAGCGGTCGGGCGTCCGGCAGTCCAAGGAGCGGCTATGCGAGCGCGCCGAGGAGCTCTCCGATTCGACGGACTGGACCGCCACCAGCGCCGAGTTCCGCAAGCTGCTCACCGAGTGGAAGGCGGCCGGGCGGGCAACCCGGGAAGTCGACGATGCCCTGTGGCGGCGCTTCAAGGCGGCCCAGGACACCTTCTTCACCGCCCGCAACGCCGCGGCGGCGGAAAAGGACGCCGAGTTTCGCGCCAACGCCACCGCCAAGGAGGCGCTGCTGGCCGAGGCGGAAAAGATCGACACCGGCAACGTTGACGCTGCCCGGGCGGCGCTGCGGTCCATCGCCGACAAGTGGGACGCCATCGGAAAGGTGCCGCGGGAACGCTCCGCGGAGCTGGAGCGCCGCCTGCGCGCGGTCGAGAAGAAGGTGCGCGACGCCGGCGACGCGGATTGGTCCGACCCGCAGGCGCAGGCCCGCGCCGAGCAGTTCCGCACCCGCGCCGAGCAGTACGAGCAGCAGGCCCAGAAGGCCGCGGCGGCCGGCCGGACCAAGGAGGCCGACGAGGCCAGGGCCAACGCCGAGCAGTGGCGGCAGTGGGCCGACGCGGCCGCCGAGGCGCTGACGCGCCGGTCCTAGCCCGCGGGCTTCGGCGGCGTCCCGGTGTCGGGGTCGTCGGCTTTGTCGAGGGTGTCCAGCAGGGTCATCGACTGCTGCTCGGCGCCGACCCGGCGCCGCTGCTCCTCGGCGGCCAGGTGCACGATTGTGCGCGCCCAGACCAACCGGGCCCAGTGAAACGTCAACACCATCACGGTGATCCACGCGACGATCAGCCCCACACCCGGGCCGGGATGCCCGGCGGTGACGGTCTGGCGCGACCAGATGGCCAGCAGGCCCGCGCCGCACGCGATCGCCGAGCCCGCCAGCGCGACCCACGCCAGCGCCCAGCGCCGCGTCATCAGCGCCAGCATCGAAAAGCCCACGCCGAACACCAGCACCAGCCAGGCGAACACGCGCGACGGCAGGGCCACCGCGGCGGCGCCGGCGCCGTGGCTGGAGAACAGCACGTCCCAACCGCGCACGTGCCCGGTGTGCGGCAGGATGAACGAGCCCAGCAGCACGAAGACCAGGATCGCGACCACCAAAGCCCTTGGGCCGGGCTCGATCTCGCCAGCAACCCGGCGTTCGGCCGCGTCGATTTCGGTCCGCAGCGCGTCGAGGTCGGTGTGTTCTTTCTTCATCGGGTGCATCCCAGGGGTTCGAGCGGTTCGGGGGCGGGGCCGACGGCCGGCATGCCCAGGCCGATCGTGCGCGGGCGCCGGCCGGCGGCGTGGGCGTCGCCGGCCCGGGTGCGGCGGTGGCCCAGGACGCCGGCGTCGGCGAGCAGGTGGTGCGGCGCGGCCCCGGTGACTTCCGCGGTGACGATGTCGCCGGGGCGGACCTGATCGTTCGACGCGAAGTGCACCAGGCGGCCGTCGCGCGCGCGTCCGGTCATGCGCGCCGTGCGCGCGTCCTTGCGCCCTTCGCCGGTGGCGACCAGCAACTCGACGGTCCGCCCGATCAGCGCGCGGTTGCCCTCCAGCGAAATCTGCTCCTGCACCTCGACCAGCCGCTCGTAGCGTTCCTGCACAACGGCTTTCGGCAGCTGCCCGTCGAACTCGGCGGCGGGAGTGCCGGGCCGCTTGGAGTACTGGAAGGTGAACGCCGCCGCGAAGCGGGCCTGGCGCACGACGTCGAGGGTGGCGGCGAAGTCCTCTTCGGTCTCGCCGGGAAACCCGACGATCAGGTCCGTGGTGATCGCGGCGTGGGGCATGGCCGCCCGCACGCGTTCGATGATGCCCAGGTAGCGATCGGCGCGGTAGGAGCGGCGCATCGCGCGCAGCACCCGGTCGGATCCCGACTGCAGCGGCATGTGCAGGGCCGGGCAGACGTTGGGTGTCTGCGCCATGGCCTCGATGACGTCGTCGGTGAACTCGGCCGGGTGCGGCGAGGTGAACCGCACGCGCTCCAGCCCGTCGATTCGCCCGCAGGCGCGCAGCAACTCGGCGAAGGCGCCGCGATCGCGGGGCAGCGCCGGGTCGGCGAAGGAGACGCCGTAGGCGTTGACGTTCTGGCCCAGCAGGGTGATTTCGAGCACGCCGTCGTCCACCAGCGACTGCACCTCGGCGAGGATGTCGGCCGGGCCGCGGTCGACCTCCTTGCCGCGCAGCGACGGCACGATGCAGAAGGTGCAGGTGTTGTTGCATCCGACGGAGATGGAAACCCAAGCGGCGTAGGCGGATTCGCGGGCGCTCGGCAGCGACGACGGGAACTGCTGCAGCGACTCGGCGATCTCCACCTGCGCCACCTTGTTGTGGCGGGCGCGGTCGAGCAGCGTGGGCAGCGACCCGATGTTGTGCGTGCCGAAGACGACGTCGACCCACGGCGCCTTGCGCAGCAGCGCGTCGCGGTCCTTTTGGGCCAGGCAGCCCCCGACGGCGATCTGCATGTCGGGGTTGCCGCGCTTGCGCGGGGCCAGGTGGCTCAAGTTGCCGTACAGCTTGTTGTCGGCGTTCTCCCGCACGGCGCAGGTGTTGAAGACCACCACGTCGGCGTCGGCACCGTCGGCCGCCCGCCGGTAGCCGGCGGCTTCCAGCAGGCCCGCCAGCCGCTCGGAGTCGTGGACGTTCATCTGGCAGCCGTAGGTGCGCACCTGGTAGGTGCGCGCCCCCGAAACATCTCGGGCCACCATCGAAGTCACGGGGCCATGGTACGGCGGCGCGGGGCCACCGGATTAAACGCGCAGGTCGCCGCGGTCGCCTGCGCAGCGGGGGCCGGGTCGCCACCATGAACCTAGATGTGCCATCTCATGGGATTGGTTACGCGGCTCGTTTCCCCGCATCGGAGCACCCCTGGGTGTCACACTGGCGCGGTGACGGGCCAAAAACCACCGCTGGTACTACTGCACCCGTTCACCAGCTCGGGCCGCATCTGGGACGACTTACGACCGTTGCTGTCAGACCATCACGAGGTGTACACGCCGACTGGCACCGGCCACCGGGGTGGCCGCGCACCGCAACGCAGGCCCGCAACCATCACCGACCTATACGACGATGCCGAGCAGTGGCTTGACGACAACGGCTTGGACCGACCGCACATCGTCGGCAATTCCGGCGGGGGTGCGGCCGCCATCGAGTTGGCCCGTCGCGGGCGGGCCGCCAGCGTCTGCGCAATCTCGCCCGCAGGTTTCTGGTCGCTGAACGACGGTTCTGCAGCACGGGTGACCAGGATGATCCGCCTTGGCGGCATAGCGTTTCGCGTAACATCTCCGATCGCTCCCCTGCTCCTCAAAACGGCGTTGGGTCGGCGAATCACCTTGCGCAACTTCATTTATCACGGCGAACGACTCAGCCCCGACCGTGCGTACCAACTGTTTTTCGAGGATCCACTGGGCTGCGTGATCATGAATGAGGTTGCGCCCGAGGAGATTGCGCCCCTCGATCCGCTGCCCTGCCCCATTACCCTCGCTTGGGCCGAGCACGACCGTTTCGTCCCTGCGAAGCGATACGGCCGCATTGCCCGCCAACGTCTGCCAGGCGCAAGGTGGGCCGACCTTCCCGACACCGGGCACAACGCATTCATCGACGACCCGAAGTTGGTCGCGAGCGTCGTCCTGGAAACCACCGGGGCTGCGGAATCGGCGTAGCCATCGTCCTGAGGCATCATGCCTAGACCCGGCGGCGCTCGCGCTCGGCGGCCAGCTCGGCGAGCACCACCTCGCATGCCAGGTTCTGGCCGTAGCCGCGGCGCGCCAGCATCCCGACCAGTCGGCGGCTCACCCGCTCGTCGTCGTCGCGCAGCGTCTCGCGTCGCAGCTTGGCCCGCACCAGCTGCTCGGCGCGGTCCCGTTCGGCGCCGGCGTCGATCCCGCCCAGCGCGGTGGTGATCACCTCGTTGTCGACGCCCTTGGTGCGCAGCTCGGCGGCCAACGCGCGCCTGCTCTTTCCCGCCCGCACGTGCCGGGACTGCACCCACTGCGCAGCGAAGTCGGCGTCGTCGACCAACCCCACTGCGGCCAGCCGGTCGAGGACCCGCTCCCGCACGTCGTCGGGGTATCCGCGCTTGGCCAACTGACCGGACAGCTCGGCGCGGGTGCGCGATCTCGCGGTGAGCAGGCGCAGGCACAGCGCCCGCGCCTGCTCCTCGCGGGAGGGCTCAGAAGTCGACGGGAGCGGGGAGGACATCGCCAGAGGCGTCATCGGTGACCACCGCACCGATGCCGAGCTTTTCCTTGATCTTCTTCTCGATCTCGTTGGCGATGTCGGCGTTCTCCACCAAGAAGTTTCGGACGTTCTCCTTGCCCTGGCCGAGCTGTTCGCCCTCGTAGGTGAACCAGGAACCGGACTTGCGGATGAAGCCCTGGTCCACGCCCATGTCGATCAGCGAGCCTTCCCGGCTGATGCCCCTGCCGTAGAGGATGTCGAACTCGGCCTGCTTGAACGGCGGCGCCACCTTGTTCTTGACAACCTTGACGCGGGTGCGGTTACCGACCGCGTCGGTGCCGTCCTTGAGCGTCTCGATGCGGCGCACGTCCATGCGCACGGACGCGTAGAACTTCAAAGCCTTCCCACCCGTGGTGGTTTCGGGTGAGTTATGCACCATCACCCCATCAACGAAATAATTGTGGTTGCCCTCGACCTCGATATCGAACCGATTCATTGACCGAGTGTGCGGTTTGACATGCACATCGAGAATTCGGGCTGGTACCAACTGCTGCGTGGGTTCGATGAACTGTGGCGTTACTATCCCCTGACTGCGGAAACGCGGCAACAGCTTGTACTCCATGGACGGTGCCATGCATGGCGCGACCATCTCCTGAAACTTTGCTGTGGCAGCAGTGGAGAACACCAGCACCGCCTTACCAGCTGAGCCAGCGTGCCGCAGACGCACGTCCAAGCCGTACGTATCACAAAGGTAGTCACGCAATCGTGCCCGTGTGCCTTCGCTCATGGCTTCGACGCAAATCTCGATGCGCCCGCTGCCACCTGCCGTACGCTCCTGCAATCCCTTGGAACGCAATGCGAATGAGCCGTCATCCATGTACCAAATAGCCAGTGCAAGTGGTGTTAGCGCCTTGAGATACTCCTCGGACAAGAACTTCTTGCCGTCCCCGAGATAGACCGCGCGCTGTAATTCAGCGAGCTCCGGCAGTGGGGTGAAGTCGACAAAGCTCGCGCCCTTTGCGTTCTCTCGCACCGAATGCCGAATGTTGCCCATTAATGCGGTCTTCCACTGCAGGTACTCCGACTGCTTGGCGCCGTGTCCCAGACGGAAACGGACCCCATTGCGATCGCGTCGGTTGGATGAGAGGTTCCCGTCACCCATCAGCGATCCCAATACCACCTGGAACTGCTGATCGCTGAGCAGATGGGGTTCGGTGGCCAGCACTCGGTCGCCTGCAATGAGATCACCGGCTTCTGTCCAGCCGCCCGGTGTGCGAATGAGGTGGTTGGGCGTCGCAGCGAATTGCGACTTGCCGTTACCACTGGACTTCTCGACTGTGAACTGGAGGAACTGTTCCGCTGGCCCATTGTTGAACCAGCTCACAACCTTGCGAGGCACAACCTGGTCCGTCTCCGGGTCGTAGGACAGCACCTCGACGTCCATCTTGTTGTTGACTATCTTGCCGATCTTTTCGGTGGTGCCATCTGCAAGAGTCACACGGGTCGAATAGTTCATGCACCCAAACATCACGCCGATCTTCTCGCGGAGCTGGTTGATGAAGATTGCGGTGGTTCCCGAGTTGTTGAGCGCGCCGGTCATTTTCCGCAGCGCCTGGCTCATCAGCCGGGCCTGCAGGCCGACATGGCTGTCGCCCATCTCGCCTTCGAGCTCCGCGCGCGGCACCAGCGCGGCCACCGAGTCGATGACCAGGATGTCCAGCGCGCCGGAGCGGATCAGCATGTCGGCGATCTCCAGGGCCTGCTCCCCGGTGTCGGGCTGGCTGACCAGCAGCGAATCGGTGTCGACGCCGAGCTTCTTGGCGTAATCCGGGTCCAGCGCGTGCTCGGCGTCGATGAACGCCGCGACGCCGCCGGCGGCCTGGGCGTTTGCCACGGCGTGCAGCGCGACGGTGGTCTTACCCGAGGATTCCGGGCCGTAGATCTCCACCACCCGGCCCCGGGGCAGGCCGCCGATGCCCAGGGCCACGTCCAGTGCGATGGATCCGGTCGGGATGATCGAGATCGGTTGACGCGTCTCGTCGCCGAGACGCATCACCGAACCTTTGCCGTAGCTCTTCTCGATCTGGGCCATCGCCAGCTCGAGGGCCTTCTCACGGTCGGGGGCTTGCGCCATGATGCCTCTTCCTATCGTCGGTGTGTCGGTGACCGGTATCGGTCGGTTGGCCGTGACCCTAGGCGCGGGGTCCGACAAGTCTCCGAACGCTCACCACAGTAGCCGAACACGTGTTCGATTCAAGGAGACACGCCGGGCACGGCGAACGGCGTGTGGCAACATTTGCTACCGACAGGCGCTGACGGGGCCTCAACCAGAGGAAACCGGTGTGAATCCGGTGCGGTCCCGCCACTGTGATCGGGGACGGACACGTCCTAACCCGAGAGCCAGACACTCACCGTCAGCGCTTCCTCACGACACTGGGGCGGATTTCCCCAGAGAGGGTTGGTTGCGCATGGACATTTCTGCCGAGCTGGCCGAAATATCTTCGTACAAAAGGTTTTTCACGTTCACGGTCGGTGGCGACGCGGCCGGGTGGCATCCGGTCCGGCAGTCCTACGCCGACGGTTTCGCCGATCTGATCGACGCCACCGCCCGGCGTTACCACACGTCGGACCTGCGGATCGCCGCCTCGCTGGTGCACCTCGGCCACGCCACCCGGTTGTGGTCGCCGGTGCTGGCGTGCGCACTGGGCCACGGCGTCGTCCCGGACCTCAAGCACCTGCAGCGCGCCGACGACGGGGCGCAACTGCGCATCCCGGAACCCGTTGGCCGGGCGGTGGACCGCCCGTCGGCGAAGTCGCTGTACCGCGTGGTGGTCAAAGGGCACATGAACCCGTTCGCCGCGGGACTGCGCGTCAAGCTGGCTCCTGCCCTGCTGGCCGGCAACATCGCGTCGGCGCTGGTCGGGGCGTCCCGGGCGCTGCTCGTCGCGCGCCCGGACCTGCGGCCCGCGATCGTCGCGATGACCGAATCCCTACTGGACACCGGCATGCTGGCCGGTTCCGGCGTGATCACCGGCTCGCATCTGGGCTTCCGGCGTCGCAGCTGTTGCCTGTTCTATCGCGTTCCCGGGAGATCGGTCTGCGGCGACTGCGTGTTTCGCCGTGACGCACGAAAGCACACTCACCACTGATCGCGCGGCACGTCGAAGTCGACGCACAGGGCGCGCCAGACGTCGCGCGGGTCGACCCCGTCCTCGATCGCCTGGGCGGCGGTGCGGCCGCCGAACCCGGTCAGCACGTGGTCCACCAGCACCGACGCGCCGTAGGTGGACCCGAACCGCAACACAACCCGCTCGTTGAACTCCGTCAGCCGCACGCCCGCCAACATACCCAGGGCCGCTACCGGGCAAGCGCCAGCGCCTGGTGGCACACCCGCACCGGGTCGGCAACGTCGGCGGCACCGGCGGCGGCCTGCCCCGCGGCCTCGCGGTAGCCGGGCGACGAGAGCACCTCGCCGACCGCGGCGACCAGCGCGTCGGCGGTCAGCGGCCGGATCAGCCGCCCGCTGCCCTGGCGCGCCACCCGGTTGGCCATCTCCCACTGGTCCCCGCCGCCGGGGACGACGACCAGCGGCACGCCGGCCAGCAGCGTCTTGGCCACGATCCCGTGACCGCCGCCGCAGATCATCAGGTCGGCGTGCGCCAACAGGTCCGACTGGCGCCCCAGCCCGGCCACCGCGTACGGCGGCAGCGTCAGCTCCGCCCCGCCCAGCCGCGAGACCACCAGGCGCGATCCCGCCGGCAGCGTCTCCCCGGGTATCAGGCACTCCAGCGCGGTTTCGGCCAGGCCCGACGTGCCGGTCGAGGCGGTCGACGGCGCGATGGCCACCACCGGCCCGGCGCCCGGCGGGATCTCGAGCACCCGGTCGGTGGGCTCGAAGTGCAACGGCCCGACGACGACGGCCTCGTCCGGCCAGTCCGGGCGCGGTACCTCCAGCGCGGGCAGCGTGGCGATGAGGCGGCGCAGCGGGCCGGGGTCGACGGCGGGCAGCCCGATCTCGAGCCGGGCGGCGGCGCGCTGCTTGATGCCGGCGCGCCACGACCGCCCCGTCAGCGCCCGCATGGTGACGTCGCGCAACCGGCCGCGGAAGCCGGTGCCGGGCGCCAGCCCGCTGCCGATCGGCGGCAGCCCCTTCGACGGCAGGTACAGCGGGTGCGGGTTGAGCTCGATCCAGCGGATCCCCAACAGCTCGGCGGCCATCCCGCCGCCCGCGGTGATGACGTCCGACACCACCAGGTCGGGCGCTAGGTCGCGCAGCGCCGGGACGTTGAGCACGGCCATGCGCGCCGCGCGCCGGTGGATTCGGGCCCCGGCGTCGAGGTCCTCGTCGGTGGCGGTCAGCCCGTCCAACTCGACGGCGTCGACGCCGGCCGCGCGGGCGGCGCCGGTCCATTCCGCGCCGGTGAACAGGACGGGCTCGTCGCCCGCCTCGGCGAAGCGTTGGCACAGCGCGATCGCGGGGAACGAGTGCCCGGGGTCCGGCCCGGCAACGACGGCGATGCGCATCGACCCCACCCTGCCACAGCGCCGGGCCGCCACGCATAACCGCGGTCGAATAGGCTGGCGGCCATGACCGAGCTGACTGACACAGGCGTCGCGAACACCCGCACGGTCGAGGGTTTCCTGAACGCGCTACAAGATTCGGACCTACAGGCCGCCGAGGCCGCGCTGGACGACAACCTCGTCTACGAGAACGTCGGCCTGCCGACGATCCGCGGCCGCGCCCGGGCGATCAAGCTGTTCCGCGCGATGGAGGGCCGCGGGGCGTTCGAGGTCAAGATCCACCGCATCGCCGCCGACGGCGCCGCGGTGCTCACCGAACGCACCGACGCGCTGATCGTCGGCCCGCTGCGGCTGCAGTTCTGGGTCTGCGGCGTGTTCGAGGTGCACGACGGCCGAATCACGCTGTGGCGGGACTACTTCGACTTCTTCGACATGTTCAAGGCGACGCTGCGTGGCGTGGCGGGGCTGGTCGTGCCCTCGCTGAAGGCGTCGTTCTGACGGTGGGCGACGACAAGGCCCGCACCAAGCCGAACGCGTGGCAAATGGTTCGGTATTGCGCCGGGGGGCGGCTGCCCGATTCGATGCGCGACTGGGTGCGAAACGACTTGGCCGGCAAGGGCGCAACCCGCCGGATGATGCTCCGCGTCGCGGTTCCGGCCGTCCTGGTGCTGGCGCCGTTCTGGTTGATCCCGACGACGCTGGACGTCCACCTGAGCATGACGCTGCCGATTCTCATTCCGTTCGTGTACTTTTCGCACGCGCTCAACAAGGTGTGGCGCCGTCACATGCTGGCGGTGCACGGCCTGGACCCCGAGCTCGTCGACGAGCTGGCCCGCAAGCGCGACGCCCACATCCACCAGGCGTACATCGACCGCTACGGCCCGCGACCCGACTAGCGCCGGGGCAAACCGCCCAGCTCGTCGAAGGCCTGCGCCCACCCGAGCAGGCGATCGGTCGCGCCCACCAGCTCGTCGCGGTAGCGCTGCCGCGTCGGGGCGGCCCCCGTGTCGCCGTTCGCGGATGACACCAATTGCGCAGCGGCGGTGACCATTTCGTTGTACTGGCGCACGCCGGCACTCAGCTGCGCGGTGTAGGCGTTGATGGTGGGCGCCAGGTACGGCTGCGACGACTCGGCGTACTGCGCCGCCCGCTCCATCGACACCACCTCGGCCGCGGTGGCCGCCATCGCCGCCGACGTCTTGCGGGCCGCGGCGGTCAGATCACCGATCTCGTCGGCCGGCAGCATGGCGCCGCGCTCGATCACCCCCAGCAGCGAGAAGAACCCCCGCTCGGACGCGCCCAGCGCGTACATCGCGGGCCGGGCGGCGGAACCGGGCGGCGGCAGCCGGCGGGTGTTGGCGGGCCGCTGCGCCGGCAGCGGCTCCGCGCGCAGCCAGCGGTAGCGGAGCAACAGCAGCGTCGCCGGGATCGCCAGCACCACCGCGATGGCGCCGGTGATCTGCAGCAGCAACACGAACCAGCCCCACGCCGCCAGCACCCCGGTCACCACGATCCAAAACAGGCAGCCGACGCCGAAGATCACGCCCCAGCGCAGCGCCCGGCGGCGGCGACGCAGCAGCCGGGCCCGCGGATCGGCTGCGGCGCTGATCTTTTGGGCCACGAAGCCGGAAAGGTCGGCGGCGGTGTCCAATCCGCGCTGCACCACCGCCCGCCATGGCGCGCGCTGAGTCGCTTTCACCGCCATCGCGAACCCCCCGCGGCGTTACTGACCAAAAGGTTTCTCGGCGACCTGGCCGCCGGCGGTCTCGGCGGGCGCCGGGGTGGCCCCAGCGGCCGGCGTCCCACCCGCCGGCAGGGCGTCGCCGCGCATCGACGCGCGGATCTGCTCGAGCCGGGAATGGCCGGCCATCTGGACGCCGGCCTGCTCGACCTCGAGCATGCGGCCCTGCACCGACCCCTGGGCGAGTTCGGCCGACCCGATCGCGTTGGCGTAGCGGCGTTCGATCTTCTCGCGGACCTCGTCGAGGTTCGGCGTGGTGCCGGGTGCGGCGATCTCGCTCATCGACCGCAGCGACGCGCTGACCTGCTCCTGCATCTTGGCCTGCTCGAGCTGGCTGAGCAGCTTGGTGCGCTCGGCGATCTTCTGCTGCAGGACCATCGAGTTCTGTTCGACGGCCTTCTTGGCCTGGGCCGCGGCGGACAGCGCCTGGTCGTGCAGCGTCTTGAGGTCTTCGACGCTCTGCTCGGCGGTCACCAGCTGCGCCGCGAACGCCTCGGCGGCGTTGTTGTACTCGGTGGCCTTGGCGGCATCGCCCGCGGCGGTGGCCTGGTCGGCCAGCGTCAGCGCCTGGCGCACGTTGACCTGCAGCTTCTCGATGTCCGCCAGCTGCCGGTTGAGCCGCATCTCGAGCTGGCGCTGGTTGCCGATCACCTGGGCCGCCTGCTGGGTCAGCGCCTGGTGCTGGCGCTGCGCCTCCTCGATGGCCTGCTGGATCTGCACTTTGGGGTCGGCGTGCTCGTCAATCTTGGCGTTGAACAGCGCCATCAGGTATTTCCACGCCTTGACGAACGGATTGGCCATCAGTCAGCTCCACCTTCGCTTCTCGTATGCCGGGCAAGCGCCCTGCCGCTCAATTTAGTGGGTCGGCGACGTTCGCCCCACCCCTGACGCGGGATCGGGCGAACCGGGCGCTCAGGATCGATTGCCCGGTTCCTTAACTCGCGCCGTTCCGGCGCTCGACGTCACCGGGCTAGGCCACGGCCAGCGAGGCCACCGGCGGAATGACGACCTTGGTGCTGGCGTCGATGGTGGTGCCGCCCGCGGCGGCGGTCGCCGCGCTGAGGGCCGCGCGTTCCTCGCTCGCCATCCGCTCCCCCGCGCCGGTCAGGACCGCCGACAGCGGGACTTCAAGCGCGTCGCAGATCGCGTTGAGCAGCTCGCTGGACGGCTCCTTGCGGCCGCGCTCCACCTCCGACAGGTATCCGAGGCTCACCCGCGCCGAATCAGACACCTCCCGCAGCGTGCGGCCCTGCGACGTCCTGGCCCGGCGCAACACGTCGCCGATGACCTCGCGCATCAATGGCGGCATCCCGCCCTCCTTCGTCCAGTCAGCCCTGCCCGGCACGCAAAAAGACCCATTCGGCAGGCGCTCATAAGGGTCAACGCGGGCGGGGGTGGCCTGGTTCCCGTTCAGCCGGTCGTCTGGCGAACTCGCCTGACCGTCCTGATCGTCCCGGCCACGTAGTCGATGCCGGTGATCACCGTGAGCACGATCGCGATGCCCATCACCACGGCCGCCGCCACCCGGAACGGCCCCGTCAGCGGGAGCACGAACAGGCCGATCGCCAGCGCCTGGACCACCGTCTTGAGCTTGCCGCCCCAGCTCGCCGGGATGACGCCGCGGCGGATCACGGCCAGCCGCAGCAGCGTGACCGCCACCTCGCGGGCCATGATCACCACCGTCACCCACCACGGCAGGTCGCCCAGCATCGACAGCGCGATCAGCGCCGACCCGATCAGGGCCTTGTCCGCGATCGGATCGACGAACGCGCCGAACTCCGTCGCCATCCCGTAGTTGCGGGCCAGCAGGCCGTCGAACCGGTCGGTCAGGCAGGCGACGGCGAAAATCACGAAAGCGACTATGCGCCAGACGATTTGGTGGCCGTCCCCGGTGAACAACGCGAACAGGAAAATGGGAACCAGCACCAGCCGCAGCAGGGTCAGGACGTTGGCGAGGTTGGCGATGCGGGCACGGCCAGCCATTCCGGACGTTTCAGGCTGTGCCGACACGGCATAAGAATAGCGGTTGACCAGCGCGCCCTTCGCCGTCGCCGATACTGTTACCCGTGACCGAAAGCTCACGCGACCGCCTGCCCGTGGTCCGGCGCGCGCGAACGTCGGACGTTCCCGCGATCAAACACCTCGTCGACACCTACGCCGGGCGCATCCTGCTGGAAAAGAACCTGGTGACGCTGTACGAGGCGGTCCAGGAGTTCTGGGTGGCCGAAGACCCCGCGGGCAAGGTGGTCGGCTGCGGGGCGCTGCACGTGCTGTGGTCGGACCTCGGCGAGATCCGCACGGTCGCCGTGGACCCGGCGGTGACCGGCCAGGGCATCGGCCACGCGATCGTCGACCGACTGCTGCAGGTCGCCCGCGAGCTGCAGCTGGAGCGGCTGTTCGTGCTGACCTTCGAGACCGAGTTCTTCGGCCGGCACGGGTTCACCGAGATCGAGGGCACGCCCGTCACCGCCGAGGTGTACGAGGAGATGTGCCGCTCCTACGACATCGGTGTCGCCGAGTTCCTGGACCTGAGCTACGTCAAACCCAACATCCTTGGCAACTCCCGGATGCTACTGGTCCTTTAGCCCCGCGAGCAGACGCAGAATCGCACAAAACGGGCCGTCCCAGTGCGATTCTGCGTCTGCTCGCGCTACTCGGGTTCGCCGCCGTCGGCGTCGGCGCCGCCGCGAATCAGGGCCAGCGTTCCCGCCAGCTCGTCCGGCTTGATCAGCACGTCACGCGCCTTGGAGCCCTCGGACGGCCCGACGATGCCGCGGGTCTCCATCAGGTCCATCAGCCGGCCGGCCTTGGCGAAGCCGACGCGCAGCTTGCGCTGCAGCATCGAGGTGGAGCCGAACTGGCTGGACACCACCAGCTCGACGGCCTGCAGGAACAGGTCCATGTCGTCGCCGATGTCGGGGTCGACGTCGGTGCGCTCGCTGGTGGTCTTGGCGGTGGTGACGCCCTCGGTGTATTCGGGTTCGGCCTGGTCCTTGCAGGCGCTGACGACGGCATGGATCTCGTCGTCGGTGATGAAGGCACCCTGCAGCCGGACCGTCTTGTTGGCTCCCATCGGCAGGAACAGGGCGTCACCCATGCCGATCAGCTTCTCCGCGCCGGCCTGGTCCAGGATCACCCGGCTGTCGGTGAGCGACGACGTCGCGAACGCCAGCCGGGACGGCACGTTGGTCTTGATCAGGCCGGTGACGACGTCAACGGACGGGCGCTGGGTGGCCAGCACCAGGTGGATGCCCGCGGCGCGGGCCTTCTGGGTGATCCGCACAATGGCGTCCTCGACGTCGCGCGGCGCGGTCATCATCAGGTCGGCCAGCTCGTCGACGATCGCCACGACGTACGGGTAGGGCCGGTATTCGCGCTGGCTGCCCAGCGGGGCGGTGATCGCGCCGGAGCGCACCTTCGCGTTGAAGTCGTCGATGTGGCGCACCCGCGAGGCCTGCATGTCCTGGTAGCGCTGCTCCATCTCCTCGACCAGCCACGCCAGCGCGGCCGCCGCCTTCTTCGGCTGGGTGATGATCGGGGTGATCAGGTGCGGAATGCCTTCGTACGGCGTGAGTTCCACCATCTTCGGGTCGATCAGGATCATCCTGACCTCCTCGGGGGTGGCCCGGGTCAGCAGCGACACCAGCATCGAGTTCACGAAGCTGGACTTGCCGGATCCGGTGGAGCCGGCGACCAGCAGGTGCGGCATCTTGGCCAGGTTGGCCGAGATCATCTCGCCCTCGATGTCCTTGCCGAGGCCGATCACCAGCGGGTGGTGGTCGCGGCGCGTCGACGGATCGGTGAGCACGTCGGCCAGCCGCACCATCTCCCGGTCGGTGTTGGGCACCTCGATCCCGACGGCGGACTTGCCGGGGATCGGGGCCAGCATCCGGACGCTCTCGGTGGCCACCGCGTAGGCGATGTTCTTCTGCAGCGCGGTGATCTTCTCCACCTTCACGCCGGGGCCCAGCTCGACCTCGTAGCGGGTGACGGTGGGTCCGCGGGTGCAGCCGGTGACCGCGGCGTCCACCTTGAACTGGTTGAGCACCTCGCTGATCGCGTCGGCCATCAGGTTGTTGGCGGCGCTGCGCTTCTTGGGCGGGTCACCGGCGATCAGCAGGCTCAGCGCCGGCAGCGTGTAGGGCCCCTCGACCACCCGGTCCACGACCAGCGGTTCCGGCTTCTTGGTGCGACGACGGCTCCGCCCGGGTTCGGGGATGGTGGGCGTGTCGTCCGCGATCGGCTCGTCGGGGGCCGGCGCGGCGGCGGCCGACGGCCACGCCTGCGGCTCCGGTTCGGGGGACTCGTCGTAGTAGCCGTCGGAGAAGTCGTCGCGGGGCTCGTCGTCGAACTCGTCCGCGTAGTCGTAGGCGACGTCGTCGTCGCCGAGCAACCGGCCGCCGAACATGCCGCGCACCACGTCGGGCACCTCGCGGATCGTGGTGCCGGTCAGCAACAGCAGCCCGAACATGAAGCCGATGAACAGCAGCGGCGCCGCGATGAAGGGCGTCAACCCGTCCGAAAGCGGCCCGCCGATCGCGAAACCGATGAAACCCGCCGCGCGGCGGCGCAATTCGGGGTCTTCCGGCGAACCGGACCACAGGTGGCGCAGGCCAAGCGCCGAGAGGGCCAGCAGGCTGCCGCCCAGGATGAGCCGCGGCCGGGCGTCGGGGTTGGGCTGGGTGCGCATCAGCGTCACCGCCACCGCGGCCGCGACCACCGGCAGCGCCAGCACGCCCGAGCCGATGAAGGTCCGCAGCAGCGTGTCGACCCACGCGCCGAGGGGCCGGGCGGCGTGGAACCAGGAGCTCGCGGCGACCACGACGGAGACGCCGAGCAGCACCAGCGCGATCCCGTCGCGGCGGTGTCCGGGATCGATGTCGCGGGCCCGCCCGATGGAGCGCGCCGCGCCGCCGGTGCCCCGGGCCGCCATCAGCCAGGTGGCGCGCATGGCGCGGCCGCAGGTCAGCCCCGTGGCGACCAGCAGCGAGGAGTTGCGGCGTTTGGCGGGCCTGCCGGCCTTCTTGCGGGGCGCCGCCGGGCGCGCGCTTCGTGACCTCCCCCGCGAAGTGGCCTTTGACCTGCTCGTTCGGGCTCCGGAGCGGGCGGCGGTCTTACTTGGCATGAGGCCCAGGGTAGTCGCAAATGCCTCATCTACACCACCCGCCACACTGGTAACCGCCGCCCGGCCGGGGATGCGCGGAATCGGTCGTGGGTAGGGTGGCTGGCGGTGACGTACGTCATGCCGTCACCCACCCCTCAAGTGCCCAGGAGGCCCTAGCATGCCCGTCGTCGTCGTCGCCACCCTGACCGTCAAACCCGAATCGGTCGACACCGTCCGCGACATCCTGACCAGCGCGGTCGCCGAAGTGCACGAGGAGCCCGGCTGCCAGCTGTACTCGCTGCACCAGGCCGGCGAGACCTTCGTCTTCGTCGAGCAGTGGGCCGACGACGAGGCGCTCAAGACGCACAGCACCGCCCCGGCGATCACCAAGTTGTTCACGGCCGCCGGCGAGCACCTCGCCGGGGCGCCGGACATCAAGATGCTGCAGCCGGTTCCCGCGGGCGACCCGCAGAAGGGGCAGCTGCGCGCGTGAGTGGTCCCGGCCCGCTGCAAGGAAAAGTCGCGCTGATCACCGGGGCCGCCCGCGGCCAGGGCCGCGCGCACGCGGTCCGGCTGGGCTCCGAGGGCGCGGACATCATCGCCGTCGACCTGTGCGAGCAGATCGCCAGCGTGCCCTATCCCCTGGCCTCCTCCGAGGACCTGGCGGCCACCGTCAAGCTCGTCGAGGACACCGGCGCCCGCATCGTGGCCAAGCAGGCCGATGTCCGCGACCGCGAATCGCTTTCGGCCGCGGTGCGGGCGGGCATCGACGAGTTCGGCCGGCTGGACATCGTCGTGGCCAACGCCGGGATCGCCCCGATGGCCTCCGGCGACGACGGCTGGCGCGACGTCATCGACGTCAACCTCACCGGCGTCTACAACACGATCAAGGTCGCGATACCGACCATGGTCAAGCAGGGCGGCGGCGGGTCGATCGTGCTGATCAGTTCGGCCGCCGGGCTGGCCGGGGTGGGCAGTCCCGACGCCGGCTCCGTCGGCTACGCGGCCGCCAAGCACGGCGTGGTCGGGTTGATGCGCGTGTACGCGAATCTGCTTGCGGGCCAGAACATCCGGGTGAACTCGATCCACCCGACCGGCGTCGAAACCCCGATGATCAACAACGAGTTCACCCGGGAGTGGCTCGCCAAGATGGCCGCCCAGACCGACCAGCCGCGCAGCCTGGGCAACGCGCTGCCGGTGGAGGTGCTGCAGGCCGAGGACATCGCCAACGCGGTGGCCTGGCTGGTGTCCGACCAGGCCCGCTACATCACCGGCGTCACGCTGCCCGTCGATGCGGGCTTCTTGAACAAGTAGCCCATGGCGCGAAATCCCGCGGCGCAGACGGCGTTCGGCCCGATGGTGTTGGCCGCCGTCGAACACAACGAGGCGCCCGGGCATCGCCTGGTGGACGACGACCTCGCGGAGCTGTTCCTGCCGGGCCCGTTGCGACTGCTCGCCGGCGCGACGCGGTGGGGCCCGGCGCGCCGGCTGATGATCCGCGGGTCGGAGTTCACCGGCCCCGGGCTGTGGGCGAATCTGGCCTGCCGCAAGCGCTTCATCGACGACAAGATCTCGGCGGCGCTGGACGACATCGACGCCGTGGTGATCCTCGGGGCGGGACTGGACACGCTGGCCTACCGGCTGACCCGGCGGGCCCGCATCCCGGTCTTCGAGGTGGACCAGTCGGTCAACATCGCGCGCAAGGCCAACACGGTGCGCCGGGTGCTCGGCGAACCGCCGAAGTCGGTTCGGTTGGTGGCGCTGGACTTTGAGCGCGACGACCTGCTCACCTCGTTGGCCGAGCACGGCTACCGCACCGATTACCGGGCCTTCTTCGTCTGGGAGGGCGTCACCCAGTACCTCACCGAGGGCGGCGTCCGGCGCACCCTGGACGGGCTGCGCGCCGCCGCGCCGGGCAGCCGGCTCGTGTTCACCTATGTCCGGCGGGACTTCATCGACGGCCGCAACCGGTACGGCACCCGCACGCTTTACCGCAACGTCCGCGAGCGCCACCAGCTGTGGCATTTCGGCCTGGAGCCCGACGAGGTCGCCGGGTTCATCGGCGAATACGGCTGGCGGCTGGTGGAGCAGGCCGGCCCCGACGAGCTGGTGGCGCGCTACGTGCGGCCCGCCGGGCGCGAACTCGGGGCCTCGCAGCTGGAATGGTCGGCCTACGCCGAAAAGCGCTAGCTAGACCTCGATGACCGTCGGCACGATCATCGGCTGGCGGCGGTAGGTCTCCCCGACCCACTTGCCGACCGTGCGGCGCACGCCCTGGGCGATGCGCACGGGGTCGGTCACGTTGTCGGCGGCCAGCGCCTCCAGCTCCGCCTCGACCTTGCGCACCGCGGGCTCGAGCGCCTTGGGGTCTTCGGAGAAGCCACGCGAAAGCAGTTGCGGCGCAGCGGCGAGACGCCCGGTGCCGCGTTGCACCACGACGATCACCGCGACGAAGCCCGACGACAGGATGAGCCGCTCACCCAGGGTGATGTCGCCGACGTCGCCGGTGATCAGCCCGTCGACGAACATCTTGCCCACCGGCACCGCGCCGGAGATCGTGGCCTTGCCGGCCATCAGGTCGACGCTGACGCCGTTCTCCGCCAACAGGATCGAGTCCTCGGCCACCCCGGCGCGCGCCGCCAGCTTGGCGTTGGCGCGCAGCATCCGCCAGGTGCCGTGCACCGGCATCACGTTGCGCGGCCGCACGCCGTTGTAGAGGAAGAGCAGCTCGCCCGCGTACGCGTGACCGGAAACATGAACGCGCACTTGCTGGTTGGTGACGACGCGGGCGCCGATCTTGGCCAGCTCGTCGATGACGCCGTACACCGCCTCCTCGTTGCCGGGGATCAGCGACGACGACAGGATCACCAGGTCCTCGGACGTCAGCGTGATGCTGCGGTGCTCGCCGCGCGACATCCGCGACAGCGCCGACATCGGTTCGCCCTGGGTGCCGGTGGTGATCAGCACCACCCGCTCGGGGGCCATCATCTCGGCGGCGGAGATGTCGATCACGTCGGAATCGTCTACGCGCAGGAAACCCAGCTCCCGGGCGATGCCCATGTTGCGCACCATGGAGCGCCCGACGAACGACACCCGCCGGCCCAAAGCCACTGCGGCGTCGATGATCTGCTGCACCCGGTCCACGTTGGAGGCGAAGCACGCCACGATCACGCGGCCGTCGGCGCCCCGGATCAGCCGGTGCAGCGTCGGGCCCACCTCGCTTTCCGAGGGGCCGACGCCGGGGATCTCCGAGTTCGTCGAGTCGCACAGGAACAGGTCCACGCCCGCGTCGCCCAGCCGGGACATGCCGGGCAGGTCGGTGGGCCGGCCGTCGAGCGGCAGCTGGTCGAGCTTGATGTCGCCGGTGTGCAGCACGGTTCCGGCGCCGGTGTGCACGGCGATTGCCAGCGCGTCGGGGATGGAGTGGTTGACGGCGAAGTACTGGCACTGGAAGACGCCGTGCGTGCTGCGCTGGCCCTCGGTGACCTCGACGAAGACCGGCTTGATGCGGTGCTCGCGGCATTTGGCGGCGACCAGCGCCAGGGTGAACTTCGAGCCGACGACCGGGATGTCGGGGCGCAGCCTGAGCAAAAACGGGATCGCCCCGATGTGGTCCTCGTGCGCGTGGGTGAGCACCAGCGCCTCGATGTCCTCGAGCCGGTCCTCGATGTGGCGCAGGTCGGGCAGGATCAGATCGACGCCGGGCTCGTCGTGGGTGGGAAACATCACCCCGCAGTCGATGATCAGCAGCCGGCCCAGGTGCTCGAAAACCGTCATGTTGCGGCCGATTTCGCTGATGCCGCCCAGTGCGGTGACCCGCAACCCACCCGGAGCCAGGGGTCCCGGTGGGGCGAGTTCCTCGTTCACGTCCGTTTCACCTGAGCACCGAGGCCGCGCGCATGTCCGCGGCCAGCGCCTCGATCTGCTCCGCCGTGGCCGGCATCTGCGGCAGCCGGGGATCACCGGCGTCGATGCCCTGCAGGCGCAGACCCGCCTTGGACATGGTCACCCCGCCGAGGCGGGCCATGGCGTTGCACAGCGGGGCGACGGCGACGTTGATCTTGCGCGCGGTCGCCATGTCGCCGGAGCCGAAGGCGGACAACAACTCCCGCAGCTGTCCGGCCGCCACGTGCGAGATCACACTGATGAAGCCGGTGGCGCCCATGGCCAGCCACGGCAGGTTCAGCGCGTCGTCGCCGGAGTAGTAGGCCAGCCCGGTCTCGGCGATGATCTGGCCGCCGCTGTGCAGGTCGGCCTTGGCGTCCTTGATCCCGACGATGTTCGGATGGGAGGCCAGCGCGTGGATGGTCTCGGTCTGGATCGGGATCACCGAGCGGGGCGGGATGTCGTAGAGCAGCACCGGCAGCTCGGTCGCGTCGGCGACGGCGGTGAAGTGCGCGATCAGCCCGCTCTGCGGCGGCTTCGAGTAGTACGGCGTGACGACCAGCAGCCCGTGCGCGCCCTCGGCCGCGCAGGCCTTGGCCAGCCGGACGCTGTGAGCCGTGTCATACGTGCCGGCGCCGGCGATGACGCGGGCCCGGTCGCCCACCGCCTCCAACACGACGCGCAGCAGCTCGAGTTTCTCGTCGTCGGTGGTGGTCGGCGACTCGCCGGTGGTCCCGGAGACCACCAGGCCGTCGCACCCCGCGTCCACCAGGTGGTTTGCCAGCTGCGCGGCGGCGGCGGTGTCCAAGGCGCCGTCGGCGGCGAACGGCGTCACCATCGCGGTCAGCAGCGTTCCCAACCGGGCGGGGGCGTCGAATCCGACGGTGCTCACGGTCTTCAGGTTACCTGGCGGTACCAAACGCAATTAGCCGCCGCGCGGCTCAGGCCTCGGTCGCGAGCGGGCTGGTGGCGACCTCGGTGCCGTCGGCCAGGGTGGAGACCTCGAAGTCGGCGAACACCGCGGGCGCCACCCCGACGAGCTGGCGCAGGCACTCGATGGCCAGGCGCCGGATTTCGACGTCGGCGTGCTCGCTGGCGCGCATGGCGATGAAGTGCCGCCACGCGCGGTAGTTGCCGGTCACGACGATGCGGGTCTCGGTGGCGTTGGGCAGTACCGCCCGGGCGGCCTGGCGCGCCTGCTTGCGCAGCAGGATCGCGCTGGGCTGGTCGGCGAACTTGGCCTCCAGCTTGGCCAGCAGCTCGGCGTAGGTGGCGCGGCTGGCGTCGGCGGCGTCGGTCAGGATGCGCAGCAGTTCGGGGTCGTCGTCCATGCCCGGCGGGACGACGACGCGCGAGTCCCCCTCCGGCACATAGCGTTGCGACAGCTGCGAATAGGAAAAGTGCCGGTGGCGGATCAGCTCGTGGGTGCACGACCGCGAGATGCCGGTGATGTAGAACGACACGCTGGCGTGCTCGAGCACCGAAAAGTGCCCGACGTCGATGATGTGCCCGATGTAGCCGGCGTTGGTGGCCGTCTTGGGGTTCGGCTTCGACCAGCTCTGATAGCAGGCCCGGCCGGCGAATTCGACCAGCGCGGGGCCGCCGTCCGCGTCGGTGGTCCAGGGCACGTCCGGCGGCGCCAGGAACTCCGTCTTGGCGATCAGTTGCACGCGCAGCGGCGCGGTCTCGGCCACGGCGCCCACCTTAACGTGGTGGCCCCACCTGGAGCTCACCCGATATCAGCGGCGGGAGCAGGGCGTCGCGGAAGGCGGCCAGCCGCACGGATTCCGCGCGGCGCGCGTGACACAGCGCGCCCAGGCCGGTGACTGTCCCCGCCGCCGCGGGCGCCAGGCGCCGGACGTCGCGGACCCGCACGTTGAGCAGCTCGTTCGGTTGGACGCGCTGGTGGCTGCCGGACGTCCCGGCGGCCATCAGCTGCAACGCCGCGACGACGTCGGGTTGCCGCAGCGCCGCCCACAACGCCGACGTGTCGACGCCGACGGGCCGCAACACGACGAACTCCGTGCTGGCCAAAGCCATTTGCGGGGGCAGGCCCGGCACGTTCCAGACGCGCGGGATCCGGGGGTTCAGCTTGGCGACCAATACGCACGGCTCCGACAGGACGAACTTGGCGCTCTTGACGCGTTCCCCGGCGACCAGCCGGGGTTTCGCGCTGTCGTCGAACGCCGGCAGGCTGAAGTGGGCGACCACGTCGTCGAACCCGGGCGGGCCGAGCAGCTCCGTCGACCGGCCCGCCAGGTCGGACAGCGGCACGCGTTCGCGGACCGACTCGGTGGTGGCGAGCATCAGGCCCTCGGCGGCGGAGATCACGCGTTCGTTGGCGGCGATCTTGTCGTCGACGGCGCCGAGCAGCCTGGCGATCCGGCGGCGCTGCGGCGCCGCGACGGTCGAGACGGGCACCTCACGCAGGATCGTCTGGTTGAGCAGCGGCTGTCCCGATCCGGCGCGGTGCCCGTTGAGGCCGCACGTGTGCAGCGCGTAGTACCAATACCGCGTCTCCCCCGGGTCCTTGGCCCGGCACACCAGCGCGTTGTCGGTGACCCACACGTCGGAGTCGCAGTACCGCAGGCTGCCGCAATACGATCCGACGCGCCCGAGTACGATCAAGGGGCCGGCCGCATTGCATTGCGCCGCATAGCCGATCGCCCCGTTGGCGCCGTACACGCGAAAGCGGCCGTGCGGGGTTCGGGCCGGCGCGCTGGCCCCGTTGCTGAAGTCGAGGTGGTCGCCCAGCCTGGCCATCACCGCAGGCGCTCCACCTGCTCGCGCACGACCTGCTCGAGCCGCGCGGACTCGTCGAGCGCCGCGACCAGCTCGCCCGTCAGCCGGGCGATCCTGGCGTCGAGCGGCTCCGCGTCGTCGTCGGCCGCGGGCGCGCCCACGTAGCGTCCCGGCGTCAGCGCGTAGCCCGCGGCCCGGATGTCGTCGAGCGACGCCGACCGGCAGAAACCCGGAACATCTTGGTAGGAAAGATCTTTGGCGGCGGCGGACTCCGATCCCCTCCACGCATGGTAGGTGTCGCCGATGCGGACGATCTCCTCGTCGGTCAGCACGCGCTCGGTGCGGTCCACCAGGTGGCCGAGGCCACGGGCGTCGATGAACAGCACCTGGCCCGCGCGGTCGGCCTTGTCGAGCGCGAAGAACCACAGGCACACCGGGATTCCGGTGCTGCGGAACAGCTGCGCGGGCAGCGCCACCATGCACGACACCAGGTCCGCGTCGACGATCCGGGCCCGAATGTCGCCTTCCCCGAGCGTGTTCGACGACATCGAGCCGTTGGCCATCACCACGCCGGCCTTGCCGCCGGGGGCCAGCTTGGACAGGATGTGCTGAATCCAGGCGTAGTTCGCGTTGGTGGCGGGCGGAACGCCGAAGCGCCAGCGCGGGTCGCGTTCGTCGCGGGCCCAATCCTTGATGTTGAACGGCGGATTGGCCATCACGTAGTCCATCTGCACGCCGGCGTGCTGGTCACGGACGAACGTGTCGCCCCGGGCGAGGCCCGCGTCGTCGATGCCGTGCACGGCGAGGTTCATCTTGGCCATCCGCCAGGTCTGCTCGATGCTCTCCTGGCCGTAGACGGTGACTCTCGACGGATCGCCGTCGTGCTCGGCGACGAATTGCTCGGTGCGCACGAACATTCCGCCCGAACCGCAGCACGGGTCGTACACCCGGCCGCCGGTCGGTTCGAGGACCTCGACGATCAGCCGCACCACGCTGGGCGGGGTGAAGAATTCGCCGCCGCGCTTTCCCTCCGAGCGGGCGAAGTTGCCCAGGAAGTACTCGTACACCTCGCCCGGCAGGTCGCGCGCGGGCGGGCCGTCCCGCGCGCCGTCGAGCAGGCCCACCAGCTCACCGAGCCGGCGCGGGTCGAGGTCTGCGTAGCGCCGCGGCAGGCCCGCGGCCTCCATCGCGTCGTCGACGAGCCGGCCGATGTCCGGGGATTGCGCGCTATCCACCAGGGCTCGCCACCGCGCGCCGGCGACGTGCTGCAGGAATACCAGGCCCAGGATCACGTCCTTGTATTCGCCGGCCGAGACCGATCCGCGCAGTTTTTCGGCGGCCTTCCAGAGCGTGTCCTTGAGCGCCTTCATCAGCCGGCCCGCTTGGCCGCCGCGCGCAACGGGCCCGCCAGGTCGCCGCGCCCGGAAACGCTGAACCCGCCCAGCCCCAGCCAGGACGCCATCGACTCCAGTTCGCCGGCCAGCGCCGCGGCGACCGGGGCCCGCGGCGCGTCGGGCTCCCCGAAAGCGCCCACCACACGCAGGGAATCGGTGGCCCGGTCGGCCTTGAGGTCGACCCGCGCCACCAACCGGCCGTCCATCAGCAGCGGCCACACGTAGTAGCCGTACCGGCGTTTGGCGGCCGGCGTGTAGATCTCGATGCGGTAGTGGAAGTTGAACAGCCGCTCGACGCGGGGCCGGAAGAAGATCAGCGGGTCGAACGGGCACAACAGCGCGGTGCCGCGGTCGGTGCGCGGCACCGTCCGGCCCGCCCGCAGGTACGCCGGGGCTGACCAGCCGTCGACGTCGACCCGCTCGATCTCACCGGCGGCCAGCAGGTCGGTGATCGCGGGCTTGGCCTGCTGGGCCGACAGCCGGAAGTAGTCGCGGATGTCGGCCTCGGTGCCCACGCCCAGCGCGGTGGCGGCCCGCAGCGTCAGCTCGCGAAGGGCCTCGTCGTCGTCGACCTCGCGGGCCAGGACGCGGGGCGGCAGCACCCGCTCGACCAGGTCGTAGTGGCGGGCGAAGCCCACCCGGGTGGCGGTGGTGAGCGCGCCGGAGGCGAACAGCGCCTCGGCGACCCACTTGGTGTCGCTGCGGGTCCACCAGGTCCCCTTTTTCCGGCGGGGCTCGGCAGCGAGATGCGCCTCGATCTGCCCCGCGGTGCTGGGCCCGAGCTCGGCGACGGCGGCGAGGATGTCCTCGGCGAGTTGGGGATTGGCCTTGACGATGTGCGTGCCCCAGCGGCCGTGGGTGTATTGGCGCATGCGCCAGCGCAGCAGCGGCCAGTCGTCGACGGCCATCAACGCGGCCTCGTGGGCCCAGTACTCGACCAGCAGCCGCGGCGAGCGTGCCGAATGCGACCAGGCGGCGCGGTCCAGCACGTCGCGGTCGTAGGGCCCGAGCCGGCTGAACACCGGCGCGTAGTGGGCACGCACCGCCACCGACACCGAATCCAGTTGCAGCACTTGGATTCTCGAGATCAAGCTCTTCAGATGCGCGCGGGTGATCGGGCCGCCGGGCCGCGGCTCGCTAAACCCTTGTGCCGCAACGGCTAAGCGCCGCGCCTGGGCGGCGGTCAGCGTGCGTTTCCCGATCGGCACGGCGCCGACATTACCGCGTTTTGACCGCCCCTCGCGGGACCCCTAGCGGGGTTTACCGCGCGCCGACCTTCTCGCCCAGCGGCACGGCGACGCTCGCCTCCGGCAGATCCTTCTGTTCTTGGTAGGCCGCCGCCAGAGCGGCCGGGACGGGCTCCAGGTCGCGGTAGACCCGCTCCAGTTGCTCGAGGATCTTGATTCGCTGCTGGCTGGCCTCGTCCGCGGCCCGACGGGCCTGCTCGCGATAGTGATCGGCCTCCCGCCGGGCATCGCGCCAGGCCTCCTCGATCGCGCGTTCGGTTTCGTCACGCATCTCGGCCAGTTCGGCCTCGAGCTTCTTCTTCTTTTCGTCGTAGTCCGACTCGAGGGCTTCCCGGCGCGCGGTCAGCTGCGCCATCCGCTCCTCGTGCTCCCGCCGGGACGCCTCGGCCTCGGCCTCCGCCGACGCGATCAGCGCGTCCGCCTCGGCCCGCGCCTCGGCCTGCAGCTGGGAAACCTCGTCGACCGTGCGGCGCAGCATGTTGGCCATCCGCAGTTGCACCGCGTGTGGCGAGGGCGAGGTGTCGGTGAGGACGGCGACCTCCTTGCGCAGCGCGGCCGCTTCGTCGCCGGCTTGCGTCAGCCGCGCCTCCAGGCTCCTGACGTCGTTGAGCAGCAGCTGCTGCTTGGCGGTCAGCGCCTCGATGGACGCGTCGACGGCCGCCGAATCGTAGCCCCTGAACACACGCGGAAACGCCTTCGCGGGTTCGGTTATCACTGAAAAATCCCCCCTTACTGGAAATGCTTTTTTAGACCCGTGAGACCGACCCCGAGTACCGAGTATGTCAGGCTCGGCCCGTCACGCGGGCGGCGCCGCCGGCGCGACCCCTCACCGACGACGGTACGTGTGGAACCGGTAGCGCAGCCCCGTGCGGCTGACCTGCCAGTCCCCCATCACGCCCAGCCACGACTCGTCGAGCACCGGGGCGAGCGCGTCGCCGTCGTCGCGCGGCAGGTCGATCTCGACCTCGGTCACCTCGCAGCGGGTTGCCAGCGGCAGCCCGAGCAGGTAGATCTGCTCGCCGCCGATGACCCACGCCTCCGGCTCGGTGAGCGCGGCCTCCAGCGAATCGAGCACCTCGGCCCCCTCGGCCACGTAATCGCGGTCCCGGGACAGGACGACGTTTCGCCGGCCCGGCAGGGGCCGCACCCGGGCGGGCAGCGACTCCCAGGTCCGACGGCCCATCACCACCGTGTGGCCCATGGTCACCGCTTTGAAGCGGGCCAGGTCCTCGGGCACTCGCCACGGGATGTCACCGCCGCGCCCGATCACACCGGACGTCGACTGAGCCCAGACCAGGCCCACTGTGCAGCAGCGCCGCTCTCCCCCGCAAGCGGGCGGTACCCCCACCTCATCGCTTCGCTCTGCATCGTCGCCGGCGCGTGTCATACGCGCGTCATACCGCGACGGGAGCTTTGATCGCCGGGTGCGGATCGTAGTTCTTCACGACGACATCTTCGAAGGTGTAATCGAAGATCGAATCCCTATGCGCCAGAACGAGTTCCGGGTAGGGCCGGGCCTCGCGGCCGAGTTGGGTCCGGACCTGTTCGACGTGGTTGTCGTAGATGTGGCAGTCGCCGCCGGTCCACACGAACTCGCCGACCGAAAGGCCGGCCTGGGCGGCCATCATGTGGGTGAGCAGCGCGTAGCTGGCGATGTTGAACGGGACCCCCAGGAACAGGTCGGCGCTGCGCTGGTAGAGCTGGCAGCTCAGCCGCCCGTCGGCCACGTAGAACTGGAAGAACGCGTGACACGGCGGCAGCGCCATCCGCGGGATTTCGCCCACGTTCCACGCCGAGACGATGATGCGCCGGGAATCCGGGTCGCTGCGCAGCAGTTCCAATGCCGCGCTGATCTGGTCGACGTGCTCGCCGGTCGGCGTCGGCCAGGACCGCCACTGCACGCCGTAGATGGGCCCGAGATCGCCTGTCTCGCTGGCCCATTCGTCCCAGATGGTGACGCCGTGCTCCTGCAGCCAGGCGACGTTGGAGTCGCCGCGCAGGAACCACAGCAGCTCGTAGACCACCGATTTGAAATGCACCTTCTTGGTGGTCAGCAGCGGAAAGCCGGCCGACAGGTCGTAGCGGATCTGCTGGCCGAACAGGCTGCGGGTGCCGGTGCCGGTCCGATCGGATTTGGCGGCGCCCCGCTCGAGCACCACGCGCAGCAGGTCCTCGTAGGGGGTGGCGATCGGCACGCGGCCAATCTACCTCGCAGGGTCAGGAGTAGAACGGATCCCATGCCGAAGATCACCGACAGCGTCACCACCCCCGACGGCTCCTGCCCGGTCGGACTGTTCACCCCGGAGGGCCCCGATGGCCAGGGGCCCGGTCCCTGGCCAGGAATTGTCATGTACTGCGACGCCGGCGGGGTCCGCGACACCTTCGACGAGATGGCCGCCAAGCTCGCCGGATTCGGCTACGCGGTGTTGCTACCCGACGTGTACTACCGCAGCGGCGACTGGGCCCCGTTCGACATGGCCACCGTCTTCACCGACGAGCAGGAGCGCAGGCGCCTTTTCGGAATGATCGGCGGCATCACGCCGGACAAGATGGCCGCCGATGCCGGCGCGTTCTTCGACTACCTGGCCGGCCGCCCCGAGGTGTCCGAGGACCGGTTCGGCGTATGCGGGTATTGCATGGGCGGGCGGACGTCGTTGGTGGTGGCCGGCCGCCTGCCGGACCGCGTCGCGGCCGCGGCGTCCTTCCACGGCGGGGGGCTGGTGACCGACGGCGCGGACAGCCCGCACCTGCTGGCCGACCAAATGAGCGCGACGGTGTATGTGGGTGGCGCCGAGAACGACGCATCCTTCACGGCCGACCACGCCGAGCAGCTCGACAAGGCGCTGACGGCGGCCGGGGTGGCGCACACCATCGAGTGGTATTCGGCCGCCCACGGGTTCGCGGTCCCGGACAACCCGCCCTACGACCCCGCCGCCGCGGAGCGGCACTGGGCGGCGATGACGGAGGTCTTCGGATCGGCGCTACCGCGCTAGGCTGGCCGCCCCTTCCCGGCTGATCGTCTCCAGCAGCAGGGTCGCCGCCACCGCGGCCCCGTCGGTGCGGATCATGCGTGCCACGGCGCGCGCCCGCACGCGGACCTCGGGGGCCAGCGCGGGCTCCAGCGCCGCCGACAGCGACTCGGCGGTGGGCGCCGTTCCCACGTGCGCGGTGCCGACGCCCAGTTCGCCCACCCGTTGGGCCCAGTACAACTGGTCGGCGCCCTGCGGCACCACCAGCTGAGGGGCGCCCGCGGCGGCCGCCGTCGTCGTGGTGCCCGCGCCGCCGTGGTGCACGACGGCCGCCACGCGCCCGAACAGCGACTGCTGATTGACCTCGCCGACGGCAAAGCAGTCGTCCCCGTCGTCGATCGGTGCCAGGCCGGCCCAGCCCCGGGCGACCACCGCGCGCCGGCCCTGCGCGCGGATCGCCTCGACGGCCGCGAGCGCGATGTCCGCCGGGCCGCGCAGGGGCATGCTGCCGAAGCCCACGTACACCGGCGGCGTGCCGGCGTCCAGGAACTCGACCAGCTCGGCCGGCAGCGGGCGCGCGTCCCGCAGCATCCACGCGCCGGTGTGGACGACATCGAGGTCCGTCGGCTCCCGCCACGGCCCGAGCGTCGGGTCCGCCGCCAGCCACGGGCGGTCGGTGAAGGCGTGGGCGCGGACGTCGTGCACCGGGGGCAGGCCGGCCTCGGCCCGGTGCCGGTTGAGGGTCCGGCCGAAAAGCGCATTCACGTTCTGGGCGTCCAGGTCCCACAGCGCCCGGTGGTCGACCGCACCCGGCGGCAGCGGCCAGTTCCAGAACGAGGGCGGCCGGTGGTGCGGTGACGGCAGGCTGTCCGGGTGGTAGCTCGCGTAAACGTAATGGATGCCCAGCTTTTCGGCCGCCGACCGGGCACCGGCCGCGGCCGGCAGCAGGCCCGCGGCCACCAGCGCATCGCATCCCAGGGCCGCGTCGGCGACGGTGTCGAACTGCGCGGCGATCAACTCGTCGAAGTGCCGTCGCAGGTACGCCTCGGGCTGGGGCGCGGCCGCGCTCGTCATGGCGCGCACCGATTCGCCGAACGCCACCAGCGGCACGCCGAAACCGGCCGCCCGCTCGGCGAACTCGTCGTCGGGCGGCGCGCAGATGCGAACCTCCGCGCCGAGCGCCCGCAGTTGCACCGCGAGGCCCAGCAGCGGCTCGACGCCCCCGCGCGAGTCGTATGTCGACAGCAACACACGCATTTCGCCACTCTGCAGCAGCGCCGCGGTCGCCGCGAGCCCGCCAGGGGCTGTCGAGCTCGTTGCCGGAGGAAATGGTTTCGATCGTTTTGAGCGAAACGGGGCTTGACCGGAGTTAGCGAATGCCGCCGCACGCGGTTGCTCCCGGAACTCCCCGCCGGTGACCGAGACTTTTCCCGAGTTAGCGAAGGCGCGTGATCAAGTTTGCTGAATCGACACAGATCGCCATTGGCGCCCGGCCGAAATCAGGCTCGCAGCTAATAACCTGCCCTACGAAAAATGACACGGATGCGTTGCATGAAGGGTCTAACTAATTGGGCACGTGACAAATAGCTAACAAGGTCAGCAAACTATAGACTTATCTCGGCGCTTCCCATACCATTTGCTGTCATCGCGCTCAGAAAATGAGCGCGACTTTCCCGCTTCGGGGCGGGGGCAATGCCAGGGCGACGACGGGGGTGCCGTGATCGCGAACATTTCCACAGCCTTCAACGGCCGACCGATTGAGCGCCGCAGCCCGAGGCCGCCCAATCAACCGCCCATCGACGAACTGCACCGGATGCCAGCGCTGGTCGTCCTGGATCGGCTGCCGTCGCCGGCCCTGGCGGTTGATCGCCTGGGCACCATCCTGTTCGCCAACGGTTCGTTCTGCGACATGGTCGGCTACTTGCCCGACGAGCTCGCGTCGATGAACTTCGAAGACGTCTTCCACTGCCTACCGGCCGACGATCGCTGGGTCGCTCTGGTCGGCACGGGCGCCAAGCGGCTCGTCGAGTTGCGGCACCGGGATGGGCACACGGTGTTGGCCAGCATGAGCAAGTCGGCGATGCGCCGCCGCGACGACACCATCGCGCTGGTCACCTTCCACGACCGCACCGAGGAGCTGTGGCTCACCAGCGACGGCCGGCGTCACGACGACGGCAGGTTCACCAACTTCGCCAACAGGGCGCGGTGACGATACGCCGTGCCGAGCGCCAGCTGATCGCTCTTGGCGCGCTTGAGATATAGGTGCGCGGGATACTCCCACGTCATTCCGATGCCGCCGTGCAGCTGCACGCACTCCTCGGCGGCGTGCACGGCGACGCCGCTGCAGTAGGCCTGCGCGAGCGACGCCGCGGTGGCGGCGTCGTCATCGCCGCTGGCGCACGTGTCGGCGGCGTGCCGGGCCACCGCCGTCGCCCCGCCGACCTCGAACCAGAGATCCGCCAGCCGGTGCTTGATCGCCTGGTAGGACCCGATCGCCCGGCCGAACTGCTTGCGCTGCTTGACATACGCCAGCGTGGTGTCGAAACACCACTGGGCCACGCCCAGTTGCTCGGACGCGAGCAGCGCCGCCCCGGTTGCAAGCGCGTCGGCCACCGCGGCGTCCGCCGGCCCGAGCCGTGACGGCGCTACATCCGAAAAGCGCACGCTCGCAAGCGGTCTCGTCATGTCCAGTGCCAGCACCGGCGAAACCTCCACGCCCGCCGCGCTGCGCGGCACGGTGTGCAGCTCGAGCCCACCGGGCCCGGCCGCCGGCACCACCAGCACGTCGGCCTCGACGGCGCCCGCGACGCTGCCGACCAGTCCAGACAGACCCCCGTCGCCCACGCTGACGCCCGCGACCGCGTCGCCCGGCGCGGTGGACAGCGGCACGACCAGGGCCGCGGTGAGCTCGCCGCGGGCCAGCGCCGCCACCGTCTCGGTGTCGCCGGCGCGCAGCAGCGCTACGGTCGCGAGCACCGCGCTGGACAGGAACGGCACCGGCGCCACCGCGCGCCCGATCTCCTCCATGACCACGGCGGCTTCGCGCGCCGACGCGCCGGCGCCGCCCAGGGATTCGGGCACCAGCAGTCCGGCCACCCCGAGGTCGGCGGCCAGCGTCCGCCAGAGGTCCGAAAAGTCTGGTGGCGCCGCGTCGTACGCTTTGGCCACCGATTCGGGCGGGCACCGGTCGGCGAACAGGTGACGAACGCTGTCGCGCAACGCGTCCTCGGTGTCGGAGTACAGGAGATCGCTCACCGCGGCAGGTCCTTCCACGCGACGTCCTTGTCCACCCGGTGTTCGCCCGGCAGGCCGAGGATTCGTTCGGAGATGGTGTTGCGCAAAATCTCGGACGTGCCGCCCTCGATCGAGTTGCCGCGCGCCCGCAAATAGCGGTATCCGGGCTCGCGGCCGACCAGGTCGACCGTCTCCGGTCGGCGCATGGTCCAGTCGTCGTAGCGCAGGCCCGCCTCGCCGTGCAGCTCGATCTCGAACCCCGAGATCGCCTGGGCCAGGCGGGCGAAGGCCACCTTCATGCCCGCACCCTCCGGGCCGGGCTGTCCGGTGCTGGCCTGCTGGCGCGATCGCTCACCCGTCAGCCGCAGGGCCTCCGCCTCGACCCACAGCCGCATCAGTTCGTCGTGCATGGCGGGGTTGCGCAGCGCCGGATCGTGTCGCCAGACCGCGGCGACCTTGCCGATGTGACCACCCTCGCGCGGCATGCCGGCGCGCGTGCCGATGGCGACCCGCTCGTTGTTGAGCGTGGTGGTCGCGACGCGCCAGCCGCCGCCCTCCGCTCCGAGCCGATTCGCGTCCGGCACCCGGACGTCGGTGAGGAACACCTCGTTGAACTCCGCCTCGCCGGTGATCTGGCGCAGCGGCCGGATCTCGACTCCGGGTTGGGTCACGTCGCACAGGAAGTACGTCAGGCCGGCGTGTTTGGGCACCGTGGGGTCGGTGCGCGCGACCAGGATGGCCATGTCCGCGTGCTGTGCCTGCGACGTCCACACCTTCTGCCCGTTGACGATCCAGTCGTCCCCGTCGCGGACCGCGCGGGTGGACACCCCGGCCAGGTCCGAGCCGGCGCCGGGCTCGCTGAACAGCTGGCAGTAGATCTGTTCGCCGGTGAACAACGGGCGCAGGAACTTTCGTTTCTGCTCGTCGGTCCCGAACGCCGCGATCGTCGGCGCCGCCATGCCCATGCCGATGTAGTTCTTGACGGTGCCGCCCACCGGCGCACCGGCGGCGGCAAGCCGCGCGTCGACGAGCTGCTGCGCGTCCCGCGGCAGGCCCAGGCCGCCGAAACCCTCCGGCAGGTGGACCCAGGCCAGGCCCGCATCGTACTGCGCGCCAAGGAATTCCCGCGGTTCGGTGGTGGCCGGGTCGTGCTCGTCGAGCAGCGCCTGGACCCGCGCCGTCAGGTCCGCTGCGACATCCGTGGTGCTCATTGGGCCTGATATCCCTGGGCGGGGCCGAGCAGCAGTCCGCCGTCGATCACCATCGTCTCGCCGGTGATCCAGCTCGCCGCGTCCGAGACAAGGAAGGCAACGGCGCCCGCCACGTCGGCCGGCTCGCCGATGCGGCCGAGCGCTATCGTCGCCGCCAGCGGATCCTCGTGGTCCTTCCACAGCGCCTCGGCCAGCCTGGTGCGCACCACACCGGGCGCGATGGCGTTGACCCGCACGCGCGGCGAAAGTTCCAGCGCCAGTTGCTTGGTCACGTGGATCAGCGCGGCCTTGGTGGCGTTGTACATTCCCATCGCCGGCGATTGGTGCAGCCCGCCGATCGAGGCGGTGTTGACGACCGACCCGCCGTGCTCCCCCATCCACGCCTTGACCACGAGCGAGGTCCACAGCAGCGGCGCCCACAGGTTGACGTCGAAGATCTTGGTGAAGCGCGCGTGGTCCTGCTCGATCAGCGGGCCGTACGCCGGATTCGTTCCCGCGTTGTTGACCAGGATGTCGACGCGGCCGAAGCGGTCCAGGGTGAGGTCGACGCAGCGCCGCGCGGCGTCCTCGTCGGTGGCGTGGGCGCCGACGCCGAGGGCCTTCTCGCCGACCTGCGCCGCGGCCTCGTCGGCCGCCTCCTGCTTGCGGGCGGTCAGCACTACGTCGGCGCCGGCGGCGGCCAGCTGTTGGGCGATCGCCAGCCCGATTCCGCGCGAGGCGCCCGTGATGATTGCGGTCCGTCCGGTCAGATCAAGTGAGGTCATCGTGTGCCTTCTGTCGGCTGCGTCAATAATTTTCGTTAGCGAGGTTTTGTACACGTGTGCACGTGGTATGCGAGTCGCATGTTAGCGAAACTAACTCTCATGAAACCACTGGTCGTGGCCGGGGCGGTCGCCGCGGCGATCGCCGCCGCGCCGGCGGCCTCCGCCGACGCCTTCGCCGCTGGTCCGGCCATGAGCACCCCAGCGCAGACGCACGTCGTCATCAAGGACGACCCGGGCGGCGGCGGCTGCGACGCCAACGGCAACTGCGGTTCCGGAGGCGTGAACAACGGACCGGGCGGCGGCCCCGGTGGCCAGGGCTGCGTCCCGGGCGTCGGGTGCGGCTCCGGCGGCCAGTTCTTCGGTCCTGGTGGCGTGCCGGGCGGCACCGGCTGCCTGCCCGGCGTCGGCTGCGGTTCCGGCCACGGATAACCCTTCGACCAGTCAGCCTCCCGGCAGCCTGGTGATCCAGGCCCGGGAGTCTGCCGGGTCGATGACGTCGTCGAGCTCGAACGTGGTGGCCGACCGCAGCGCCTTGCCGTGTTGGTAGGCCGCCGCGACGAGCTTGTCGAACAGCTGCTGTCGCTGTAGCGGGTCCGGCTGGGCCGCCAGCTCCTTGCTGAACCCGAGCCGCACGGCCCCTTCCAGCCCCATGCCGCCGATCTCGCCGGTCGGCCAGGCCACGGTGAACTGCGGCGCGCGGAAGGAACCACCGGCCATCGCCATCGCGCCCAGCCCATATCCCTTGCGCAGGATGATCATTCCCAGCGGCACGGTCAATCGGGCGCCCAGCACGAACATCCGGCCGAAGCGGCGCACCGCGGCTTCCTTTTCCGCGTCCGGCCCGACCATGAATCCGGGGGTGTCGCACAGCGAGATCACCGGCAGCCGAAACGACTCGCACAGCGCGAGAAAGTCGCCGGCCTTGTCGGCCGCCTCCGCGTCGATCGCGCCGCCGAGGTGGTGCGTGCTGTTGGCGATCAGCCCGTAAGCCACCCCCTCGACGCGCACCAGCGCGGTAACGATCCCGACGCCGTAGTCGGGACGCAATTCCAGCACGGAGCCCACGTCGACCATCGACTCGATCGCGCGGTGCACGTCGTAGGCGCGTAATCGGTTCTCCGGGACCACATGTCGGGCCAGCCGTGGATCCGGCACCGCCCAGTCCTGGTTGCGGCCCTGGAAATACGACAGATACTGCCTGGCCAGCGACACGGCGTGCGCCTCGTCGCGGGCGACCACGCTGACCACGCCGTTGTGCCGCTGCACGTCGATCGGCCCGATCGCCTCCGGCGGATACACCCCGAGGCCGCCGCCCTCGATCATGGCCGGGCCGCCCATCCCGATGTTGGCGTCGGGGGTCGCGATGATCACGTCGCACACCCCGGCCAGCGCGGCGTTGCCGGCGAAACAGCGGCCGGAGACGACCGACACCAGCGGCACCCGCCCGCTCAGCGCGGCCAGCATCCGAAAGGTCGGCACGTCGAGGCCTGCACGGCCGCCGACGTCGGTGTCGCCGGGCCGGCCCCCGCCGCCCTCGGCAAACAGCACCACCGGCAGGAGTTTTCGGGTGGCCAGCTCGAAGACGCGGTCGGTCTTGGCGTGATTGCGCATGCCCTGCGTCCCGGCGAGCACCGTGTAGTCGTAGGACACGACGACGGCCTCGGCGCCCCCGATCCTCGCCAGTCCGGCGACGAGCCCGTCGGCCGGGGTGTTGGCGATCAGGTCCTCCTCGGAGCGCCGGCTGCGCTGGGCCGCGATGGCCAGCGCCCCGTATTCGACGAAGCTGCCCGCGTCGACCAGGTCGGCGATGTTCTCCCGGGCGGTGCGCCGTCCGCGCGCGTGCCGCTTGGCGACGGCCGCCTCCCGGCCCTCGTCTCGGGTGACCAGGTGCCGGTGGTTGACCTCGTCGAGGTCGGCCCGTGACCGGTCGAGATCGAGTGCGGCCGAGGATGATTCGCTGCCGGCCACGGCGTCAGTCCGGGTGAAGACCAGCAGCGGATCGCCGGTTCCGACGACCTGGCCCGGCGCCACCAGGTTCCGGACCGTCCGCAGCGCGTCGGGCGCGGCGAGCACGTGCTGCATCTTCATCGCCTCGAGGACGACGAGTGGGGCGCCGGCGCCGAACGCCGCGCCCTCCGCGGCGACCTCGACGACCGTGCCGGCCAGTTGGGCGCGCAGCGCCTCCTCGCCGGGGTAGAGCTCGACCGGCGCGGCCCGGACGTCCTGCTGATGGGACAGCGCGTTGGCGGCCAGTTCGGGAAGCCTCTCGTCGAGGAAGTTCGTCGTCACCCAGCCGGACTGGATCCCACTGTCGCTCAGCAGCTCTCGCAGGAGCCCGATGTTGGTGCGCACGCCCTCGACGCCGAACTCGCCCAGGGCGGTGCGGGCCTTGCGCACCGCCGCCGGCCACGACGTTCCGCGCACGTGGGTGATGACCTTGGCCAGCAGCGAGTCGTAGCGCGGGCTGGTGACCAGGCCCGCCCGGCCGTAGGTGTCGACGCGCACCCCGGGGCCGCTCGGCGGCGAGAACACCGTCAACGTGCCCGCCGCGGGCATCACCGAGCCGTCGGCGCCGAATGTCTCCATGTTGACCCGCGCCTGGATCGCGATGCCGCGGCGGGCGGCCGGCTCGCCGATCACTTCGCTTCCGTCCGAGGCGATTCCGGCCGGGAGGCCGAGTTCGTAGTACGACGCACCGCCGGCGATGGCCAGCTGGACGGCCACCAGGTCCACCCCGGTGGTTTCCTCGGTGACCGGGTGCTCGACCTGGATGCGCGGGTTGACCTCGAGGAAGACGAACTGGTCACCGGCGACCAGGAATTCGACGGTGGCGACCCCGCGCAGGCCCACCCGGGCGCACAACCGGGCCGCGGCCTGGTGCAGGGAGCGCCGTAGTGCGTCCGAAAGCCCTTGGGCGGGCGCGATTTCGAGCAGCTTCTGGTAGCGCCGCTGGACGCTGCAGTCGCGGTCCCCGAGGGCCAGCGCGCGCGTCTGGTGCCCGGCCGCCGCACCCACGACCTGTACCTCGATGTGCCGCGCGCCGTCGAGGACCGCCTCGGCGAACAGCGCGGGATTCCCGAAGCCGAGTTGCGCCTCCGCGCCGCACTGTTGGTAGGCGTGCTCGATCTCGTCGGCGCTACGTACCTTCCGCATCCCGCGGCCCCCGCCGCCGGCGAGGGCCTTGATCATGACGGCGCCGTCCCGCTCGGCGAAGAACGCCTTGACGTCCTCGACGCTGCTGGGCCCGTCGGTCGCGGGCAGCACCGGCACGCCCGCGGCGATCGCGGCGGCGCGGGCCGACGACTTGTCGCCGACCAGCTCGAGCACGTCGGCGTCCGGGCCGACGAACGCGTATCCGGCGGCCGCGCAGGCGCGCGCGAATTCGGCGTTCTCGGAAAGGAACCCGTAACCCGGGTGGATCAGCTCGGCGCCGGACTCCTTGGCCGCCGCGAGCAATTCGGCCTGATTCAGGTAGGCCGCCGGCCCGGCGCCCGGCAGGCCTATCGCTTCGTCGGCCGCGTGCACGTGCGGGCTCTCGGCGTCGTCTTCGGCGTAGACGGCTACCGTCCGGATGCCCAGTTCCGTTGCCGTGCGGATGATCCGAAGGGCGATCTCGCCACGGTTGGCGATCAGCAGGGCCGCGCTCATCGGAGCGGGTCGCCCCAATCCACCTCGCCGCGCAGCTTGCCCTTGAGCAGTTTGCCGCCGGCGTTGCGGGGCAGCGCTTCGGTCACCACGGTAACGTATTGCGGGATCTTGTAGTCGGCCAACCGGCCGCGGCAGTGGTCGAGCACGGCGCGCACGTCGATCTTGCCCTCGCCGGCGAAGAGGACGGCGCCGACCTTTTCGCCCATGATGTCGTCGGGCACCGCCAGCACGCAGGCGTCGGCGACATTGGGGGCCGACAACAGCGCCGCCTCGACCTCGACGCTGGACACGTTCTCGCCGCCCCGGTTGATGATGTCCTTGAGCCGATCGACGATGTGCACCCGGCCCGCGTCGTCGACGCGAACGACGTCGCCGGTGTGCAGCCAGCCATCCGCGAACGTGCCCCTGTTGGCCTCCGGCCGATTCCAGTAGCCCGCGGTGACATTGGCGCCGCGCGTGACCAGCTCGCCGACGCCGGGCTCGTCGCCGCCGAACGGGACCAGGCCGAGGTCCACCGAGGGCACGGCGTACCCCACGGAGTCGGCGTGCTCGACGGCGTCGCGGTCCGGGAGGACGGTCATCAGCGACGCGGTCTCGGTCATGCCGTACCCGTTGAACACGGTGGCTTGGGGGAACGCCTCCTTCACCGCTGCAACCAACGAGGGCGCGATGGGTGCGCCCCCGTAGCCGACCCAGCGCACACCGGACACGTCGGCGTCGGCAAAGGCCTTGTGCCGCAACATGAGGGCGTAGATCGCCGGCACGGTGACCATGACGGAGATGCGTTCGGCGGCCAGCGTCGCGATCAATTCGTCGAGGTTGAGCGCGGGCATGATCACCGACGCGCCCCCGAGCCGGGCCGCGGCCAAAAGCTGTGAGTTGCAGCCGGTTACATGGAACAGCGGCACCGAGATGAGCGTGCGCATTCCCTCGCCGAGGTCTCGCGGCTGGTCGAGGCAGCGGATCGCGTTCTCGGTGTTGGTGACGAACGCCTCGTGGGTGGTCGGCACGCCCTTCGGGTGGCCGGTGGTGCCCGAGGTGTAGAACAGCGCGGCAACGTCCGTATGGCCGAGCCCGTGGGTCACGTAGGGGTCGCCGTCGGGCAGCGGCGCGTCCGGCGCGAGGTCCACCCGGGCGCCCGAGTCGGACAGGACGAACTCGACCTCGGGTTGCGCCGAGCGCGTATTGACCGCGACCACAACGCCACCGGCCATCACGGTGCCCCAGAACGCAAGCACCCAATCGATGCCGGCCGGGTAGCGCACGGCGACGCGATCGCCCGGGCTCAGGCCGTCGGCCCGCAGGCCGCCGGCCACCCGCGCCGCGCGGTCCCACAGCTGCCGGTAGGTCAATCGGCCGGCGCCGAGTTCGACGACGGCCTCACTGTTCGGGCGGTTGTCGACCTGCTCGGCGAGCATGTCCAGCAGGGTGGCGGGCAGGCGTTCGTAGCGCGGGACACCGTCGGCGCCGCGGGACACGCCGGTCGTCGGGAATGGGTTGTGCGTGCGCGGAATTTCGATCACTGGAGGCATGCCCGGTCCCTGTATCCTCCTGCCCTATCGTGATAGCGGTGACGATCGAGGATTCCGCCATCATGCCCGAGGCGTTCTTCGCTGTCGATGGCGACTCCTATCTGCCGAGCCCGCTGGCGCGGGGACCGTGGGGTGCGGCGCTGGGCGGTCAAAACGTCGGCGGCCTGCTGGCGTTCGGAATCGAGCAATCCGGCATTGATCCCGAGCTTCAGCCCGCGCGCTTCACGGTCGACCTGCTGCGCCCGGTTTTGCCCGAACCGGTGCGGATCGAGACGTCGGTGCAGCGGGAAGGCCGGCGCATCAAACTCGTCGACGCTGCGCTGGTGCAGGACGGGCGGATCGTCGCGCGGGCCAGCGGGCTGTTCCTGCGACGAGGCGAGCATCCCGAGGGTCAGGTGTGGTCCGGGCCGGTCGAGATGCCGCCGCTGCCGGCCGACGCCGACGGCTTCCCTACCGACATGCCGTTTCTGATCTGGGGATACGGGGCCACGTCCTCGGGCAGCCCCGGCATCGCGGCGGGCGAGTGGGAACAGGCGCATTCCCAGAAGTTCGCGTGGACGCGGCTGTTTCGTCCGATGGTGCGCGGCTACCCGCTCACGCCGTTCACCCGCCTGGGGTTCGTCGGCGACATCACGAGCTCGCTCACCCATTGGGGCACCGGCGGTTTGCGCTATATCAACGCCGACTACACCGTCACGGCGAGTCGCCTGCCGGACGGCGAGTTCCTCGGGTTGGCGGCCCAAAGCCATTACGGCACCGCGGGTGTGGCCACCGGGACCGCCGTTCTGTTCGACCGGCACGGCCCGATCGGCTCCAGCACGGCGCTGGCGCTGGCGCAACCCGCGGACGCGTTCCAGCCGAGCTATCAGTAGCTCACCCCATCAGCTGGGCGGCCACCGTCGCGCCCAGTTCCCAGCACGATTCCAGGTCGGCCTTGCTGGGTTTGCCCGAAACCACCACGTTTTCAGCCACTTTCGTCCAACCTAATCCGGTCGTGATCGCCTCGATGCCCCGCTCGGCGCCCTCGGTGCCCTCGTTGCCGTGCAGGTACACGCCGAACGGTCGGCCGCGCGTCGCGTCGAGGCACGGGTAATAGCACACGTCGAACGCGTGCTTGAGCGCGCCGCTCATGTAGCCCAGATTGGCCGGGGTTCCGAGCAGGTAGCCGTCGGCCTCGAGCATGTCGGCGGGCGCGAGGGTCAGCGCGGGCCGCCGGATGACCTCGACGCCTTCGATCTCGGGGTCGGTGGCGCCGGAGAGCACCGCCTCGAACATCTCGTGGGTGTGCGGGGACGGCGTGTGGTGCACGATCAGCAACGTCTTGCTCATCGGCCGGCCTGCAGCTCGACCGCGGTCTTCATGGCCTCCCGCGCGCGGCGGCGGTCGCCCGCGTAGTCGTAGGCCCGGGCCAGCCGGTACCAGCGCCGCCAATCGTCGGGATCGGCCTCGACCTCGGTGCGCACCGTGGCGAACAGGGCGTCGGCCGCGTGCAGCTCGATGCGGCCGGATGGCCGCCGCGGCAGCGCGCCGGTGTCGAGTTCCATTCCGTCCGCGGCGATCAGGCGGGCGAGCCGCTGATGGGCGAACCCGGCGCGCAGCGTGGCGATCATCGCCCACAGCCCGATGACCGGCATGATCAGCAGCGCCGCGCCCAGTCCCACGGCGGCCGCCCGGCCCGACCCGATCATCGCGAAGGCCAGACGGCCCAGCAGCACGAAGTACACCAGCATCGCCACGCACAAGAACGCGATGAGCAGCTGCATGTACAGCGTGCGTGCGGTCATGTGAGGTTCAGCAGGGGCTCGAGGCCCACCGTGAGGCCGGGGCGTTCCTTGATCCGCCGCACGGCCAGCAGCACGCCCGGGACGAACGACGTGCGGTCCAGGCTGTCGTGCCGGATGGTCAGCGTCTCCCCCTCGGTGCCGAACAGGATCTCCTGATGGGCGACCAGCCCGGCCAGCCGCACGGAATGCACCGGTATGCCTTCGACGTCGGCGCCGCGCGCCCCGGGCAGGCCGGTACTGGTGGCATCGGGGTTAGGCGGCAAGCCCTTTCGGGCCTCGGCGATCAGTTTCGCGGTGCGAGCCGCGGTGCCCGACGGGGCGTCGGCCTTGTGCGGGTGGTGCAGCTCGATGACCTCGGCCGAGTCGAAGAAGGGCGCGGCCTGCTTGGCGAAATGCATCGACAGCACGGCCCCGATCGCGAAGTTCGGCGCGATCAGCACCGACGTGCCAGGCTTGTCGGCCAGCCACGAGTGCACTTGGTCGAGGCGCTCCTGGGTGAAGCCCGTGGTCCCGACCACGGCGTGAATTCCGTTGCCGATCAGGAACTCTAGGTTGCCCATCACCACGTCGGGGTGGGTGAAGTCGATGACCACCTCGGTGTCGCCGTCGGTCAGCAGGCTCAGCGGATCACCCTCGTCCACCTCCGCGGACAGGACCAGATCCTCGGCGGCCTGCACGGCCGCCACCATCGTCGACCCCACTTTGCCCTTCGCCCCCAGCACGCCTACCCGCATGGCCTTCACCCTAGACTCCGGGTTCGGCCGGATCGACCGCGTGCGGTGTTCGGCATTTGGACATGCCGATGTCATTGAATCGTCGCCGATCCGCTAGCGCGTTTCTGGAAATTGCTCCAAGATAATTGAGCATTCGATCGGTTCGCTTCAAGCAAAGGAGACGGAACTATGGCGGCTCGGCGGCGGTCTGGCCGATTCATGGGCCTGGCGGTAATCAGCAGCCCACTTCTTGTCGCCGGTGTCGTCTGCGCCAGTCCGGCTCAGGCCGACCCGATCTCCTACCTCAACGACCTGCACAACGCCGGGATCCAGGACTTCGCCGGCGGCGACCCGGCGCTGCTGGTGACGGGTCAGAGATTGTGCCAGCAATTGTCGTACGGCGTTCCGCCCGCGCAACTGCAGGCCATGGCGTTGCAGAAATCCGACACCGACCTGGGCCCCAATGGGCTGAGCCCCGCCCAGGCGGACCTCCTCGTTTATTGGGCCCAGCGCGATCTGTGCCCGAGCTCCTGACATTTCGTCCGGAAATGGCTCTATCCACAGTCGGAAATGATCCACAGCAGGGGCCCTCGGTAGTGGCCGTGGCCGGTCCGCGGCATAGCACCCGAACACCGGTTCGGTTCCTGTCCCGGCCGACCTTCACCGCCGCGCTGGAAGCGCCGCATGCGGCCACGGAGAGGTGAATCTTCCTGTTTCTAGGGCAGTGAACCTTCGGTATCTATCCGTGGCGATAGTTCTTGCGCGGAATCCGAAGGTTGCGATGGTTCTCCTTTGGTGGCCGGCCGCGCTACAGCGACGGCCGGTGGCGCGTCTTCGAGGCGGTCGTCTTCGCTTTCGCCAGCGGCTTGGGGTTGGGCAACGATGAGGAACCATGTCAGGGTCACCCGCGTCCACAGGTAGCAGTAGAGGAACGCGATGAGGGCGGCCGTCAGGCACATTGCGACACCGATAGCGCCGCGTGCCTCCGATGAAATTCCATTCGTTGCGGTCGGTGAGCCGAGCATCGGTGCCAGCGTGCGCCCGAGTGCGCCGAGCGCAGGTCGGATATTGGCTATCTGCACCAGCGAGACACCTACGAGGATCTTGGTCAGCCAGTCCGAAATTTGCTCCAAGTTGGTATTGGCAAGGTAGCGCGTGTACGTCCCGTTGGCCTGTAAATTTGGCGCTTGCAGCGCACGCGGTATGCCGAAGATAAATCCCAAGACAGCCCCCACAGCGCCGGCGGCCGTTGTGATGATGGCGGCTGCAAATCCGATGGTGAAGCGCTCGCCGACACCGGAACCCAGGGATAAGCCCAGGGCAACGCAGGCCGCCGCATAGAAGGCGACGAACAAAAGAGCGTACTCAAACAACAGAGAGGCAAAACCGCGCGGACTCTCTGGCGGGGCGTCACCGCGAATAGTCGTTGCCATCCGGCCAAAAGGTCTGGACAACCGCCAACGTAATCCGCCGTCGCTCTTGTTGTCCGGCTTTGCGCCGGTAAATGAGTCGTCGCTCATGGCAATATCAAACCGGATGTCAAGCCTCGTTACCACGAAATTCACCGAGGTGCATGACTTGCAACCAGAAGCTCGTCAAAAGCGGGTGGCGGACGAGGACACTTCCCAACGGCGGCACCGAGTGGATCCCGCCGCCGCAGCTGGACCGCGGTGCGCGCACCAACGACATCACCACCCGGAGCGCCTCTTCGATGACGACGATGACGAGGCCCCTTGACCCGTTTACTTCTTGAACCGCCCCGCGAACCCGCGCAGCGGCAGGTCGGCGCTGGTGATCAGCCCCGGGCGCGCCGCCACCACCGACTTGATCGCGTAGAGCGCGGGCATGCCGGTCACGGTCATGCCGATCGAGGCGAAGTTGTCCGGATTGGACAGGTCCACGCCGGGCCTGGGAAAGATCATGTGCTTGTTGTAGACGCACGGGTCGCCCTTGATCTGAGTGATGTAGCAGCCCTTGATGTTCCAGCTCGGGTCGGTGTGCGGGGTCATCTGCCACTCCAGGTGCGTCTCGACGCGGGGCACCCCGTCCACCATGCCCTGGTACTTGAGGTAGTTGCCGCCCAGCGAGCCCTTGGGCAGCGTGTACCAGCCCAGGTCCACGTCCTTGGTGCAGGCGCCCAGCTCGTAGCTGAACTTCACCTCGTCGAGGGTCACGTCGAAGCAGTCGGCCATCATCAGCACGCTGTCGGCGAAGACGCGGGTGTACTTCTCCAGCTTCGACGGGATCTCGGGATCGTCGACCGGCTGGCCGTAGCCCACCTCGAGCCAGGTGTCCTTGGAGTGGTGACACGACACGTCGACGGACTCGATGGTGGTGACGTTCTCGATCTCGGCCACGTCGGCCGAGCACACCACGCCCAGGATCTGGTTCAGGCCCGGGTTCATGCCGGTGCCGTAGAACGTCGCGCCGCCCTTTTCGCAGGCTTCGGCCAGCAGCCGGGTCACCGGCTTGCCCGACGGGTGCGGGTGGTTGGTGTCGCGGTGCCAGCCGGTGATCCAGTCGGCGGTGGTGACGATATTGATGCCCGCCTCAAGCACTTTGACGTAGAGGTCCTCGTCGGGGAATACGCCGTGAAACGTCAGCACGTCCGGTTTGGCGGCGATGATCTCCTCGACGGTGCCGGTGGCCGTCACGCCGTTGGGCGCGATGCCCGCGAGCTCGCCGGCATCGCGCCCGATTTTCTCCGGCGAATAGCAGTGCAGGCCAATGAGTTCCAGGTCCGGCTCCCCGGCGATCCGCCTGATCATCTCGGAACCGACGTTTCCGGTGGCCACCTGGAAGACGCGGATCGGTGCATTCATTTGGCGTAGCCTTCCTGATAGAACTGCTTGGCCCACTTGCGGATCGCGGTGAAGCCCGCGTATTCGTCGGGGGCCAGCGCGGGCGGGTCGGAGTAGCGCTGGTGCCGCCAGATCTCGATGTCCTGCTCGAACTGCCGGATCACTTCCCGGCCGAAATCGGTCGCCCTGAGCTCGGCGCGCGCCGGATCCTTGCCCGGGGTGCGCCCGATGTAGACCATGAACCGGACGTCGGAGGTGGATTCGTCGACGGGGGTGACGGCCGAGATGGTGCGGTTGTCGACCATCCCCCAGCTCTTGGTCACCGCGACGCCCAAACCGCCGTTGATGGCCTCGACGCCGCTGTTGACGTCCTCGATCCGCTGGCCGTCGTCGCCCTCGAAGGTGATCGTGAAGTCGACGAAGGACACCGCGTCGGCGAAGTCGTGGCGGGTGAACACCGGCACGATCGGCGTGTTGTGGACGAACTTGAAATGCGCGAAATCCACACCGTTTTCGAGCACGTACTGCGGGTGCAGCTCCAGACCCTGGCGATACAACCGCTGCTGTGGGTAGTAGTCGTCGGCACCGCGGCCGTCGTCGAACGAGGCGAACACGTCGGGCGCGTCGAAGAAGGGCTCGCGGCGCTCGACGTCGTGCCAGATGTAGACCGACTGGTTGCGCTCCACCACGGGATAGGCGCGGATCCGCCTGCCGCGGTTCGGCCGATCCTGGTAAGGGATGCAGACGTTGCGCCCCTCGGCGCTCCACTGCCAGCCGTGGAACGGACACTGCAGCACCTCGCCGACGACCTTGCCGCCGTAACCGAGGTGCGCGCCGAGGTGCTCGCAGTACGCGTTCATCACGGTGAGCGCGCCGGACTCGGCGCGCCAGGCGACCATCTCCTGGTCGAAGTACTTCATCGTGTGCACATCGCCGACGGCGATCTCGTCGGACCAGGCGACCTGGAACCATCCGGTCGGCTTCATCGACAGTGGCGGCTTAGCCATAGAATAATCGTACCCTCTATGAAAATGCTAGGCTAGACGGGTGACCGAAAGCCAGGTCGCCGGGCGGCGCCCGAACCGGCGCGGCAGCGCGACGCGCGAGAGCATGCTCGAGGCGGCGCTGAAGTCGCTGGCCTCGGGCGAGCCGGGGTCGGTGTCGGCCAATCGAATCGCCAAGGACATCGGCGCCACCTGGGGTGCGGTGCAGTACCAGTTCGGCGACACCGACGGCTTCTGGGCCGCCGTGCTGCACCGCACCGCCGAGCGGCGCGCCGCCACTTTCTCGGCCCCGGTGCAACCCGACGCCCCGCTGCGGGAGCGCGTCGGCGCCATCATTGACACGCTGTATCGCGGCCTGGCGTCGGCGGATTCGCGCGCCATCGAAAACCTGCGGGCCGTGCTCCCCCGTGATCCCCGCGAGCTGGAACGCCTCTACCCGCGCACGGCCGCCGAACTGTTCTCGTGGGGCAAGAGCTGGCTCGAGACGTGCCAGAACGCCTTCGCCGGCCTGGACGTCGACCCGGACCGGGTGCGCGAGGTTGCCGCGCTGATCCCCGGCGCGATGCGCGGCCTGGTGTCGGAGCGCCAGCTCGGCTCGTACGCGGACCTCGACATGGCCCGGCGGGGCCTGACCAACGCCCTGGCCGCCTACCTGGAGCGACGGCCTAGCCTCGACCCTTAGCCTGGACGTGTGGAGGCCCTCGACATCCGGATCCGCGAAGCCACGGCGGAGGATTTCGCCGACGTCGCGGAGATGCACTATCCGGTGTGGCGACAATCCTGGGCCGGAATACTCACGCCGCCACTCCTCGACATCCTGGGTCCGCCGAAGCGTTGGGTCGCCGAGATCTACCCCCACACGCTGAATCGCGACGGCTGGCGGATGTGGGTGGCCGAATCCGGGGGCCGGCCACTGGGCGTCGCCATCTTCGGGCCGGACCCCGACGAACGCGGCGCCGTCCAGATCGACGCGCTGTACATCGCGGACGAAAGCCAGCGGCACGGCATCGGCGGCCGCCTGCTCGACGAGATTCTGAGCGCACACCCGGCCGGCGACGTGATCCTATGGGCCGCGGTGCAGAACGACAAGGCGCGCCGCTTCTACGAGAAGAACAAATTTCTCCTCGACGGCCGCACCCTCGACTGGGAGCCGCTGCCCGGCATCAAGGTGGCCCACGTGGGCTACCGGCTCACGCGTCGATGACCAGCCGGTCGCCCCTCGCCCGCGACACGCAGACCACCATTTCGTCGTCACCCACCGCCACGCGGCCGCGGTGATCGACCTGCCCGCCAAGCACTTTGACCTTGCACGTCCCGCAGAACCCCTGCTGGCACGAGTACGGGGTGGTCGGATCAAGGTCGCGCATGACTTCCAGCGCCGAGCGATTCGCCGGGACGCTGACGACCCGCCCCGACCGGGCCAGCTCCAACTCGAACGGAACCCCGTCGGCCACCGGCGGCGGGCTGAACCGCTCGTAATGCAAAGGCGCGTCGGCGAATTCGTTTCGCGCCACGCGCACCGCCTCCAGCATGGGGGTCGGCCCGCAGACGTACACTGCCGTCGTCGGGCCGGCGCCGGCCAGCAGCTCGCCGACGCCCGCGAAGCGGCCGTGCTCATCGTCGGCCCAGACCGTCACCCGGCCCGGGTCCACCGAAACCACCTCGTCGAGGAACGGCATGTACTCGCGGCTTCTTCCGGCATAGACTGCGCGCCAATCGATTCCGCGCTGCAGCGCCGCCCGCATCATCGGCAGGATGGGCGTCACCCCGATGCCGCCGATGACGAACAACACGTCGCGTTCGGCGGTGCCGAGATAGAAGGCGTTGCGCGGGCCCTCGAACAGGCACGTGTCCCCCACCTTGAAAGCCTCGTGCATCTCGATGGAACCGCCTCCGCCGTCGGCGATCCGGCGCACGGCGATGCGGTAGTCGGTGCGCCGCCCGGGCGGGCCGCACAGCGAGTACTGCCGGCGCCGGCCCGAGGGCAATTGCACGTCGATGTGCCCGCCGGGCGTCCACGACGGCAGCAGGCCGCCGTCAGGGTCGGCCAGCGTCAGCGCCACCACGTCGGGGGCGACGAGTTCGCGCTTGGTGATCACCGCGCGCAGGACCCGCGGCACCGGCCTCACCCGGGACGGCTGCCACCGCGAGACCGCGGCGAATCCCCCGAACCACAGGCGGACGCCCCACAGCAGGGTGCCGAGCCGGTCGCGGTCGCGCCGACCGTACAGGTCGACCGGCCTGCTTCCCCAAATGCTTTCCGGCACGGCGCAATCCCTAACTTTGGCGGATGTCGTAGCGCGCGAACAGGCGCAGCGCCGACGGGCTGATGCGCCGCAGCGCGTAGCCGATCCGGGATTCGGCGGCGATCGGGACGACGGCGGGGCCGGTCTCGGCGGCCCTGACGATCGCCTTGGCCACCGCCTCCGGCGTGTAGTTGCGCCGCCGGTAGGCCGCGTCGGCCTTCTCGCGGGCGCGCTCCTGTTGTTCGGCGGTCATGCCGGCGTAGACGGTGCTCTTGGCGATGTTGGTGTTGACGAACCCCGGGCACACGGCCGTGACGGAGATGCCCTCGTCGGCGAGGTCCGCCCGCAGCGATTCGCTGAACGCCAGCACCGCCGCCTTGGTGGTGCCGTAGGCGACCATCGATTTCGACGGGACGAACGCCGCCGCCGATGCCACGTTGATGATCGTGCCGCCCTCGCCGCGCTCGACCATCTGCGCCGCGAAGGCCCGGCAGCCGCAGATGACGCCCCGGACGTTGACACCCAGGATGTCGTCCCAGTTCGCCGAGCTCGTCTCCAGGAACCGGCCCGCCATCCCGATGCCGGCGTTGTTCACCAGGATGTCGATCACACCGTGCTCGTTGCGCACCTGTGCGGCAAGGGCGTTCATCGCGGACTCGTCGCTGACGTCGACCTGGTACACCGCCGCCTCGGCGCACGCAGCGCGCACGGCGTCGGCGCTGTCGTTGGCGGCGGCCAGGTCGCGGTCGGCGATCACCACCTTGCGCGCGCCGCGCCGGGCCAGTTCGACGGCGGTGGCCCGGCCGATGCCCGCGCCCGCCCCGGTGACCAGCGCGAGCTTGCCGGCGACCTCGCGCGGTCCGCCGCGCACCACCGATCCACTCGCCGCGCCGGCGACGGTCTCCTCGACCCACTCGGCGGTCAGCCGGGCGATCACCTCCGGGCGCGACGTCACCACCCAGTGCCCGCCCTCGATACCGATCACCCGGCCGGTTTCGGGAATCGCGCCGGTGAACCGTTGCAGCGCGGGTGTCACGAAGATGTCCTTGCGCGGCACCACGACCTGGACCGCGACGGTGGTCTCCGGCAGCTGCGCGCCGGGCCGCAGCATCGGCCCGGGCATGTTGGCGCGGTACAGGCCCAGCCCGTTGACGTAGTCGGCGACGGACCGCGGCGGCCGCTCGCGCCGGCTGCGGGTGCTCGACCGGCCGATGCGCTCAAGGGCCTCATGGACTTTCACGCCGACCCGCGACCGGAACGCCAGCTCCGGCACGACGGGGCACAGGAAGAACGCGATGTACGTCGAGCCCAGCAGCTGCCTGGCGACCTGACCGACGGCCCGGGGAGTTCGCGCCGAGCGCAGGAACCTGCCCGCGTAGCGCAGGTGCGGGCCCGAAATCGACGTGAACGATGCGACTTTGGCCATCGTGTCCTCGTCGGTGACTGCCGGCCAGGCCTGGATGGACCCCCAGTCGTGGGCCAGCAGGTGCACGGGCCCGACGCCCAGGCTGTCGATCACCGCGCCGATGTCGGACACCAGCTGGGGAAAGGCGTAGCCGGATCGCTTTGCGGGGCGGGATGATTCGCCGGCGCCGCGGACGTCGTAGGCCACCACGTTGTAGCGGCCGCGCTTCTCCAGCTCCGATGCCACGCCGTCCCACAGGTGATGGTTGTCGGGCCAGCCGTGAATGGCGAGGATGGTCGGGCGCGCCGGGTCGAGCTCGGTGTAGCGGTGCACCGCCAGGGTGACGCCGTCGGATGCGGTGACGATCGATGTTGCGGCCATCGGTCAGCGCGACGCCCGCGCTGCGGGCGAGAGCGCCAGGTAGTCGACCGCCAGCTCCAGCCCGCCCAGCTGCGACGGGTGGAAACCCGGTCGGTAGTAGTCGGCGACCACCCGCACGAACCGCAGCGGCCCGGGCACCAGACCGCGGCGCGCCGCGCGGAGGTACTCCCACCAGTGCGGCTTGGTTCCCGGCCGCAGGCGCGGGTCCACCGAGTACAGGAAGCGGACCCCGCGCACCCAGAACAACAGCATGGCCGGCGTCACGACCAGCTGGGCCCGCACCCGTCGCAGGTACCCGGCGCGCAGGTGCTTCATGGTGTCGAAGGCGACGGCCTTGTGCTCGACTTCCTCGGCGCCGTGCCAGCGCAGCATGTCCAGCATCACCGGGTCGGTGCCGATGGCGTCGTGGGCGGGCGCGCCGAGCACCCACTCGCCCAGGATGGCGGTGTAGTGCTCGACCGCCGACACGATCGAGATCTGCTCCAGCAGCCAGCTGTGCCGGCGCCGCCGGCCCCACCCGGGCTTGGGCCCGAGCAGCTTCCCGAACAGCCACCTGATCTGGTCGGTGTACGGGGTGAGGTCGACGCCCTGCGCGGCGAAGTGGGCGAGCACCTTCGAGTGCGCCTGCGAATGCATGGCCTCCTGGCCGATGAACCCCTGCACGTCGAGGCGCAGCTGGTCGTCCTTGATCAGCGGCAGCGCCTGCTTGAACACGTCGACGAAGAACTCCTCGCCGGCCGGCAGCAGCAGGTGCAGCACGTTGAGGACGTGCGTGGTGAACGGCTCGCCGGGCACGTAGTGGAACGGCAGCTTCGCCCAGTCGAAGTACACGTCGCGCGCCTCGAGGACCAGGCGCTCGTGGTCGAGCGACGCGTCATGCGGACCCGCCGCCTGGTCGTCGACGGTGAACATCGCCGGCCCCTCCCCTCAGCGCGCGGCCACGTGCCTGCGCAGTTCGTACTCTCGCAGATCCGTCTTGGCCAGCATCGCCCGGTGCTTGGCCGGCGTGAACGGCCAGACCTCGGGCACCCCGTCCTTGTTCAGGTACCAGCTGCTGCAGCCGGTGGTCCACACGGTCTCCGGCATCGCGGCCCGCAGCTCGGCGTTGTACCGCTCGGTCGCTGCGGCCGACGGCTCGATGGTGTCGAATTCGCCTCGGCGCCAACGCTCGATCCAGCCCAGGATGTGATCGGCCTGGTGCTCGGCGACGGCGGTGAGCGAGTGGTTGCCCACCGGGCTGTGCGGGCCCAGCATCATGAAGAAGTTGGGAAAACCGGGCATCGCGACGGTTCGGTGGGCCCGTGGTCCGTCGCGCCAGACGTCGTCGGCGGCGATGCCGTCCCGGCCAGTCAGGCACATCGGCCGGAAGAACGCGTGGGTGTCGAACCCGGTGCACAGCACGATGACGTCCACCTCGTGCAGGTTGCCGTCGTCGGTCACGATGCCCCGCCGTTCGACGTGGTCGATGCCGGCCGTGACCAGCTCGACGTCGTCGCGCTGCATCGCGCGGTAGAACCCGCCCGACACCACCAGCCGCTTGCACATCGGCTGGTAGTCGGGCGTCAGCGCCGCCCGCAACCCGGGGTCGCGCACCTGGCGCAGGCTGGCGCGGCACAGCGCCCCCATCGCCTTGCGCCGCAGGCCCGGCTTGGTCAGCGCCACCGCGAAGGTGTCGAAGATGAGGCCGTACGCCCGGTACGCCAACCGGTCGAGCCAGGGCGCGGCCCGGTGGGTGAGGCTGGCGAACCGGGAGTAGTGCGGGTTGGGCATCGGGACGATCCACTGCGCGGTGCGCTGGAACAGCACCACCCTGCCCGCCACGCCGGCCAGCCCGCAGACCAGCTGCACACCGGTGGATCCGTTGCCGATCACCGCGATTCGCCGGCCCGACAGCTCGACCGAGTGGTCCCAGCGCGCGGAGTGAAAGGCGTGGCCGCCGAAGTCGTCCAGCCCGGGGATCGACGGCATCCGGGGGTGGTGCAGCACGCCGGTCGCCGAGATCAGGAAGTCGACGGTCGATTCCTCGCCGGCGTCGGTGCGCAGCGCCCAGCGGTCGTTTTCGAACCGGGCGCTGACGATCTCGGTGCCGAACCGGATCCGGTCCCGCAGCCCGAATTGGTCGGCCACGCCCCGGAAATAGGCCTGGATCTCGCCGCCCGGCGAGAACATGTGCGACCAGTCGGGCTTGGTGGCGAAGGTGTACTGATACACCCGCGACGGCACGTCACACGTCAGGCCCGGATAGGTGTTTTCGCGCCAGGTGCCGCCCACCTCGTCGGCCTTCTCGTAGATGGTGATGTCGCGAATGCCGCTGCGCAGCAACGCGATTGCCACGCACAAGCCGGACATTCCGGCCCCCACGATCGCTACGGCGGGATCGCGCCTCATCCGCCGATCATAGGGCTAAATCGGCGCCGCACCACGAAGATGTTCGAAAATCAGCGACGTCTGGGTGCCCGCGACGTCGGCGTCGGCGTTGAGGTTCTCGACGACGAACGCACGCAGGTCCTCGGTGTCGCGGGCGGCGACGTGCAGGATGAAATCGTCTGCGCCGGCGAGGAAATAGACGTCCATCACCTGCCGCCGGGTGCGGATCTGCTGGATGAAGCTGCGGATCTTGCCGCGCGCGTTGGACTGCAGGGTGACCGAGATCATCGCCTGCAGCGGCAACCCGACGGCGACCGGATCCACGTCGGCGTAGAACCCCCGGATGACCCCCAGGTCCAGCAACCGGCGCACCCGGCCGTGGCACGTCGAGGGCGCGATCCCGACCGCCTCGGCGAGCGCGTTGTTGGTGATCCGCGCGTCGGCGTGCAACAGGGTCAGGATTTTGCGGTCCACTGCGTCGAGGCCGGCGGCCCGAACATCCTTCGGCGGGCCGCCGGACCGGCCGTCGCGGTCAGGAGATAGCCCGGACACGACACGAGTTTACAGAATTATCGTCAGCATGTTTGTCGGCATTTCGAACGTTCTTCACACTTGAGGACATGCGCGTCGGCATACCCACCGAGACCAAGACCAACGAATTCAGGGTGGCCATCACCCCAGCCGGTGTCGCGGAACTCACCCGCCGCGGCCACGAGGTCCTCGTCCAGTCCGGCGCCGGGGAAGGGTCGGCCATCCCCGACGCGGAGTTCAAGGCGGCGGGCGCCGAACTGGCCGGCACCGCCGAGCAGGTGTGGGCCGACGCCGACCTGCTGCTGAAGGTCAAGGAGCCGATACCGGCCGAGTACGGCCTGTTGCGCCGCGACCAGGTCCTGTTCACCTACCTGCATCTGGCCGCGTCGCGCGCCTGCACCGACGCGTTGTTGGCCGCCGGCGCAACCTCGATCGCCTACGAAACGGTCCAGACCGCCGACGGCGCGCTGCCCCTGCTGGCCCCGATGAGCGAGGTCGCCGGTCGGCTCTCCGCTCAGGTCGGCGCCTACCACCTGATGCGCACCCAGGGCGGGCGCGGCGTGCTGATGGGCGGTGTGCCGGGCGTCAAGGCGGCCGACGTGGTGGTGATCGGGGCCGGCACCGCCGGCTATAACGCCGCCCGGGTGGCGGGCGGCATGGGCGCGACCGTCATGGTGTTCGACGTCAACATCGCCAAGCTCCGGCTGCTCGACGCGGAGTTCGCCGGCCGCGTCGGCACCCGCTACTCGTCGGCCCTGGAACTCGAAGGGGCCGTCAAGCGCGCCGACCTGGTGATCGGCGCCGTGCTGGTGCCCGGCGCCAAGGCGCCCAAACTCATCCCGAATTCCCTTGTCGCGCAGATGAAGCCGGGAGCGGTGCTGGTGGACATCTCCATCGACCAGGGCGGCTGCTTCGAGGATTCGCGGCCCACCACGCACGACGACCCGACGTTCGCGGTGCACGACACCGTGTTCTACTGCGTGGCGAACATGCCCAGCGCGGTGCCCAAGACGTCGACCGTCGCGCTGACCAACGCCACGATGCCCTACGTGCTCAGGCTCGCCGACGCCGGCTGGCGGGCGGCGTGCCGATCGGATCCCGCTCTGGCCAAAGGGCTTTCGACGCACGACGGGATGCTGCTGTCCGAACGGGTGGCCACCGACCTGGGCTTGCCGCACACCGGCGTGGCGACCGCACTGGCCACTAGACGTTGAGGCCGGCGACGATGTCGGCCACCGGCCCGGGGCGGGCCTCCTCGAACGACGTTCCCGCCCACAGCGTCATCCCGTCCGGGTCCTCCCGCTGGGCCGCCGCCTCCCGGATCGGCAACGTCATCTGGTTGACCTCGGGGTAGCCGAGCGGTGCAACGGTGTCCAGGCGCCGGATGAAGTCGTTCTCCAGGCTGCGCGCGTAGCGGCCCGAGAACGCGCGCGAGACGATGGTCTTGCCGAAAAGCTGATTCTTCATGGCGGTGCGATGCGCCTGGCTGGTGCCGGCCTCGTTGGAAAGCAGCAGCGCGGTGCCGACCTGCGCGGCCACGGCTCCCCTGCGCAGCACGCCGGAGACGGCCTCGGCGGTGCCCAGCCCGCCCGCCGCGATGATCGGGATGTCGCGGTGCGCGCGGTGGATCCGATCGATCAGCCGATGCAGCGATTCGGTACCCGGTTCCATGTCCGGGGCGAAGGTGCCGCGGTGCCCGCCGGCGTCGGGGCCCTGGACCACCAGGCTGTCCGCGCCCGCGGCGACGGCGATCCCGGCCTCGTACAGCGACGTCACCGTGACCATCACCAACAACCCCTGCGCGCTCAACCGCCGGATCACGTCGGGCGGCGGCACGCCGAAGGTGAACGACACCAGCTCGGGGTGGACGTCGGACACCACCTCGAGCTTGCGCGCCCAGTCGTCGTCGTCGCCGAACTCGGGCCGGCCGACCTCGCACTGGTAGTGGTCGGCGATGTTTTCGAGTTCCTCGGCGTAATAGTCCAGCGCCACCCAGTCGGCGACGCTGGGCTGCGGGACCAACAGGTTCACGCCGAGCGGGCCCGTCGTCATGGCGCGCGCGGCGGCGATGTCCTGGGCCAACCGCTCGGCGCTCACGTACGCGGCCGGGATGAATCCGAGCCCGCCCGCGTTGGACACCGCGGCGGCCAGCGCGGGGGTGCCGGGCCCGCCGGCCATCGGCGCACCCACGATGGGCACCGCGATATCCCAAAAGCCCAGAACCACGGCGCTACCCTACCATCGCCCGAAGTTGTTGGGGCAGCGATCGTTTCGACGCGTACGGACCCAGGACGGCGGCGCCGTAGCGCTTGCCCAGCAGGCGGCGGGCGACCGCGTTGACCTCGTCGACGGTCACCCCGTCGATCTGTTGGAGGGTGTGTTCGATGCTGCGGTGTTTGCCGTAGTTCAGCTCGCTGCGGCCGATGCGGCTCATCCGGGACCCGGAGTCCTCCAGGCCGAGGACCAGCCCGCCCCGCAGGGACCCCTTGGCGATGCGGCACTCCGCCTCGGTGATGCCGTCGCGCGCGACCTTTTCGAGCACGTCGCTGGTCACCCGCATTACGTCGGGGAAACGCTCGGGCAGGCACGCGGCGTACACGGACAGCGAGCCGCTGTCGGCGAAGATGTCGACCGCCGAGTAGACCGAATAGGCCAGCCCGCGCAGCTCCCGGACCTCCTGGAACAGCCTGGAGCTCAGGCCGCCGCCCAGCGCCGTGTGCAGCACCGACAGCGCCCAGCGATGCTCCCAGCTGCGCCCGGGCGTGCGGACTCCCAGCGACACGTGGGTCTGTTCGGCATCCCGGTTGACCAGCGTCAGCCCGGGTTGTCCGGTGACCCGCCCGGCACCCTTGCGGGGCGCGATGGGCTGACGCCCGCGGACCAGGTGCGGCCCGAAGTGCTCGCGGACCAGCGCCACCACCTGGTCGTGATCGACGTTGCCGGCGACCGCGACGACCATCCGTTCGGGGGTGTAGCGCCGCACGTGGAACGAGTGCAGTTGGCCCCGCGTCATCTCCGAAACCGAACGCGCGGTGCCGATCACGGGCCGGCCCACCGGGTGGTCACCGAAGAGCGCCGACAGGAAGATGTCGCCCAGCGCGTCCTCGGGGTCGTCGTCGCGCATGGCGATCTCCTCGAGGACGACGTCGCGTTCCAGCTCCACGTCCTCGGCGGCGCAGCGGCCGTTGAGCACCACGTCGGCGACCAGGTCGATCGCCAGCTCCAGGTCGCTGTCGAGCACGTGCGCGTAGTAGCAGGTGTGCTCCCTGGCGGTGAACGCGTTCAGCTCGCCCCCGACGGCGTCCATCGCCTGGGCGATGTCGACGGCCGTGCGGGTGGGGGTCGACTTGAACAGCAGGTGCTCGAGGAAGTGCGCCGCCCCGGCCACGGTGGAGCCCTCGTCGCGCGACCCGACGCCGACCCAGACCCCGACCGACGCGGAGCGCACGGCCGGCAGGTACTCGGTGACCACCCGCAGGCCGCCCGGGAGTGTGGTGCGGCGGACGGCCTTGTGGTCCGGGTTCACCGCGGCGATCTGCGCTCCCCGACGCAGCGACGCCGGGGGGTTAGCTGCTTGCCGTGGCGGCATCGGCCGGAGCGGGCGCGGCGGACGGTGTCTCCGCGGCTTCCTCTTCGTCCACCAGGACCAGCGAGATCTTGCCCCGCTTGTCGATGTCGGCGATCTCGACCCGCAGCTTGTCGCCGACGTTCACGACGTCCTCGACCTTCGCGATGCGCTTGCCCCTGCCGAGCTTGGAGATGTGCACCAGGCCGTCGCGGCCGGGCAGCAGCGACACGAACGCGCCGAAATCCGTTGTCTTGACCACGGTTCCGAGGAAGCGCTCGCCCACCGTCGGCAGCTGCGGGTTGGCGATGGCATTGATCCGGTCGATCGCGGCCTGCGCCGAGGGCCCGTCGGTGGCGCCGACGAACACGGTGCCGTCGTCCTCGATGGAGATCTGCGCGCCGGTCTCCTCGGTGATGGCGTTGATGACCTTGCCCTTGGGGCCGATGACCTCACCGATCTTGTCGACCGGCACCTTGATGGTGGTCACCCGAGGCGCGTACGGGCTCATCTCGTCGGGCGCGTCGATGGCCTCGGCCATCACCTCGAGGATGGTCAGGCGCGCGTCCTTGGCCTGCGCCAGCGCGCCCGCCAGGACCTGCGACGGGATGCCGTCCAGCTTGGTGTCCAGCTGCAGCGCGGTGACGAAGTCCTTGGTGCCGGCGCACTTGAAGTCCATGTCGCCGAACGCGTCCTCGGCACCGAGGATGTCGGTGAGCGTGACAAAACGACGTTCGGACTCTCCGCCTTCGACTTCAATGTCATCGGAGACCAGGCCCATGGCGATGCCGGCCACCGGCGCCTTGAGCGGGACCCCGGCGTTCAGCAGCGCCAGCGTGGACGCGCAGACCGAACCCATCGAGGTCGAGCCGTTGGAGCCCAGGGCCTCGGACACCTGCCGGATGGCGTACGGGAATTCCTCGACGCTGGGCAGCACCGGGATCAGGGCCCGCTCGGCCAGCGCGCCGTGCCCGATCTCGCGCCGCTTGGGCGAGCCGACGCGGCCGGTCTCACCGGTGGAGAACGGCGGGAAGTTGTAGTGGTGCATGTAGCGCTTGGACGTTTCCGGCCCCAGCGAGTCGATCTGCTGGGCCATCTTGACCATGTCCAGCGTGGTCACGCCCAGGATCTGGGTTTCGCCGCGCTCGAACAGCGCGCTGCCGTGCGCCCGCGGCACGACGGCGACCTCGGCCGACAGCGCGCGGATGTCGGTGATGCCGCGGCCGTCGATGCGGAAGTGGTCGGTCAGGATGCGCTGGCGGACCAGCTTTTTGGTCAGCGAGCGGAACGCGGCGCTGACCTCTTTCTCGCGGCCCTCGTAGGTTTCGGCGAGCCGCGCCGCCACCTCGGCCTTCAGCTCGTCGGTGCGCGCGTCGCGCTCGGCCTTGCCGCCGATGGTCAGCGCCTTGGCCAGCTCGTCGGTGGCCACCGACGCGACCGAGTAGTAGACGTCTTCGGCGTAGTCCGGGAACGTCGGGTACTCACCGACGGGCTTGGCGGCCGCGTCGGCCAGTTCCTGCTGGGCGGTGCACAGCGCGTTGATGAACGGCTTGGCGGCCTCCAGGCCTTCCGCCACAACGGTTTCCGTCGGCGCCTGGGCGCCGCCCTCGACCAGTTCGATGACCTTGTCGGTGGCCTCGGCCTCGACCATCATGATCGCGACGTCTTTGGCGTCACCGTCGCCGACTATGCGGCCGGCGACCACCATGTCGAACACGGCCCGCTCGAGCTGCTCGACGGTGGGGAAGGCGACCCAGGTGCCATCGATCAGCGCCACCCGCACGCCGCCGATGGGTCCGGAGAACGGCAGCCCGCTGATCTGGGTGGAGGCCGACGCGGCGTTGATCGCCAGCACGTCGTAGAGGTCGTTGGGGTCCAGGCTCAGGATCGTCACCACGACCTGGATCTCGTTGCGCAGCCCGGAAACGAATGACGGGCGCAGCGGGCGGTCGATGAGCCGGCAGGTCAGGATCGCGTCGGTGGAGGGGCGACCCTCACGGCGGAAGAACGAGCCGGGGATGCGGCCCGCGGCATACATCCGCTCCTCGACGTCGACGGTGAGCGGGAAGAAGTCGAAGTGCTCCTTGGGGCTCTTGCTGGCGGTGGTCGCCGAGAGCAGCATGTTCTCGTCGTCTAGGTATGCGACCACGGCGCCGGCGGCCTGCTGGGCCAGCCTGCCGGTCTCGAAACGGATGGTGCGGGTGCCGAAGCTCCCGTTGTCGATGGTGGCGGTCGCCTCGAAGACGCCTTCGTCGATTTCAGCTACAGACATGGGTGTCCGTATGGCCTCTCTGGGTATTGAGCTGTTTCGCGTCGTCACGCGCGAGTAACCCGAGAGCTTCCCTGAAAGGAAGAAGTCTGAATGCGGCTACGGCCATCGATCGAAGCGGCCGACCTGCCCCAGATCCGGAGAGCCCGGCAGCCACTACCGAAGACCGCCCGATGCAGACCGGGCTGCTCCCTTGTGACTTGCTGGAACGGCTTACGCGGATCTGCGCAAACCGCACCGTTTGCTCGGGCCGAAGCGGCCCAGAACGCTCCCACTCTACACGGGCGAACTCCGCCGGCCAGCGGGCACTCGGGATTTGCCAGGCGTCAGCGACGCAGGCCCAGGCGCTCGACGAGCGAGCGGTAGCGCTCGACATCGATCTGGGAGACGTACTTGAGCAGCCGGCGCCGCCGGCCCACCAGCAGCAGCAGTCCGCGCCGCGAGTGGTGGTCGTGCTTGTGCACCTTGAGGTGCTCGGTCAGATCGGCGATCCGCCGGGTCAGCAGGGCGACCTGCGCCTCCGGCGACCCGGTGTCGGTGTCGTGCAGGCCGTACGAGCCCAGGATTTCTTTTTTCTGCTCGGCAGTAAGCGCCACGAAACTATCTCCATCAATCGGTCCGCGATGTGAATTCTTCTTCAGAGCGCGGCCACCGCGAACCGCAGCACGCGCCGATGTCGTCAGGCAGTTTAGCAGCGGGCCGGCTCCCGCTCCGAATCGTCGTGCGGGGCTAGTCGGGGGGCAGCAGGCCGCGCGCCCGCTCGGTGTCATCGCCCATCGCGGCGACGAGGCCCTTCACCGTGTCGAACTTGCGCTGTCCGCGGATGCGCGCGACGAAGTCCAGAGCCACATGTTGCCCGTACAGGTCGGCGGTGGTGTCCAGGACGAACGCCTCGACGGTGCGGGTGCGCCCCGAGAAGGTTGGGTTGGTGCCGATGGACACCGCGGCCTGGTAGCGCTCCCCCGGGACGACCGTGCCGGTGACCGGCCCGTGGCCGAGCACGGTGAACCAGGCCGCGTAGACGCCGTCGGCCGGGATGGCCGAATACATGGGCGGCGCCACATTCGCGGTCGGAAAGCCCAGCTCCGCGCCGCGGCCCTCGCCGCGCACGACGACGCCCTCGACGCGGTGCGGGCGGCCCAGCGCCTCCGTCGCCGCCACCATGTCACCCGCGTCCACACAGGACCGGATGTAGGTGGACGAGAACGTCACGGTCTCGTTGCTGTGGTGCTCGGACAGCAGCGACATCGACTCCACCGCGAAGCCGAACCGCTCGCCGGCCTTGCGCAGGGTGGCGACGGTGCCGGCCGCCTTCTTGCCGAAGGTGAAGTTCTCCCCGACCACGACCTCCACCACGTGCAGGTTCTCCACCAGCAGCTCGTGCACGTAGCGCTCCGGGGTGAGCTTCATGAAGTCGGTGGTGAACGGCATCACCAGAAAGACGTCGATGCCCAGCTCCTCGACCAGCTCCGCGCGGCGAGTCAGCGTCGTCAGCTGCGCGGGGTGGCTGCCGGGATAGACCACTTCCATCGGGTGCGGGTCGAACGTCATCAGCACCGTCGGCACGTTGCGCGCGCGGGCGGCCTTCACCGCGTGCGCGATCAGCTCGGCGTGGCCGCGGTGCACACCATCGAACACCCCGATGGTGACCACACATCTGCCCCAGTCCGTGGGAATCTCGTCTTGGCCGCGCCACCGCTGCACGACCGCAAGCCTACTGTCTACTCTGCGCCGAGACTGCGCCCAGATCGCCACTCGCCGTCTTCGAGACGCTCTCACCGCAGTCTCGATGGCGGCGCGGCACGCCGAATCAGGCGTGGGTGCCTAAACTTTCTGCTTGTGAGGGCTGACGATGAGCCAGGCGGCATCACCGCGGTCGGCCAGGACTACCTGAAGGTCATCTGGAATGCCCAGGAGTGGTCGATCGAAAAGGTCAGCACCAAGATGCTGGCCGAGAAGATCGGGGTGTCGGCCAGCACGGCCTCCGAGTCGATCCGCAAGCTCGCCGAGCAGGGCCTGGTCGACCACGAGAAGTACGGCGCCGTCACGCTGACCGAGGCCGGGCGCCGGGCGGCCCTCGAGGTGGTGCGCCGGCACCGGCTGTTGGAGACCTTCCTGGTCAACGAGCTCGGCTACGGCTGGGACGAAGTGCACGACGAGGCCGAGGTGCTCGAGCACGCCGTGTCGGACCGCCTGGTGGCCCGCATCGACGCCAAGCTGGGCTACCCGCAGCGCGACCCGCACGGCGACCCGATCCCCGCCTCCGACGGGCAGGTCCCCACGCCGCCGGCCCGCCAGCTGTGGGCGTGCGGCGACGGGGACACCGGGACGGTGGCCCGCATCTCCGACGCCGACCCGGAGATGCTGCGCTATTTCACCGGTGTCGGGATACAACTCGACTCGCGGCTGCGGGTGCTGACCCGCCGGGAATTCGCCGGCATGATCTCGGTGGCGATCGAGTCCGCCGACGGCGCCGAGAGCACGGTCGACCTGGGCAGCCCCGCGGCCCGGGCGATCTGGGTGGTCGCCTAACTCGACAACAGGCCCTTGGCGATGTGGGTGACCTGCACCTCGTTGCTGCCGGCGTAGATCATCAGCGACTTCGCGTCGCGGGCCAGCTGTTCCACGCGGTACTCGGCCATGTAGCCGTTGCCGCCGAACAGCTGCACGGCCTCCATCGCGACGTCGGTGGCCGCCTCCGACGAATACAGCTTGATCGCCGACGCCTCGGCCAGCGAGAGCGGCTTGCCCGCCTGTTGGCGCTCGATGGTGTGAAAGACCATGTTCTGCACGTTCATTCGGGCGATCTCCATCTTGGCCAGCTTGAGCTGGATCAGCTGGAACTGCCCGATGTTCTTGCCCCACAGCGTGCGGGTCTTGGCGTAATCCACGCACAGCCGGTGGCATTCGTTGATGATGCCCAGCGCCATCATCGCGATCCCGATCCGCTCGGCGGCGAAATTGTCGCGGGCGCTTTCGCGGCCGTCGCCGTCGGCCCGGCGCTGGTTCTCGCCGAGCAGGCGATCGGGGGTCAGCCGCACGTTGTCGAAGAACAATTCGCCCGTCGGCGAGGACATCATGCCCATCTTCTTGAACGGCTTGCCCTGCGTCAGCCCCGGCATCCCCGCGTCCAGCACGAAGATCAGCACGGGCCGGTTGCGCCGGTCGGTGTCGGAGCCGTCGTCGAGCTTGGCGTAGACCACCAGGACGTCGGCGCAGGGCCCGTTGGTGATGAACGTCTTCTGCCCGTTGAGGATGTAGTCCTCGCCGTCGCGCTTGACCGACGTCTTCATGCCGCCGAACGCGTCGGAGCCGGAGTCCGGCTCGGTAATGGCCCATGCCGCAATCTTTTTCAGCGTCATCAGGTCGGGCAGCCAGCGTTCCTTCTGGGCCAGCGTGCCGCGGCTCATAATGGTCGCCGCGCCCAGGCCGATGCTGGCCGAGGCGGTGCTGAGCAGGCCGATGCTCACCCGGGCCAGTTCCGACACCAGCACCGCCAGCATCGACGCCTGCGCGCCGCCACCGAAACCTCCGGCGCCGTCGGGCTTTTCGTCGGGCGCCTGGCCCGCCTCCCGGGCCCGCTCGCGCTCCAGCATCGACTTGACCGACTCGGCGGCCATCGCGTCAAGACCGAACTGGCTGAACAGCTTCCGGGCGATCGGGTACGGCGACAGCGCGCCCGTTTCCAGTTCGTCGAGATGCGGGCGGATCTCCTTGTCGATGAACTGACGAACCGCATCCCGAACCATGAGGTCGGTGTCGGACCACTCGATCACGGTTCAGCGTTCGGCGCGCTGATAAGCCGTGACGACGGCGGCGCCGCCCAGCCCGATGTTGTGCTGCAGGGCCGCGTTGACGCCCTCGACCTGACGCGCCTCAGCGGTGCCGCGCAGCTGCCAGGTCAGCTCGGCGCACTGCGCCAGCCCGGTGGCGCCCAGCGGGTGGCCCTTGGAGATCAGGCCGCCCGAGGGGTTGACCACCCAGCGTCCGCCGTAGGTGGTGTCGCCGTTGTCGATCAGCTTGGGCGCCTCGCCCTCCCCGCACAGGCCGAGGGCTTCGTAGAGCAGCAGCTCGTTGGCCGAGAAGCAGTCGTGCAGCTCGATCACCTGGAAGTCCTCGGGACCCAGCCCGGATTGGTCGTAAACACGTTGTGCGGCTTGCACATTCATGTCATGGCCGATGAGGTTCTTGGCGGTGCCGTCGAACGTGGACGCGAAGTCGGTGGTCATCGCCTGGCCGACAATCTCGACCGCCTGGCCGGCCAGCCCGTGCTGGTCGACGTAGCTCTCCGAGGCCAGGATCGCCGCGCCCGAGCCGTCCGAGGTCGGCGAGCACTGCAGCTTGGTGAGCGGGTCGGAGATCATCCGCGCCGCCAGGATGTCGTCGAGCGTGTAGGACTCCTGGAATTGCGCGTACGGGTTGTTGACGGAGTGCTTGTGGTTCTTGTAGCCGATCTTGGCGAAGTGCTCGGCGGTGGTGCCGTATTGCCGCATGTGCTCGCGGCCGGCGGCGCCGAACATCCAGGGCGCGACGGGCATCGCGAACTCGTCGATCTCGGCCATCGCCTTGACGTGCTTGCCCATCGGCGACTCGCGGTCCTGGGCGCCGCCGCTGAGCGCGCCGGGCTGCATCTTCTCGAAGCCGAGCGCGATCGCGCAGTCGACGATCCCGCCGCGGATGGCCTGCGCCGCCAGGAAAAGCGCCGTCGAGCCGGTCGAGCAGTTGTTGTTGACGTTGACGATCGGGATGCCTGTCATGCCCAGCTCGTACAGCGCCCGCTGGCCCGAGGTCGAGTCGCCGGCAACGTAGCCGACGTAGCCCTGCTGCACGTCGCGGTAGTCGACGCCGGCGTCGGCCAGCGCGTTGGTGCCCGACTCCCTCGCCATGTCCGGGTAGTCCCAGCCCTCGCGGCGGCCCGGCTTCTCGAACTTCGTCATGCCGACGCCGACGACGTAAACCTTGTTGGACATTCTGCGCGCCTTCCGGAGATGTGGGGCGAATTGACACCCGTCTAGTCCGGAGCTTAGCCGTGCGGCCTTGGTCGCTGGAACCCCCGTCGTTGCCAGCGCGCACGACGTCAAGCGGGGTCGACGAAAACCGGGTCCTCCCCCGACATTCCGGCCACCACGGCGGCAAGCTGATTGGGCTTGCCGATCAGCCCGGTTTGCAGCTCGGATTCGCGCTTGAGGGCCGCCGCGGCGTCGTTGCTGAGCCAGGTCTCGTCGTACAGACGCTTGGCAGCGCGAACGGCATCGGGAGATTTCCGGGCGATCTCGTCCGCGAGTTCCTTCGCCGAGGCCAGCGGATCGTCACTGTTTCGCGTGACCAGCCCGAGCGCCAACGCGTCGCCGCCCGACACGATGCGGCCGGTGAAGGTCAGCTCCTTGGCGACGTCGATGGGGACGAGCCGCGGCAGCGTCTGCGTGATGCCCATGTCGGGGACCAGCCCCCACTTGACCTCCATGATGGACAGCTTCGCGTCCGGTGCGGCGATCCGGATGTCGGCGCCCAGCGCGATCTGCAGGCCGCCGCCGAAGCAGTTCCCGTGAATCGCCGCGATGACCGGCGCCGGCACCAGGGACCAGTCGTAGGCCACGCGTTGCGCGAAGTTGGCCACCCGGTCGCCGTCGCGTTCCAGGAGAACGCCGGTGCCACCCTGTCCGGACATGAAGCTGGCGACGTCCAGGCCCGAGCAGAAGCTCTTCCCCTCGCCGTGCAGCACGACCGCGCGCACCGATTTGTCTTCGGCCAGTTGCGCTGCCGCGTTCATGAGGCCCTCGAACATGGCGTGGTCAAGCGCGTTGTGCTTGTCGGCGCGCACCATCGTCACCGTGGCCACGCCACCGTCCCCGATGCGCACGCGGACCCTGTCTTCGCTCATTCGTACGAACCTACCGCGACAGCGTTGCGGGACGGATCACCACGACCGACTTGGTCCGCGAACCCTCGTCGCGCAGCAGGGCGATCACCCGGCCCTCCGCGTCGCGGGCGGCGTAGATGCCGTCGAGGCCGGCCGGCGTCAGGGACCGGCCGTGGCTCGCCGCCTCGACCTCCTCGGGGGTCAGGACGCGGCGCGGAAACACCAGCAGGCACGCCTCGTCCAGGGTCAGGGTCAGCCGGGGCGCCTCGGCCAGGTCGTCGAGCGAGCGCGCCTGGTCCAGCCCGAAGGGCCCGACGCGGGTGCGCCGCAACGCCGTCAGGTGCCCGCCCACGCCCAGGGCCGCGCCGAGGTCGCGGGCCAGCGCGCGGATGTATGTTCCCGATGAGCAGTCGACGTCGACGTCGACGTCGGTCAAGTCACCGTCGCGGCGCACGTCCAGCACCTCGAACCGGTCGATGCGCACCGGCCGCGCCGCGAGTTCGACGGCGTGACCCTCGCGGACCAGGCGGTAGGCGCGACGGCCGTCGACTTTGATCGCGCTGACCGCCGACGGGACCTGTTCGATGTCCCCGCGCAGCGCGGCGACCCCGGCGACGATCTCCTCGTCGGTCACGTGCCCGGCCGAAACAGTTTGCAGCACTTCGCCTTCGGCGTCCTCGGTGGAGGTGGTCTGCCCGAGGCGGATGGTGGCGGCGTACGACTTCGACGCCCCCGTGAGCAGGCCGAGGATCTTGGTGGCCCGCTCGACGCCGATCACCAGCACCCCGGTGGCCATCGGGTCCAGCGTCCCCGCGTGCCCCACCCGGCGGGTGGAGAAGATGCGCCGGCAGCGGCCCACGACGTCGTGGCTGGTCATCCCGGCCGGCTTGTCCACTAGGACTATTCCCGGACCGGGGCCGGGAAGCCCCGGGCTCATAACACGATGCCGGTCAGCACCAGCCCGCGCTCGACCGACCAGCGGCCCCGCAGCGCGCTCAGCGGCGGACCCGACAGCGCGGCGCCGTCGATCAGGATCTTGGAGACGAACGTCCCGGTGGTCGCCGAATCGGCATCGAACACGATGTGGGCGTCCTCGAAACCCAACCAGCGCTCGGTCAGCGGGAACCACGCCTTGTAGGTGGCTTCCTTGGCGCAGAACAGGATTCGGTCCCAATGCAGGCCCGCGGGCAGCGCGGCGATCTCCTGGCGTTCGTCGTCGAGGGCGATCGCGCCCAGCACGCCGTCGGGCAGCACGTCGTGCGGTTCGGCGTCGATGCCCACCGAGCGCACCGCGCCGGCGCGCCCCACCACCGCCCCGCGATAGCCCGTGCAGTGCGTGAGGCTGCCCACCACGCCGGCGGGCCAGCACGGTTGTCCCTTGTCGCCCTTGAGGATCGGCACCGGTGACACGCCGAGCTCGCCCATCGCGATGCGGGCGCAGTGCCGCACGGTGATGAACTCGTTGCGCCGCTTGGCGACCGACTTGGCGATCAGCGGCTCCTCCTCGGGCAACGGGCTCAGCCCCGGGGGATCGGAATACACCTCCGAATACGCGAGGTCCTGCGATGCGGTGCCGGGCAACACCGACGCCACCAACGTGCGGGCCGTCATCGAGACTGCCGCTGCCGCACTCGTTCCCGGAATTGCTGGGCCTGGCGGCGCATCTCGGGGGTGATCACGAAGTGACCGCCGAAATCGTTGAGATAGCCCGGCGCGTACTGGGGATCCGGCAGCACCTGGCGCAGCCAGCTGTAGGGCTTGCGGCGGCGCCACTCGCGCGGGTAGCCCACCGACACCTCCTCGAAGCGCACGTCGTCGTACCAGGTGGTGCGCGGAATGTGCAGGTGCCCGTACACCGAACAGATCGCGTTGTAGCGGGTGTGCCAGTCGGCGGTCTTGGTGGTTCCGCACCACAGCGAGAACTCCGGGTAGAACAACGCGTCGCAGGGGTCGCGCACCAGCGGGAAGTGGTTGACCAGGACGGTCGGCGTCATCCAGTCCAGCTGTTCGAGGCGGGCGCGGGTGGCGGCCAGCCGCTCGCGGCACCAGGCCTCGCGGGTGGCGTACGGCTCGGACGAGAGCAGGAACTCGTCGGTGGCCACCACGTTGCGCTGCCGCGCGATCGCCATGCCCTCGGCCTTGCTCGTCGCCCCCTCGGGCAAGAAGGTGTAGTCGTACAGCAGGAACATCGGCACGATCGTGGCCGGGCCGCCGCGCTCGGTCCACACCGGGAACGGATGCTCCGGCGTGATCACGCCCATCTCGTCGCACATGTTGACCAGGTAGTCGTAGCGGGCCTTGCCGAAGATCTGCATGGGATCGCGGGTGGTGGTCCACAGCTCGTGGTTGCCGGGCACCCAGATCACCTTCGCGAACCGCCGGCGCAGCACGTCAAGCGCCCAGCGGATGTCGTCGGTGCGTTCGGCTACGTCGCCGGCGACGATCAGCCAGTCATCCGGCGACGACGGGTACAGCGATTCGGTGACCGGCTTGTTGCCGAGGTGGCCGGTGTGCAGGTCGGAAACGGCCCACAGCGTCGGCTGCGCACCATTAGTCGATTCCCGGTTCGCCACGACTAACCAGCCTAACGAACCCTGCGTGATGAGCCGGTTTCCGCCGGGCCCTTGCCCGCGGGATTAGAACGTGTTCTCTTTTCACTGCCGGGGTTCTACACTCCCGGCAAGGGAGGGCAGGAGATGTCGGTGATCACCAGGCTGCGGTTGGTCGGAGCGCTGGGCGCGCTGGCCACGGCGCTGGTCGTGGGCGCGCAAAGCGCCCCGCCGGGGCCGAGCGGGCGCGGGCCCGTCGAGCTGCGGTCGACGGCCGAGCCGATGGAGACCACCATGAAGAGCCCCATCGTGGCCACCACCGACCCGCGTCCGTTCGACGCGTGCGAGGACATCCCGTTCGACGTCGTGCAGCGGCTCGGGCTCGGGTTCACGCCGCCCGAACACGAGGACGGGCTGCGCTGCCACTTCGACGCTGGCAACTACCAGGTGGCCGTCGAGCCCATCATCTGGCGCACCTACGAACAATCCCTGCCGCCCGACGCCATCGAGACCACGATTGCGGGGCACCGCGCCGCGCAGTACTGGGTGATGAAGCCGACCTATCACAACAGCTTCTGGTTCTTCTCCTGCATGGTCGCGTTCAAGACCAGCTACGGGGTGCTGCAGCAGGCGCTGTACTACTCGGCCGTCTACTCCAACCCGGAGGTGGACTGCATGTCCACCAATCTGCAGCGCGCCAACGACCTGGCGCCGTACTACAAGTTCTGATTACGCCGCCCGGCGTCCCGAAAAAACCTAGTGTGGGGCCGGTGAGCACCACCTCGACCCGCCCCGCGCAGTCCAAATCCCCCAGGCTGGGACGGTTCGGCGACGCCGCGCTGGGCCGGCTGTTGGGCGTGCGGCGGGCGACCACCGAGTACACCGTGGAGCGCGTCGACGTGCCGATGCGCGACGGGGTCACGCTGGCCGCCGACCACTACGCGCCCACCACTTCCAGCCCCGCGGGCACCCTGCTGGTCCGCGGGCCCTACGGGCGGAGGTTTCCGTTCTCGAACGCCTACGCGCGGCTGCACGCCGCGCGCGGCTATCACGTCGTGCTGCAGAGCGTGCGCGGCACGTACGGGTCGGGCGGGGAATTCGACCCGATGGTCAACGAGGCCGCCGACGGCGCCGACACGGTCGTCTGGCTGCGCGAACAGCCGTGGTTCGCCGGCCGCTTCGGCACCGTCGGCGTGTCCTATCTGGGCTTCACCCAGTGGGCGCTGCTGCAGGATCCGCCGCCGGAGCTGGCCGCGGCCGTCATCACCGCGGGCCCGCACGATTTCAACGCCTCGGTGTGGGGCACCGGCTCCTTCGCCGTCAACGACTTCCTGGGCTGGAGCGACCTGGTCGCGAACCAGGAGGACCCGCGACGGGTCAAGATGGCGCTGCGCCAGCTGCAGGCCCGGCGCAAGGTGGCCGAGGCGGCGGGCGCGCTGCCGTTGGGCGCCGCGGCCCGGGCCCTGCTCGGCGATGGCGCGCCGTGGTTCGAATCGTGGATCGAACACCACGAGCAGAACGACGCGTTCTGGGACGCCCGGCGCTTCACCGACGCGCTGGACCGCGCGCGGGTGCCGGTGCTGCTCATCGGCGGCTGGCAGGACATCTTCATCCGGCAGACGCTGCAGCAGTACGCCCACCTGCACGGCCGCGGGGTGGACGTCGCGCTGACCGTCGGCCCCTGGACACACACGCAGCTGCTGGGCAAGGCGCTCCCGATCAGCGCGCGGGAGACGCTGGACTGGCTGGACACCCACCTGGCCGGCGAGCCTCAGCGCCGGCCGAGCAGCGTGCACGTCTGCGTCACCGGCGTGGACGGGGGCCAGGCCTGGCGCCACCTGCCCGACTGGCCGCCCGCCACCACCGAACGGGCGCTGTACCTGCGGCCCGGCGGGCACCTGGGCGAGACGGCACCGACCCCGAACGGGTTGGCGCCGGCCACGTTTCGGTACGACCCCGCCGACCCGACGCCCACCACCGGCGGCCCGCTGCTGTCCACGAACGGGGGCTACCGCGACGACAGCCGCCTCGCCGCGCGCGACGACGTCCTCGCCTTCACCAGCCTCACCCTCACCCACGACCTGTACGCCTACGGCAATCCGGTGGTCGAGCTGGCGCACAGCTCCGACAATCCGCATGTCGACCTGTTCGTCCGGGTGAGCGAGGTCGATGCCAAGGGCCGCTCCCGCAACGTCAGCGACGGCTACCGGCGGTTGGGCGCAGCGGACGCCGCCGCCGGGACCGAACTCGTGCGGGTGGAACTCGACGGGATCGCCCACCGCTTCCGCGCCGGCTCGCGCATCCGCGTCCTGATCGCGGGCAGCTGGTTCCCGCGCTTCGCGCGCAACCTCGGCACCGCGGAACCGTTGTTGACGGGCCTGCAGTCCACGCCCGCCACCCACGCCGTGCACTACGGGCGGTCCCGGCTGCTGCTTCCCGTCGGCCCCGCCGACCCGTCAGGCGACCGCGTCGCGGACCCGACGGGCGACCTGACCTAGCTCGGCGTCGTCGTGCACCGGCGCGGCCAGGCGGACGTCGGCCAGCGGCAGCTGCGCCCAGCTGGTGCAGCCGCCGTACTCGGGGGCCCGCGGGATGCGCAGCGGCTCGGCCAGCGGGATCACCGACACCACCAGCACGGCCAGCTTGTGCTTGGGCCGGAAGTCCAGCCGATCCTCGCGCACCGACTCGGCCGTCCAGATGTGCAGGTCCTCGATCGCGGCCAGCCCATCCGGTTGATTAACCTCCTGCGCCGCAACGACTTTCGCTGCGGCGCGTAACACCAGGTGCTCGTCGGCGGCGTCGGCCGCGCCGGCGTCCAGCAGGTCGCGGTGCTCGGGCCGCACGCGCTGGGCGTGGCTGTGGGCGACGGTCGGAAACAACAGGAACTCGCGGGCCGCGAGCTCAAACCGCTTCTCGCCGATGCCGCCCTTCCGCAGCAACACCAGCTGGCGGCCGTCGAGCAGCGCGTGCACCACCGCGCCCCACTCCTTGAGCGCCGGCGTCATTTCGCCCCTGCGAGGCGGGCCACCACCTCGGGCCGGCGCAGCGGCGGCACGGTCTTCGGCGGTTGGCGCCGCGGCGGCAGGGCCGCCAGCAGTCGCGCCGTCGTCTCGGTGACCTCGGCGACCGCGGCCTCGAACGCGTCGGCGTTGGCGGCCGACGGGCGGGTGATGCCGCTGACCTTGCGCACGTACTGGCGCGCGGCCGCCGCGACCTCCTCCGGCGTGGCTTCCGGCTGCAGGCCCCGCAGTTCGGTGATGTTCCGGCACATGCCTCCACGATAAATGCGCCGGGAGCGACCCTCTACGGTGAACAGATGACCGACGACGTCCTGCTGATCGAGACCGACGAGCGGGTGCGCACCCTGACCCTCAACCGCCCGCACGCGCGCAACGCGCTGTCCTCGGCGCTGCGGGACCGGTTCTTCGGCGCCCTGGCCGACGCCGAGACCGACGAGGGCGTCGACGTCGTCATCGTCACCGGCGCCGACCCGGTGTTCTGCGCGGGGCTGGACCTCAAGGAGCTGGGCAGCGAGGCTGCGCTGCCCGACATCTCGCCGCGCTGGCCGGCGCTGACCAAGCCGGTGATCGGCGCGATCAACGGCGCCGCGGTCACCGGCGGGCTGGAGCTGGCCCTGTACTGCGACGTCCTGATCGCGTCGGAGCAGGCCCGTTTCGCCGACACGCACGCCCGGGTGGGCCTGCTGCCCACCTGGGGACTGACCGTGCGGCTACCCCAGAAGGTGGGGGTCGGCCTGGCCCGGCGCATGAGCCTGACCGGGGACTACCTGTCCGCCGCCGACGCGCTGCGCGCCGGCCTGGTGACCGAGGTGGTGCCGCACGACCGGCTGATGCGCACGGCCCGCCAGGTGGCCGCCTCGATCGTCGGCAACAACCAGAACGCGGTGCGGGCGTTGCTGGCCTCCTATCACCGGATCGACGACACCCACACCAGCACCGGGCTGTGGCTGGAGGCCACGGCCGCCCGGCAGTTCCGCACCAGCGGCGACGACATCGCCGCCAACCGCGATGCGGTGCTGCAGCGCGGGCGGGCCCAGGTCCGGTAGGGGAAGCGATGCGCGCCGGCGGTGTCACGTTGGGGACCCTCACTCTGGTGGCGGCGTCCGCGATCGCGGCCACCGCAGTGCCGCGTGCCGCGGCCGAGCCGCCGCCGCGATTCCCCGACCTGAACAGGTTCACCGCCGTCCCGGCGGACGGCTACGCGACGCCCGCCCAGGGCGGGGCGCCCCGCATCAGCTTTTCCGCCACGCCGACCCTGGTGTGCGACTTCTACGGCGGCCCCGCGCCCGCTCCCCAACCGTCGCAGGACATCAAGTGCAGCGGCGACGCCCCCGGGATGGATGACGTCCCGTTTCCCGGTGGCGGCCACTCGAAACCGGGCGATTGCGTCGTGGGCGCGGTGAACTTCAAGGGGCCGGGTTACGAGCTGAGCCGCATGACCTACAGCGGCTGCGACGGCAACCCGCCCGCGCTGACGTCGGGCGGCAAGCCGCTGGCCGCCGGCGCGAAACTGACGTATCTCAACGTGACGTGCGCCGTCGACGCCGGCAACGTCGTCGCCTGCCTGGACACCACCAGCGGAGACCACGGCTTCGTGCTACAGCCGTCGGGAAGCTGGGCCTTCTAGGCCCGATGGTGGCGACCCGCTTCGCCCGGCTTCGCCGCGCTAGCGATCGCCACTGCTAACCGAGCGCCGCGCGCAACGACGCGACGGCGTCGTCGATCGAGCCGACGGTCGAGTACCCCGCGGCGAGCCGGTGGCCACCGCCGCCGAACTCCGAGGCGACCGCCGCCAGATCCACGTGGGCCTTGGCCCGCATCGACACCGACCAGTGCTGCGGGTCGACCTCCTTGAAGACCGCCGCCACCTCCGCCTGCTGCGTGGTGCGCACGATGTCGACGATGCTCTCGACTTCCTCGGCGCGCGAGGTGATCCAGTCCCGATGCTCGACGACCGCGTACACCAGCCCGCGACCGCCGGCCGCGTCCGGCACGAGTTGCGCCGAGCCCAGCACCCGCGACAGCAGCGGAAGCCACCCGAACGGGTGGGTGTCCATCAGGGTCCGGCTGATCGCGGCGTTGTCGACACCGAGGTCGACCAACCGGGCCGCCAGCCGAAGCGCCCGGGCGCTGGCCCAGCGGAACGATCCGGTGTCGGTCGTCAGGCCGGCGTAGATGCAGTGCGCAACGTCCCGGTCGATCGGCTCGCCCCACGCGTCGAGGATGTCGGCGACCATCATCGTCGTGGAATCCGCCGACACGTCGATGAAGTTCGCGCTGCCGAACCGGTCGTTGGAGGCGTGGTGGTCGATGACCAGCGACCGGCGGCCCGGGCCGGCCAGCTCGCTCAGCTCCCCGAGCCGCTTGACGCTCGGAACGTCAACGGTCACAACCAGATCGACGTCGCGGCGCAGCTCGTCCGGGCGGACCAGCAGCCGACAACCGGGCAACGACGCCAGCGACTCGGGCAGCGACGCCGGGGCGGCGAAACTGACCTCGACGCGCTTGCCGCACCGGTCGAGCACCAGCGCCAGCGCCAGCCCCGCGCCGATGGTGTCGGCGTCGGGGTGGACGTGGGCGATCACCGCGATCGTCGCGGCGCCCGACAGCAGCTCGACGGCGCCGGCGGCATCTACCGACAACCCCTGGGTGCCCCGCGGGGCACCGGCCAGATCAGTTTTCGGGTCGATCGTCGTCACCGGCGTTCCCGTCGCTCGCGTCCCCAGCCCCGCTCACACGGTATGGATCGGCCTCCCCGGCCGGCTTGGCACCCGAGCGAACCCGCGCCAGATCGGCGTCCGCGGCGCGGGCACGCTCCAGCAATTCCTCCATCCGCTGCACGCTGTCTGCGGTCGTGTCGCGGGTGAACGTCAGCGTGGGCGTGAAGCGCACGCCGGTGCCGGCCCCGACCCTGGTGCGCAGCGCGCCCTTGGCCCGCTCCAGCGCCGCGGCCGCGGCGGCGTAGTCGGGCTCGTCGTCGAGCGTGCGGCCCATCACCGTGTAGAACACCGTCGCATCGTGCAGGTCGGCGGTCACCTTGGCGTCGACGATGGTCACCCCGTCCAGGCCCGGATCCTTGATCTCGAACTCGATCGCCGAGGCGACGATCGTGAATATCCGCTTGGCCAACCGGCGCGCCCTGGCCGGATCGGCCATCAGGCCCGTTCCTTCTGCACCAGCTCGTAGGACTCGATGATGTCGCCTTCCTTGATGTCGGAATAGCCCAGCGTCATACCGCATTCGAAGCCCTCGCGGACCTCGGTCACGTCGTCCTTCTCCCGGCGCAGCGAGGTGATGGTGAGGTTGTCGGTGACCACGATGTTGTCCCGCAGCAGCCGGGCCTTCGCGTTGCGGCGCACCACACCCGAGCTGATCATGCAGCCGGCGATGATGCCGACCTTCGAGGACCGGAAGATCGCCCGGATCTCGGCGCGACCCAGCTGGTTCTCCTCGTAGATCGGCTTGAGCATGCCGCGCAGGGCCTTCTCGATCTCGTCGATCGCCTGGTAGATCACCGAGTAGTAGCGGATCTCCACGCCCTCGCGGTTGGCCAGCTCCGTCGCCTTGCCCTCGGCGCGCACGTTGAACCCGATGATGATCGCGTCCGACGCCGACGCCAGGTTGACGTTGGTCTCGGTGATGCCACCGACGCCGCGGTCGATGACGCGCAGCGCCACCTCGTCGTCGACCTCGATGCCCATCAGGGCCTCTTCCAGCGCCTCGACCGTACCGGCGTTGTCGCCCTTGAGGATCAGGTTCAGCTGGCTGGTTTCCTTCAGCGCGGCATCCAGATCGTCCAGGCTGATCCGCTTGCGGGACCGCGCCGCCAGGGCGTTGCGCTTGCGGGCGCTGCGCCGGTCGGCGATCTGGCGGGCGATGCGGTCCTCGTCGACGACCAACAGGTTGTCACCGGCGCCGGGCACCGACGTGAAACCGATGACCTGCACCGGTCGCGACGGCAACGCCTCGTGGACGTCCTCGCCGTGCTCGTCGACCATGCGGCGCACGCGACCGTAGGCGTCGCCGGCGACGATCGAGTCGCCGACGCGCAGCGTGCCGCGCTGAATCAACACGGTGGCAACCGGCCCGCGACCGCGGTCCAGGTGCGCCTCGATCGCCACACCCTGGGCCTCCATGTCGGGGTTGGCCCGCAGGTCCAGGGCGGCGTCGGCGGTCAGCAGCACCGCCTCTTCCAGCGCCTCGATGTTGGTGCCCTGCTTGGCGGAGATGTCCACAAACATCGTGTCGCCACCGAAATCCTCTGCCACCAAACCGAATTCGGTTAGCTGGCCGCGGATCTTGGCCGGGTCGGCGCCCTCCTTGTCGATCTTGTTGACCGCCACCACGATCGGCACATCGGCCGCCTGCGCGTGGTTGATGGCCTCCACCGTCTGCGGCATCACGCCGTCGTCGGCGGCGACCACCAGGATCGCGATGTCGGTCGCCTTGGCGCCGCGGGCACGCATGGCGGTGAACGCCTCGTGACCCGGGGTGTCGATGAAGGTGATCAGCCGCTCGGTCCCCTCGAAGTCGACTCCGACCTGGTAGGCGCCGATGTGCTGGGTGATGCCGCCGGCCTCGCCCTCGCGGACGTTGGCCTTACGGATGGTGTCCAGCAGCCGCGTTTTACCGTGGTCGACGTGACCCATGACGGTCACCACCGGCGGCCGGGTCTGCAGGTCCTCCTCGCCGCCCTCGTCCTCGCCGTAGGTCAGGTCGAAGGACTCCAGCAGCTCGCGGTCCTCGTCCTCGGGGCTGACGACCTGCACGACGTAGTTCATCTCGCTGCCGAGCAGCTCGAGCGTCTCGTCGCCGACCGACTGGGTGGCCGTCACCATCTCGCCGAGGTTGAACAGCGCCTGCACCAGCGCCGCCGGGTTGGCGTTGATCTTGTCGGCGAAGTCGGAGAGCGAAGCGCCGCGGGCCAGCCGGATGGTCTCGCCGTTGCCGTGCGGCAACCGCACGCCCCCGACGACCGGCGCCTGCATGTTCTCGTATTCGGCGCGTTTCGCCCGCTTCGACTTGCGACCGCGCCGCGGCGCGCCACCCGGGCGGCCGAACGCGCCGGCCGCGCCGCCACGCTGACCGGGACGGCCACCGCCGCCACCGCCGCCACCGGGACGACCCCTGAAGCCGCCGCCTCCGCCCCCGGGCGGGGCGCCGACGCCGCCGCCACCGCCACGGTAGTTGCCGCCGCCGCCGTCGGAGCGGCCGCCGGGCCCACCGGGCCGGCCGCCGCCCGGTCGCGGGGCGCCGGGCCGGGCCGGGCGGCCCTGCCCCGCCGCGCCGCCGGGCCGGGGCGGCATGCTGCCCGGCGAAGCGCCCGGCCGCGGCGCACCCGGCCGCGCCGCGCCGGGGCGCGGGGCCTGCGGGCGCGGGATGGGCCGGTCGACGGGTTGCGCCGACGAGAACGGATTGTTGCCGACGCGCGGGGCGCGCGGCTTCGGAATCGGGCCGGGCCGCGGGCCCGGTGTCATGCCGGGCTGCGGGGCCGGTTGCCCGGCCGGCTGTGCGGGGGCCGGGGCCGCCGGTTGCCCGGGCTGGGGCCGCGGGGGCGCCGGGGGCGCGGGCGGCGCGTCGACGGTCGCGGCCGGGGCGGCTGCCATCGTCCCGCCGGCGGCGGGCTTGGGGGCCGCGGCGGTCGCTTCGCCGTTCGGCGCGGGCTTGCTGATCGCCTTGTCGAGGGCCTGGTCGAGTGACTTGTCAGGGGCCTTGGCGGGCGCCTTGGTGGCGGCCGGCTTGCTGCCCCCGAAGGACTCACGCAGCCGGCGAGCCACCGGCGCCTCTACCGTCGACGATGCGGATTTGACGAATTCGCCCTGTTCATTCAGCCGGGCGAGCACTTCCTTGCTACTGACACCGAGTTCCTTGGCCAACTCGTGTACGCGGGCCTTACCTGCCACTACATCTCCTGTCTATGAGGCGACAGCAGTGGGCCGCACGCCTCGGGTATTAGCTGTAACGCATGGGTATGCGAGTCATCGGGACTTCACGGTGTGCTCATGTTCTTTGCTGCCTCTTCTGTCGCCGGGTAAGTCGTGCACCGCCACGTGCTCGACCACCGCGGATGTGTCCAGTGGACCGGTGATGCGCAACGCTCTGGTGAAAGCCCGCCGCCGAATCGCCTGTTGCACGCACTGTGGCGCGGGATGCAGCCATGCACCCCGCCCCGGCAGGCTACTCCTGTCGTCAACGATCGCGGCATATTCGCCGTTCCCCGTCGACACAGCCACCACGCGAAGCAGTTCGGCGGCCAGCTCTCGCTTTCGGCACCCCACACACGTCCGCACCGGTCCCGAAAGTTCACGCTGGATCACGTGTCAGTCTAACCTCCCCTGACCGGAGGTCAGAACCACCCGAAGCTGGGCCGTTACCTGAGGTCAGTGATCGTGCGCCACGGGGTGACCGGCGCCGTGTTCGGCCTGACTCTCGGCGTGCCCCGGCGAATCCCCGCGAATGTCGATGCGCCAGCCGGTGAGCCGCGCGGCCAACCGCGCGTTCTGGCCCTCCTTGCCGATGGCCAGCGACAACTGGAAGTCGGGCACCACCACGCGGGCGGCCCGGGCGGTCTGGTCGATGACTGACACCGAGACCACCTTCGCCGGCGACAGCGCGTTGGCGACGAACCGGGCCGGGTCCTCGTCGTAGTCGATGATGTCGATCTTCTCCCCCGAGAGCTCGCTCATCACGTTGCGGACCCGCTGGCCCATCGGGCCGATGCAGGCGCCCTTGGCGTTCAGGCCGGGAACGTTCGAGCGCACCGCGATCTTTGAGCGATGCCCCGCCTCCCGGGCCACCGCCACGATCTCCACCGACCCGTCGGCGATTTCGGGGACCTCCAGCGAAAACAGCTTGCGGACCAGGTTGGGGTGCGTGCGCGACAGCGTGATCAGCGGCTCGCGGGACCCGCGCGTCACGCCCACGACGTAGCAGCGGACCCGGTTGCCGTGCTCGTAGCTCTCGCCGGGGACCTGTTCGGCCGCCGGGATCACGCCCTCGGACGCCTTGGTCTCGGTGCCCATCCGCACCACGACCAGCCCGCGCGCGTTCGCCCGGCTGTCGCGCTGGATCACCCCGGCCACGATCTCCCCCTCGCGGGTGGAGAACTCGCCGTAGGTGCGCTCGTTTTCGGCATCCCGGAACCGCTGCAGCATCACCTGGCGCGCGGTCGTCGCGGCGATGCGGCCGAAACCCTCGGGGGTGTCGTCCCATTCGCTGATGACGTTGCCGTCCTCGTCGGTCTCGCGGGCCATCACCTTGACGACGCCGGTCTTGCGGTCGATCTCGATGCGCGCCTCGTTCTGGTGGCCCTGGGTGTGCCGGTAGGCGGTGAGCAGCGCGGATTTAATGGTCTCGAGCAATTCGTTGACCGAGATTCCCCGGTCCACCTCGATCGCGTGCAATGCGGCCATGTCGATGTTCATGTCTTGGCCTCCGTCCTGTCGGGCCGCCCCACCTCAGCCAATCCAGCCAGCTCTTGCTCCGCCCGCGCCGGCGGTGAAAACTCAACCTGCACAACGGCTTTCGCGATTTCGGCGAGCGGGACCTCGCGCACCGCCCAGTCCCGGCCCGCGCGAACCACCACCGCGACGGCGCCGTCACGGGTCTCGCCGACGCGCCCGGTCAGCTTCGATCCGTCCGACAACGCGATCTCGACCTTGCGGCCACGGGCGCGGCGGAAATGCTTCTCGCTGGTCAGCGGGCGGTCCACGCCCGGCGAACTGACCTCCAGCACGTAGCGGTCGCGGATGGCGCCGAGAACCTCCGAGCCGTCGAGCAAATCCGAAGCCGAACGGGACAGGGTGGCGATCGTGTCGAGGTCCAGGGGGTCGTCGCCGTCGGCGATCACGGTGATCCGCGGCGGGCGCGTGCGGGTGTCGACGACCACGTCTTCGATTTCGTAACCGGCGCGCGCGAATTCCGCGTCGAGTAGCTCGATCACCTGCGTCTGCGAAGGTAGCCCGGTGGTCACGGCGAGCTCCTCATCTTGAGTTGTCCGGTCAGCTGACGGATGTCGCCACCCAGGTGGTTTCCGGGTGGTTTCCGGTGCGAGTCAGCTATCAACGATACGCCAGGAATCGCCGATGACGGCGTGATCGCGCGTGGTCACGGTCCTTGGACCTGCCCCCCTTCGCGCAATGGCAGGATGTTGCTGTGCCTAGCGGAGTACCGGTTACCAACCGGCGGGGTGTGCTCGCCGGCGCCGCGGTCCTTGCCGCGCTCGGGGTGGTCGCGTCCGCCTGCGGCCAGTCGCAGCCCAAGCCGCCCGCCGCCGAAAACCTGGTGGGGCCGCTGGACCAGGCCCGCAAAGACAGCGCGCTGGCCGGAGCCGCAGCCACGGCGGTGGGTCTCGCGCCCCAGGTCGCGGCCGCGCTGACCGTGGTCGCGACCCAGCGCGCCGCGCACGCCCGCGCGCTGTCCACCGAGATCTCCCGGGCGGCCGGCAAGCTCGCCCCGTCGGGCAGCGAGACCACGGGCACCAGCCCCAGCCCGACCCCCGCCGAGCCGCCGGGCCCGCCACCACCGCCGCCGCCGGTGCCCGATGTGATCAATTCGCTGCGCGCATCCGCCGAGGCCGCGAGCCGGCTGGTGACGACCGAGTCGGGCTATCGGTCCGGGCTGTTGGCGTCGATCGCCGCGTCGTGCACGGCGTCCGCGACCGTGGCGCTGGTGCCCGGGGGACCGTCGATATGACATCAGGAAAAGACGCCGACAACGCGGCGCTGTGCGACGCGCTGGCCATCGAACACTCGACGATCTACGGCTACGGCATCGTGTCCGCGCTGTCACCGCCCAGCGTCAACGACATGGTGGTGCAGGCCCTCGGCGAGCACCGCCAGCGCCGCGACGACGTCATCGCGATGCTGGCCGCGCGCAAGGTCACCGCGCCGGTCGCCGCGGCCGGCTACCAGCTGCCGATGCTGGTGGGCAGCCCGGCGGACGCGGCGCGGCTGGCGGCCCGGATGGAGAACGACTGCGCGACGGCGTGGCGCGCGGTGATCGAGCACGCGGAGACGGCGGACGACCGCGCGTTCGCCGCGAACGCCCTGACGCAGAGCACGGTCATGGGCGCCCGGTGGAACCGGGTGCTGGGCGCCTGGCCCATCACGACCAGCTTCCCGGGCGGCAACGACTAGCGCTACCCGCTCAGGGCCGCCGCGATGTCGGTAGCCAGCGAGGCGCCCACGGTCAGCTCGCGGGTCTGCCCGTCGAAGCGATCCCGCAGCTCGACCTTGCCGTCGGCCCAGCCCCGCCCCACCACGACGATGCGCGGCACGCCCAGCAGCTCGGCGTCCTTGAACTTGACCCCGGGCGACGCCTGGCGGTCGTCGAGCAGCACCTCGAGGCCCAGCCGGTCCAGGTCGGCGGCCAGCGCGGTCGCCCCGGCGCGGGCCTCGGGGTCCTTGTTGGCGATGACCAGGTGCACGTCGAACGGCGCGACGGCCGCCGGCCAGCGCAGGCCCAGCTCGTCGTGGTGCTGCTCGGCGATGACGGCCACCATCCGCGACACGCCCAGGCCGTAGGAGCCCATGGTCAGGCGCACCGGCTTGCCGTCCTCGCCGAGAACGTCGACGGTGAACGCGTCGGTGTACTTGCGGCCGAGCTGGAAGATGTGGCCGATCTCGATGCCGCGCGCGGACACCAGCGGGCCGGCCCCGTCCGGGGACGGGTCGCCGTCGCGCACCTCGGCGGCCTCGATGGTGCCGTCGGCCGTGAAGTCCCGGCCCGCCACCAGCCCGACGACGTGCCGGCCCGGCTCGTCGGCGCCGGTGATCCAGCTGGTGCCGTCCACCACCCGCGGGTCGACCAGGTAGCGAACACCGTTGTCCCGCAACGCCTTCGGTCCGATGTAGCCCTTCACCAGGAACGGGTACTTGACGAAATCGGCGTCGTCGAGCAGCGCGTAGTCGGCCGGTTCCAGCGCCGCGCCCAGCCGCTTGTCGTCGACCTCCCGGTCGCCGGGCACCCCGATGGCCAGCAGCTCCCACTCCCCGCCCGGCTGGCGGACCTTGAGCAGCACGTTCTTCAGGGTGTCGGCCGCGGTGACCTCGCGGCCCAGGCCAGCCGCGTTGGCCCACTCGACCAGGGTGGCGATCGTCGGGGTGTCGCCGGTGTCGTGCACCACCGCGTCGGGCAGCCCGTCGATCGGGCGCGCCTCCGGGCGGGCGGTGACGACGGCCTCGACGTTGGCCGCGTACCCGGACTCCAGGCAGCGCACGAAGGTGTCCTCGCCGACTTCGCTCTCGGCCAGGAACTCCTCGGACGCGCTGCCGCCCATGGCGCCGGAGACCGCGGACACGATGACGTAGCGCACCTGCAGCTTGGCGAAGATGCGCTGATAGGCGTCGCGGTGCGCGTGGTAGGCGGCCTTGAGCCCGGCGTCGTCGATGTCGAACGAGTAGGAGTCCTTCATCACGAACTCCCGAACGCGCAGGATGCCGGCCCGGGGGCGCGCCTCGTCGCGGTACTTGTTCTGGATCTGGAACAGCAGCAGCGGAAAGTCCTTGTAGGAGCTGTACTCGCCCTTGACGGTCAGCGCGAAGAGCTCCTCGTGCGTGGGGCCCAGCAGGTAGTCGTTGCCGCGGCGGTCCTGCAACCGAAACACGCCGTCGCCGTATTCGGTCCACCGGTTGGTCGTCTCGTACGGGGCGCGCGGCAGCAGCGCCGGAAACAGGATCTCCTGGCCGCCGATGGCGTTCATCTCGTCGCGCACGATCCGCTCGATCCTGCGCAGCACCCGCAGGCCGAGGGGCAGCCAGCTGTACAGCCCGGGCGCGACGGGCCGCACGTAGCCCGCCCGGATGAGCAGCTTGTGGCTGGGCACCTCGGCGTCGGCGGGGTCGTCGCGCAGGGTGCGCAGGAACAGCTCAGACATCCGGGTGATCACAGCGGGCCAGCCTAACCAGTGGCGTTTGTCAGCCGAAAATCGACGACGCGAAAGTGCAACTGCCGAGGCGGGGGCTAGAACTCGCCCGCGTCGATCGCGTCCTTGACCTCTTGCGCGTGCGCGACCTGCTGGGGCGTGTAGCCGATGAGCAGCGCCGCGGCGCCGACGATGACGGCCACGCCGGCCACCCACAGCAGCCCATAGGTGTAGCCGTGGTCAAGCGCGCGCAGTTGCACGTCGTTCATGAACTTCACCGGGCCGGTGGTGCCGCCCAGGTACAGCGTGCGGGAGGTGATCACCGCCTGGATGACGGCCAGCACCAGCGGCCCGCCCAGGCTCTGCAGCATCAGCGCGATGGCCGACACCGGCCCGATCTGGTCGAAACCGACGCCCGCGATCGCCGACAGCGTCAGCGGGACCACGCAAATGCCGATCCCGATCCCGCCGACGATGATGGGCAGCACCAGGTTGGGGAAGTAGGGCACGCCGCGGTGCATGAAGAACGACCCGTAGATCATCGCCCAGAAAAGCAGCAGGCCCCCGCCGATCGTCAGCACCCGCGGGGAGAACCGCGACACCAGCTGCGACGACACACCCAGGCCGATCCCCATCGCGATGACGAACGGGATGAAGCCGATGCCGGCGCGCAGCGCGCTGTAGCCGAGGATGTCCTGCACGTACAGGCCGATGCACACGGTCAGGCTGAACATCAGCCCGCCGGCCAAAAAGATCGCGGCGAAGGTGACCAGCCGGTTGCGGTCGCGGAACAGCGCGAACGGCACCACGGGGTTCTCGGCGGTGCGTTCCACCACGACGAAGGCCAGCGCGGCCGCCAGGGCCACCGCCGCCGAGCCGATGGTGGTGACCGAGATCCAGCCCTTCTCCGGGCCCATCGAGAAGGCGAACACCGCGGCGGTGCACGCCAGCGTGGCCAGCATGGCGCCGGTGGCGTCGAGCTTCATCCGCTCCCGGTTGGTCTCCCGCAGCGCGGTGCGGGCGAGGTAGATCATCACCAGCCCGATCGGCACGTTGACCAGGAACGCCAGCCGCCAGGACCACTCGGTCAGCGCGCCACCGACCACCAGGCCCATCACCGAGCCGACCCCGGTCATCGCGGCGAACACCGCCGTCGCGGCGTTGCGCGCGGGCCCCTTCGGGAAGGTGGTCGCGACCAGTGCCAGACCGGTCGGCGACGCGATCGCCGACCCGATGCCCTGCAGCAGCCGGGCGATGACCATGGTCGCCTCGTCCCAGGCCACGGCGCACGCCACGGAGGAAATGGTGAACAGCGCGACGCCGACGATGAAGGTGCGCTTGCGGCCGATGGTGTCGCCGAGGCGCCCGCCGAGCAGCATCAGCCCGCCGAAGGTCAGCACGTACGCGGTGATGACCCAGCTACGCCCGGCGTCGGACAGGCTCAGGTCATTCTGGATCTTGGGAAGCGCGACGATCGCGACCGTGCTGTCCATGGTCGCCAGCAGCTGCATGCCACCGATGGCGATGACCGCCGCGATGAACCGCCAGGACGGCAGCCACGCCGGGGAATACCTGCCGATGCGTGAGGAGGCGGTCTCCGCCGGCGGCGTAGCGCTCACCGGGGCCGGACGATCGGGGCGTGCGGAGGTCCAAGTTTGGGCCGCGCGCTCTGCGTCGTTGAGAGCCGTCATAATGGGTTACCTTACAGTAATCTTAAGAATCTTTTAAACGCCGAACGCCGCTCAGGCCCACGACGGCCCCGATCACGATGATCGCCGGAGGTCGGATCCCCTCGGCGCGGATCTTCTCCGGCGTGTCGGCCAGGGTGGCCCGCAACGTGTGCTGAGCCGCGGTTGTCCCGTGCTGCACCACCAACACCGGCGTCTGTGCAGGTCGGCCGCCTTTCAACAGCACATCGACGAACAGCTCGATGCGTTCGACGGCCATCAGCAAAACGATGGTGCCCCGCATCGCGGCCAAAGCATCCCAATTCACTAACGATTCGGGGTGACCGGGCGCGACGTGGCCGCTGACCACCACGAACTCGTGATTTATCGCCCGATGGGTGACCGGGACGCCCGCCAGGGCGGGCACGCCTATGGCGCTTGTCACACCCGGCACCACCGTCACCGGAATCCCGGCCTCGGCGCACGCCAGCACCTCCTCATACCCGCGCGCGAACACGAAGGGGTCCCCGCCCTTCAGGCGGACGACGAAGCTGCCGGACCGGGCCCGCTCGATCATGACGTCGTTGATCGCGTCCTGGGCCATGGCGCGCCCGTACGGGATCTTGGCCGCGTCGATGACCTCTACGTGCGGCGGCAGCTCCGCGAGCAGTTCCGGCGGCGCGAGGCGGTCGGCGACCACGACGTCGGCCTGGGCGAGCAGCCGCCGCCCGCGCACGGTGATCAGTTCAGGGTCGCCGGGGCCGCCCCCGACCAGCGCCACCCCGCCGCGCACCACGTCGGAGCTCTCCGGGTCTTCCAGCGTGATGACCCCCTGCTGCAGCGCCTCCCGGATGGCCGACCGGATGGCCGCGGAACGGCGGTGCTCGCCGCCGGCCAGCACCCCCACCGACAACCCGGCGTAGCTGAAGGTGGCCGGGGTCACCGCCGTTCCCTCGACGGCGACGTCGGCCCGGACACAGAAGATCTGGCTGCGTTCGGCCTCGGCGACGACGGCCGCGTTCACTCGCGCGTCGTCGGTGGCCGCGATCGCGTACCAGGCCCCGTCGAGGTCGCCGTCGCGGTATTCGCGCACCGACAGCACGATTCCGCTCATCGCCTCGACGGCCGGGGTGGCCGTGCGCGTGATGACGTGCACCTCCGCGCCACTGGCGATGAGCAGGGGCAACCGGCGCTGGGCGACGGTCCCACCGCCGACCACGACGACCTTCTTGCCGGCCAGCCGCAGCCCAGCCAGGTAGGCGTTGTCGGTCACCCGGCAAGCCTAAAGGTTGTGCGATTGCCGCCCCGCGTGCGCGACGAAGCGCCCCACGGCGCCCGGCGTCGCGGCCGGGTGGGTGTGCAGGTACGACGCGTGCACCCCGGCGTGCACGGCGCCGTCGCGGACGGGATCCGCGTCGGCGCCCCGGTACACCCACGCCGGTTGATAGCTCCGGGCGAAAGTGACTGCGGTGCGGTGGAATTCGTGCCCGACGACCCGCTCGCCGGCGGCATAGAGCGGCGAATCGGCCACGGCGACGGCCTCGCGATAGGCCAGCGTGAGGTTCGGAGTGAACCGCGCCGACCCGGCCAGCACCCCGCACATCGGGTGCCCGTCGAGTTCGGCGGCCAGGTAGATCAGCCCGGCGCATTCGGCGTGCACGGGCGCGCCGGCGGCGGCCAGCTCGTTGATCTGGCGGCGGACAACGTCGTTGGCGGACAGCTCCGCGGTGAACTGCTCGGGAAAGCCCCCGGGCAACAGGACCGCGTCGGTGCCGTCGGGCAACGCGTCGACGAGCGGGTCGAACTCGGCGACGTCGGCGCCGGCGGCGCGCAGCAGCTCCGCGTGCTCGGCATAGCCGAAGCTGAACGCCTTCCCGGCCGCCATGGCGACCGTGGCGTGCGCGGGCGGCCTGTCCCCCACGGCCGCGGCGGGGTCCCACGGCGCATCGGCGGGGCCGCCCCGGGCGGCCGCAACCACCGCGGCCACATCGACGTGGCGGGCGATCAGGGTGGTCATCGCCTCGACCGCGTCGTGCGCGCGGCGCCCGTATTCCACGGCCGTGACGAGCCCGAGATACCTTGTGGGCAGCTCTAATTCGGCGGCGCGCGGGATGGCGCCCAGCACCGGTACCCCGACCTGCTCGCAGGCCTGCCGCAGCACCTCCTCGTGCCGGGCGGACCCGACCCGGTTGAGGATCACGCCGGAGACGCGGGTGGCGGCGTCGAAGGTCGAAAACCCGTGCAGCAGCGCGGCGATGCTGTGACTCTGGCCGCGCGCGTCGACCACCAGAACCACGGGGGTGCCCAGCAGGCCGGCGACGTGCGCGGTGGAGCCCGCCGCGGGGGCCGTCGTTCCGATGCGCCCGTCGAAGAGCCCCATCACGCCCTCGACCACCGCGATGTCCGCGCCGGCTGCGCCGTGCGCGTAGAGGGGGCCGATGAGCCGCTCCCCCACCATGACCGGATCGAGGTTGCGGCCGGGGCGCCCGGCGGCCAGGCCGTGGTAGCCGGGGTCGATGAAGTCCGGGCCGACCTTGAACGGCGCGACCGCATGGCCCGCCCCGCGCAGGGCGCCGATCAAACCCGTTGCGACGGTGGTCTTTCCACTACCCGAGGCGGGCGCGGCGATGACCACCGCGGGGACGCTCACCACTCGATGCCCTTCTGCCCTTTGCGCCCCGCATCCATCGGGTGCTTGACCTTGGTCATCTCGGTGACCAGGTCGGCGGCGTCGACCAGCCGCTGCGGGGCGTCGCGCCCGGTGACCACCACGTGCTGGTGGCCGGGCCGGGCCAGCAGGGCGTCGACCACGTCGTCGGTGTCGACCCAGCCCCACTTGAGCGGGTAGGTGAATTCGTCCAGCACGTAGAAGTCGTGGCGCTGCGCGGCCAGCCGGCGCGCGATCTCGGCCCACCCGTCGGCCGCGGCCGCCGCGTGGTCGATGTCGCTGCCGGCCTTGCGCGTCCAGGACCAGCCCGCGCCCATCTTGTGCCATTCGACGGCCCCGCCGGCGCCGTCGCGGTCGTGGAGCTCGCCGAGCCGGGCGAAGGCCGCCTCCTCGCCGACCTTCCATTTCGCGCTCTTGACGAACTGGAACACGGCCACGCGCAGGCCGGCGTTCCACGCCCGCAACGCCATTCCGAACGCCGCCGTCGACTTCCCCTTGCCCGCGCCGGTGTGCACCGCCAGCACGGGCGTGTTGCGCCGCGCCCGGGTGGTCAGGCCGTCGTCGGGCACTTCGAGCGGTTTTCCCTGTGGCATGGGCGGTTATCCTCGCTCAGGCCGCGTCGCGCACGGCGCGCGTGAGATGGTCGGCGCGCAGCTGCTCCAGCCGCACCGCCGGCGCGCCGAGCTGATCCGCGAGTTGGCCGGCCAGCCCCAGCCGCACGTACGACGTCTCGCAGTCCACGACCACCGCGGCGGCGCCCTCGGCGAGCAACCGGGCCGCCGCGATTCGGCTGCGCCCCAACGGGTCCGGCCCGGCGGTCGCCCGGCCGTCGGTGAGCACGACCACCAGCGGGCGCCGCGCCCGGTCGCGCGCCTTTTCCCGGACGATCAGCTCGCGCGCGGCCAGCAGGCCCTCGGCGAGCGGGGTCTTGCCGCCGGTGTCGAAGCGGGCCAGGCGCCGCCCGGCGATGTGCGCAGACGACGTCGGCGGGAGCAACAGCCGGGCTTCGGTCTGGCGGAAGGTGATCACCGCGACCTTGTCCCGGCGCTGGTAGGCGTCGCGCAACAGCGACAGGGTGGCGCCGCTCACGGCGGCCATCCGATCCCGGGCGGCCATCGAGCCCGACGCGTCGACGACGAAGATCACCAGGTTGCCTTCGCGCCCTTCGCGGATGGCGCGGCGCACGTCCCCCGGCCCCGGCCGCAGCGGGCCCGCGCCGGAGCGCTCGGCGGCCGCCAGCAGCGTGGCGAACAGGTGCAGGCCGTGCGCGCCGGCGTCGCTTCCGTCGGCGGCGGCCACCACGCTGCCGGAGGCGTTACGGGCCCGCGACCGCCGGCCCGGGGCGCCCTCGCCGACGCCGGGCACGGTCAGCGCCCGGGTGCGAAAGGTCGCCGACGGCGGCGCGCTGGGTTTCGTCGACGGCGCGCGCTGCGGCTTCGAATTCGGTTGCTCCTCAACCGCATCGGCGGTCTGTCCGCCACCCGGCGGATCGGGATCGGGCTCGGGTTCGTCGGTTCCGGCTTGCGCCAGGGCCTCGTCCAGCTGGTCGCGATCGATGCCGGGATCGTCGAACGGGTCGCGGCGGCGGCGGTGCGGCAACGCCAGCTCGGCCGCCACCCGGATGTCCTGCTCCTCGACGGTCCTGGCGCCGCGCCACGCGGCATGCGCGACGGCCGTGCGGGCCACCACCAGGTCGGCGCGCATGCCGTCGACGTCGAACGCGGCGCACAGCGCGGCGATGCGCCGTAATTCGTTGTCCGGCAGGGCCACCTCGTCGACCAGTGCCCGCGCCGCGGCGATCCGGCGGGCCAGTTCCGCGTCCGCGTCGGCGTAGCGCGCCGCGAACGCGTCCGGGTCCGCCTCGTAGGCCAGGCGCTGGCGGATCACCTGCGCGCGCACCTCGACGTCGCGCGACGCGCGCACGTCGACGGTGAGGCCGAAGCGGTCCAGCAGCTGCGGGCGCAGCTCGCCCTCCTCCGGGTTCATGGTGCCGATCAGCACGAAACGCGCCTCGTGCGAATGGGAGACGCCGTCGCGCTCGATGTGCACCCGCCCCATCGCCGCGGCGTCGAGCAACACGTCGACGAGGTGGTCGTGCAACAGGTTGACCTCGTCGACGTAGAGCACGCCGCCGTGGGCGCGGGCCAGCAGCCCCGGGGAAAACGCGTGCTCGCCGTCGCGCAGCACCCGCTGCAGGTCCAGCGATCCGATCACCCGGTCTTCGGTTGCGCCGAGCGGCATTTCGACCAGCCCCGCCTCCCCATTTCCCGTCGCGGCGGCCAGCAGCCCGGCCAGCCCGCGCACGGCCGTCGACTTGGCGGTGCCCTTCTCGCCGCGGATGAGCGCGCCGCCGATCTCCGGGCGCACGGCGCACAGCAGCAGGGCGAGCCGCAGTTGGTCGTGCCCGACGATCGCGCTGAACGGATACGGCCTCACGGCTGCTCCGCCAGGCCGGAGCGGGAGGGCTTGAGCATGGGCACGTGCGGGATGCCGTCGTCGACGAAATCGTCACCGGCACGGACGAATCCGTGCTGGGCGTACATGTCGGCCAGGTATGTCTGCGCGTCGATCCGGCACGGGTAGTCGCCGACCTCGGCGAGCGCGGCGCGCAGCAGCCGGGTGGTGTGGCCCTGGCCGCGGGCGCTGCGTTTGGTGCACAGCCGCCCGAGCCGGAACGCCTTCTCGCCCCCCGCGTGCTCCTCCATCAGCCGCAGCGTGCAGATCACCTCGCCGTCGGGCGTCTCGAGCCAGAAGTGCCGGGTCTCGGCGAGCAGGTCGCGCCCGTCGAGCTCCGGGTACGGGCAGGCCTGCTCGACGACGAACACCTCCACCCGCAGCTTGAGCAGCTCGTAAAGGGTCCGGGCGTCAAGGTCTTTGGACCAGGACCGGCGCAGCGTTTCAGTCATAGCGCCGCCAGCCCCAGCGCCTTGGTGCCCCACGCCCAGACGTCGTCGAACAGTGCGGGCTCGCCGGACAGCTCCGTCCCCAGCGACGGCACCATCTCCTTGAGCGTCGGCAGCCACGAGGCATACCGGTCGGCGAAGCAGCGCGCCAGCACGTCGAGCATGGCAGGCACCGCGGTGGACGCCCCCGGGGAACCGCCCAGCAGCCCGGCGATGCTGCCGTCGGCGGCGCCGAGCACGGTGGTGTTGAAGTCGAGCGCCCCGCCCCGGCGCCGGTCGCGGCGGATCACCTGAACCCGCTGGCCGGCGATCGTCAGCTCCCAGTCCGAATCCGTTGCGGTGGGAGCAAATTCGCGCAGCGCGCGCACGCGGTCGGGCTCGGACAGGCGCAGCTGACCGATCAGATAGTTGACCAGCGGCAGCTGGGTGACCCCGACGCCGAGCATCGACAGCACGTTGTCCGGCTTGATCGAGCGCGGGAGGTCGGTGAAGTGGCCGTGTTTCAAGAACTTCGGCGACCACCCGGCGTACGGCCCGAACACCAGCCACGACTTCCCGTTGACGAACCGCAGGTCTAGATGCAGCGCGCCCAGCGGCGGCGCGCCGGGTGCCGGGGTTCCGTACACCTTGGCGCGGTGCGCGGCGGTGAGTGCGGGGTTGTCCGCGCGCAGGAACCGGCCGCCGATCGGGAAGCCGGCGTAGCCCCTGACCTCCTTGATGCCCGACTTCTGCAGCAGCGGCAGCGCGTCCCCGCCCGCGCCGACGAACACGAATTTGGCGTTCAGCCGGCGTTTTTCGCCCGTGCGGCGGTTGCGGACCCGAAGCGTCCAGCTGCCGTCGGATTGGCGGGTCAGGTTGCGGACCTCGTGACCGAACAGCGCCGTCGCCCCGCCGCGCACGCAATAGCCGACGAGTTGGCGGGACAGCGCACCGAAGTCGACGTCGGTGCCGTCGGCAGCCCAGTTCAGCGCGGTCGGCTCGGAGAAGTCGCGCTTGGCGGCCATGAACGGCAGCCGCCGCGCGAACTCGCCCGGGTCGTCGATCAATTCGGTGCGCGCGAACAGGGGGTTGTGGGCCAGCGCGCGCTGCCGCCGCCGCAGGTAGTCCACGCGGCGCGCCCCGCGCACGAAGCTGGCGTGCGGGACCGGGTTGAGGAAGCCGCGGTCGGCCAGGATGCCGTTCTCGATCGCGTACGCCCAGAACTGGCGGGTGACCTGGAACTCCTCGTTGATGCGGACCGCTTTGGTGATGTCGATCGAGCCGTCGGGGTTCTCCGGCGTGTAGTTCAGCTCGCACAGCGCGGAGTGCCCGGTGCCGGCGTTGTTCCAGGGGCTGCTGCTCTCGGCGGCGACGGCGTCCAGCCGCTCGATCAGGGTGATGTCCCAACCCGGCTCCAGCCGCCGCAGCAACGCCCCCAGCGTGGCGCTCATGACGCCGGCGCCCACCAGCGCGACATCGGTGCGCGCGGTTGCGCCTCGGCCTGACACCGTCCCAGGTTATCCCGGCGCGATCCGGGCACTTGCCACGTGCGGCCACCCGTCACCAGCAAAACCTTTAAGCTGGCCTCGTGACTGGCTGGGTGCCCGACGTGCTGCCCGGCTATTGGCAGCACACGATCCCGCTCGGGCCCGATCGCGCCGGCGAGGGCGAGATCGTGGCAACGCTGATCCGGCGGGGCGAGCCCACCGCGGCGCGGCACGCCGTCCTGGCCGTGCACGGCTACACCGACTACTTCTTCCACACCGAGTTGGCCGACCGCTTCGCCGATCGCGGCTTTGCCTTCTACGCGCTGGACCTACAGAAGTGCGGCCGCTCGCGCCGCGACGGCCAGACCCCGCATTTCATCACCGACCTGGCCCACTACGACGCCGAACTCGAGCACGCCCTGGCCGTCATCCGCGAGCCCGGCCCGTCCGGCCGGCGAGCCAAGGTCCTGGTTTACGGCCATTCCTCCGGCGGGCTCATCGTGCCGTTGTGGCTGGACCGGCTGCGCCGGCGCGACCCGGCCGCGCACGGGGGCGTCGGCGGCATGGTGCTCAACAGCCCGTTCCTCGACCTGCACGGTCCCGCGGTGCTGCGCCACTCGGCGACCTCCGCGCTGATCGCCGGCCTGTCCCGGGTGCGGTCCAAGGGCGTGGTCCGCGGGTCGACCGAAGGCGGCTACGGCACCACCCTGCACCGCGACTACCACGGCGAGTTCGACTACAACCTGCAGTGGAAGCCGCTGGGCGGCTTCCCCATCACCCTCGGCTGGTTGCACGCCATCCGCCGCGGCCAGGCCCGGCTGCACCGCGGCCTGGACGTCGGCGTGCCCAACCTGATCCTGCGTTCCGACCACACCGTGCGGGAGACCAGCGACCCGGCATCCATGCAGACCGGCGACGCGGTCCTCGACGTCACCCAGATCGCCAAGTGGGCCGGCTGCATCGGGAATCGCACCACCATCGTCCCGGTGCCCGACGCGAAACACGACGTGTTCCTGTCGCTGAACCAGCCGCGCCGGACCGCATACCGCGAACTGGACGCGTGGCTGGACCACTACCTCAGCAACCAAAACGCCGACGCGTCGGCACCCTCGGAGAAGGGGTGACCGCCCGGGCATGGAGACGTACGACATCGCCATCATCGGAACCGGTTCGGGCAACACCATTCTCGACGACCGCTACGCCGGCAAGCGCGCGGCGATCTGCGAGCAGGGCACGTTCGGGGGCACCTGCCTCAACGTCGGATGCATCCCGACGAAGATGTTCGTCTACGCCGCCGAGGTCGCCGCGGGCATCCGGGGCGCGGCCCGCTACGGCATCGACGCGCACATCGACCAGGTGCGCTGGGACGAGATCGTCTCGCGTGTTTTCGGGCGCATCGACCCCATCTCGATGAGCGGCGAGGAGTACCGGCGCTCGCTGCCCAATGTCGACCTGTACGAACGGCACACCCGGTTCCGGCCGGTCCAGCCCGACGGGCGCTACCTGTTGCGCACCGACGCCGGCGAGGAATTCACCGCCGATCAGGTGGTGATCGCAGCGGGCTCGCGTCCGGTGATCCCCTCGACCATCCTCGCCTCCGACGTGCACTACCACACCAGCGACACCATCATGCGCATCCCCGAGCTGCCCGAACACCTGGTGATCATCGGAAGCGGCTTCGTGGCAACGGAATTCGCGCACGTCTTCTCCGCGCTCGGCGTCCGCGTCACCCTCGTCGTGCGGGGTTCCACGCTGCTGCGGCACTTCGACGACACCATCTGCAAACGGTTTACCCGCATCGCCGCGCGCAAATGGGAGCTGCGCACCCACCGGATGGTCGCGCGCGCCGCCAACCGCGGCTCGGGCGTCTCCCTGGAGCTCGACGACGGCTCCACCCTGAACGCCGACCTGCTGCTGGTGGCGACGGGCCGGTTGCCCAACGGCGACCTGCTGGACGCCGAACAGGCCGGCATCGACGTCGAGAGCGGCCGGGTGGTGGTAGACGAATACCAAAGAACCTCGGCGCGCGGCGTTTTCGCACTCGGCGACGTCTCGTCGCCCTACCAGCTCAAACACGTCGCCAACCACGAGGCCCGCGTCGTGCAGCACAACCTGCTGTGCGACTGGGACGACACCGAGTCGATGGCCGTGACCGACCACCGGTTCGTCCCGTCCGCGGTGTTCACCGATCCCCAGCTGGCGACCGTCGGCCTCACCGAAAACCAGGCCATCGCACGCGGATTCGACATCTCCGTCGCGGTGCAGGACTACGCCGACGTCGCCTACGGCTGGGCGATGGAGGACACCACCGGCATCGTCAAACTCATCGCCGAGCGCAACAGCGGGTGTCTGCTGGGCGCGCACATCATGGGACATCAGGCGTCGTCGATCATCCAGCCGCTGATCCAGGCGATGAGCTTCGGCCTGACCGCCGCGGAGATGGCGCGCGGCCAGTACTGGATTCATCCGGCGCTCCCCGAGGTGGTCGAAAACGCGCTATTGAGCCTCGGCTGACGGCTGGCACCGCGGGCACAGCCCGTGCAGCGTCAGGCCGGCCGCCTCCGACAGCGCGAAGGAGCTGCCCGCCATCGCGTGCTCCAGCGCCGAGCTCAGCTGCCGGGCGGGCACTTCGATGATCGAGCCGCACCGCGTGCACACCGCGTGGTGATGGGGCGCGGTGGCCAGGCCGTAGGTGGTCACGCCGCCCTCGAGGGTCAGCGCGTGCAGCACCCCCTGATCGACCAGCGTCGTCACGGTGCGGTAGATGGTCGCCACGTCGGGCGGCTGGCTGCCGGGCGGCAGGGACGCGCGCACCCGCTGGTGGATCTCCGCCACCGGCAGGTGCCCGTTGACGGGCTCGAGCACCGCCAACACCTGGATCCGCGACGCCATCCGCCGCAGCCCGTGGGCCCGCAGCAGGTCACCGATCCGTTCGGTGACGGCCGGGTCCAGCGCGGTGGCCGGTTTCGCGGCCTTGGGCGTCATCTTCCCAGTGTCGCGGGACACACCCGGGATTGCCAGCCTTCGCCTGCCGCTCCTGCAATCCACTTGCACTTGGCTCGCGGCCCCTCCTAGTGTCGTGGTGGTGGCCAGGAAGCTGCGGAGCGCCTTGGCGCCGGCGGAGTGGTGGCGGCTCGGATCGATGCTGGCGGTGATCGCCGCGCTGCACCTGATCGGCTGGGGCACCCTGGTGCTGCTCGTCGACCCGGCGCGACTCAGCTTGGGGGGCAAGGCCTTTGGCATCGGCGTGGGGTTGACGGCCTACACCCTGGGCATGCGCCACGCCTTCGACGCCGACCACGTCGCCGCCATCGACAACACCACCCGCAAGCTGATGGGCGAAGGGCAGCGCCCGCTGGCCGTCGGATTCTTCTTCTCGCTGGGCCATTCCACCGTGGTCTTCGCGCTGGCCCTGCTGCTGGCAACGGGGACAAAGGCCGTCATAAAGGCCACTGCCGGACCGGTCGAGGACGGCTCCTCGACGCTGCATCACTACACCGGCCTGATCGGCACCAGCGTCTCCGGCGTGTTCCTCTACCTGATCGCGGCCCTCAACGTCGTGGTACTGGTCGGCATCCTGCGCGTGTTCGCGCGCCTGCGCCGCGGTCGCTACGACGAAACCGAACTCGAGCGGCAGTTGCAGAACCGCGGGCTGATCAACCGGTACCTCGGCCGCATCACCCGATCGATCACCAAGTCCTGGCACCTCTACCCGGTCGGGCTGCTGTTCGGGCTCGGTTTCGACACCGCCACGGAGATCGCGCTGCTGGTGCTGGCGGGAACCAGCGCCGCGGCGGGCCTGCCCTGGTACGCCATCCTGTGCCTGCCGGTGCTGTTCACCGCCGGCATGTGCCTGCTGGACACGATCGACGGATCGTTCATGAACTTCGCGTACGGCTGGGCCTTCGCCAGCCCGCTGCGCAAGATCTACTACAACATCACCATCACCGGGCTGTCGGTCGCGGTCGCGCTGTTGATCGGGACCGTCGAACTGCTCGGGTTGTTCGCGGGCCAGTTGGGGTGGCGGGGCGGGTTTTGGAACTGGATCGGCGGCCTCGACCTCAACGCCGTCGGCTTCGCCGTCGTCGGCATCTTCGTGCTCACCTGGGCGGTCGCCCTGCTGGTGTGGCGCTACGGGCGCATCGAGGAGAAGTGGGGTTCGGCCCAGAGCTGACGCGTGGGTGTAGAAAAGTGCCATGCACGAGCTGTCGCTGTGCGAGGCCATCGCCGGTCTGGTCAAGACCCACGCCGGGGGCCGGCACGTCGACGTGGTGCGGGTGCGGATCGGCGCGCTTCGCCAGGTGGTGCCGGAATCGCTGTCGTTCTGCTGGACGCTGGTCCGGGATTCCGAGGACATGCCGGACGCCGAGCTGGAACTCGAATGCGTCGGCGCCGAGGTGCGCTGCCGGGCGTGCGGCCGCGAATCGGAGATCACGTCGGCCTGGTCGATCTGGTGCCCGCGGTGCGACAGCCCCGACGTCGAGGTGCTGCGTGGCAACGAGTTCCTGGTGACGTCCCTGGACGTCTCGTGAAAACCTCAGACGCTCAGGGCAACTCCGCGAATGTGCATCCTGCGACGCGACACGCCCCGGACGCGTCGCAGGATGCACGCTCGGCGGGGTGACCCGTTGCGGCGCGCACTAGGATTTGACCATGGGTAGGTTTCACCGACACGACGACGGAACCGTGCACACCCACGACCACGACCTTCCGGATCACGAGCACGGGGACCACAGTCGCTACCAGACCGGCAAGCAGCGCATCGACGTGCTGGAGGCGATCTTCGCCGAGAACGACACCCTCGCCGACGCCAACCGGGCGGCCTTCGAGAGCCACGGGATCCGCACGCTGAACCTGATGAGCTCCCCGGGATCGGGCAAGACGACCGTGCTGGCGGCCACGCTCGACGAGCTCGCCGGCGAATTCGCGATCGGCGTCATCGAGGGCGACATCGCCACCGACCTGGACGCGGCCAAGCTCAGCGGGCGCGGCGCCCAGGTGTCACTGCTCAACACCAGCAATGGGTTTGGCGGCGAATGCCACCTCGACGCGCCCATGGTCAACCGCGCCCTGCCCGGCCTCGACCTCCCCGGCCTTGACCTGGTGATCATCGAGAACGTCGGCAACCTGGTCTGCCCGGCGGAATTCGACGTCGGCGAGCACGCCAAGGCCATGGTGTACTCCGTGACCGAGGGCGAGGACAAGCCGCTGAAGTATCCGGTGATGTTCCGGTCGGTGGACGTGGTGCTGCTCAACAAGATTGACCTGGTGCCCTACCTCGACGTGGACGTCGACTCCTACATCTCACACATTCGCGAAGTCAACGCCACGGCCGAGATCCTGCCGATCAGCGCGCGCACCGGCGCCGGCATGGGCGCCTGGTTCGGCTGGCTGCGGCGATTCGCGGCGAACGCCGACGACTGATCTTGCCAATCGCTCGCAAGACGACCGAGATCGTCCCGCCCTTCGTTAGGCTTGCTCACGGGTTGGCCGGCCGAGTGATCCCCGGCCGAAATCCCCTGCCCGGCAACGCAAATAGATGAGACGAGGGGCCAATAACACATCTGTATATTTGCCCGCAAACCCTGGACCGTTGACAACCGTCTGAGGCGGGAGTAGACCCAAATTCAGCGCTGCGCAAGTGGGCCGACGGTCGACTCCGGCGGCGCAGGAGCGTCCCAGCCCGGCTCCGGAAAGCTGCAGCATGCCAACAGAAGCAGCAGTCAAAGCAGAAGAAACATTGATCCATGTTCTATGGATTAACGCGGGCCTCAGTTGCGACGGCGATTCGGTGGCGTTGACTGCCGCCACCCAGCCCAGCGTCGAGGAGATAGCCCTCGGTGCGCTTCCGGGCTTACCCAAGGTCGCCGTGCACTGGCCCCTGATCGATTTCGAATGCGGCCCGAACGGAGGGGCCGACGACTTCCTCGAGTGGTTCTTCAGAGCCGATCGCGGCGAGCTCGAGCCGTTCGTGCTCGTCGTCGAGGGGTCCATCCCCAACGAGAAGATCAAGGACGAGGGCTACTGGTGCGGGTTCGGCAACGACCCGGCCACCGGCCAGCCCATGACCACCAGCGAGTGGCTCGACCGGCTGGCGCCGAAGGCCACCGCGGTGGTCGCGGTCGGCACCTGCGCCACCTACGGCGGCATCCACGCGATGGCCGGAAACCCGACCGGGGCGATGGGCGTACCCGACTACCTCGGCTGGGACTGGAAGAGCAAGGCCGGCATCCCGATCGTCTGCGTCCCGGGCTGCCCGATCCACCCGGACAACCTGTCCGAGACGCTCACCTACCTGCTCTATATGGCCACCGGTCAGGCGCCGATGATCCCGCTCGACGACGCGCTGCGCCCCAAGTGGTTGTTCGGCAACACCGTGCACGAGGGGTGCGACCGCGCCGGCTACTACGAGCAGGGTGATTTCGCCACCGAATACGGGTCGCCGAAATGCATTGTGAAGCTTGGCTGTTGGGGCCCGGTCGTCAAGTGCAACGTGCCCAAGCGCGGCTGGATCAACGGTGTCGGCGGCTGCCCGAACGTCGGCGGCATCTGCATCGGATGCACCATGCCCGGCTTCCCCGACAAGTTCATGCCGTTCATGGACGAGCCGCCGGGCGGCAAGCTTTCCAGCACCGCGGTCGGCTTGTACGGCAGCGTGATCCGCAGCCTGCGCGGCGTCACGGGGCGCACCGTCGACAAAGAGCCGAAGTGGCGCCACAACGGCGACCAACTGACCACCGGGGCCCGCCGCACCTGGTAGGTCGCGGCACGCCTTCTTCTCACTGCACCTGGAGAGACTTCGATGACAACTATCGTTCCCGAGCCGAGCACCGCCAAGCGGGAACCGGGCCAGCTCGTCGAGATGGCCTGGGACCCGATCACCCGGATCGTGGGCAGCCTCGGCATCTACACCAAGATCGATTTCGAGAACAAGGAAGTCGTCGAGTGCCACAGCACCTCGTCGATCTTCCGCGGCTACTCGATCTTCATGAAGGGCAAGGACCCCCGCGACGCCCACTTCATCACCAGCCGCATCTGCGGCATCTGCGGCGACAACCACGCCACCTGTTCGTGCTACACGCAGAACATGGCGTACGGGGTCAAGCCGCCGCACCTGGGCGAGTGGCTGATCAACCTCGGCGAGGCCGCCGAGTACATGTTCGACCACAACATCTTCCAGGAGAACCTGGTCGGGGTGGACTTCTGCGAGAAGATGGTCGCCGAGACCAACCCGAGCGTGCTGTCGCTGGCGGAGAAGACGCAGGCGCCGCACGCCGACGCGCACGGCTACCGGACGATCGCCGACATCATGCGGTCGCTCAACCCGTTCAGCGGCGAGTTCTACCGCGAGGCGCTACAGGTCAGTCGCTGGACGCGAGAGATGTTCTGCCTCATGGAGGGTCGCCACGTGCACCCGTCCACGCTGTACCCCGGCGGCATCGGCACCGTCGCGACCATCCAGCTGATGACGGACTACATGACGCGGCTGATGCGCTACGTCGAGTTCATGAAGAAGGTCGTGCCGATGCACGACGACCTGTTCGACTTCTTCTACGAGGCGCTGCCCGGTTATGAGAAGGTCGGGCTGCGGCGCACGCTGCTCGGCTGCTGGGGCTCGTTCCAGGACCCCGAGGTGTGCAACTTCGCCTACAAGGACATGGAGCGTTGGGGCAACGCGATGTTCGTCACCCCGGGCGTGGTGGTCGACGGCAAGCTGGTCACCCACTCGCTGGTGGACATCAACCTCGGCATCCGGATCCTTTTGGGCAGTTCGTATTACGACGACTGGACCGACCAGGAGATGTTCGTCAAGACCGATCCGCTGGGCAACGCGGTGGACCGGCGCCACCCATGGAACCAGCACACCAACCCGCATCCGCAGAAGCGGGACATGGAGGGCGGCAAGTACAGCTGGGTGATGTCCCCGCGCTGGTTCGACGGCACCGACCACCTGGCGCTGGACACCGGCGGGGGGCCGCTGGCCCGGCTGTGGGCGACCGCGCTCGCCGGCCTGGTCGACATCGGCTACGTCAAGGCGACCGGCAACAGCGTCAAGATCAACCTGCCCAAGACCGCGCTGAAGGGTCCCGTCGAGTTCGAGTGGAAGGTGCCCAAGTACGGCAGCAACACGATCGAGCGCGACCGGGCCCGCACCTATTTCCAGGCCTACGCGGCCGCCTGCGCGCTGCACTTCGCCGAGAAGGCACTGGAGGAGATCCGCGCCGGGCGCACCAAGACGTGGGAGCGCTTCGAGGTGCCCGACGAGGCCATCGGCTGCGGCTTCACCGAGGCGGTGCGCGGGGTGCTCAGCCACCACATGGTGATCCGGGACGGCAAGATCGCGAACTACCACCCGTACCCGCCCACCCCGTGGAACGCCAACCCGCGCGACAGCTACGGCACGCCGGGCCCGTACGAGGACGCGGTGCAGGGCCAGCCGATCTTCGAGGAGAACGGCCGGGACAACTTCAAGGGCATCGACGTCATGCGCACGGTGCGCAGCTTCGACCCGTGCCTGCCGTGCGGCGTGCACATGTACCTCGGAAAGGGCAAGACCCTGGAGAGACTGCACACGCCGACGCAATCGCCCGTCGGGGAGTAGGAGATGGCGGATCGCCCGGAGACCCCCGAGAACGACACGCAGTGGCGCGCAGCGGGCGATCGGATCCAGACCCTCCTGGATTCCTGCGCGGCGGGTGGGGCGGCCGCGCACGAGCGCGCCCAGCAGTTGGTCCGCGAGGTGGTCGGGCTCTACGGGGCCGCCCTCGAACGGATCGTGCGAGCCGGCGACGCCGGTTTCGCCGAGCGGCTGGCCACCGACGACCTGGTGGCCAGCCTGCTGCTGGTCCACGGGCTGCACCCGCACGACGCGCACCGGCGGGTTTCCGACGCGCTGGACCGGGTGCGGCCCTACCTCGGCTCGCACGGCGGCGACGTCGACCTGCTCGAGGTGCTCGACGACGGCACCGTGCGGCTGGCATTCAAGGGCAGCTGCAAGAGCTGCCCATCGTCGGCGGTGACGCTGGAGCTGGCCGTCGAGGACGCGGTCCGGGCCGCCGCCCCGGAGATCTCGTCGATAGAGGTAGTGACGGCCGAGCCCGCGGGCAACGGGGCCGTGATCCCGACGGAATCGCTGCTGGCACACGTCCGTTCGAACGCGTCGAACGGGTCCGGTAACTGGCACCCGCTGCCCGAGGTGGCCGAGCTGGAGCCCGGCGACGTCGCGGGCTTCCGGGTCGCCGGCATCGCGCTGCTGGTGTGCCGGGTCGGCGACCTGCCGCTGGCCTACCGCGACCATTGCCCGGTGTGCGACGACTCGTTGGCGGGCGCCCGATTGAACGAGACGATGCTGGATTGCCCGCGCTGCGGCACGCAGTTCGACATCGTGCACGCGGGCGCCGGCCCCGACGGAGCTCACCTCGAGCCGCTCCCCCTGTTGCCCCGCGACGGGGTGCCCTCGGTGGCGCTGGCCGAACCGATGGGAGCGCGCGCATGACGAGCCCGTATGACGTTCTGACCCGCATCCGCAGCGACCGGGCGGCTCCCGAGCCGGCGGGCGAGCGGTGCGAGATGTGCTCGGAAGCGATTCCCGACGAGCACCAGCACGTCGTGAATGTGGCCGCCCGCCAGCTGATGTGCGCATGCCGGGCCTGTTATCTGCTGTTCACCGACCGCACCGCCGAACTGCGCTACCGGGCGGTGCCGGACCGCTATCTGTCGTTTCCGGACTTCGCGCTGGATCGCCGCGCGTGGGAGGCGCTGCAGATTCCCGTCGGCGTCGCCTTCTTCTTCACCAACTCCGCGCTCGGGCGCACCGTCGCCTTCTACCCCGGCCCGGCCGGGGCGACCGAATCCGAACTCGACCTGGACGCCTGGAATGCCATCGGCGGCGCCGATCCGCGGGTGGCGCTGCTGACCGACGACGTCGAGGCGCTGCTGGTGCGCGTCCCTGATACCGAAACTGCCCAGCCGCACAGCTACCTCGTGCCCATCGACGCCTGCTACGAGTTCGTCGGGCGCCTGCGCATGCTGTGGCGCGGGTTCGACGGCGGCCAGGAGGCCCGCGCCTTCATCGACGACTTCTTTTCCCGGGTCGCCGCGCGCGCGGTGGAGACACCGCCATGAGCGGAGAGCACGTGGACGTGAACTTCGCGGTCCTCGACGTGGCGCCCGAACCGTACTCGGTGAGCCCGGTGCTGACCGCGCGGGTCAGCGTCGCCGCCAGCGATGACGATCCGGTGCACGCGATCGCGCTGCGCTGCCAGGTCCGGATCGAGCCGCTGCGCCGCTCCTACTCGGAGGCGGAGGCGGCCGGGCTGCTCGACCTGTTCGGGCCCCGCGAACGCTGGGCCGCCACCCAACGCACCTTCCTCTGGCAGCACGCCAGCGCGATGGTGCCGGGCTTCGCCGGCAACACGACGGTCGCGCTCCCGCTGGACTGCACCTACGACTTCGAGGTCGCCGCCGCCAAGTACCTGCACGCGCTGCGCGACGGCGCGCTGCCCCTCCAGTTCCTTTTCAGCGGAACCATTTTCGTCAAGTCCGAACGCGGGTTCTCGGTCCAGCAGGTGCCGTGGGACTGCGAGTATCGCTACGACATGCCGGTCGCGGTCTGGCGGGATCTGATCGAGCAGCATTATCCGAACACCGGCTGGGTGCGCCTGAGCCACGAAACCATCGCGGCGCTGGCAGCCTACAAGTCGGCGCAGGGGATGCTCGACCTCGACCACGCGGTCACCACGCTGTTGGGTGTCGACCGGGAGGAGGCCAAATGACCTCCGCCTGGGACCGGGCCCGCGCCGTCGCCGACGCGGTGCTGTACGAGGGCTACCTGCTCTACCCGTACCGCGGGACGTCGAGCAAGAACCAGTCCCGCTGGCAGTTCGGCGTTTTGGGTCCGCCCGGCGCCGCCGAAGCCGGCCTGGGCGAAGACGACACCCTGGCGGCGCAGTTCCTGGTCGACGGGTCCGAGGCGCTGACCCTGGTGGTCCGGTTCCTGCAGCTGCAGCACCGCTCGGCCGAGCGCGAATTCGCCCACGGCGCGTTCGAACCGGTCGACGAGCTGAGGACCGCGGCGGGGTCGTGGCTGACCTGGGACGAGGCGGTCGAGTGCGAGCTGTCCTTCGGCCCGCTCGCGCTGGACGGCCGGCCGCACACGCTGCCGATCGTGGCGCGGGCCGCCACGGACGTCGAGCTGCTCGCCGGGGGGCGGCTGGTCCGCGAGCGGCGCGAGGTGCGCGGTGAGCTGACGGTCGCCAGCGAACCGGACGGCGACCTGCGCCACGTCTCGGTGCGGGTCGCCAACGTCGGCGCGGCCGCGGCCGACAAGACCGATTCGATCGCGCGGTCCATGATCGGCACCCACCTCATCGCCGAAGTCGTTGACGGTCAATTTGTTTCGCTGCTCGAGCCGCCGCCGGGCGCCGTTGCGGCGGCGGCGCGCTGCCGCCAGCACCGCTGCTTCCCCGTGCTGGCGGGGCCCGCCGGCACCCGCGACATCCTGCTGATCTCGCCGATCATCCTCTACGACCACCCCGAGGTGGCCGAACAGAGCAACACGGCGCTGTACGACTGCACCGAAATCGACGAGATCCTCACCCTGCGCGTGATGACGATGACCGACGAGGAGAAGGCCCAGGCCCGGGCCACCGATCCGCGGGCCGCGCAAATCATCGACCAGTGCGACGCCATGTCACCCGACGCGATGGCGCGCCTGCACGGGGTGCTGCGCGACCCGCACGCCCTGTCCGGGCTGGTGCCCGAGGTCCCGGAGGGCGTCGACTGGTGGGATCCGCTGGCCGACAACGCCGTTCGTCCCGAGGTCGACGCGGTCCTGGTGAGCGGCGTGCGGGTGGCGCGCGGCAGCCGGGTCCGGTTGCGGCCGGCGCGCAACGCGGACGCGCAGGACATCTTCGTCGCCGGCAAGACCGCGCGCGTGACGTCGGTGCACGAGGACGTCGAGGGCAACAAGCACGTCGCGGTCGTCGTCGACGACGACCCCGCCGCCGAGCTGCACGACTGGTACGGCCGCTACCTGTACTTCTCCCCCGACGAGGTCGAGCCGCTCGAAGCCGGACAACCCGCAAATCCCTGAAAGGAGTTCGAAATGGAAGTCTTGGGCTGGATATTCATCGCCATCATCGCGTTGGTGGCCGCGATCGCAGTCACGCTGGGACTGATATCGCTGCCCGACGCCCGCCGCTACCTGAAGCTGAGGCGGATGTAGTCAACCGGGGGGAACCTATGACGACGCGCATCCTGGTCGCCGGGATCGGCAACATTTTCCTGGGGGATGACGGATTCGGCTCGGAAGTGGTCCGCAACGCCGAGATCCCGCAGAACGACGCGGGCGGCAATTCCTGCGTCCGGGTCACCGACTACGGCATCCGCGGCATGCACCTGGCCTACGACCTGCTCGAGGAGTGGGACTCGTTGGTCCTCGTCGACGCCGTGCCCAGCCGCGGCAGCCCCGGCACGTTGCACGTGTTCCAGGCGGACTGCGAAGAGCCCTCGGCGGCAACGGGTTTGGACGCCCACAGCATGGATCCGGCGGCGGTGTTCGCCAGCCTGCGAGCCCTCGGCGGCAGCCCGCCGTACACGGTGGTCGTCGGCTGCGAGGCGGGCAGCGTCGAGGAAGGCATCGGCCTCACCGAGCCCGTGGCCAAGGCCGTCCCCCGGGCCGCGCGGGCCGTCCAGGAGATCGTCGCGGCGCTGCAGACGCGGGAGGACCGCTGATGTGCCTGGGGATCCCGGGTCAGGTGATCCGGATGCTGGACGGCTACGAGGGGCAGCTCGCGCTGGTCGACGTCACCGGCGAGGAGCGCCGGGTCAACGTCGGAATGCTGCCGGAGGAGACGTTCGCGCCCGGCGACTGGATAATCATCCACATGGGCTTCGCCGTGGAGAAGACCGACCGCGACGGCGCGGAGGAGGCGATGGCCGGCCTCGAGCTGATGGGCAGGGGCCGCACCGACCCGACAACCCGCCCGGAGGGCGGTTGAGATGACCCAATCCCCCCTGATGCTCGCCTTGTCTTCGGAGGCCTCCGATATCCGGCAGCGCTTCACCGTGACTGGTGTCGTCCAGGGGGTGGGCTTCCGTCCTTTCGTCCACCGCATCGCCAGCGAGCTCGGCCTGGCCGGATTCGTCGGCAACGATTCCGGCGCGGTGTTCCTCGAGGTGCAGGGCGACCGCGCCAGCGTCGACGAATTCGGGCGTCGGCTGCGCGCCGAGGCGCCGCCGCTGGCGCGCATCGGCGGCGTGACCGTCGCCGACCTGGCCGCCGACCCCGCCGGACCCCCCGAGTTCCGGATCGTTGAAAGCCGGACGGTCACCGGCGAGCACATTTTCAAGACGCCCATCCCGCCCGACATCGCTGTGTGCGACGACTGCGTCCGCGAGCTGTTCGACCCGCGCGACCGGCGTTACCGGCACCCCTTCGTGACGTGCACCAACTGCGGGCCGCGGTTCACCATCATCCGCGAGCTGCCCTACGACCGCCCGGCGACAACCATGTCGACGTTCGCCATGTGCGAGGCGTGCGCGGCCGAATATCACGATCCGGCGGACCGCCGGTTCCACGCGCAGCCGATCGCCTGCCCCGATTGCGGCCCGTCGCTACGGTTTTCGTCGGCCGCCGGTGAGGTGACCGGATCGGATGCCGCGCTGGCCGCCGCCCAGCGCGCCCTGGCGGCCGGCGCCGTCGTCGCCGTCAAGGGGGTCGGCGGGTACCACCTGGCCTGCGCGGTCGACGACGACGCGGCGGTCGGCGCCCTGCGGGCCCGAAAGGCGCGGGGCGCCAAGCCGTTCGCCATGCTGGTCCGCGACCTCGACGTGGCGCGCTTTTGCGCGCACATCGACGCCGACGAGGCCGCGGTGCTGTCGAGCCCCGCCCGCCCGATCGTGCTGCTGCGCCGCCGCGCGGGAGCGCCCGTCGCCGACGCCGTCGCGCCGGGCAGCCCGCTGCTCGGACTCATGCTGCCCTACTCCCCGATCCATCACCTGCTGCTGGCGCCCGTCCCCGGCGCCGCCGGACCGGTCCCCGACGCGCTGGTGCTCACCAGCGCCAACCGCTCCGACGAGCCCATCTGCTTCACCGATGAGGATGCCGCCGAACGGCTTTCGGCGCTGTGCGACGCGGTCCTGGACCACGACCGGCCGATCCACGTCCCGTGCGACGACTCGGTGGTGCGCGTGGTCAGGGACGAAGAAGGGGCAGGGGAACTACCGATCCGCCGGTCCCGCGGTTACGCGCCGCTGCCGGTCGATCTCGGGCGGCCGGGCCCCGCCGTGCTCGCGGTGGGCGGGGAGCTGAAGAACACCTTCTGCCTCACCGACGGCTCGCGCGCCTACCTGTCCGGCCACATCGGCGACATGGCCACCTGGGAGACGCTGCGGGCGTTCGAGCGTGCGGTCGGTCAGCTCACCGGGATGCGCGGCGAGGCGGTGCGCCTGGCCGCCGACCTGCATCCCGGGTATCACACCCGGGACTGGGCCGAGCGTCACGCCGGCGAGCGACCGCTGGATCTCGTGCAGCACCACCACGCCCACGTCGTCTCGCTGCTGGCCGAGCACGGCCGCATCGGGCAGCCCGTCGTCGGCGTCTCGTTCGACGGGACCGGCTACGGCTGCGACCAAACCATCTGGGGCGGTGAGATTCTCGCCCTCGGGCCCGACAGCCACCGGTTCGTCCGCGCCGGCCACCTGCTGCCGGTGCCGCTGCCGGGCGGCGACGCCGCGGTGCGCAACCCGTGGCGGATGGCGCTGGCGCAATTGTGGGCGGCCGGCCTCGACTGGACCCCCGACCTCGCGCCCGTCGCCGCCGCGACCGAGGACGAATTGCGCCTCACCCGTTCGCAATTGGACAGCGGCTTCGGGTGCGTGCCGTGCTCGAGCGTGGGCCGGCTGTTCGACGCGGTCGCCTCGCTGCTCGGGGTGCGGCACCGGATCGACTACGAGGGCCAGGCGGCCATCGAGCTCGAGGCGCTCGCCGAGTCGGCCCTGGGCGACCCGGGGCCGTCGCTGCCGCTGAGCGTGCGCGCCGACGGGGTGATCGACCCGTCGACGATGGTGCAGACGATGGTGGCGGCCCTGTACGCCGGCACCCGGCCCGCGCTGCTGGCGGCCGCCTTCCACGAGGCGCTCGCGGACGCCGTCGCCACCGCGGTCGGCCGCGTGGCGGGCGAGGTCCGGCTGGTGGGGCTCACCGGCGGGGTTTTCCAGAATGTGCTGCTGCTGCGCGCGTGCCGTGCGCGCCTGCGGCGCAACGGGTTCGAGGTGCTGACCCATCACACCGTCCCGCCCAACGACGGCGGGCTGGCGCTGGGTCAGGCCGCGATCTCGATGCTGATGGGTACCGAAGAGGATGAGTGAGATGACTACCACCACCGCGATCGACCGCGGCCTGGGCGCCGAATTGGCCTCGGATCTGACCACCGACCTGGCCGCCACCGCATTCACACTGGCCAAGCGGTTCGCCGCGGGGGCGACGATGTGGTCCATCGCGCCCTCGTGGGAGCCGCACGCGCTGCACATCGCGGTCGAGTTCGTGCATCCCGTGATCGTGGGCAAGCGGGCGCTGCCCGCGGTGGCGCTGACCGGCCCCGACCTGGTGGACCTGGTGCGGGTGTCGGTGCGGCCCGGCGACATCGTGGTCGCGGTCTCCGGAGCCGACGACGCGCAGGTGCGCTCGGTGATGCGGCGAAGTCCCGCGTGGGGCGCGACCACGATCTGGATCGGCAGCGGCGAGCAGCCAGCGGCCGGCATGGCGGATCACGTGCTGTGGCTCGACGACCCCGATCCGCGGGTGCCCGCGACGGGCGGTTTCGTTCTGTTCTATCACCTGCTGTGGGAGCTGACCCACGTGTGTTTCGAGCACCCGGGATTACTGAAAGCCGAATGTACGGAAGATGTTTGCGTGACGTGCAGCGACGAGGGGCGCCTGGGCGAGGTCATCGGCCCGTCGGCCGGCGGACAGGCGCCGGTGCGCACCGCACGCGGCGTCGAGGACGTGATCACCACGCTCGTCGACCCGGTCGACGCCGGGGACTTGGTGCTGATCCACGCCGGCGCGGCGATCAGCCGCGTCGGCGACGAAGATGCCGGCAAGGCCGGGATCGAGGAGCGGCGCAAATGAACGTCGGCGTGGAGGACTGATGAGCACAGACGAACCCACCAACTTCCTGTACCCGTTCATCGACGCGCAGGAGGACGACCCCAAGTCGCTGCTGGCCGACCTGGCCGCGTCGGCACAGGCGAAGGCGGCCGAGAGCCTGGCGCTGCGGCGCTCGACCCTGGAGGCCAACGCCGACCTGCTGGAGGCGGCCGCCACCGAGATGGCGCTCCGATTCGGGGCGGGTGGCCGGTTGTTCACCTTCGGAAACGGCGGCAGCTGCACCGATTCCACGACTTTGGCGAGGCTGTTCGCCCGGCCGCCGATCGGCACGCCGCTGCCCGCGTGGGCGTTGACGGCCGATCAGGCCGTCCTGACCGCGCTGGGCAACGACGTCGGTTTCGAGTTGGTGTTCGCCCGCCAGCTGATCGCACGGGCGCAGGCCGGCGACATCGCGATCGCCATGTCGACCAGCGGCGGCTCGCCCAACCTGCTCGCGGCGCTGGCCGAGGGCCGCCGGCGCGGGCTCTACACCATCGGTTTCGCCGGCTACGACGGCGGCGCCTTCGCCGACAACCCGAACGTGGACGCCTGCTTCGTGGTTCGCTCGCAAAGCGTGCACCGCATTCAGGAATCGCAGGCGCTGCTGGGCTACCAGCTGTGGTTGAGCGTGCATGAACATCTCGGCGACAAGGGTCGGGGGGCGGCATGAACAAGCCGCCGGGCGAATACCTTTCGTCGGGGCCCCGCTTCGGCGAGGGCGAGGTGATCGAGCGGATCGAGTCGTTCCGCCGGCGCCGCCCCCGATTGCTCGACGACCACGTGACGCTGGCCCACGGCGCCGGCGGCAAGGCCTCGGCGGCGCTGGTGGACGCGGTGTTCGTGGAGGCCTTCCGTAACCCGCTGCTCGAGTCCCTCGGCGACGCCGCGGTGCTGGCGCTGCCCGGCGGCGAGCGCCTGGCGATGTCGACGGACTCGTTCGTGGTGCAGCCCAGGCGTTTTCCCGGCGGGTCGATAGGCGAGCTCGCCGTCCACGGCACCTGCAACGACCTCGCGATGGCCGGCGCCGTGCCGGCCTGGATCTCGGCGGCGTTCGTGATCGAAGAGGGCTTTGGAATCGCCGAGTTGAAGGAGATCGTCGCCGACATGGCGGCCGCCGCCGCGGCAGCGGGCGTGCAGATCGTCACCGGCGACACCAAGGTGGTGCCCAAGGGCGCGGCGGACGGGCTGTTCGTCACCACCACCGGCGCGGGCGTGATTCCCGAGGGGCGCTCGCTGTCGGCCGCGTCGGTGCGCACCGGCGACAAGGTGCTGCTGTCCGGGTCGATGGGCGACCACGGCATGGCCGTCATGCTGGCCCGCGGCGACCTGGCCATCGAGGCCGACATCGCCTCCGACACCGCCTCGGTCAGCCCGCTGGTGGAGCTGCTGCTGGCCGCCGCCCCGTCTACCCGGTGGATGCGCGACGCGACCCGCGGCGGGGTCGGCACCGTGTGCAACGAGCTCGCCCAGGCGTGCGGCCTCGGGGTGCTGCTCGAGGAGGAGCGACTTCCCGTGCGGCCCATGGTCAACGGCGCGTGCGAGCTGCTCGGCATCGACCCCTTGTACGTCGCCAACGAGGGCAAGTTCGTCGCCGTCGTCGCCGCGTCGGAGGCCGATGCCGGGCTGACCGCGCTGCGGTCCCATCCCCTGGGCGCCGACGCGGCCGAGGTCGGGGAGATCGTCGCCGAACCCGCCGAGACCGTGGTGCTGCGCACCGGTTTCGGCGGAACGCGGATCGTCGACATGCTCGTCGGGGACCCGCTGCCTCGAATCTGCTGAGCTTTGCTGAAAGGAGACGCTGGTATGTGTCTTGGGATTCCGGGCCGGATCGTCGAAATCACTGACCCGGCAAACTATCTGGCGAAGGTGGACGTCAGCGGCGTGCAGCGCACCATCAGCGTGCGCCTGCTGGAGGACGACATGCCCGAACCCGACGACTGGGTCCTGGTCCACGTCGGTTTCGCCATGGCCAAGATCGACGAGAGCGAGGCGCTGCTCACCCTGGCCGCGATCCAGAAACTCGGCGAGGCCTATACCACCGAAATGGAAGCCTTCGACTCGTCGGCCATCATCTAAGGGGAACCGCTATGAAATTCGTTGACGAGTTTCGTGATCCGGCCGCGGCCCGCAAGCTGCTGGGCGCCATCGAGCGCCTTGCCAGCGGCGGTGATCAGTTCAAGTTCATGGAGGTGTGCGGCGGGCACACGCACACCATCTACCGGCACGGCATCGAACACCTGCTGCCCGACAACGTGGAGCTGGTGCACGGCCCGGGTTGCCCGGTCTGCGTGATCCCCATGGGCCGCATCGACGACGCGATGTGGCTGGCGGGCCAGCCCGACGTGATCTTCACCTGTTTCGGCGACATGATGCGGGTGCCCGGTTCGGCCGGCAGCCTGCTGGACGCCAAGGCGCGCGGCGCCGACGTGCGGTTCGTCTACTCCCCGCTGGACGCGCTGAAGATCGCCGTGGACAACCCCGACAAACAGGTGGTGTTCTTCGCCATCGGCTTCGAGACCACCGCGCCCTCGACTGCCGTGACGCTGGTGCGCGCCCGGGACATGGGCCTGGCCAATTTCAGCGTCTTCTGCAACCACGTCACGATCGTGCCGCCGATCAAGGCCATCCTCGAATCGCCCGATCTGCGGCTGTCCGGGTTCATCGGACCCGGGCACGTGTCGACGGTGGTGGGCAACCGCCCCTACCGGTTCGTGCCCGAGGTGTACGGAAAGCCGTTGGTGGTGGCCGGTTTCGAGCCGCTGGACATCCTGGCGGCCGTCGCGATGCTGCTGACCCAGATCCGCGAGGGCCGCTGCGAGGTGGAAAACCAGTACAAGCGCGTGGTGCCCGAGGGCGGCAACCCCGCCGCGCTGGCGCTGATGGGCAAGGTGTTCGCGCTGCGCCCGCACTTCGAATGGCGCGGCCTGGGCTTCATCTCGCAGAGCGCGCTGCGGCTGCACGACGACTTCGCGGAATTCGACGCCGAGCTGCGCTTCGCGATGCCCGGCGTCCGCGTCGCCGACCCCAAGGCCTGCCAGTGCGGCGAGGTGCTCAAGGGCGTGCTGAAGCCCTGGGAGTGCAAGGTTTTCGGCACCGCGTGCACCCCGGAGACACCGATCGGCACCTGCATGGTCTCCCCCGAGGGGGCGTGCGCGGCCTACTACAACTTCGGCCGCATGCATCGCGACGCGGTGAAGCTCGTGGGGCGCACTTGACCGACATCGCCGGTGCCGAGATGTTCGCCCGGTACGCATACGCCCCCAACGCCCTGGGCTACTGCGGCCCCCCGCTCGGGGCGACCCTGCGCGACGGTTCCGTCGACGAGGTACGCCACGCGGCGACGGGATTTTCCGGGGCGTGGCCCTACCTGCGGGTGCTCTCCGAGCTGACCGGCATCGCCGACCCGCTGGACTACCGGCTGGTCGAATCCTATTGGCTCGGTGGCGGTCTCGGCGCCGGCCTGGACGCGCAGGACTTCTTCGACGCGCTGCTGGCGATCATCGGCCCGCAGGCCGGCCGGTACTGGTCGCACCTCACGGCGGACCTGGCCCACGAGGCCGCCGCCAACCACTGCTTCCACGTCTTCGGCGTGTACCCGTGGACCCGGTTCTTGGGTCGCGGCATGGATGAACACCCGCTGAGCGTGCTGGACAACTGCCGGATCACCTGGGGCACAGTGGTTTCCCGCGCCGGTGACGATGTCGAGGTCAGGTGCCGGCGGCTGCTCTGGGACGGCCGGGCCCTGACGCTGTCCGACCCGGCGGTCCGCCGCCTCGACGTGTGGGCCGACGGGTACAGCGCCGTGCCCGACATCGCCGTCGGCGACGAGGTCGCGGTGCACTGGGGCCGGCTGTGCGGCCGACTGACACCGGAGCAGGTTGGCGCGCTCGTCGACAGCACCGACCGTCAGCTGCGGGTGACAAGCCGGCGGCTGGCACACGTCTAGGCAAGAATCGCGCAAGGATCAGACAAGGCGCCCGTCGGACCCTTTGCACGTGACCGAACTCTCTTACCGCCGGCGGGCCATCACCAAGCTCGCGCTGATCGCCGTGGCGACCGTCGTGGCCGCGTGCGCGCACCCGACAGCGCCCGCAACAGTGATGTCCACGACCAGCCCCGCGACCACGTCGCCCACGCCCGGCAAGGGCGCGGTCACCTTCGAATACTTGCGGCGCGCGCCCGTCCCGGCGCTGTGCGAACACGATCCGGGCCAACTGAGGGGCGGTGAATTGCCGCCGCAAGAGGGGCATCCCGGAAACGTCGGGATCGCGTTGAACTACACCACCGGCGCCTACAGGGTGGCGTTCGGCGACCTGACGGGGGGCGGGGGCGACGCCGCCATGGTCATCCACTGCACTGCCGGCGGGGTCGGGTGGCCGGAGACCGTGCAGCTCTATACCGGGGGCCCGCAGCTCTCAACCACCGGGCCGCGGCGGCTGGGTGGAATCGACCTCGGCGACCTGACCCACGGCGGCAGGGAAATCGTCACCGAGCTGTCCATCTCGGACCGGGTCGCGCATGTGACCTGGCTGACCACCGGCCCGAATGAGGCAATGTGTTGCGGGACCGTGAAGATGACGGCCGACCTGCGTTGGGACGGTTCCACGGTGGTTGCCGAGAACGTGCGCCGGGCCAACTGAGGACGTCCGGCTCGTGCCAGACTGACCCGATGCCCGGTTCCATCTGCGACGTGCTGCCGGCCGCGGCCGCCCTGCTCGGCGCCCCCGACGGGACCGACCGCCTGGGCCTCGCGGAATCCGTCGGCGACGTCGACCGCGTCGGCGTCGTGCTGGTCGACGGGATGGGCTGGCACCTGCTACCGAAACTGACCGGTGACGCACCGCTGCTGGCCGCCGTCCTGGCCGGCGGCACCGGCAGCCTGACCGAACTCGCCTGCACGTTTCCCTCCACGACGCCGAGCAGCCTGGTCTCCCTGGGCACCGGCGCGCGGCCCGGAGCGCACGGCATCCTCGGGTTCACGCTCAACGTGCCCGGGACGGACCGGGTGCTCACCCACATCGTGTGGCGCGACGACCCGCCCCACGCCGAATGGCAGCCGCTGCCGAGTTGGTTCGGCCGGCTCGAACAAGCCGGCATCGCCGCGCGCGCCGTGCTGCCCGCGCCGTTCATCGGCAGCGGGCTGACCGACGCGGCGTATCGCGGCGCCCGCTTTCGCCCGACCGTACCGACCGACGACTACGGTCAGGTGCTGGCCGACGAGCTGCGCGCGGGGCCCGGCCTGGTCTTCGGCTACACCGCCGACCTGGACACCGCGGCCCACCTGTTCGGCATCGGCTCCGAGCAGTGGCACGAGGCGGCGGAGCGCGTCGACGCGCTGCTGACCCGGCTGGTCGAGGCCCTGCCGCCGAACGCGGCGCTGCTGGTGACCGCCGACCACGGCGGCCTCAACGTCCCCGCGGAGGCCCGCGTCGACCTCGACGCCGACCCGCAGCTGGGCGACGGGGTGCGCGTGGTCGCCGGCGAGCCGCGGGTGCGCTACCTGCACACCGCGCCGGGCGCCGCCGCCGACGTACGGGCGACCTGGGCCGAGGTGCTCGACGGGCGGGCGGACGTCTACGGCCGCGATCAGGCGGTGGCCACCGGCATGTTCGGGCCGGTCGACCCGGCGCACCTGGCGCGGATCGGCGACGTGGTCGTCGTCTGCACCGGCGACACCGCCGTCCTGGCGACGGCCCACGAGCCCCCGGAAATCGCGCGCCTCATCGGCTTTCACGGCGGCGCCACCCCGGCCGAGATCGCGATCCCGCTGATCGTTTTCTGAGCCGCCCGGCCGCCGAGGTCACCACCAGGCCATGCGGAACCGCGCCAGGTCCTTCAGCCGAACGAGGGCGCGCCGCAGACCCATCGGGACGATCTCGCGGAACCGCAGCGCGCGGATGTGCCGGCGCGCCGAGCCGGTGTCCACACCCGCCGTGACGCCAACTTGGGACCTACCCGGGACCAGCCACCGAGGCGCCCCCGCCAATTCGGGGGGCATCGGTTCGTGCGACATTCGGGGGCGCTCGCCGGCCGATTCCAGGCAATAGACGCCGTTGGGATCACTCTCCGAGGAGCCATCCCGGGGAATCCACACCCCCGAGGGGTGCTGGACAATTTCCCTGCCGCAGTGGCGGCAGGTGGCCGCGTACAACTTTCGTTCCCCCTGTGATATTTCGCTAGCAGGTCCGCGTCGCCCCCGACTGCATCGCGTTATGTCAACCTTACGTCGCAGTCACCCGGAAATGAAAGCGTATGTTTTCAACGTTCGCTTCGTGTCCGGCATGGAGCGTTTTCACAGCCCGCTCCCGCCGTCGACCCAGCGTGCGGCACTACCGTGGGGACACTGTGCGCCCGGGCTGTAACCCCTGGGCGTATCTCAAGGAAGATTCGATGCTTTCGGGTGCAGAGGTGGTAATGGATTTCGCGAAGCTACCGCCGGAAATCAACTCGGCGATGATGCATTCGGGCCCCGGCGCGGGATCGATGGCGGCGGCGGCCACGGCCTGGGAGCGGCTGGCCGAGGGGCTGCATGCGGCGGCGCAGACGCCGACGACGGTGGGCGCGGCGCCCTACGTGGATTGGCTCAACGCCACCGCGGCGACCGCCGAGCGGGCGGGCGTCCAGGCCGCCGCGGCGGCGAGCGCCCACCACACGGCGCTCGCGGCGATGGTTCCGCCACCCGCGATCACCGCCAACCGCGTGCGGCGACGGTCGCTGGCCCGGCGGAACTGCCTGGCGCAGGCCGGCCCCGCGATCGCGGACGCCGACGCCGAGTACGAGCGCATGTGGGCCCGGGACGCGGGCGCCATGTACGCCTACGCCGGCGCCGCGGCCGACGCGGCGACGCTGGCCCCGTTCACCTCGCCGCCGGGTTGCGGGAGCGCGACCGCGGGCCCGTGGGCGCTGCGTTCCGCGCCGGACGTCGTGTCGGCCGGAGATCGGGTAATGTCGGCGATTCCCCAAGCGCTGCATGCCTTTTCGGCTTCGCCGCTGGCTTCGCTCGAGGCGGCGCTGTCTCCGGTCACCCCGTCGCTGTCCAGGCTGAGTTCGCTGTGCGCTCCGTCGGGCGCCGCGATCAGGCACCTCAACGTCCTCAACAAGGCGGCGGCATTGCGGTGGCTGTACACGAAGCCGGCCCGCGTCGGCCCCGCCGGCGGTTTCGGACGCGGGGCGTCGATCGGGAAGCTGTCGGTGCCACCGGCCTGGGCAGCCGCACAGGCGCCCGTCGCCGTTCGCCGCGGGACGGTCGCCTAGAACCCGGGCCAGATATGGATTCTGCATGTGTGCCGTGGGTTCGATTGATTCGCGAGTGACCGCTAAATACTGTCGGGCGTAGCTTCCGGTCGGAAACGGCTCGCGCGGCGTGGATCTGACCACGGAAACCACGAATCCTTTAGGAGGGGATGTAATGTCGAATGCGACGCGGTTGGCAAAGTATGGGTACCGCCGAGTGATCACGAAAGTGCTCGTCAGCGCTGCTATCGCCGTCGGCTCCTGTGTCGGCGTTGCAGCACCGGCGGGCGCCGAGCCGGATGCGATTGGCGCCGAGTCGAACCCGTACACCGGCTTCAGGTGCAGTTGCCCACAGGCAGCTCCACCCGGGAGCCCGGCTGCGAGCGAAGAGATAAATCGGGGACTCGGGGAGGGTCACTCGGCCTGGCTGCCGGGACTACCCGCACCAACCCAGGCCAGGTAAACGGAACCTGGTGTGCGCCGGGCGAAATCGCCGGTGCGCCACGCGCGTCTAGAGCGGGGTGACGTAGGCGGAGCTGATGCCGCCGTCGACCAGGAACGTCGACGCGGTGATGAACGACGCGTCGTCGCTGGCCAAAAACGCCACCGCGGCGGCAATTTCGTCCGGCTCGGCGAACCGGCCCAGCGGCACGTGCACCAGCCGGCGCGCCGCCCGCTCGGGGTCCTTGGCGAATAGCTCTTGCAGCAGCGGGGTGTTGACCGGTCCCGGGCACAGCGCGTTGACGCGGATGCCCTGCCGCGCGAACTGCACGCCCAATTCCCGCGACATCGCCAGCACCCCGCCCTTGGACGCGGTGTAGGAGATCTGCGAGGTGGCCGACCCCAGCACCGCGACGAACGACGCCGTGTTGATGATCGACCCCTTCTGCGCGGGCACCATGTGCCGCAGCGCGGCCCGGCAACACAGGTACACCGATTTGAGGTTGACGTCCTGGACCCGTTGCCACGCCGGAAGTTCGGTGTTCTCGATCAGGTCGTCGTCGGGCGGTGAGATGCCGGCGTTGTTGAACGCGATGTCGACCCAGCCGTAGGCCTCGGCCGCGGCGTCGAACAACGCGTTGACCGCGCCCTCGTCCGAGACATCCGTCGGCACGAACAAACCCGACAGTTCCTCGGCGGCCGCCGCGCCGGCGTCGCGGTCGACGTCGCCCACGACGATGCTCGCGCCTTCCGCGCGCATCCGGCGCGCCGCGGCCAGCCCGATGCCGCCGGCACCCCCGGTGATCACGGCCACCCGGCCCGCCAGCCGCTGCGACAGGTCCATCACGAGCCCTCCTTGACGGCGATGAACACGTTCTTGGTCTCGGTGAAATGCAGTGGCGCGTCGGGGCCCAGCTCGCGGCCCAGCCCGGACTGCTTGAAACCGCCGAACGGCGTGTTGTACCGGACCGACGAGTGCGAGTTCACCGACAGGTTGCCCGACTCGACCGCCCGCGACACCCGCAGGGCGCGGGACAGGTCGTCGGTCCAGATGGATCCCGAGAGCCCGTAGGCGGTGTCGTTGGCCAGCGCGACGGCGTCCTCCTCGTCGTCGAAGGCGAGCACGGTGACGACGGGGCCGAAGATCTCCTCGGTGACGGCGCGGTCGGTGCGCGGCGGGGTGAGAACCGTTGGCGGAAACCAGAATCCGGGGCCCGAGGGCGCGGTGCCCCGGAAGGCGACGGGGGCGTCGTCGGGTACGTAGGAGGCGACCTTGTCGCGGTGCGCGCCGGACACCAGGGGCCCCATCTCGGTGTCCCGGGAGGCGGGGTCCCCGACGGCGACGGCCTTCACCGCGGGCTCGAGCAACTCCATGAACCGGTCATACACGCTGCGCTGGACCAGGATCCGGCTGCGCGCGCAGCAGTCCTGCCCGGCGTTGTCGAACACCCCGGCGGGCGCGGTCGCCGCCGCGCGCTCCAGGTCGCAGTCGGCGAAGACGATGTTGGCGCTCTTGCCGCCGAGCTCCAGCGTCACCCGCTTGACGTGCGCCGCGGCGCCCGCCATCACGCGCTTGCCCACCTCGGTGGAGCCGGTGAACACCACCTTCCGCACGTCGGGGTGGGTGACGAGCCGCTCCCCCACTACGGCGCCCTTGCCGGGCAGCACCTGCAGCAGGTCCGCATCGAGCCCGGCGTGCACCGCCAGCTCGCCCAGCCGCATCGTGGTCAGCGGTGTCGGTTCGGCGGGCTTGACCAACACGGCGTTGCCGGCGGCCAGCGCGGGGGCGATGCTCCACGACGCGATCGGCATCGGGAAGTTCCACGGCGTGATCACGCCGACCACGCCCAGCGGTTCGTTGAAGGTGACGTCGAGCCCGTCGGCGACGGGAATCTGCTTGCCGGACAAGCGTTCCGGGCTGCCCGAGTAGAAGGTCAGCACGTCGCGGACGTGCCCGGCCTCCCATTCCGCCGACGCGATCGGATGCCCCGAGTTGGCCACCTCGAGGGCGGCCAGTTCGTCGACGTGGGCGTCGACGACGGCGGCGAACTCGCGCAGGGCCGCCGCGCGCGCCGCCGGCGCCAACCGCGCCCAGCGCCGCTGGGCCGCCCGGGCGCGCTGCACCGCATCGTCGACCGCGGCGGCGTCGAGCAGGTCCACCGAGCGCAGCACTTCCTCGGTCGCGGGGTTGACCAGTTGCGTAGCCGTCATCGGGTGACCGCGTGCGACCGCGCGGCTTCGACCACCGCCTTGAACAGCCGCAGATCGTCGAGCGACTTCTCCGGATGCCATTGCACCGCAAGCGCGAACGCCTCGCCGGGCACCTCGACGGCCTCGACGACGCCGTCGGGGTCCATGGCGCTGACCACCAGGCCGTCGCCGACCTTGTCGATGGCCTGGTGGTGGTAGCAGGGCGCGTCGACGCACTCGCCGATCAACGCGGCCAGGCGCGTGCCCGCCACGGTGCGCACCGGCAACCGGCTGAACACGCCGTTGCCGGCCCGGTGGCCGTTGTGGCCGAGGACGTCGGGCAGGTGCTGGTGCAGGGTGCCGCCGAACGCGACGTTGAGCAACTGCGCGCCGCGGCAGATGCCGAGCACGGGAAGCCCGCGGTCCAGCGCGCCGCGCAACAGCGCGAGCTCCCAGGCGTCACGGTCGGTGCGGGGTGCGTCGGTGGCCGGATGGGGTTCCTGGTCGTAGTGCGCGGGGTCGAGGTCGTAGCCCCCGGTGATCACCAGCGCGTCCAGGCTGTCCATAAGGCGGCCGGCGACCTCGGGGTCCACCGGCTGCGGCGGCAGCAGCACGGCGATGCCGCCGGCCATGACGACGCCCTCGAAGTAATCGGCCGGCAGGTAACCGGCGGCGACGTCCCAGATCCCGGTCCGCACCTGCTCGAGATAGCTGGTCAGGCCGACTACCGGTCTAGAGCCGTTCAAACCCTCGCATCCTCTCCCAGTCGGTGACCGCCGCGTTGAACGCCGCCACTTCCACGCGGGCGTTGTTCAGGTAGTGCGCGACGACGTCGTCGCCGAAGGCCTCCCGCGCGAGCGCCGAGCCTTCGAACAGCGCCGCCGCCTCGGCGAGCGTGGCGGGCAGTCGCTCGACGTCGGTTGCCTCGTAGGCGTTCCCGGCGTAGGGCGCGGGCGGCTCGAGGCCCCGTTCCATACCGTACAGCCCCCCGGCGATCAGCGCGGCCGCGGCGAGGTAGGGGTTGACGTCGCCGCCGGGCACCCGGCATTCGACCCGGCGGTTGCGCCCGTGGCCGACCACCCGCAGGGCGCAGGTGCGGTTGTCCAGGCCCCACGCGATCGCGGTGGGCGCGAAGCTGCCGTCGGCGAATCGCTTGTAGGAGTTGATGTTCGGCGCATAGAACAGCGTCAGCTCGCGCAGGGTGGCCAACAGGCCCGCGAGGAAACCGCCGAACGTCGCCGACATGCCGTGCGGGCGGGTGCCGTCGTCGAACACCGCTTTACCTTTTTCAGGGCCGTCCTGATCGCGCAGCGACAGGTGGATGTGGCAGCTGTTGCCTTCCCGCTCATCGTATTTCGCCATGAACGTCAGGCTCTTGCCGTGCTGGTCGGCGATCTCCTTGGCGCCGTTCTTGTAGATGGTGTGGTTGTCGCAGGTGACCAGCGCCTCGTCGTAGCGGAACCCGATCTCCTGCTGGCCCCGGTTGCATTCGCCTTTGATGGCCTCGAAGCGCAGGCCCGCGCCCTCCATGCCCAGCCGGATGTCGCGCAGCAGCGGCTCCATCCGCGACGACGCCAGCATGGCGTAGTCGATGTTGTAGTCGCTGGCCGGCGTCAGCCCGCGATACCCGCCGGCCCACGCCTGGCGGTACGACTCGTCGAACACGATGAACTCCAGCTCGGTGGCGATGTCGGCGGCCAGCCCGCGCTCGCCCAGCCGGGCGAGCTGGCGGCGCAGGATCGCCCGCGGCGCGACGGCGACCTCGCCGCCGTCGGCCCAGCCGAGGTCGGCGATCACCAGCGCGGTGCCGGGCAACCACGGAACCAGGCGCAGCGTGGCCAGGTCCGGGGTCATCACCATGTCGCCGTAGCCGGTTTCCCAGCTCGACATCGCGTAGCCGGGCACGGTGTTCATGTCGACGTCGACGGCGAGCAGGTAGCTGCAGCACTCGGCGCCGTGGACGGCGATTTCCTCGGCGAAGAGCCGGGCCGACACGCGTTTGCCGACCAGCCTGCCCTGCATGTCGGCAAACGCCACGATCACGGTGTCCACCGCGCCGCTTCCCACCAGCTCTTCCAGCGCGGCCAACGTGAGCATGGCGGAGGGCGCTACCACGTGCTGGTGCGCAGGACGATCTCGGCGGCCAGCTGCGCCGTCGACTCCTGCACGCTGCGCCGGCCCAGGTCGACCACGCGGTACTCGGCGTAGACGTACCGCTGGCTCGCGTCGGCCACGGCCTTGGCGGCCGCGGAGCTGACCAACACGGTGGTGCCGATTTCCACCGGCGGGCAGTGCTCGTCGAGCACCACGCCCTTGGGGTCGGCCACCCGCGGATGGCCGCGGTCGATCACGACCAGGCCGACGAACCGGCCCAACCGGGTGGCCGCCAGTTCCCAGGCGAGCTCGCCGCCGGCGCGGTCGCCGAAGACCACGGCCCAGCGGATGCCCAGCGAGTCGAGGATGCCGACCACCGATTTCGCGGTCAGCCGTGGATCCAGGCCGATGACGACCGTCCGCAGCGAGGCGGTGTGCAGGCGCTCGCACACCGCGTCATAGGCGACCGGCGCACGCTGCTGGTCCCCGAGGATGACGACGACGACGCCCTTGTCCGGCCCGGCCACCGACACCGGAACGGGAAATCCGTCGAGCGTGGTCATCATCGAGTGCACCCACGCACGTTACCTGTCAAAGGCCAGCGTGCGCGAGGTTTCCTCCTCTCCTACTGGCGTAACGCGCTGGTGATCGGCGGTCGGCGCGGCGGCCCGTCGAGCAGCCCGAGGACCGCGTCGACGTCCAGATGGGCGGCCAGCAGGTCGGCGATCGCGTCGAGTTGGGCGTCGCGGCGCGCGGCGACGGCGGTGTCGGCGACGACGAACCCGCCGCGGCCGGCCGCGTCGGCGACCCGGGAGAGCCACCCCCGGCGGAAGTCGTCGTTGTCGAGCAGGCCGTGCCAATGGGTGCCGAAGACCGCGCCGCGCACGACGCCCTGGGGCTCGGCGTCCTGCGCGAACCAGGTCTCCTCGGCGCAGCGGGCGAGCCGCCCGTGATGGATTTCGTATCCGGAGAGCGGCGCCTGCCAGCGCCGCAGGACCTTGGCCCGGCCGAAGGCGATGTCGGCGTCCAGCAGGCCCAGGCCGGCGACCTCGCCCGCGCCGGATTCGACCGGGTCCTCGATGCGCCGGCACAGCATCTGGAACCCGCCGCAGATGCCCAGCACCGGCTTGCCGGCCCGGGCGTGGTCCACGATCGCGCCGGCCAGCCCGCGCTCCCGCAGCCAGGACAGGTCGGCGACGGTCGCCTTGCTGCCCGGAATCACGATCACGTCGGTGTCGGCGAGGTCGGCGGGATCGGTGATCCAGCGCACCAGCACGCCGGGCTCGCAGGCCAGCGCCTCGACGTCGGTGGAGTTGGAGATCCGGGGCAGCCGGATCGCCGAAACCCGCAGCCATTGGTCACCGCGCGGCGGCGCGGGCCTGCCGACGACGCGGTTCGCGACCACCGACAGCGAGTCCTCGGCGTCCAGCCAGAGCTCCTCGGCGTAGGGCAGCACCCCGTAGGTCGGGCGGCCGGTCATCGCCTGCAGCTGACGCAGGCCGGGTTCCAGCAGCGCGGGGTCGCCGCGGAACTTGTTGACCACGAAGCCGGCGATCAGCGCCTGGTCGTCGGGCTCGAGCACCGCGACCGTCCCGAACAGGTGCGCCAACAGGCCGCCGCGATCGATGTCACCGACCAGGATCACCGGCAGGTTCGCGGCCCGCGCCAGCCTCATGTTGGCCAAATCCGTGGAACGCAGGTTGATCTCGGCCGGCGAGCCGGCGCCCTCGCAGATCACCGCGTCGAATTCGGTTCGCAGCGAAGACAATTCGTCCGCGACGATGTCCGCGAGCCGGTCGCGATGCGTGATATAGCCCGCGGCGGTGACCGACTCGGCGACCTGACCCCGGATGACCAACTGCGACGTCCGGTCACCGCCCGGTTTGAGCAGGATCGGGTTGAACCGCACGCTGGGCTCCAGCCCCGCCGCGCGCGCCTGAATCCCCTGGGCGCGGCCGATCTCGCCGCCTTCGACGGTGACCACCGAGTTGTTGGACATGTTCTGCGCCTTGAACGGCGCCACCCGAATCCCCTTGCGCGCCAACAACCGGCACAGGCCCGCCACCACCACCGATTTGCCGGCGTCGGAGCTGGTGCCCGCGACCAGCAGCGCCCCGCTCACCTTTCTGTGGCGACCAGACGCAGAATCGCACTTTCCGGGCGGAAACAGTGCGATTCTGTGTCTGCTCGCGTTAGAGGCAAGTGAGGATCTCGGCGCCGGTGTCGGTGACCAGCAGGGTGTGCTCGAACTGGGCGGTCCACTTGCGGTCCCTGGTGACCACGGTCCAGCCGTCGTCCCAGATCTCGTAGTCCAGGGCGCCGAGGTTGATCATCGGTTCGATGGTGAACGTCATGCCCGGCTGGATGACCGTCGTCACCGACGGCTGGTCGTAATGCAGCACCACCAGCCCGTTGTGGAAGGTGGTGCCGATGCCGTGGCCGGTGAAGTCACGAACGACGTTGTACCCGAACCGGTTTGCGTACGACTCGATGACCCGGCCGACGACCGAGAGCGCCCGGCCCGGCTTGACGGCGTTGATCGCGCGCATCGTGGCCTCGTGCGTTCGCTCCACCAGCAGCCGGTGCTCCTCGGCGACGTCGCCGGCCAGGAACGTCGCGTTGGTGTCGCCATGCACCCCGTCGATGTAGGCGGTGACGTCGATGTTGACGATGTCGCCGTCCTCGATCACCGTCGAGTCGGGGATGCCGTGGCAGATGACCTCGTTGAGCGACGTGCAGCACGACTTCGGGAAGCCCTTGTAGCCCAGCGTCGACGGGTAGGCGCCGTTCTCGATCATGTACTCGTGGGCGATCCGGTCGAGTTCGTCGGTGGTCACCCCGGGCGCGACCGCCTTGCCCGCCTCGGCCAGGGCGCCGGCAGCGATCCGGCCGGCGACGCGCATCTTCTCGATCACCTCGGGCGTCTGCACCCACGGCTCGCTGCCCTCCCGGGCGGTCGGCTTGCCGACGTACTCGGGACGGGGGATGCGCCCGGGCACCGGCAGAGTCGGCGATATCACCCCGGGGGAAAGCGCGGTGCGAGCTGGCATGCGGACCAGCTTAATTGAGTGTGCGCGCGGGGCGGGCGGTCAACCGGAGCGACGGCGCAGCAGCGAGCGCCGCGGCCCGCGGATGATCAGCGACCCGCACACCACCCGGCCCGTCAGCACGACATGCGGCGTGCCCTCGCCCGGCGCGCCTTTGCGGCGGTCGCTGGCGCTGCCCACGTAGACCTCGACGTCGTCGATCGACGCGCTGGCGCCGTCGGGCAGCCGGACCTCCACCGAGCCGAACCGCATGTCGAGCTCGATGATCACCACCGGGCCCGCGAACCGGGCCCTGGTCAGGTCGAGGTGCACCGACCCGAGCCGGCGCACCAGCGCCAGCCGGGTGGGCACGGTCCACTCGCCGTGCCGCTTCAGCGAGCCGGCCCAGCCGCGCAGCTCCACCCGGTCGGCCGCGGACGAGACGAACGCGCCCGGCCCGGGCAGGTCGCCGACCAGCCCGTCCAGCTCGCTTCGGGTGCGCGCGTAGGACACCTGCGTCGAGCGCTGCTCGAACTCGTCGATGTCGATCAGGCCGAGCGCGACGGCGTTGTGCAGCCGCCGCATGGTGCCGTTCCGGTCGGCGTCGGAGACCCGTAACGCCAGCATGTCCCCGCCGGTATCGGTCATGTTCGCAATTTACCGCTGTTGCGCCCCCAGGGGCCGGGCGATTCAGGCCAGGTAGCCCGGCGGCATGGACTCGAACATGAATTTCGTCATCCGAACCGCCCACTCCGAGCTGCCACCCCCGACGATCAGCGCGGCGAAGGCCAGGTCGCCGCGGTACCCGGCGAACCAGGAGTGCGATCCGCCCGGGAACTCGGCCTCGCCGGTCTTCCCGTAGATCTCGCCGCAGCCGTTGATCTCCTTGGCGGTCCCGTTGGTCACCACCAGCCGCATCATCGGGCGCAGCGCGTCGACCATCTTCGGGCTGATCGGGGTGTCGTCGCCCTCGACCGTCGTCGGGCGGCCGGCGATCAGCTGCGGCACCGGGGTCTTGCCGGCCGCGACCGTGGCCGCCACCAGCGCCATGCCGAACGGGCTCGCCAGCACCTTGCCCTGGCCGAAGCCGTCCTCGGTGCGCTCGGCCAGGTCCACCGTCGGCGGCACCGACCCCGTCACGGTGGTGAGGCCGTCGACGGAGTAGTCGAGCCCGATGCCGTAGCGGGTGGCCGTCTGGGTCAGGCCGCGGGGCGGCATCCGGCTACTCAGCTCGGCGAACGTGGTGTTGCACGAACTGGCGAACGCGCGCGACATGGGCACCACGCCCAGGTCGAAGCCGCCGTAGTTGGGGATGGTGCGATGCCCGATGTCGATATGGCCCGGGCAACCCAGCATCGAGTTGGGCGTGGCCATGTCGCGGTCGATGGCAGCGCCCGCCGTGATCATCTTGAACGTCGACCCGGGCGGGAACAGGCCGTTGGTGGCCGGCAGGCCGTCGGCGTCGGCGCCCTTGTTCTGCGCGATCGCCAGGATCTCCCCCGTCGACGGCTTGATCGCGACGATCATCGCCTTGCCGCCCTTGTTGTCCACGGCGCGCTGCGCGGCGTTCTGCACGACCCGGTCCAGCGTGATCGACACCGACGGCGCCGGCGACCCCTCGACCTCGTGCAGGACGGCGACGTCGACGTTGTTCTGGTTGACGCTGACCACCCGCCAGCCCGCCTGGCCGTCGAGCTGGTCCATCACGGCCTTCTTCACCTCGCCGATGACGGCCGGCGCGAAATGCGGGTCGGTGGGCAGCATTTCGGGCTCTGGCGTGACGACGATGCCGGGCAGATGGCCGATCGCGGGAAAGACCTTGTCGTTGTCGGCGGGAAGCAGCGTGACGCCCAGGTCCACCTGGTTGGTCGTCGAGCTGGCGCGCTCGGCGAGCAGCTGCGGGTCGGTCAACGTGTCGTTGAACGGCCGCAGCACATCGACGATCGTGTGGGTGGTGAAGCTCAGCGACTGTGGCGGCCCGGCCGCGGCGGCGTCCAGCGTGTAGTGATAGCGGTAGCCCGGCGCCAGCACGTCGCTGCCGCCGAGTTCGTTGACCGACGCGCGCCGCGGTTGATCGGCCCGCAGCGCGAACGTCTGGTGCTCCCCCAGCCGCGGATGCAGGTCGGTGGGGGTCCACCGGACCTCCCAGCGCCCCTCGTCGCGGGCCATCTTCAGCTGGCCGTCGTAGCTCCAGGTGCGGTTCTTGGGCAGGTGCCAGGTGAAGCGGTAGTCGACGGTGCCGGTGTCCTCGGCATATTTGGAGCTGAGCACCTGCGCGTCCAGGTGGGTGGCCTGCAGGCCGGACCAGGCGGCGTTGAGTGCCTCGCGGGCCTCGTTGGGGTTGTCGGCGAGCTGCGCGGCCGTCCCGGTGTCCCCGATCGCCAAGGCGCCGAAGAACTTGTCGGCGGCCGGGCCCGGGCCGTCGGGTCGCGGGGTGCAGCCGGACAGCCCGACCGACGCGACGAGCAGCACGCTCGCCGCACCCGATACCAGTGGGGTTTTTGTGACCATCGGTACAGATGTTATGAATGCTGGGCCGCCGACGAGCGCCGACACACCGAGACCGGACCGTTATGCGCGGATTGGGCTGCCGAGTGTGCGGCCTGCCGCACGTTCGGCGCCGAGTGTGCGGCCAGCCGCACGCTCGCGGGAGAAGGACATCAGTCCAGCAGGACCGTCGCGAAGGTGCCGACTTCGGCGAAGCCGACCCGCGTGTAGGCGGCGCGGGCGACGGTGTTGAAGCTGTTCACGTACAGGCTTGCGACCCGCCCGGTTGCCACGATCACGGCGGCCACCGTCGCGGTGCCGGCCGTGCCCAGCCCCTGGCCGCGCCACTCCGGGTGCACCCAAACCCCTTGGATCTGACCGACGCCCGGCGACTGCGACCCGACTTCGGCCTTGAAGATCACCTGCCCGTGCTCGAAGCGGGCCCAGGCCCGGCCCGCGGCGATCAGGCTGGCAACCCGCCGGCGGTAGCCGCGACCGCCGTCGCCGAGCCGCGGGTCGACGCCGACCTCGCCGATGAACATGTCGACCGCGGCCACCAGGTAGGCGTCCAGCTCGTCGGGCCGCACCTGCCGAACGCCGGGGTCGATGTCGCAGTTTGGGTGGCTGGTCAGCGCCATCAGCGGCTGGTGGTCGCGCACGTCGCGCGCCGGGCCCCAGGCCGACTCGAGGCGCTCCCACATCGGCATCACCAGCTGGGCCCTGCCGACCAGTGAGGAACAGCGCCGCGTGCCGCTCATCGCCTCGTCGGCGAAGGCGTTCAGGTCGGCCAGCCCGCCGCGCAGCGGGATGAGGTTGGCGCCGGCGAAGCACAGCGACTCGTCGGGGCCGCGGCGCGTCCACAGTTCGCCGCCGATCGAGTTGGGCTCGATGCCGTGGTCGGCCACCCGGGCCGCGACCATGCACGAGCCCACCGGGTCGTCGTTGAGTACCCGCCAGACCGCGGCGGCGTCGCGCACCACGGACACCCGCCGCTCGCCGACAAGGCGAAAGATGGGCGGAGCCGACATCGGGGAAACTCTCTGTGGTGACGAACTGACGATCTTGAAAACAGAGCTGGGGCGCGGGCCCCTATCAGCTTACGGTCACAATCGGCGAACCGCTCGATTCTGTTCCCGGTCCGTGACCCGTTTCCATCTCGGAGGCCAACCGCATGGCCTCCTCGATCAGCGTCTCGACGATCTGCGCCTCGGGCACGGTCTTGATCACCTCGCCGCGAACGAAGATCTGTCCCTTGCCATTTCCCGACGCGACGCCCAGGTCGGCCTCGCGGGCCTCGCCCGGACCGTTGACGACGCAGCCCATCACGGCCACCCGCAGCGGGACGTCGAGCCCGTCCAGGCCGGCCGTGACCGCGTTGGCCAGGGTGTAGACGTCGACCTGCGCGCGACCGCACGACGGACAGGACACGATCTCGAGCCCGCGGGGCCGCAGGTTCAGCGACTCGAGGATCTGGATCCCGACCTTGACCTCCTCGACCGGAGGCGCGGACAACGACACCCGGATGGTGTCGCCGATCCCCCGCGACAGCAGGGCGCCGAACGCGACCGCCGACTTGATGGTCCCCTGGAAGGCCGGACCGGCCTCGGTGACACCGAGGTGCAGCGGGTAGTCGCACTGGGCGGCCAGCTGCTCGTAGGCGGCGACCATCACGACCGGATCGTTGTGCTTGACGCTGATCTTGATGTCGCCGAAGCCGTGCTCCTCGAACAGCGAGGCCTCCCACAACGCGGACTCGACCAGCGCCTCGGGGGTGGCCTTGCCGTACTTCTCCATGAACCGCTTGTCCAGCGAACCGGCGTTGACGCCGATGCGGATCGGGATGCCGGCCGCCGCCGCGGCCTTGGCGACCTCGCCGACCCGGCCGTCGAATTCCTTGATGTTGCCCGGGTTCACCCGCACCGCGGCGCAGCCGGCGTCGATGGCGGCGAAGATGTACTTCGGCTGGAAGTGGATGTCGGCGATCACCGGGATCTGGCTGTGCCGCGCGATCTCGGCCAGCGCGTCGGCGTCCTCCTGGCGCGGGCACGCGACCCGGACGATGTCGCAGCCGGCGGCGGTCAGCTCGGCGATCTGCTGCAGCGTCGTGTTGACGTCGTGCGTCTTGGTGGTGCACATCGACTGCACCGAGATCGGGTGGTCGCTGCCCACCCCGACGTCGCGGACCATGAGTTGGCGCGTCTTGCGCCGGGGCGCCAACGTGGGCGGCGGGGCGTCGGGCATGCCCAGGCTGGTCACTGGAACAGCCTGATCGGGTTGACGAGGTCCGCGGTCACGGTCAGCAGCATGTAGCCGACCACGAACACCAGCACCACGTACGTGGCGGGCATCAGCTTGAGGTAGTTCACCGGCGCGGCCGCGACCATGCCGCGGGCCGAGCGGATCAGGTTGCGGATCTTCTCGAACACCGCGATGGCGATGTGGCCGCCGTCGAAGGGCAGCAGCGGCACCAGGTTGATGGCGCCCAGGATGAGGTTCAGCTGCGCCAGGAAGAACCAGAACGCCACCCACAACCCGTGGTCGACGGTGTCGCCGCCGATGATGCTGGCGCCGACGACGCTCATCGGGGTTCCCGGGTCGCGCTGGCCGCCGCCGATGGCGTGCACCAGCGCACCGACCTTCGTCGGGATGGTCACCAGCGCCTTGCCGACCTCGACGGTCAGGTCGCCGGCGAACGCGAAGGTGGCCGGTATCGCCGACAGGACGTTGTAGTGCGTGGGCGCGACCCGGACCGTCCCGACGCCGATGGCGCCGACGGTGGCGGCCTCCGGCTGGCCCTTGCCGCCCTTGGTCAGGAAGCGCTGGGTCGGGGTGACGTCGACGTACGTGGTGATGGTGGTGCCGTCGCGCTCGACGACGACGGGAACCGTGCCGTGCAGCTTGCGCACCGCGGCGGCCATGTCCTCGAACGTGGACACCGGGGTGTCCCCGACCTTGACGACGACGTCGCCGGGGCGGATGCCGGCGAGCGCCGCCGGGCCGGCCCCGGTGCAGTTCCCGAGCTTGCCCGGCGCGGTTTCCGGTGCGACGCAAGCGGTTTCGCCGACGATGGCCTTCGTGGGCGGGTGCAGGTTGGGCAGCCCCCAGACCAGCGCGATGCCGTAGATCAGGACCAGGCAGATCACGAAGTTCATGCCCGGGCCCGCGAACAGCGTCGCCACCCGCTTCCAGGTCGCCTGCTTGTACATGGCGCGGTCGGCCTCGTCGGGCTCGAGGTCCTCGACCGGGGTCATCCCGGCGATGTCGCAGAAGCCGCCCAGGGGAACGGCCTTGATGCCGTACTCGATCTCCCCGCGCCGGGTCGACCACAGCGTGGGCCCGAAGCCGACGAAATAGCGGCGCACCTTCATGCCGGTGCCGCGCGCGACCCACATGTGGCCACACTCGTGCAGGGCCACCGAGATCAGGATGGCGAGCGCGAACAGCACGATGCCGATTGCGAACATCATCGGGTTGCTAGGACCTTTCTGACAGCGCGCTGCGCTCGCTCCCTCGCCCAGCGCTGCGCGTCCAGTACCTCATCCACGGTAGCTGGTTCCACGGCCCATTGGTCGGCAGCGCGCAGTACCTCGGCGATGGTGCGGACGATCGCGGGGAATCCGATCCGTCCCTGCAGGAACGCCTCGGCCGCCTCCTCGTTGGCCGCGTTGTACACGGCGGTCATGCAGCCACCGGTCTGACCGGCGTGGCGGGCCAGCTCGACGGCGGGGAAAACGTCGTTGTCCAGCGGCTCGAATTCCCAGCTGGACGCGGTGGTGAAGTCGCAGGCGGGGGCGGCGCCGGGCACCCGGTCGGGCCAGCCCAGGGCCAGGGATATGGGCAGCTTCATGTCCGGCGGGCTGGCCTGGGCGATCGTCGAGCCGTCGACGAAGGTGACCATCGAATGAACAATCGATTGGGGGTGCACGACGACGTCGATGCGGTCGTAGGGAATGCCGAACAGCAGGTGGGTTTCGATGAGCTCGAGGCCCTTGTTGACCAGCGACGCCGAGTTCAGCGTGTTCATCGGGCCCATCGACCAGGTCGGGTGGACGCCGGCCTGCTCGGGCGTGACGGCCTCGAGGTCGGCGGCGGCCCAGCCGCGAAACGGCCCGCCCGAGGCGGTCAGCACCAGCCTGGCGACCTCGTCGGGGGCGCCGCCGCGCAGGCACTGGGCCAGCGCCGAGTGCTCGGAGTCGACGGGCACGATCTGGCCCGGCCGCGCCGCCCGCAACACCAGCGGCCCCCCGGCGATCAGCGATTCCTTGTTGGCCAGCGCCAGCCGGGCCCCGGAGTCGAGCGCGGCCAGCGTCGGCCGCAGGCCCAGCGCCCCGACCAGGGCGTTGAGGACGACGTCGGCGTCCGTCTCCTGGACGAGCCGGGTCACCGCGTCCGGGCCGCTGTAGGGGACGTCGCCGAGCCGCTGCGCCGCACCCTCGTCGGCGACGGCAATGTTGGTGACCCCGGTCTCGGCGCGCTGACGCGCCAGGGCCTCCGGGTTGGCGCCCCCGGCGGCCAGCCCGACCACCTCGAAGCGGTCGGGGTTGGCCGCGATGACCTCCAGCGCCTGGGTGCCGATCGAGCCGGTGCTGCCCAGCACCAGCACGCGCAGGCGGCGCCCGGCAGTCGCGTTAGTCACCCACTCATTGTGCCCCGCTCGCGATCCGAGCGGGTGTGCCAGAATCTCCACGGGAGAAGCCGACAGGAAAGAGGATTCGCCGTGGCCAGTACCGAGGTGGAGCACTACAACGGCGTCGACGTCGCCGAGGTGCCGTCGGCGGCCTGGGGGTGGAGCAAGATCAACGTCCGCACCTGGCACGCGGTCGGGGTGTTCGCCGTCATATTCCTGCTGGCGATGATGTGGGGCAACCACGTCGGCCACGTCGAGAACTGGTTTTTGATCGGCTTCGCCGCCCTCACCCTCGTCGTGCTGGTGCGCGACCTGTGGGGGCGCCGCCGCGGCTGGATCAGGTAGCGCTAGCCGCCTCGTGCGCCGGCGTGGCCCGGTGAATGCGCACGTCACCCGAACCGCTGCGCACGGTTAGCGTGAACTTCTCGTCGCCCTGCTGCGGGCCGTCCGATGGCTCCAGCTCGCTGCTGACGACACCCGATCCGGTGACGATGTCCAGCCGGACCGCGGTGCCCTCGGCGATGCCGACCGCGACCTCGCCGCTGCTGGCGTGGGCCGACACCCCGCCCCGGACGGCGGCCGCGACGTCCACCGACCCCGATGCGGTCCGCGACTTCACGTAGCCGCTCAGCCGGTCGACGCTAAGCGAGCCGCTGGCGGCCTTGAACTTCAAATCGCCGTCCAGGTCCCCGACCGTCACGTCGCCCGACGCCGTGGCGATCGACGCGCCGCCAGCAACCGCGTACACGCCGATGGACCCGGATGCGGTGTTGGCCTTGAACTTTCCCGTCACCGAGTCCACCTCGGCGTTGCCGCTGGCCGACGCGACGCGGACATCGCCGAACTCGCCCTCGGCGCGCAGGTCGGCCGACGCCAGCGACGCGTGCAGCCGCGACCGTGCGGGCAGCGCGATGTCGATGTCGACGGCGGCGTCCCGGAAGAGCGTCATCGCGCGCTTGGCGCCGGAGACGATGAGCTTGCCGTCGCGGAAGTCCACGCGGGTCTGCTCCGCCGCGGAGACGTCGGCGCTGCACGATTCGTCGCGGGGCCGCACCTGCACGACGGTGTCGGCGCGGTCGGTGGCCACGAGCCGGATCGAACCGTTCCTGGCCTCGATGCTCACGGCGATCGGCTCGGGGGTGGCGAACGTCGGCATTGTGATCTCCTTCGATGGATGGTGTGTTCGGTGGTGTCAGCGCACCCAGCCGGTGACGCGGTGGCCGGAGGTTCGGCCGGAGTGGCTCTTGGCGGCCGCCTGACCGTCGCCGTGGCTGGCCATGGCGGCCGCACGCACCAGCCAAGCGTTCAACGACGCCCCGTCGCGGCGGGCGGCCGACTCGACCGCCGACCGCAGCCCCTCCGGGAGGCGCAGCGTGACCCGCCAGGTGCCGCCGTCGTCGTCGTATTGCGCGACGAACGCGCGGTCGTCGGGCGCCTCGTCTTCCCAGCCGCTGACGATGAACTCGGGGTCACGGCCGCGCAGCCGTACCTCGACGGACCCGGGTGCCAGGTCGCCAGTGATCTCCTCGGCGGCGGCCGACAGGGCTTCCAGCAGCGCCAGCCGCATCGCCGCGTCCAGCGGCGCGGTCAGCCGCCCGGCCAGCTCCTGCGCCTCCGCGCCGGCGGCCGCCGCGGCGTTGAGCAACTCCTGGCGGACGGCGTCGACGTACGGTTGCAGATCCATGGTGTCATGGTGACACCACTTTGGTGTCTCTGCAAGTGTCGCGGTGGTGTCGGCGCCATGCGGCGGCGGCCGCGCCGACCACGATGACGGCCAGTGCCACCGCCCAGGGCAGGACTCCGTGTTGGTGCACCCAGCCGGCGAGCGCCCCCTGCAGGCGGCCGGCGGCACGGATCACCGCGTCGTCGGGATTGGCATTGGTGTTGAACAGGCGCAGCTCGTAGACGCCGTAATAGCCGACGTACGCCCCCACCAGCACCAGCAGCGCCCCGCCGATCCGGCTGACCAACGGCAGGACCCGCTGCAGCCGGTCGGCCAGCGCCGAACTCGCCGTCGCCGCCGCGACGGCCAGGGCGCCCACCACCAGCGTCAGCCCCGCGACGTAGGCGAGGTAGACCGAGACGCCGGTGGCCGGCGAGCCGCCCCGCAACCCGGCGGCGGTGACGGCCAGGAACGGCCCGATGGTGCACGACAGCGATGCGATCGCATAGCTGACGCCGTAGGAATACATGGAGCCCAGCCGCACGGTCGGGGCCCATTGCGGGCCCACCCCCCGGGGGGTCAGCGCCGTCAGCTCCCGGCCCGAGAGCAGCCAAACCCCAAGCGCGACAAGCACAATGCCGATGACCACGGTCCCGTAGGGCAGGTATCGCTGCACGGTCGAGGCCGCCGATATGGTCAGCGCGCCGAACACTCCGAACACCGTCAGGAAGCCGAGCGCCATCCCCACGGTGGCCGCGACGGCGCGGCCCACCGCGCCGAGGGGGTTGGTCGCCGATCGCCCGCGCACCACGAGGAGCAGGTACGCGGGCAGCATGGCGAACCCGCAGGGGTTCAGCGCGGCGACCAATCCGGCGGCGAACGCCAGACCGACCAAACCTCGATCCACGGGATCAGCGCAGCGCGGCCACCCGGCCGGCCAGCTCGTCCTGCGGCATCGCCGAGGTGGGGTTGTTGACGAACGTCGAGCTGCCGTCGGCCCGGTAGAACACGTAGGCCGGCTGCCAGGGGACGTTGTAGCGGGCCCAGATCGAGCCGTTGGCGTCGTTGAGGGTGGTGAAATTCAGGTTGTACTTGGAGACGAAGTTCTGCATCGCCCCCACGTCCGAGTGCGCCGCGACGCCGACGAAGGTGACGCCCGGGTTGGCGGCGGCCACCTGGCTGACACCGGGGGCCTCGGCGTTGCAGAACGGACACCACGGCGTCCAGAACCACAGCACCGCCGGTTTGCCCTGCAGGCTGGCGCCGTTGAACGGCGCCCCGCTGAGCGTGGTCGCGGTGAATTGCAGGCGGTCGTCGGCGGCCGCGGAGCGCGGCGCGTCGGCGAGCCCGAATATCAGGGCCGCGGCGAAAAGCGCCGCCGCCACTAGCTTGAGCGGGGTCAAGAACCGAGCGATCATGGCATCACCTCGTTTGCTGGTGTTATGCCTAAATGACGCGGTGGACGCCTTCGCGGTTCATATCACCAGCTACCCGCCTTCGGCGGCCAGCTGCCCGCAGGCGGCGCTGATCTCACGCCCGCGCGTGTCGCGCACGGTGCAGGAAACCCCGGCGGCCCGGACCCGGCGCACGAACTCGCGCTCGACCGCCTTCGGGCTCGCGTCCCAGTCACTGCCCGGCGTGGGGTTCAGCGGGATCAGGTTCACGTGCACCAGCGGGCCGAGCGCGCCGTGCAGCCGCTTGCCCAGCAGGTCCGCGCGCCAGGGCTGGTCGTTGACGTCGCGGATCAGCGCGTACTCGACCGAGACCCGCCGGCCGGTCACGTCGCCGTAGTAGCGGGCCGCGTCGAGGGCCTCGGCGATCTTCCACCGGTTGTTGACCGGGACGAGCGTGTCGCGCAGCTCGTCGTCGGGCGCGTGCAACGACAGCGCCAGGGTCACCCCCAGCCGTTCGTCGGCGAGTTTGCGGATCGCCGGCACCAGGCCGACCGTGGACACCGTCACCGAGCGCGCCGAAATGCCGAAGCCCTGCGGCGGCGCCTCCGTGATGCGCCGGACCGCGGCCAGCACCCGGTTGTAGTTCGCCAGCGGCTCCCCCATGCCCATGAAAACCACGTTCGACAGCCGGTCGCCGAACTCGTCGCGCAGCTCGGCCGCGCCGGCGCGCACCTGCTCGAGGATCTCGGCGGTGGACAGGTTCCTGGTCAGGCCGCCCTGGCCGGTGGCGCAGAACGGGCAGGCCATGCCGCAACCGGCCTGCGACGAGATGCAGACCGTGTTTCGGTCCGGGTAGCGCATCAGCACCGACTCGACGGTGGCGCCATCGAGGGCCCGCCACAACGTCTTTCGCGTCTGCCCGGCGTCGCAGGTGACTTCGGCGGCGGCCGTCAGCAGGTTGGGGAACATCGCCTCGGCGATCGCCTCGCGCATGGCCACCGGGAGGTCGGTCATCTCCCGGGGATCGGCGATCAGCCGGCCGTAGTACTGGTGCGCGAGCTGCTTGGCGCGAAAGGCCGGCAGGCCCAGCTCGGCGACGGCCGACGCGCGCCCGGCGGCGTCGAGGTCGGCGAGGTGCCGCGGCGGCTTACTCGGGCGCGGCTCGGTGAACACCAGTTGTTGGACCATTACCTGTCCAGTATCGGCCACGCCTGGCCGATGGTGGCGACCCGCTGCGCCCGGTTACGCCGCGCTTGCGATCGCCACTAGCGCACGAGCGTCAGTATCGTCCACGCCGCGACCGCCGACGGGAGCACGCCGTCGAGGCGGTCCATCAACCCGCCGTGACCGGGCAGCAGCCGACCCATGTCTTTGATGCCGAGGTCGCGCTTGATCTGGGACTCCACCAGATCACCCAGCGTGCAGGTGATAACCAGGACGACACCCAGCAGCGCACCGACCCAAAGTGGTCGGTGGGCCAGGAACGTCGCGGTCAGGATCGCGGCGGTGATCCCGAAGACCAGCGACCCGGCCAACCCCTCCCACGACTTCTTGGGGCTGATCGCGGGGACCATCGGATGCTTGCCGAACAGCACGCCCACGGCGTAACCGCCCGAGTCGGACGCGACGACGGTGATCATCAGGCAGAACACCCGCCCGGCGCCGTCCGTCGGGTAGACAAGCATCGCGGCGAAGGAGGCGAACAGCGGGACCCAGGCGGCCAGAAAGACGGTGGCGGACGCGTCGCGCAGATAGTTCGCCGAGGGCGAACCGGCCCACGGCTCCGGCGGCTTGCTGTTGTCCTGCATGAACAGCCGCCACACCATGCAGGCCACGACGGTGGCCCCGAAGCCGGCCACCGCACCGGCCGAACGGTACGGCCACGTCAGCCATAGGGTGACCTGGCCACCGATCAGCAGCGGGATGAGCGGGATGACGTATCCGGCCTCGCGCAGCCGGCGCACCACCTCGTGGCTGGCGACCAGAATGGCCGCGGCGCAGTACAGCACCCAGACGCGGGGAGCGAAGATCAGCGTCACGACCAGAACGGCGCCGATGCTGACGCCCACCGCGATCGCGGCCCGCAGATCGCGCCCCGCCCGCGACGTCTTGGTGGCCGGCTGCTGCACCGTACCCTTGGGCGGACGCGCGGGTTCGTCGGGCGGGTTGCCTGCGTCGGTGGTTGCCACGGACATGATTGCTGAGCGGCCGCTAGACCTCCAGCAGCTCGCCTTCTTTGTGCTTGACCAGCTCGTCGATCTGGGTGGTGTACTGATGGGTGGTCTTGTCCAGGTCTTTTTCCGCCCGGCCGACCTCGTCCTCCCCGGCTTCGCCGTCCTTGCGGATTCGGTGCAGCTCCTCCATCGCCTTGCGGCGGATGTTGCGCACCGACACGCGGGCCTCTTCGCCCTTGTGCTTGGCCTGCTTGACCAGCTCCCGGCGGCGTTCCTCGGTCAGCTGCGGCACGGCCACCCGGATCAAGGTGCCGTCGTTGGTGGGGTTGACGCCAAGGTCGGAGTTGCGGATCGCCGTCTCGATGGCGTGCAGCTGGCTGGCCTCATAGGGCTTGATGACGACGAGCCGCGCCTCGGGGACGTTGATGCTGGCCAGCTGCGTGATCGGCGTGTTGGTGCCGTAGTAGTCGATGACGATCCGGTTGAACATGCCCGGGTTGGCGCGACCGGTTCGGATGGTTGACAGGTCGTCGCGGGCTACGGCGACGGCCTTCTCCATCTTCTCTTCCGCGTCGAAGAGAGCTTCGTCAATCATCGCGTCTTCCCCTCAGTGGTGCTCAGGTCGTAACCAGCGTTCCGATCTTCTCACCAGCGACCGCACGAGCGATATTCCCATTGGTCAGCAGGTTGAACACCAGAATCGGCATGCCATTGTCCATGCACAGGCTGAAGGCCGTGGCATCGGCCACGCGCAGCCCGCGGTCGATGACCTCGCGATGGCTGATCGCGGTGATCAGCTCGGCCTCGGGGTGGTGCCGCGGGTCGGCGGAGAACACGCCGTCGACCGCCTTGGCCATCAAGACCACCTCGGCGCCGATCTCCAGCGCCCGCTGCGCGGCCGTGGTGTCCGTCGAGAAGTACGGCAGGCCCATGCCGGCCCCGAAGATCACCACCCGGCCCTTCTCCAGGTGCCGGACGGCGCGCAGCGGAAGGTACGGCTCGGCGACCTGACCCATGGTGATCGCGGTCTGGACCCGCGTGACGATGCCCTCTTTTTCCAGGAAGTCCTGTAGGGCGAGGCTGTTCATGACGGTGCCGAGCATGCCCATGTAGTCCGACCGGGTGCGCTCCATGCCGCGCTGCTGAAGCTGCGCGCCGCGGAAGAAGTTGCCGCCCCCGATCACCACCGCGACCTGCACGCCGCCGCGGACCACCTCGGCGATCTGGCGGGCGACCTGCGCCACCACGTCGGGATCGAGGCCGACCTGGCCGCCGCCGAACATTTCACCGCCGAGCTTGAGCAAGACTCTCGAATACTTGGATCGGCTCTCCGGCTGGCCGGAAGCCCCATTCGTCGGCTCCGTCATCAGACTCCTCGCATGAGAGTGCCATCCCGGGGCGAACTCATCCGGAACGGCATTTCACATCCTGCCTCATCGCAACACAATGTTGCCCCGGCGGGGTGCATTATCTGCGCAGTTGGCGATTCGGGTGAATTCGGTTTCCTTCCGGTGCCGGATGTTTGAGCGGTCGCCGCGGCGGGGAATCCGCACCAACGCGGGGGGCGAACCACGGTCTTGAGAATAAGGACCATGCCTCGCCGTGTGATGGGCCGATCGCGTGCGCGGTCGGCGTTGAGCGGGAAATGCTCAACCACGTACGCCAATGAGGAGGAATAGATCCATGGCGGACCACAATTCGGGACCAGCCGAAGCCGTTAAGGGCGTCGTCGAGGACGTCAAGGGCAAGGCGAAGGAAGCAGTCGGCGCGGTGACCGGTCGTGATGACCTCACGCGCGAGGGCCAGGCCCAGCAGGACAAGGCGGAGGCCCAGCGCGACGCGGCGAAGAAGGAAGCGGAAGCCGAGGCCGCGCGAGGCGGCGCCAAGGCGGCCGAGGAGCGCCAAAAGGCCAACCAGTAGCTTGTCGCTGCAGTGGGTCCGGTCCGTGAAAACGGGCCGGACCCATTGACTTTCCCGGGCCAGAGTATTGATCCTGCGCACACGCGCAATAAACTTTGCTTGGTTTGCTCTGAATCGGGTACTCAGCGCTGCGCTGGCAGACATCTCACCGTGAGGTGCCTACGGGTGGGGGGCGATGACAGACTCACGAGTTTGGAGATGTCGTTGGAAGTTTTACTGCTCACCGAGGCAGACGATTTCGAATCGTTCTTGCCCACCCTGAGGTCGTTCACGCAAACGGTGCGGCGCGCCCGCCTGACCGGCCATATCGACGGGCATCACGGCGGCGCCGACGTCGCGATCATCGACGCACGCACGGACCTCGACGCGGCCCGGGATGCCTGCCGTCGCCTGACGGCCGACGCGCCGTCCATCGCGGTGGTGGCCGTGGTGGCACCGGCGGCCTTCATGGCGGTGGACGTGGACTGGCACTTCGACGACGTGCTGTTGGCCGCCGCCGGGGCCGACGAACTGCAGGCCCGGCTGCGGCTGGCTATCTCGCGGCGGCGCAGCGCGATGGCCGGCAGCCTGAAATTCGGCGACCTGCTGCTGCACCCGGCGAGCTTCACGGCCTCGATGAACGGCCAGGACCTGGGATTGACCCTCACCGAGTTCAAGTTGCTGAATTTCCTTGTGCAGCATGCCGGCCGGGCGTTCACGCGCACCCGGCTGATGCACGAGGTGTGGGGTTATGACTGCAACGGCCGCGTTCGCACGGTCGACGTTCACGTGCGGCGGTTGCGCGCCAAGCTCGGCGAGGAACACGAAGCGATGATCGACACCGTTCGCGGTGTCGGCTACATGGCGGCCACGCCGCCGCAACCGGAATGGATTCTCAGTGGCGCGACGCTCACCCCGGTCTGGACGTCGACGGCGCGGCCCGCCACGGATCACGTCGCGCAATAGTGTTGCCGCGCAGCGGCTTTCGCGAGCCAATCAGGCGAACAGCGGTAATGCCCGCTTGCGCGCCAGCGCGTCCATGCCTTCCTGGATGGCACCCTCGACCTCCTGGTACTTGCGGTCGATGTACTCGTCGTCGTCGGCGCGCGCCGGATCGTGGTCGAGCTCGATGGCGGGCATGAAGCGGGTCCTGATCTTGGCCGGCAGCGGAAGCTGCGGCAGCGCGGCCGGGGCGATGCCCCACGGCAGCGAAACCGCCAGCGGGAACACCTTGAGCCGCAGCAAGCGGTCGAGTTTGAGCGCCTTGGACAGCCGGTCGCCACGAATCAGCACCGGCATCGCGTCCGCGCCGCCGACGGTCGCGATCGGCACGATCGGCACGCCGGCGCGAATGGCCATTTTCACGAATCCCTTTCGCCCGGCGAGGTTTGCGCGATCGCGCTCACTCCACGGACGCAGCGAGTCCACTTCCCCACCGGGCCACAGCGCCACGTCGCGGCCCTCGGCCAGCGCCGTGGCGATCGCGTCCGGAGCGGCCGGCAGCACGCCCATGCACCGGAAGTACCGCCCGAAGAGCGGGATGGCCATCAACGCATCGTGCGCGGTGCCGTGCAGCGGGCGGTCCTGGCCGAAGCGCCGCCACCATTGCAGGCCGACGGTCCAGGCGTCCCAGACGAACGGGGCGCCCGAGTGGATGCCGACCAACAGGGCCGGCGGCTCAGGGATGTTCTCCCAGCCGTCGATCTCCATGCGGAACCAGTAGTCCACCAGCACATTCCAGAAAAACTTCTGGCGCTGCAGCGTCGTCTCGTCCTGACCTCTCAGGTCCCATTGGCCGGCGCGCTTGGCCAGCCAGCCGCTGATACCGCCGTCCTGCCGACTGCGCCGCTCGTCCATGGTTACGCGCGCCCGCCGGGCGTGGAGCTTGGCTTGCGCACGTACTTCCGCTGGTCTGTGATCGGGGTTACTCATGGGTTTCGGGTACCCGATTCCGGCGCGCGGGATTCCCGCATACGCAAATCTCCCCGCGCTATCGGGGTAGCGCGGGGAGATGCTTGCAACCGGATCAGGCGTGCGGCGCCGGGGCCGGCGGCTGGCCGGGTGCCGGGCTCGCGTTCGGCGGTACACCGGGCGAGGAGCTGCCGGGCACATTCGACGTCCACATCAGGATGTCCTGCAACCCGTCGTTGTAGACGACGCCGTTCGGCGGCGCGCCGGTCACGTCGAAGTACAGGGTGCCGGTCGATTCCTGGCCCTGCGGGATCGGCGCCGGGTTAAGGCTGCCGGGAGCCCCCGCCTTGTCGATCAGCTTGTAGGTCTGACCGTTGGGCCCACGGGCGCTGAAGTCCTTGACCATCGGGGTGACGAGTCCGGCGTCCGACCGGGCGGTGATGTCCGCCTGGTAGAGCGTCCCCTTCGGGGTGTAGCCGGGGATCGTGACGTTGCTGGGCTGCAAATTGCTCACCGTGTAGTTGGTGATCATCGGCCCGTCGACGAGTTGCTCGCTGGTGCCGAACCCCTGGATGTTGGGCGCAGCGGAAGCGGTTGCAGCTGCCAAAACGCCGGCAGCCGCGATGCCGCCGGCAGCAATTGCACTCTTGACGGTTGTTCTGGTGACCTTCATGGTTTTCCTTTCGTGTCGAACACCCACGCAGGGCGATAACCGCACTGGGCTTCGCATAACCCTTCGGTCCCGGCGCTAAACACAGATGGGTCACACCGCAGCGCTTTTCGCGCCACAGAATTCACATGGGCATCATTGGTTGCCATCGCCCGGTGATTATTTGCGTCGGCACGGGGTAGCCGCAGCCTGAGAACGAAAGGGGAAGTGGCAATGGCGTTTTCGGCTCAGCAACAAGCCGCTCCGGGCATTCAGGCACAAATGAAGCCCATTCCGGACTGCGGCGAAAAGAGCTACCGCGGCACGGGAAAGCTCACCGGCAAAAGGGCGATCGTCACCGGCGGTGATAGCGGGATTGGCCGCGCGGTCGCCATCGCGTTCGCCCGCGAAGGCGCCGACGTGCTGATCTCCTACCTCAACGAAGACGACGATGCGCGCGACGTGGCCCGCTATGTCGAAGACGCGGGCCGCAAGTGCGTGCTGGTCCCGGGTGATCTGTCCGACCCGGCCCATTGCCGCGCCGTGGTCGATCGGGCGGTAAAGGAATTCGGCGGCGTAGACATCCTCGTCAACAACGCCGCCTACCAGATGATGCACAAGGACCTCGAGGAGATCAGCGACGAGGAATGGGACTACACCTTCCGGCTCAACGTGGGCGCGTACTTCTACCTCGCCAAGGCGGCGCTGCCGCACCTGCGCCCCGGCTCGTCGATCATCGGGAGTTCCTCGGTCAACTCCGATTCGCCCAACCCCACCCTGGCGCCCTACGCGGCGACCAAGGCGGCCATCGCCAACTTTTCGGCCAGCCTGGCGCAGTTGTTGGGCGACAATGGAATTCGTGTCAACAGCGTTGCCCCGGGACCGATCTGGACACCGCTGATCCCGTCGACCATGCCCCCGGACAGCGTGGCATCCTTCGGCGAGAACGTGCCGCTGGGGCGCGCCGGCCAGCCGGCCGAGCTGGCACCCATCTACGTGCTGCTGGCCTCCGACGACGCGAGTTACATCTCCGGGGCGCGGGTGGCCGTGACCGGCGGGCGGCCGATTCTCTAGCGCGAACCGCGTTCAGGATCCCCGGTTTTCGCCCAGCTCCTCGACGATCGGGCTTCGGCGGAGGACTTCCCGGCGCCTCCGTCGTCCCGGTCGTCGGCGATGGTCACCTACGACGCGACCGTGGCAGTCGGGGATGCCCGACGAATGTCGGCCTAAACACGCCGAATTCAGCGGCCCCGCACCCGCCGGTTCTCCTTCACGATCGCGTCAACGAGCTCCGGCTTGCTCATCGACGACCGACCGCGCACGTCGAGCCGGCGCGCCACGTCGAGCAGGTGCTTCTTGCTGGCGTTGGCGTCGACACCCTCGGCCGAGCGGCCACTGTTACGCGGGCCGCCGCCCTCGGCCAGCTCGTCCGACGAGCCCTTCTCCTCTTTGGGCTCCCAGTGGTCGCCGACCTTTTCGAAGCTGTGCTTGAGCGCCGAGTACGCCACCCGATGGGCGCGCTCCTCATCGCCGTACTGCTCGGCGGCCGAGTCGTGGGTCTTGGCGAACGTACGTTGCGCTTTGGCGTCGGAACGTTGCAGGGTGCTCGGCAATTCGCCCTGTTTGGGTGCGCCGGCCTTCGTTGCCTTGGGCATCGAAGCTCCTGGTGTCAGCCCTCGGTGATCTGCTGCGCCTTGGCGTAGGCGAGCTGCAGGAAGTCCGCGCCGGCCAGGGCGGTGAAGGTTCCCGCGATCAGGCGGGTCAGCCTGGGCGCGAAGATCAGCCCGATGACGAACGCGGTGGCCACCCACATGTCCAGGCAGAAGGGGCAGGTCAACAGCTCGCCCAGGCTGTGGCGCAGCGCGCTAGTGTGCCGGGTCTCCTCCATCACCTCGGCCGGGCCGCCAGTACCCGCGTAGTGCGCGAAGGGCGCCCGCAAGGGGCTGGTCACCGCGTCCTTGGAGATCGTGCGCGACAACTTGTGGGTGCCGATTGTGACGGTGACGAGGTCCTGCAGGCTCCAGCGCTGCGGCAGCCTGCGTCCGGTGGCCGCGGCCAAAATGCCCGTGAGCGCGACCAGCAGGCCGTAAACGCCCAGGACCACCGAGTAGCCCTCCAGCGGGCGGGGGTTGTCCCCGCGGTACGCGTCAGCCTCGCGCCGCGCACGCTCGGCCATCCGTTCGGTAACTTCGGTTGCTTCGCCCATGGGCGTGGGTTACCCCTTTGCGGCCGGGAAAATCACGACGGGGCCGCACCGGCCAGCGTGCGCGGCGGGGCGCCCGGGATATGTCAAGATCGCTGACATGGGTGGTCAGGTTGAAAACGCTCCGCTCGGTTACCTGCTGTACCGGGTGGGAGCCGTGCTGCGGCCGGAGGTTTCCGCGGCGCTCGGTCCGCTGGGCCTGACGCTGCCCGAATTCGTTTGCATGCGCATCCTTTCGATGCACCCCGGCATGTCCAGCGCGGAGTTGTCCCGGCACACCAACGTCACACCGCAGGCGATGAACACCGTGCTGCGCGGGCTGCAGGACGTCGGCGCGGTGGAACGGCCGGCGTCGGTGTCCTCCGGGCGGGCGTTGCCGGCCACCCTGACGGTTCAGGGCCGCGCGCTTTTGAAGCGCGCGGAAGCCGCGGTCCGGACCGCCGACGCCCGGGTCTTGAGGAAGCTGACCGAGGCGCAGCGGGGCGAGTTCAAGCGCATGCTGGAAAAGCTCGGATCCGACTGACGCGCTACGTCAGTCCGTCCTGACCGTTTTCGCCGAAGATTCCGGACGGCCCCCCTAGTCCGGCGCTGCCGGTGGTGGTGTGGGCGATCCCGGCGTTGCCGCCATTGCCGCCGTCGCCGACGCCCACACCGCCGCCACCGGCACCGCCGTTGCCGGCGGTTCCCCCGGTGGTGGTGAGCACGGCGGCATTGCCGCCGGCACCCCCGGCACCGCCGTCGCCCAACCACTGGCCGGCTTGGCCGCCATTCCCGCCGCTACCCCCGGTGCTGGTGGCGGCATAACCCTCCCCGCCGAACCCACCGGTTCCACCGAAGCCGATCAGGCCCGCGTTCCCGCCGTTCCCGCCGGCCCCGCCGAACCTGCCGGATCCGCCGTCACCGCCGACCCCGGCGCCGGAGAAGAACGCGCCGGCGTTGCCGCCGCCCCCGCCATTAGCTCCGGTGCCCAGATTCGGTCCGGCCCCGCCGGCGCCTCCCGAACCGCCGCCGCCGAACAGCAGGCCGGCGTTGCCGCCGTGCCCACCGGCGCCAGCAGTACCGGACACGGCCCCGATCCCTCCCGACCCGCCCGCCCCGCCGGCGCCACCGGCTCCGGCCACCAGACCGCCGGCGCCGCCCGCTCCGCCCGCGCCACCGGCCGCGGCGGTGGTCGCGGCGCTCCCGCCGGCGCCGCCGTGGCCCCCGCCGGCGCCGAACAGCCCGCCCAACAGACCGCCGGTCCCGCCGGTCCCGCCGGCCCCGGAGGTGCCGGCCTTGCCCATTCCGCCGGCCCCGCCGTCACCGCCGGCGCCGAACAGCCCCCCGGCTCCGCCGGTCCCGCCGGCCCCGCTAGTGGCGCCGGTAACCAGCGCGCTGCCGGCGCTGCCACCACCCCCGCCGTTGCCCCACAACAGCCCGCCGGCCCCGCCGGCACCCCCCGCCCCGGCCGTGCCGGTGGTTGCGTATCCGCCAGCGCCTCCCGCGCCGCCGGTGCCGATCAGCCCGCTTTGTCCGCCCGCTCCGCCGGTCAGACCGGTCGCGCCCGACCCGCCCAGTCCGCCGTCGCCGAATAGGAACCCGCCCGGGGCGCCGCCCAATCCGCTGCCGGCGGGCGCGTTGGCGCCGTTGCCGATCAGCGGGCGCCCGAAGAGCAGATCGGTGGGGGCGTTGACCGCGCCGAGCACCCACTGCTCCACCACGTGCGGGAGCGCAGTGTTGACCGGTGCGTTGAATCCGTCCGCCCCGAACACCAGCCCGCTGCCGCCGCCGGCACCGGTGGCACCGGTCGTCAGGCCGAGGCCGCCGTTGCCGCCGTTGCCGCCGTTGCCGAGCAGGACGGCGTTTCCGCCGGCCCCGCCCGCACCGCCGGCCGCCACCAGCGCGCCGTTCCCCCCTTCGCCGCCGGCACCGCCGATGCCGAGCAACAGGCCGGCTTGGCCGCCGTTCCCGCCCACACCGCCGCCGGTAACTCCGGTCCCGCCCGCACCGCCTATTCCGCCGTCGCCGACAAGGCCGGCGCTGCCCCCGGCGCCACCCGCACCACCGGCACTGACTGCGCCGTTCCCGCCCACGCCGCCGGCTCCCGCGTTTCCGAGCAGCATCGCGCCGTTGCCCCCCACGCCGCCGCTACCGCCGGCAAAGCCGCCGGTCCCACCCGTCCCGCCGGAGCCCCCGTTGCCCAGCAACAGCCCGGCATTGCCGCCGTGCCCGCCGACGCCGCCCGTGGCGCTGGTACCGGTAGCGCCGCCGCCCTGGCCGCCGGCCCCGCCGCTACCCAGCAACGCCCCGCCAGACCCACCGACGCCGCCCGCGCCACCGGTACCGGCGATGGCTATTCCGCCGGCGCCGCCGTTGCCGCCGCGGGCATCGAGGAGCCCGCCGAGCAGACCGCCGGCCCCGCCGGCCCCACCGGTCCCACCGGTTTGGCTGCCAAAGCCCCCGGCCCCGCCGTTGCCGCCGGCGCCGAACAGCCCGCCGGCCCCGCCGACACCCCCGGTCCCGCCCGCGTTGGCGCCGTTGCCTGCCCCGCCGACCCCGCCGGTTCCGCCGGGACCAAACAAGAGTCCGCCTGCGCCTCCGGCCCCGCCGGCACCGACGGTGGTGGCGCCGGCGATGGACCCGCCGGCCCCGCCGGCGCCGCCGCTGCCGAACAGCCCGGCGGCCCCACCGGCGCCGCCGTTTTGGCCCGCGGCGCCCGACCCGCCAGCCCCGCCGGCACCGATCAGCCACCCGCCCGCCCCGCCGGCCGCCCCGGTCCCCGGGGCCCCGTTGGCGCCGTTGCCGATCAGCGGGCGCCCGGTGTATTGCAGGAACGGCGCGTTGATCGCCTGGAGGACACCCTGCGGCGTCGGCAGCGGGGGCAGACCCAGGTTCGCCAGGGTCTGGCCGGCGTTGGCGATCTCGGTGCCGAGGTAGCTCGCCGCGCCGGTGTTCAACAGGGTCGCGAACTGCGCGTTGAACGCGGTGGCCTGGGTTAGGAGCGCCTGGTAATCCTGGGCAAACGCGTTGAAGATCGCCGTGATCTCGGCCGATATCTCGTCGGCGGCCGCCGCGGCCACGCCGGTCGTCGCCGGCGCCGCGGCGGCGTGGGCCGCGCTGAGCGCCGAGCCCAGATTCTGCAGATCTGCGGCCGCCGCGGTCACAAACTCCGGCGCTGCGATGACAAAAGGCACGGGCTACTCCTTAACCCTTAAACTCACCTGGCTACTGCCAATCGATGCGCCCACGGGAAAGTGAGCCTGACTAATATATAGTCGGACGCGTTAATTAATGTCGAATTTGCGCCGAAATTCTTTTATTCGTAACGCATTTGCGCATTTTCACGCCTGGATGCGGGCCCACGGCCGGGCCTCTTCGAGCTCGTAGGCCAGCTCCAGCAGCAGCGACTCCTGGCCGAGGTCGGCCGAGAGCATCATGCCCACCGGCAGGCCGTCGGCGGACTGCGCCATCGGCAGCGAGATCGCGGGCTCGCCGGTGACGTTCTGCAGCGGGGTGAACGAGACCCAGTCGATCAGCCGCTCGATGACCTGGTGGTAGTCGGTGGGTGCCAGGTGCCCGATGCGGGGCGTCTCGTCGGCGAGGGTGGGCGTGAGCACCGCGTCGTGGGTGCCGAAGAACCGCGCGGTGCGCCGCCGGGCCCGGCGCAGCCGCATGATCGCCAGCGGCAGCCGGTGCAGGTTGCGGGTGCAGTGCCGCTCCAGGCCCAGGGTCAGGCTGTCCAGCCGCGCGCGGTCGAACGTCTTGCCGAACATCCGCGGGCCGCCGCGGACCTGCGCCAGCGCCAGGAAACCCCAATACAGCACGAAGTCGTCGACGAAGCTGGCCGCCACCGGCGGCTCGTCGATGTGCTCGACGCGGTGGCCCAGCTCCTCGAGGAGCGCGGCCGACTTGAGCGTCAGCTCCCGCACCTGCGGGCTGCTCTCCCGTTGCACCGATCGGGTCAGCACGGCGATCCGCAGCCGCTGCCGGCCGGGCCCGGTGACGTCGCCGACCGGCGCAAGCTTGTGGTTGCGCCAGGCGCGCTCGGCCTCGCGGTAGAACGCCGCGGTGTCGCGCACCGACCGCGTCACCACGCCGTTGGCGACGACGCCCACCGGCATCCGGCGCAGGTGCGGGTCCAGCGGCAACCGGCCGCGCGACGGTTTCAGCCCGACCAGCCCGTTGCAGGCCGCCGGGATGCGGATCGAGCCGCCACCGTCGTTGGCGTGCGCGATCGGCACCACCCCCGCGGCGACGAACGCGCCGGACCCCGACGACGAGGCGCCCGCGCTGTAGTCGGTGTCCCACGGGTTGCGGACCGGACCCAGGCGGGGGTGTTCGGCGGACGCGCTGAACCCGAACTCCGACAACTGCGTCTTGCCGACGGGCAGCAGCCCGGTGTCCAAAAACACCCGGGTGAACTCGCTGTCAGTCGTGGCGTTCCACGGCCGCCACGCGTCCGTGCCGTGCATCGTCGGCTGACCGGCGATGTCGATGTTGTCCTTGATGAACGTCGGCACGCCTTCAAAAAACCGCGAGAAGCCGTCCGGCGGGGCGGCCGACGCGGCGGCGCGCGCCTGGTCGAACGCCGCGTACGCCAGGCCGTTGAGGGCCGGGTCGACGGCCTCGGTGCGGGCGATGGCGGCCTCGATGACCTCGGCTCTGCTGACCGAGCCGGCCCTTAGGGCGTCGGCCAGGCCGACCGCATCGAGATCACCGAGGGCATCGTCGCCGAAAGCGTGCACGCGTCGCATGACACGACGCTAGCCGCTCGCGCTTTGCGGCTAGGCCTGGCCCACCTCGAAGCGAACGAACCGCGTCACCGTGACGCCGGCCTCGTCGAGCAGGGCCTTGACGGTCTTCTTGTTGTCGGACACCGACGGCTGCTCGAGCAGCACCGTGTCCTTGAAGAAGCCGTTGAGCCGGCCCTCGACGATCTTGGGCAGCGCCTGCTCGGGCTTGCCCTCGGCCTTGGCGGTCTCCTCGGCGATGCGCCGTTCGCTGGCCACGACGTCCTCGGGCACGTCGTCGCGGGACAGGTAGCGCGCCTTGAGCGCCGCGATCTGCAGCGCGACGGCGTGCGCTGCCTCCTGGCCGTTCGCCCCGCTGTACTCCACCAGCACGCCGACCGCGGGCGGCAGGTCCGCCGCGCGCTTGTGCAGGTAGGTCTCGACGGTGCCGTCGAAGAACGCCACGCGACGCAGCTCGAGCTTCTCGCCGATCTTGGCCGACAGGTCGGCGATGGCCTGCTCGACCGTCGTGTCGCCGGTGCTGGCCGCCTTCAGGGCATCGACGTCGGCGGCCTTGGATTCGGCCGCAGCGGCGACGATCTCGTCGGCGAGCTTCTGGAACTCGGCGTTCTTGGCGACGAAGTCGGTCTCGGAGTTGAGCTCGATCAGCGCCCCGCCCTTGGCCGCGACCAGGCCCTCGGCCGTCGCCCGCTCGGCGCGCTTGCCGACGTCCTTGGCGCCCTTGATCCGCAGCGCCTCGACGGCCTTGTCGAAGTCGCCGTCAGTTTCGGCCAGCGCGTTCTTGCAGTCCAACATGCCGGCGCCGGTCAGCTCCCGAAGCCGCTTGACGTCGGCAGCGGTGAAATTCGCCAATGGTCAGCCTTCCTTAAGAGGGGTCTGCTGTTGATTCGGTTGCGCCCGCGTCGGCGGGGGCGGTGGCCGTCGTCGTCGCGGAGGCCAGCAGCTCCTGCTCCCATTCGGCGAGCGGCTCGGCGGACTCCGCCTCGGGCTTGCCGTCGCCGCGGCCCACGCCGGCGCGGGCCTGCAGGCCCTCGGCGACCGCGGAGGCGATCACCTTGGTCAGCAGCGCGGCCGAGCGGATCGCGTCGTCGTTGCCCGGGATCGGGTAGTCGACCTCGTCGGGGTCGCAGTTGGTGTCCAGGATCGCGATGACGGGGATGCCCAGCTTGCGGGCCTCGCCGACGGCGATGTGCTCCTTGTTGGTGTCGACGACCCAGATCGCCGACGGCACCTTGTTCATGTCGCGGATGCCGCCGAGGCTGCGCTCCAGCTTGTTCTTCTCCCGGGTCAGCATCAGGATTTCTTTTTTGGTGCGACCCTCGAAGCCACCGGTCTGCTCCATTGCCTCGAGTTCCTTGAGGCGCTGCAGGCGCTTGTGCACGGTGGAGAAGTTGGTGAGCATGCCGCCCAGCCAGCGCTGATTCACGTACGGCATCCCGACCCGGAGGGCTTCCGACGCGACGGACTCCTGGGCCTGCTTCTTGGTGCCGACGAACATGACGCTGCCGCCGTGGGCGACGGTCTCCTTGACGAACTCGTACGCCTTGTCGATGTAGGTCAGCGTCTGCTGCAGGTCGATGATGTAGATGCCGTTGCGGTCGGTGAAGATGAACCGCTTCATCTTGGGATTCCAGCGACGGGTCTGATGCCCGAAGTGGGTGCCGCTGTCGAGCAGCTGCTTCATGGTTACGACAGCCATTGCCGCCATTCCTTTGTTGTCGGTTGTCGCCCGGCATCGGGTGAGGCCGGGCCCTGGCGCCTGCTGAGATGTCGAACCCTTACTCGGGACCGCTCGGCATCCGGTTGTTGTGCAGACACGCGAAGTCAGCCCGTTTACACGGACCGCGGAAAGGAGTTTACACCGTTTCGCCAGGTGCTTTGTCCACAGCGCTGGCTGGCCGGATCGGCGCCGCGGCGCTGAACTGATCCGGTGCGGTGGATGGCGGTGGTGCTGATGCTGGGGCTGGTCAGCGCGGTGCCGGCGGTCGCCGACGACATGCGACTGGATTGGCCGCTGCGGCCGCCCCCGGCGGTCGCCCGGGGATTCGACGCGCCCTCGCCCGACTGGCATCCCGGTCACCGCGGCGTGGACCTGCCCGGGAGTTCAGGTCAGCCGGTGTACGCCGCCGGCGCGGCGACCGTGGTGTTCGCCGGGGAGCTGGCCGGCCGCCCGGTGGTGTCGCTGGCCCATCCCGGCGGCCTGCGCACCAGCTACGAGCCGGTGCGGGCGGCCGTGCGGGTGGGTCAGGCGGTGACGGCCGAGACGGTGATCGGCTCGCTGGTGGCCGGGCACGCCGGCTGCCGGGGCGCCGCGTGCCTGCACTGGGGCGCGATGTGGGGCCCGGCGTCGCGCGCGCAGTATGTGGACCCGCTGGGGCTGTTGAAGTCCACGCCGATCCGGCTGAAGCCGCTGGGCGGGTGAGCCCCTCAGGCGCGTGGGTGGGCCTGGTCGTGCACCGCCCGCAGCCGGGACACCGCGACATGGGTGTAGAGCTGCGTGGTCGCCAGGCTCGAATGGCCCAGCAGCTCCTGGACGACGCGCAGGTCGGCCCCGCCTTCGAGCAGGTGGGTGGCCGCGCTGTGGCGCAACCCGTGCGGCCCCATGTCGGGGGCGCCGTCCACCGCAGCGACGGTCTGGTGCACGACGGTGCGCGCCTGGCGCACGTCGAGCCGCCGGCCGCGCGCGCCCAGCAGCAGCGCCGGCCCGGACTCCGCGGTCGCCAGGGCCGGGCGCCCGTTGGCCAGCCACGCCTGCAGCGCATCGGCGGCCGGCGCCCCGAACGGCACGGTGCGCTCTTTGTTTCCCTTGCCGAGGACGCGAACCAGCCGATCGCCGGCGTGCACGTCGTCGACGTCCAGGCCGCACAGCTCGCTGACCCGGATCCCGGTGGCGTACAGCATCTCGACGATCAGCCGGTCCCGCAACGCCAGCGGGTCCCCTTGTTGGGCACCGGATTTCGCGGCCGCCATGGCCTGCAGCGCCTGATCCTGGCGCAGCACCGACGGCAGGGTCCGGTGCGCCTTGGGCACCTGCAGGCGCGCGCCCGGGTCCGCGGTGAGCAGCCCGCGCCGCGCCGCCCACGCGGTGAACGCCTTGACCGACGAGGTGCGACGGGCCAGCGTGGTGCGGGCCGCGCCGGCCCCGGCGCCCGAGGCCAGCCACGCCCGCAGCACCGGCAGGCTCAACGCCTCGAGACCCCGGCCGTCGATGAATGCGAACAGCGAGCGCAGGTCGCCCAGGTACGCGCGGCGGGTGTGCGCCGAGCGCCCGCACTGCAGCGCCAGGTACTCGTCGAACTCCTCGAGGACGGCCTCCACGCCCTTACGGTCGCAGGCGGGGTCGGTTCGGCTCAGCTGACGCGCCGAAGCGTTTCCGGGGTGAGATCTTTGAGCGTCGGATAACCGTCGACGGCCATGATCAGGTCGGCCTCGGCCAGCATGGTGCGCAGCACGTGCACGAGGCCGTCGACGCCGCCGAGGGCCAGGCCGTAGGCGTACGGGCGGCCGATCCCCACCGCGGTGGCGCCCAGCGCGAGGGCCTTGATGATGTCGGCGCCGCTGCGGATGCCGGAGTCGAAGAGCACGGGCAGCCCGCCGGCCGCCTCGACCACGCCGGGCAGGCAGTCGATCGCGGGCAGGCCGCCGTTGGCCTGCCGGCCGCCGTGGTTGGAGCAGTAGATGCCGTCGACGCCGCCGTCCCGGGCGCGCCGGGCGTCGTCGGGGTGGCAGATGCCCTTGACCAGCAGCGGCAGGTCGGTCAGCGAGCGCAGCCAGGGCAGGTCGTCCCAGGTCAGCGCGTTTCCGAACAGCTGTATCCAACGCAGCACCGCGCCCTGCGCGTCCTCCTCCGGCGGCCGCGGCAGGCCGGCGCGGAACACCGGGTCGCTGGTGTAGTTGGCCAGGCAGTGCCCGCGCAGCTGGGGGAAGTTCGAGGTGCTCAGGTCGCGCGGACGCCACCCCGTAACCCAGGTGTCGAGGGTGACGACGATGCCCTTGAAACCGGCGGCCTCGGCGCGGTTCACCAGGCTGGCGGCCAGGTCGCGGTCGGTCGGTGTGTAGAGCTGGAAGAAGCCGGGCGTGTCGCCGAGGGCGGCGGCGACGTCTTCCATCGGGTCGACGGTCAGCGTGGAGGCCACCATCGGGACGCCGGTCCGGGCGGCGGCGCGGGCGGTGGCCAGGTCGCCGTGGCCGTCCTGGGCGCACAGGCCGATGACGCCGATCGGCGCCATGAACAGCGGCGACGGCAGCGTCATGCCGAACAGGTCGACGGACAGGTCCCGCTTCGCGGCGCCGACGAACATGCGCGGGATCAGGCCCCAGCCTTCGAAGGCCGTGCAGTTGGCCCGCTGGGTGCGCTCGTCGCCGGCCCCGCCCGCGACGTAGGACCACACCGACGGCGGCAGGGCGGTGGCCGCCTTGGCTTCCAGCTCCGCGAACGCCATCGGCAGCGGCGGGACGATGCCGGCCAGCCCCTGCAGGTAGATCTCGTTCTGGTAGTCCCCGAAATGCGCCATGCCCGTCCTAAGCCCCCGCCTCGGCCTCGGCCAGCTCCTTCTTCCACTGCCGGAAGGTTTCCTCGGTGCGGCCGCGCCGCCAGTACCCCGAGATCGACGACGCCCACTTCGCGTCCACGCCGCGCTCCTTGCGGACGTAGGGCCGCAGGTTGTGCATCACGGCCTGCGCCTCGCCGTGGATGAACACGTGCACCTGCCCGGGCAGCCACTGGGCGGTGGTGACCGCCTCGATCAGCGGCGCGAAGTCACCGGCGCGGTCCTCGGGCACCAGGTCGGCGCGCCCGCCGCGGTAGACCCAGCTCACCTCGACGCTGTCCGGCGCCGTCAGCGGGATCTCGTCTTCCTGGGCGGCGACCTCGATGAACGCCTTGCCAACGGCGTTGGGGGGCAAGGCTTCCAGGGCCGTGGCGATGGCCGGAAGCGCCGACTCGTCGCCGGCCAGCAGGTGCCAGTCGGCCGCCGGGTCGGGGGTGTAGGCGCCGCCGGGTCCCATCAGATAGATCGGCTGGCCGGGTTGGGCCGACGCCGCCCAGGCGCCCGCGACGCCGTGCTCGCCGTGCACGACGATGTCGATGGTGAGCTCGCCGGCGGCCACGTCGACGTCGCGCACGGTCATGGTCCGCACCGACGGCTTTTTCTCCGGTGGCAGGTCGGCGAAGCTGTCCAGGGTCAGCGGCCGCGGCAACGCCGCCATGTCGACGTCCTCGGGAACGAAGGCCAGCTTGACGTACGAGTCGGTGAACTTGCTGGGCGCGAACGTGTCGAAGTGATTGCTGCCCAGCACGACCCGAACCATGTGCCGGGTGAGCTGCTCGGTGCGAGCTACTTCGAAGCTTTGTAGAGGTCGACCTGCCACTTGTCCTCCTGTCGGGGCCCGACCCCCCGTCGACTATACGAGCCGCGCCGTGGCGGCCCGGGCCGCGCCGGCGCGGACGATTCGCCACCGCCCGTCGTCGCGGCGCGCCAAACCGGCCATCTCGAGCATCGCGAGCGGCCCGAGTACCTGTTCGGGCGGCAGCGCCGACGCGACGGCGATCTCGTCGACCGTTGCAGCGCCGCGACCGGGCAACGCCTCGTACACCCGGCGCTCGGCGTCGGCCAGCCCGTCGAGCGCCGTGCTGGGGTGGGGTTCTTCGAGCGCCAGCTCACCGATGCGGCCGACGAGCTCGACGACGTCGTCGGCGCGGGTGACCAACTGGGCGCCGTTGCGCAACAGCGCGTGACAACCCGCCGACGCCGACGAGGTCACGGGCCCGGGCACCGCGGCCACCACCCGGCCCAGCGCCCGCGCCCAGGCCGCGGTGTTCGCCGCGCCGCTGCGCAGGCCGGCTTCGACCACCACCGCGGCACCCGACACCGCGGCGACCAGGCGGTTGCGGGTGAGGAACCGGTGCCGGGCCGGGCGCACACCCGGCGGGTATTCGCTGAACAACAGCCCGCGCTGGCCGATGCGGTGCAATAGCCCGGAATTGCCCGCCGGATAGGGGATGTCGAGCCCGCCGGCCAGCGCGGCCACGGTGATTCCGTCGCCGTTCAGTGCCGCGCGGTGCGCCGCGCCGTCGATGCCGTAGGCGCCGCCGGAGACCACCGCCACGTCGCGCTCGACCAGCCCGGCCGCCAGGTCGTCGGCGACCTGCTCGCCGTACATCGTCGACGCGCGGGTCCCGACCACGGCCGCCGCGCGTTGGGCCACCTCGTCGAGACGCGCGGGACCGATCGCCCACAACACCATCGGCGGGCCGCCGCGGGCCCTGACCTCGGCATTACCGAAGGCGGCGAACGCGAGCAGCGGCCACTCGTCGCAGTCGGGTGTGATCAACCGGCCGCCGCGGCCGGCGATGAGATCGAGATCAGCTGCGGCGCAGTCTATCTCGCGCCTCGCCTCGGTGTGGCCTGCCAGCTCGGCGTCGACCGATCCGCGCCGGACCCGGTCGGCGGCCTCGACCGGGCCGACGCGTCGCACCAGTTCGGCGAGCGGCGAGCAGGGCGGTTCGGCCACCCGGGACAGGTAAGCCCACGCCCGCGACACGTGATCGGTCATCGCCGCACCCCCGCCTGCCGGAAGCTGAGCGCGGTGGCGACCTCCTCGACGCCCGGCATGGGCCGGCCGGCCAGGTCGGCCAGGCTCCAGGCGACCCGCAGCGTGCGGTCCAGGCCGCGGATGCTGAGCAGCCCGCGGTCCAGCGCCCTGCGCAGCGGGTCCATCGCGGCGTTGCTGGGACGGAACTTCCGCCGCAGCAGGGTCCCGCTGACCTCGGCGTTGGTGCGGAATCCGTGTGGCCGCCAACGCTCGGCGGCCGCGTCGCGCGCCGCCGCCACCCGCCGGCGAACCTGGGCGGTCGTTTCGCCGTCGGTGACCGAGATCGCCCCGGCGCGCACCGGATTCATCTGCACCCGCAGGTCGACGCGGTCCATCAACGGCCCGGACAGCTTGCCCAGGTAGCGGCGTTTCGCCGCGGCCGCGCAGACGCAGTCCCGCGGATCGGCCGGCGCGCACGGGCACGGGTTGGCGGCCAGCACCAGCTGGAAGCGGGCGGGGTAACACGCCACCCCGTCGCGCCGGGCAAGGCGAATCTCCCCGTCCTCCAACGGCGTTCGCAGCGCTTCCAGCGCGCTGACGCTGATCTCGGCGCATTCGTCCAAAAACAACACCCCGCGGTGCGCCCGGCTGACGGCGCCCGGGCGGGCCATCCCCGATCCCCCGCCGACGAGCGCGGCGACGGTCGAGCTGTGGTGCGGCGCCACGAACGGGGGCCGGGTGATCAGCGGCGTGTCCGCCGACAGCAGCCCGACCACCGAGTGAATCGCGGTGACCTCCAGCGACTCGTCCTCCGACAGCGGCGGCAGCAGCCCCGGAAGGCGTTGCGCCAGCATCGTTTTGCCGATCCCCGGGGGCCCTGTCAGCATGAGGTGGTGCGCCCCGGCGGCCGCGACCTCCACCGCGAACCGCGCCTGCGCCTGCCCGACCACGTCGGCCAGGTCGGCCGCCGGCTCCGGCTCGGTGACTCCCCCGCTGATCCGGCGGTCCAGGCCGCCCGAGCCGCCGAGCCAGCCCTGCAGTTGCCGCAGCGTGCGCACGCCCCAGACCTCGATCCCGTCGATCAGGCTGGCCTCGGCCAGGTTGTCGGACGGGACGACGACGGCCGGCCAGCCGTCGCGTTTGGCGGCCAGCACAGCGGGCAGCACCCCGCGCACGGGCCGCACCCGGCCGTCGAGCGACAGCTCACCCAGCAGCACCGTCTTCTCCAGGCGCTCCCACGGCTGCTTGCGCTGCGCCGAAAGCACCGCGGCCGCAAGCGCGATGTCGTAGACGGACCCCATCTTCGGCAGTGTCGCCGGCGACAGTGCCAGCGTGAGCCGGGCCTGGGGCCAGTCGTTTCCGCAGTTGGTGACGGCCGCCCGGACCCGGTCGCGCGACTCCTGCAGGGCGGCGTCGGGCAGCCCGACCAGGTGCACACCCGGCAGGCCGTTGGTGATGAAGGCCTCGATTTCCACCGTGGCGCCGTCCAATCCGCGGACCGCGACCGAGAACGCCCGCCCCAGCGCCATCAGCCGATTCCCTGCAGGTGGGTGATCTCCGGGGTGCGCTTACGCCCCACCCGCACGCCGATCACGTCGAGCCGCAGCGCCGCCCAGCGCTCGTCCTGGCCGGCCAGCCAAAGCCCGGCCAACCGGCGCAGCCGGGACACCTTGCGCGGGGTCACCGCGTACGCCAGCCCGCCATAACCGTCCCCGGTGCGGGTCTTCACCTCGACGAACACCGCGGTGCGGGTGGCGTCGTCGGTGGCGATCACGTCCAGCTCGCCGTAGCGGCAGCGCCAGTTGCGGGCCAGGATCCGCAACCCCATCCGCGTCAGGTGATCCACCGCGAGCGCCTCGCCCATCGCGCCCAGCTGCACCCGGGTCATGCTCTGTTCGGTCGTCATGGGGGCCACGGTGCCCGGCGGCGCTGACACCCGCGGTCTCGTCGGCGGCCTGGAGCTCGGTGCGGCAGCGGGTTATCCCCAGTCAGGCGTCCATCCACAGCCGCGAAAGCCGGCTGACGCGGAAAGCTAGCTCCAATGCGGCGGCACGTCGTTGCCCGGGCAGTCGGCGGACCGGCAGTGCACGTCGCGCACCCGCCTGCCGGTGACGTTGCCGTCGCTGTCGTAGGTGTACTCGACAGTGGCTTCGGCCTCGCGCCGGCAGGCCGGACAGGTCGCCATTTCGGTCTTGAACCGCGACATGGCCCTACCCGATCCGATCGGCCCGGGTGTAGACGTTCATCGAGTCCTCCCGCAGGAATGCCACCAGCGTGACGCCGGACTCCTCGGCCAGCGACACCGCCAGCGACGACGGCGCCGACACCGCGGCCAGCACGGGAATGCCCGCCAGCACGGCCTTTTGCGTCAACTCGAACGATGCCCGCCCGCTGACCAGCAGCACGCACCCCTGCAGCGGGATGCGGCCGTGTTCCAGCGCCCAGCCGACGACTTTGTCGACCGCGTTGTGCCGGCCGATGTCCTCGCGCACCACCAGCGGCACGCCGTCGACGCCGAACAGCGCCGCGGCGTGCAGCCCGCCGGTGCTGTCGAAAACCTTTTGCGCGGAGCGCAGTTGGCCCGGCATCGCCTTCAGCGTGGCCGCGGAGACGGTCGCCGGATCCGAGCCGGGCGAGAAGCGCCCGATCAACCGCACCGCGTCCAGCGACGCCTTGCCGCAGACCCCGCACGACGACGTGGTGTAGAAGTTGCGGGTGACGTCGAGGTCCGGCGGCGCGACACCGGGCGCCAGCGTGACGTCCAGGACGTTGTAGGTGTTCGGCTCAACGCCCGCGCCGCAGTAGCGGATGGTCCGCACGTCGTCGCGCCCGCCGATGACCCCCTCGGTGAGCAGAAAGCCTTGCGCCAGTTCGAAATCGGATCCCGGCGTGCGCATCGTCACCGTGACCGGGGCGCCGTTGACGCGGATCTCCAGCGGCTCCTCGACGGCCAGCGTTTCGGGCCGGGTGACGGCGCGGTCGGCGGTGAGATGCCGCGCGCGCCGGCGCGCCGTTACCTGACCCACGCACTCAAACTACCTCGGCCAGCGCCGCGAGGGTCTCCTCCGCCGAGTGGACCGGCCGCCACCCCAGCTGGGTCCGCGCCTTGGTGGTGTCCATCACCACCGATGTCCGCGCGGAGTGCAGCCATTCCAGCATGGACGGGACGAACGGCACCTTGGAAATCGCCGCCGAGGCCGCCGAGGCGGCGAGCGCGGGCACCCGCACCGGCCGGCCACCGAGCGCCTTGGCCACCTCCGACACCGTCACCACCCCGTCACCGGCGAGGTTGTAGGCGCCCGGCGGGGCGGGAGCCGTCGCCGCCAGGGCGATCGCCTCGGCGACGTCGTCGTGGTGGACGAGCTGCAACGGAATGCCCGGATCCGGCACGACGGGCTTCAGCACCGGCGCCACCTTGGTGACGGCGCGCACCGGTGCGGGCAGCTGGTTCCAGGGCATCGCGTCGGCCAACGCCGTCGCCCGGGGCCCGGTGACGATGCATGGCCGCAGGACGAACACCTCGAGCGACGAGCCCTTGGTGATGTCGGCGAGCAGCGCCTCGCACGCGGCCTTCTGCGCCGAGTAATAGTGCTCGGCGGTCCCGCGCGTCGGCACGTCCTCGGTCAGCGGAACGGGGTTGTCGGAGTGGTAGCCGTAGGCCGCCACCGACGAGGTGTAGACCAGCCGGCGCGGCCGCTGCGCGGCGACCGTCGCCTCGAACACGTTTCGGGTGCCTTCCAGGTTGATGCGTTGGCTCTCGTCGCGCGAACCCATGATGATGAACGCCAGGTGGACCACCACGTCGGCCTCGGCCACCAGCGCGTCGACGGCCTCCCGGTCGGTGATGTCGCCCTGCTGGTAGGTGGTTTTCACCCAGCCACACGACACCGGGTCGAACGGGCGGCGCGCCATCCCGATGATCTTCTCCACGGCGGGCTCGCGCTCGAGCGCCGTCACCGCCGAGACGCCGATCTCCCCGGTTGGCCCGGTCACCGCCACTGTCAGTCCCACCCGGGTGAGCTTCCCTTCGGAACCGTCGACCAAACCGCGCTCGCGAAAGTCGCATGCCGATACTCTCGACGAAGGATCGCGAGCGGGAACGGGGCAAAGCGTGGCAGACGAATCGAATTCGACACCGGGCGGGGAGAAGGCCGACCCGGCGACGGTCTTCGCCGCGCTGGCCGAGATCATCTACCAGGGCTCGGACGCCAAGCAGATGTACGCGGCCATCTGCATCGCCGCGACCCTGACCGTGCGCGGCTGTGACCACGCCAGCCTGCTGGTGCGCGAAGGCGACCGCTACGTCACGGTCGGCGCCAGCGACCAGGTGGCGCAGCACATCGACGAGTTGGAACGGCGGTCCGGCGACGGCCCGTGCATCGACGCGATTGAGGAGGAGACTCCCCAGATTGACACCGACCTGACGTCGCCGTCGCTGTGGCCCAAGCTCGCCAAGGTCCTCGTCGAGGAGACGCCGGTGCGCGGGGCCATGGGCTTTCGGCTCCTGGTCGACAAGCGCAAGGGTGCCGCGCTGAACCTGTTCAGCGACACCCCCAACCTGTTCGACGCCGAATCCGCCGGCCGGGCGGCGGTGCTGGCGTCGTTCGCCAGCGTTGCCATCAACGCGGTCGCCAAGGGCGAGGACGCCGCGAGTCTGCGGCGGGGGCTGATGAGCAATCGGGAGACCGGCAAGGCGGTCGGCATGTTGATGCTGCTGCACGACATGACCGAGGACCAGGCGTTCGACCTACTTCGCCGGCATTCCCAGGCGCTGAACATCAAGCTCGCCGACGTGGCGCGCGCCGTCATCGAGAACCGCGGCCAATTGCCGGTCAACGGCGAACCGACTTAGCCGCGGGCTACTCCGGCAGCCGCAACTCGGGCTTCTCGACCTCTTCGATGTTGACGTCCTTGAAGGTGACCACGCGCACCTGCTTGACGAAGCGGGCCGGCCGGTACATGTCCCAGACCCACGCGTCGGACAGCCGGAGCTCGAAGTACACCTCGCCGTCGGCGTTTCGCGGCGTCATCTCCACGCTGTTGGCCAGGTAGAAGCGGCGCTCGGTTTCCACGACGTAGCTGAACTGGCCGACGATGTCCTTGTATTCGCGGTACAGCGAGAGCTCCATCTCGGTTTCGTACTTTTCGAGATCTTCTGCACTCATCTGCTCAGACGTCCTTCTGCATGACGTGGGAACCTGGTCCCATCTTTCCTCACCGGTCTTCGCCGGGCTCGGCCGGAGGGTCCGGTTTGCACTCCGCCACCACGCGGGCACCGGATCCTGTCGCCACGCGCCGGACGTTGATGAACGAATAGCGGTGCTGGGCGCAGGGGCCGAGCTCGGTCAGCGCCGTCGAATGCGCCGGGGTGCTGTAGCCCTTGTGGTCGGCGAAGCCGTAGCCGGGGTGATCGGCGTCCATCGCGACCATCAGCCGGTCGCGGCTGACCTTGGCCAGCACGCTCGCGGCGGCGATGCACGCGGCGACGGCGTCCCCGCCGATCACCGGCAGCGACGGCATCGGCAGGCCGGGCACGCGAAATCCGTCGCTGAGCACGTAGCCCGGGCGCACCGGCAGGCCGGCCACCGCGCGCCGCATGCCCTCGATGTTGGCCACGTGCACCCCGCGCCGGTCGACCTCCTCCGACGAGATGAACACGACGTGGTACGCCAGGGCATAACGGCGGATCAACGGGAACAGCTTCTCCCGCACCTTTTCGGTGAGCTTCTTCGAGTCATCAAGGGCGGCAAGGCTTTCCAGTCGGCTCGGGCCGAGGACGCAGGCCGCCACCACCAGCGGGCCGGCGCAGGCGCCGCGGCCCACCTCGTCCACCCCGGCCACCGGACCCAGGCCGCTGCGATACAGCGCCGACTCCAGGGTGCGCAGTCCGGACGATTTGCGGATTACGGTCCGCGGCGGCCACGTGGTGGCCATGGCTACTGACTCTGCTGGGGGTTCACCGACCTGACGCCGCCCCACCGCGACGGCGGCCACACGATGAACTGGGCCTTGCCGATGACGTTGGCGACGGGCACGGTTCCCGAATTCGGGTCGCCGGTGCACAGGATGCCCTTGAGGGCATCGGTCGGGATGCTGGTGCAGTGGGCCCGCGAATCGGCCGAGTGCGTCCGGTTGTCCCCCATCACCCACAGTCGTCCCGCCGGGACGGCGACGGGCCCGAACTCGGTGCCCAGGCAGGGATACTTCGACGGGTCGGCCATCATCGTGTTCGGGTCCAGATACGGCTCCTTGAGCGGCTTGCCGTCGACGGTCAACCCCGTCTCGGCCCGGCACTGCACGGTCTGCCCACCCACCGCGATGACCCGCTTGACCAGGTCGTTCTCGTCGGGCGGCACGAAACCGATGAACGACAGCGCGTTCTGCACCCAGCGCAGCGCGGTGTTGTTCGACCGGATCGACTTGTAGCCGGCGTTCCACGACGGGGGGCCCTTGAAGACGATCACGTCGCCGGGGTGCGGCTGACCGAACCGGTAACTCAGCTTGTCGACCATGATCCGGTCGCCGACACAACCCGTGCAGCCGTGCAGCGTGGGCTCCATGGATTCCGACGGAATCAGGTAGGGGCGGGCGACGAACGTCAGCATGACGTAGTAGAGGACCACGGCGATCACCGCGAGCAGCGCGAGCTCGCGCAGCGTGGACTTCTTCTTGGGCTCCGGCTCGGCCGCCTCGGGCGAGGCTTCGGAGGACGCGTCGGGGTCGGCGGTGGAGACCTTCGGCTCTGGCTGACCAGCGTCGGGCTGGCGCTCGGGTGAGTCCGGGGTATCGGTCACGAGATCAGCGTAGCCAGCGTGGTTTGTGGGCCGATAAACCGCGCCCGGTCAGCGCTTTTCCTTGATCTTGGCCTTCTTGCCGCGGAGTTCACGCAGGTAGTAGAGCTTGGCGCGGCGGACGTCGCCACGGGTCACCACCTCGATGTGGTCGATGTTCGGCGAATGCACCGGGAAGGTCCGCTCGACGCCGACGCCGTAGCTCTCCTTGCGCACGGTGAACGTCTCGCGGATGCCTCCACCCTGGCGGCGGATCACCACGCCCTTGAACACCTGGATACGCTCCTTGGCGCCCTCGATGACCTTGACGTGCACGTTGATGGTGTCGCCCGGGCTAAAGGCCGGGATGTCGTCGCGCAGCGACGTCTGGTCGACGAAGTCCAGCCGGTTCATCGTACGAACACTCTTCCTTGCGGTCGCGGCCTGCGACGGCTGCCCACACGCGGGCGTGGGGCGGTCATCAAGCCGATGGTTTTCGGGCTTTTAGTGCGTATCTCGCAGCCGCAGGGAAACGGCCCGGCCCGCTGACGGGTTCGAGACAACTGAACAATTGTGCCAGACGGGCCGCGTGCATTGAAAATCACATGTAAACGTCGCGGTTCGAACCGCCCCGAACGCGCCGGTGAGTGGTACACATGATTCGGGCCGAAACGGCCCCGCCACGTGCGCGTTTAACGTCCGCGCAGACCGAGGAGACCGACACATGCGCACCCGCCCGCTCGCCGTGCTCGCCGCCGTGGCGGCGGTGACGCTGGTGCTGGCCGGGTGCGATGAGGCGTTGGTGGAGCCGCAAAGCCAATCGAAGCCGTCCGGCCACCCCGAACGCACCGAGCCCGTTCGGCTGTCCCAGACGCAGCCGGAGACGGTTCAGCTGCTGCTGGACACCCTGCCGATGCACGGGCCGCCGCAGGCGCTGTCCGGCACGGTGTTCGGCGGCCTGCCGGCGCGTATCCAGCAGGCCATCGACCAGGCCGCCGGCGCCGGGGCCACCGTGTCGGTCGCCGTGCTGGACCGCAAGACGCATGAGCTGGTTTCCAACGGCAACAGCCAAATCATCGGCACCGCGTCGGTGGCCAAGCTGTTCATCGCCGACGATCTGCTGCTGGCCGAGTCCCAGGGCCGCACCATCCTGTCCCCCGACGACCGCCAGGCCCTGGACGTCATGTTGCAGTCGTCCGACGACGGCGCGGCCGAAAAGTTCTGGGGCCAGGGCGGCGGCGACAACATCATCACCCAGGTCGCGAGCCGGTACGGGCTGTCCTCCACCACCCCGCCCAGCGACGGGCGCTGGTGGAACACCATGAGCTCGCTGACCGACCTGATCCACTACTACGACGCGCTGCTCGACGGCTCGGGCGGGCTGCCGACCGAGCGAGCCGCCGTCATCGTCAACGACTTGGCCCGGTCCACGCCGACCGGCCTCGACGGCTACCCGCAGCGGTTCGGTATCCCCGACGCCCTGTTCGCCGAACCGGTGGCGGTCAAGCAGGGCTGGATGTGCTGCATCGGCGCCGACTGGGTGCACCTGTCGACCGGTGTGATCGGCGCCGACCACCGCTACGTGATGGTGGTGCAGTCGCTGCAGCCGTCCGACGACGCCACCGCGCGGCAGACGATCACCCAGGCCGTCAAGACGATATTTCCCAACGGCCGGATCTGACGGGCTCGCCAGTCCCTCAGCCCAGCAGGTCGGGGCGGCGCTCGCGGGTGCGCTGAAGCGAAACCTCGCGACGCCAGGCCGCGATACGCGCGTGATCACCCGACAACAGCACCTCGGGGACGTCGAGCCCGCGCCAGCTCGGCGGGCGCGTGTAGCTGGGCCCCTCCAGCAGCCGGTCCAGGGCGGGCGAGTGCGAATCATCCTGCAGCGAAGCGGGATTGCCCAGCACCCCGGCGAGCAGCCGCAGCACTGCTTCGATCATCACCACGGCCGCCGACTCCCCGCCGGGCAGCACGTAGTCCCCGATCGAGACCTCCTCGACCCGCATCCGTCGGGCGGCGTCCTCGATGACCCGCTGGTCGATGCCCTCGTAGCGCCCGCACGCGAACACCAGGTGCTGCTCGGCGCTCCAGCGCTGGGCGGTCGCCTGCGTGAACAACTTGCCGGCCGGCGTGGGAACCACCAAAAGCGTTTCACCCGAACAGGTCTCGTCCAGGGCTTCGCCCCAGACCGGAGCCTTCATCACCATCCCTGGTCCGCCGCCGTACGGCGCGTCGTCCACCGAGTGGTGCACGTCGTAGGTCCACCGGCGCAGGTCGTGCACGTGCAGATCGACCAGTCCCGACGCAATCGCCTTGCCCGGCAACGACTGTCGCAGGGGATCCAGATAGGCGGGAAAGATTGTGACGACGTCGATCCTCATGCCAGATCCAACAGCCCGTCGGGCGGATCGATCTCGATCAGCCCGTCGCCCAACGAAACCGACGTGACGATCGCGCTGACGAACGGCACCAGCACCTCACCGGAATCCCGGCGCACCGCCAGCAGCTCCCCGGCCGCGGTGTGCAGCACCTCGGCGACCACTCCGACGTCGAGCCCCGCCGTCGTGCGGACAGCAAGGCCTTCGAGCTGGTGGTCGTAGTAGGTGTCGGGCTCGTCGATCGGCGGCAGGTCGCCGGAATCCACGACGAACAGGCTGCCCCGCAGCGCGTCGGCGGCGTCGCGGTCGTTTACCCCGGCCAATCGCACCAACAGCCGCCCACCGTGCTCGCGGACTTGGTCGACGACGACGGTGCGCTCCGCGCCGCTGCGGGAGTTCTTGGCGCGCAACGCATTACCCGGAGCGAATCGCGCCGCGGGGTCGTCGGTGCGGATTTCCACGACCACCTCGCCGCCGATGCCGTGCGCCTTGACCACGCGCCCGACCGTTAACTCCAAGGAGCGCTCCGCTACTGGTCGGTGTCCACCACGTCGACGCGGATGCCGCGGCCGCCGATGCCGGCGACCAGCGTGCGCAACGCGGTCGCGGTGCGTCCGCCGCGACCGATCACCTTGCCCAGGTCGTCGGGATGGACGTGCACCTCCACGGTGCGCCCACGCCGGTTGGTGACCATGTCCACCCGGACGTCGTCGGGATTGTCGACGATCCCGCGGACCAGGTGCTCGACTGCGTCAACGACGACGGTGCTCACCTCGGTCAGCCTTCGGTCGGTGCGTCGGCCGGCGCGGCTTCAGCGGCCGGCTCGGCGGCGGCTTCGGCGGCCGGCTCGGCCGCCTCTTCAGCGGCCTCGGGAGCCTCGGCCGCCTTGGCGGCCTTCTTGGCCGGGGCCTTCTTCTTCGGCTTGGCCGCCTCGGTGGTGGGTGCGCCGTCGGCCTCGGCCAGCGCGGCGTTGAACAGCTCCAGCTTGGACGGCTTGGGCGCGGCGGCCTGCAGGCTGCCCTCGGCGCCGGGCAGGCCCTTGAACTTCTGCCAGTCGCCGGTGATCTTCAACAGCTTGAGGACCGGCTCGGTCGGCTGGGCGCCCACCGAAAGCCAGTACTGGGCGCGCTCGGAGTTGATCTCGATCAGGCTCGGGTCTTCCTTGGGGTGATACCGGCCGATGACCTCGATCGAGCGGCCGTCGCGGCGGGTCCGAGCGTCGGCGACGGCGATGCGGTACTGCGGATTGCGGATCTTGCCAAGCCGGGTCAGCTTGATTTTCACAGCCATGGTTAAGCGACTTCTCCTGTGTGTGTCACGCTGCAATTCAGCGACCCGGGCGGGATGCCGGGGTCCGGTTTTGCCTCGCGTGTGTGACCCCCGGGCAGCCGTAGTTGCGCGGCGGACAGCCGCCCATTGTGCCAGAACGAGGCTGCGTGCCGGAAATTCGCGGCGATCGCAAGCGCGGCGGAGCCGGGCGCTGCGGGTCGCCGCCATCGGGCTGCAGCTACTGCACCTTCTGGTAGATCTTGGTCTCCACCCGCCGCGTCATCCGCCAGCCCTCGGGGGTGCGCACGAACTCGTCGTCGTACCACAGGCCGCAGAACAGGATCTGGTCCTTGTCGCCGCCCAGCACCATCGGGTTGAAGCAGATCACCCGCGATGAGGCCTTATCCCCGTCGATGGTCACCGAGAAATTGCCGAGCATGTGCGCGTACACCGGGAAGTTCGGCAGCACCTCCGACAGCCATTTCTTGACCTCCGGATAGTGGCCCTCGATGCCCCCGAGGGCGGTGTAGTCGATGTACGCGTCGGGCGTGAAGACCTTGTCAAGGTCATCGAATCGGCGGTTGTCGATGGCGGTGGAGTAGTCCACCAGCAGCTGTTGGATTTCCAGGCGATCCGAGATCTCTTCCAGGCTCAGCATGTCGTTGATTGAACACGATCCTGCGGGGCCGAACGCATCGCGTTGCGATAACTGCTGGGACCGCAGCCGAACCAGCGCCTGCACGACCGGCTCAGCACGCTCTGCTCGGAATAGCCGAGCTCCCTCGTGAGGTGCGACAGAGTGATGTCGGTGTCGCGCAGATAGTGTTCGGCGGTTTCGCGGCGCACGCCGTCGATGAGTGCCCCGAAGCTGGTTTTCTCCGCGGACAAGCGGCGGTGCAGTGCCCTGGGATGCAGATCGAACTGGGCGGCGATCAGCTCGAGGCTGGCGGCGCCGGTGGGCAGGAGTTGGCGGACCATTCGGCGTACCGATTCAGTCATGCCGGGTTGGTGTGTGGTGACCCCGGCTAAGTACTGCACGACCGCTTGATGGGCGAGCGCGTCCTGGTTGAGCGAGCACGCGAGATCGGCTGTGCGCAGGGTGAAGCCCGCTGTCGGTTGTGTGAAGCACGGTCGGCAGCCGAAGTAAGTCAGATAGTCGGCCGTCGCGGTGAGCGGGTGATGCGGAAGGTGCACCGTCAACGGTGCATACTGCGCGCCAAGCAGAAACCGCATCACCCCCAGCGAAACCCCAAGGGACAGTTCGATGGTCTGCGCGTGCGGCGGCGGCCGCTCGATCAAAATCTCGAAGGCATAGAACGATTGTTCGGGGTTGGCGCCCGGGGTGAGTCGCCCGGAGATGGCCGGGCTGTAGGCCGCTATGAAAGTTTCGAGAATCGTGAACGCGTCGCCGACGGTGGCCGCGGTGCGCGCGGCGACGCCAACTGGCCCGAGGATTTCGATGCCCTGCCGCAGTGCCAACCGTCGCCCGAAATCGGGGGTCGCGGTTGCCGTCGCCGCAGTCTCGACGGCCACGATGAGGTTGCGGTACGGCAGAAAGACTTCGTGCTCGCCCACGTCTTCGGGCCGGATGCCGGCGGCCCGCAGCAGCTCGACCGGGTCGCCGCCGAGCTCGGCGACCAGGCTCGGATAACCCGACAGCGACGTTCCGCGCACGACCGATATGTCAATAAATGTCAAATAATCGTCCGCAGATGTCAAGACTTCGCCGCTGTCGTGGCCGCATCCTGGGATCGGAGAAGTAAGGCCAGGAAAGGACCGACCCATGAGCTTCGACACCGTGATCCGTAACGGCCGGTGGTTCGACGGCACCGGCGCCCCGTCGGCGATCCGCAACATCGGGATCCGTGACGGTCACGTCGCGGCCATCAGCGCGCAGCCGCTCGACGACGCGGGCTGTCCGCAGGTGATCGACGCCGAAGGCAAGTGGGTGCTGCCCGGCATGGTCGACATCCACACGCATTACGACGTCGAGGTGCTTGACGGCCCGTCGCTGCCGGAGTCGCTGCGGCACGGCGTGACGACGGTGATGGTGGGTTCATGTTCGCTATCGACCATTCACGTCGACGGTCAGGACGCCGGCGACCTGTTCGCCCGGGTGGAGGCCATCCCGCGTGAGCACGTCATCGCCACCGTCGACCGACACAAGACCTGGAGCAGCTGCGAGGAATACATCGCCGCGCTCGAGGCGCGTCCGCTGGGCCCCAATGTCGCTGCCTTCATCGGGCATTCGGACATGCGGGCCGCGACCATGGGCCTGGACCGCGCCACGAGGAAGGAGGTGCGCCCGACGAGGACCGAGCAGGCCCGGATGGAGCAGCTGCTCGGCGAGGCGCTAAAGGCCGGGTTCGTCGGAATGTCCTCGCAGCAACTGCTTTTCGACAAACTGGACGGCGACACCTGCCGCTCGCGCACCCTGCCGTCCACCTACGCGAAGCCGCGGGAACTGCGTCGGCTCAAGTCGATGCTGCGCCGCAGCGGGCGGGTCTTGCAGGCCGGTCCCGACATTCAAAACCCGCTCAACATCGTCTCCCAGGCGGCGCAGTCGATGGGCGTCGTGCGCAAGCCGCTGAAGACCAGCCTGCTCTCGGCCGCCGACATCAAGGCCAACCCGTGGCTGATCCATATGATGGGCCCGGCGGCCCGCCTGGTCACCAGGCTGGGTGGCGACTTCCGCTGGCAGCACCTGCCGGTTCCGTTCGAGGTGTACGCCGACGGCATCGACCTGGTGATCTTCGAGGAGTTCGGCTCCGGCGCGGCCGCCATGCATCTGAAAGAGCAAGTGGCGCAGCGCAAAGATCTGCTGCGCGACGAGGAGTACCGCCGGCGGTTCCGCAAGGACTACGACAGCAAGTACGGGCTGCGGGTGTGGCACCGGGACTTCTTCGACGCTGAGATCGTCGAGTGCCCCGATCCGTCGGTGATCGGAAAGTCGTTCGGGCAGGTAGGAATTGACCGTGGCGGGCTGCACCCCGTCGACGCTTTCCTCGACCTGGTCGTCGAGCACGGCACCGCACTGCGCTGGCACACCACCATCTCCAACCACCGCCCAGAGGTGCTCAAGAAGATGGCCCGCGAGCCGGGCATCCAGCTGGGCTTCTCCGACGCCGGCGCACACCTGCGCAACATGGCCTTCTACAACTTCGGGCTGCGTCTGCTGCGCCACGTCCACGACGCCGACAAGGCCGGCACGCCGTTCATGACCATCGAGCAGGCGGTGCACCGGCTCACCGGGGAGCTGGCCGACTGGTATCAGATCGACGCCGGGCATCTGGGGATGGGCGACCGCGCCGATCTGGTGATCATCAACCCCGAACACCTCGATGACTCGCTGGACGGCTACGCCGAGGAGAAGGTCGAGCAGTACGGCGGACTGTCGCGGATGGTCAACCGCAACGACGACACCGTCAGCGCGGTGCTCGTCGGCGGCCAAGCGGTGTTCCTCAACGGGCAGCCCACCGAGGTGCTCGGCACGCGGCGCACCGGCAGTTTCTTGCGCGCCGACACCACCATTCCCGCGACCACGACGACCACGCCCGAGCCGCTTTCCGCCGCGGTGTAGCCCATCGGGTTGGGATCGGTAGCCACGCGGGCGGTGTGCACTGGCCGCAGGACCGCCAGCAACGAAGGAGCCCGACATGAGCCAAGCGCGGCAATTTTCCCGTTTTCGCAGGACACCAGCGGCCGCCGAGGGGAATAATCCCCTGGGTATGAGAGCAACAATCGCGGGTTTAGCAACGGCGCTGTTGATGTTGGGCGGCGCGGGGCTGGCCGCGCCCTCCGCCCAGGCCGCGCCGTGCCCGGCCGGGAAATCCTGCCAGCACTGGTGCCCCGGCGACGTCCTCCCGGCGGGCCGGCCCGTCCCGTGGGACGGCAACATCTGCCACGACTACTACTGGGACTACTACGGCGTGCACGACATCGGCGACGGGGCGAACTACTCCTGGCGCGACATGCCGTGGCACTAGGCCGGTAGCGAGCCCGGAAGTTAAACTCTGCGGCCATGCGGAAGCTCATGGCCGCAGTCGCCGCCCTGCTGATGATCGCGGCCGGCTTCGGCGCGAACACGGCCTCGGCCGACAGCACGCAGCCGATCGGCTCGGTGCCCATCCCGGACGGGCCCGCGCAGACCTGGATCGTGGCCGACCTGGACAACGGTCAGGTGCTGGCCGCCCGTGACGCGAACGTCGCCCACCCGCCCGCGAGCACCATCAAGGTGCTGTTGGCGCTGGTGGCGCTGGACCAGGTGAGCCTGGACTCCACCGTCGTCGCCGACGTCGCCGACACCCAGGTCGAGTGCAACTGCGTCGGCATCAAGCCCGGCCGCACCTACACCGCGCGCCAGTTGCTGGACGGGCTGCTGCTGGTTTCGGGCAACGACGCGGCCAACACCCTGGCCCACCTGATGGGCGGCCCCGACGCCACCGTGGCCAAGATGAACGCCAAGGCCGCGTCCCTGGGGGCGACGAGCACCTTTGCGTCGACCCCGTCCGGGCTGGACGGCCCCGCCGGCTCCGGGGCGTCGACGGCGCACGACCTGGCCGTCATTTTCCGGGCCGCCATGGCCAATCCGGTGTTCGCGCAGATCACCGCCGAGCCGTCGGCGATGTTCCCCGGCGACCACGGGAACGAACCGATCACCAACCAGGACGAGCTGTTAGCGCGCTATCCCGGCGCCATCGGCGGCAAGACGGGCTTCACCGACGCCGCGCGCAAGACCTTCGTCGGCGCCGCCGCCCGCGGTGGGCGCCGGCTGGTGATCGCGATGATGTACGGGCTGGTGAAACAGGGCGGACCCACGTATTGGGATCAGGCCGGCAGCCTGTTCGACTGGGGTTTCGCGCTCAATCCCGAGACGGGGGTGGGCTCGCTGTAACCGCGTTCAGCAGCGCGGTCAGCACGGGGATCCGCCGCTGGGCGATCGCCGGCTGCGGCAGCACCCCCTCCACCACGGCGGCACCGTCGAACACGTTGGTCATCAGCGCGACGACCACCGGAAACGTCTCCGCCGGAAAGCCCTCGGCGCCGGGCAGCGCCCGCGCCGCATCGACTATCTTCGCCGAGTACTGGCCGAGCTCGTGTTGCAAAGTGTCCCTGAGCTTTTCGTCGGTGCGCGCGGCGATCAGCAGTTCGTACACCACGGCGTTGGTCGGGGCGCTGGTGATGTCCTGCAATATCGCCAGCGCGGCCTCGAGCGCCGGCCGGTCGGGCGGAATTTCGGCGACGCGCTTCGTGAACGACTCCAGCTGACGGCGCAACACCTCGGACGCGGTGGCCGCCATGAAATCGCCCATGGTTTCGAAGTGGCGGAACAGGGCGCCGACGGAGACCCCCGCGCGCTTGGTGATCACCGCGGCCGACGCGCGGGCGTAGCCCACCTCGATGATGGTGTCGATGCACGCCCCGAGGAGCCGGCCGACCGTTTCCTCCCGGCGCTGCTGCTGAGTCCTGGCCATCTCAGGCCCCGACCTTCTCCGCGCTGCGCCCCCGGCTGCGCTGGCCGGCGCGCAGGTAGCGGCCCGACTTCACGGTGTGGCCGTAACCCGCACGGAATTCGCCCTTTCCGAAGACGACGGCGCCACCGACGCCGGTCGCGACCACTGCGTCGTCGTTGCGATTGACCATGCGCCGCAGGCCGCCGTAGAACGGCACCGATTCCTCGTGGTAGCCGTCCACCGATTCGTTGAGGCCGGCGGGGTCGATCACGACGAAGTCCGCGCGATCACCCTCACGCAGCGTGCCGGCGTCGATGCCGAACCACTCCGCCAGTTCGCCGGTCAGCCGGTGCACCGCGTGTTCGGTGGACATGAACGGCGCGCCGGCGCGGTGGGCGTCGCGGGTGCGCTTGAGCATCTTGAGCGGAAAGTTGTAGAACGCCATGTTGCGCAGGTGCGCCCCCGCGTCGGAGAAGCCCATGTGGATGCTGGGATCGGCGGCGAGCTTGTTGAGCTGCTTGGGCCGGTGGTTGGCCACGACGGTCGTCCACCGGACGTTGCGCTCACCGTTTTCGACCAGCACATCGAGGAACGCGTCGAGCGGGTGCAGCCCGCGCTCGTCGGCGATGGCACCAAAGCTCTTGCCGATCAACGACTTATCGGGGCACTCGACGATCACCGCGTCGTGGAAGTCGCGGTGCCACAGCGACGGGCCGAGCTTGATCCGGTCGAATTCGCGACGGAACTTGCGGCGGTATTCCTTGTCGGCCAGCAGCTCGTTGCGTTCCAGTTGGTCGCGCAGGTGCAGGGCGGCCGTCCCGGCGCCGAACTCCTCGAAGACCGGCAGGTCGATGCCGTCGGAGTACAGCTCGAACGGGACCGGGAGGTGCTGGAACCGCACGCTCGAGCCCAGGAACTTGTTCAGCAACCGGGTGCCGAGCCCGAAGGTGTGCACCGCTAGCGGCATGGACTTGGCGTCCGCGGACACCAGCATGCTCATCCGAACTCCCTTGCCGCGCCCGAAGATCCGGCTACTGGTCAGGAAGAACATCAGGGCGGACGTCGGGTTCTCGACGTCGGGCGCGCTCTGCAGCATCCGGCCGCGCTTGCGCAACACCTTGATCAGCCGGCGCCGCTCGCGCCAGGTCGCGAACGTGGACGGCAGGGCGCGCGAGCGGAAGCGGTCGCCGTCGAGCTTGTCGATGGCCGCGTCCATGCCGGACATGCCGAGCATCCCCGCGTCTAGGGCCTCCTCCAGCAACGCCGCCATCTTGTCCAGCTCGGCGTCGGTGGGCCGGACGGTGTCGTCGGTGGCGCGATCCAGCCCCAGCACCGCAGTCCGCAGGTCCGAATGACCAAGCAGCGAGCCGACATTCGGCCCCAGCGGCAGCGCATCGAGCGCCCGGACGTAGTCCGCGGCCGTCGACCACGTCTTGGTGGAATCCAAAGCGCCGCAGACGTATTCGCGCGGCACGGCCTCGACCCGGCTGAAGAGGTCGGCCGCGTCCTCGGAATCGGCGTACACCGTCGACAGCGAGCAGTTGCCCAGCAGCACCGTCGTGACACCGTGCCGCACCGACTCCCGCAGCCCGGGGTCCAGCAGCACCTCGGCGTCGTAGTGCGTGTGCACGTCGATGAAGCCCGGCACGATCCACTTGCCGGCGGCGTCGATCACCTCGGGGCAACCGGCCTCGTCCAGCGGCGTGCGGGACACGGTGGCCACCACGCCGTCGCGGATGCCGAGCGTGCGCGTCTGCGGCGCGCGGCCCGTGCCGTCGAACCACAGTCCGTCGCGAATGATCACGTCGTAGGTCACCGTTGCCTCCAAGGTCGTCGGGTTGCCACGAACCGTAACATAGATAGCAAGTACTCGCAATCTTTTCTTCGGGCGTGTTTGAGCGCACGAAACGCCTGGTCAAGTCAGCGAGGGGGGTCGGGCACCGTCACGCCCGGCGGCACGTCGCCGCCGCGGGTGGCCACCGCGGGCGCGCGGAGCACCGCGCCCTGCTGGCCGCACTCGTTGCTTTGCACGGTGACCGTCATCTCCCCGACGAGCCCGCCTTGCGGGCGCGGGCGCAGCGACAGCACCTGCGTCGTGGCCTGGGTCCGTTCGGTCCCGTTCGGCCCGATGCACGGGAACGTCGACTGTTCCGGGCGCGAGAGCCAACGACCGTCGCGGAACTGCAACACGACCGGCCCGCCGACGGATGCCTTCGGCTGCGTGTGGTCGGTGTCGTCCAGCGGCGCGCCGACGGCCGTGCAGGAGGCGGGCGCGCACGACGAGCGGAAGGCCCACCAGGTGCTCACGTCGGGAGGTTGGGGGTCGGGCGTGAGGTTGAACGTCTGCCGGGTGCGCTGCACCTCGAGGCGGTACGTGCCGTCGAGGGGGGCCGGCGCGCTCTCCGTCGGGCGGGCCGTCGGGGCGGCGGTCGCGTCGGTCTTGCGCCCGGCGACGAAGCCGACGGCGAGCAGCCCCGCGACGACCACGACCGCCGCAGCGCCCAGGACGGCCCGGCGGCGCCGCCGGTGCCGCTTCGGTGCGGCCACCGGGGGCTTGGCCGCGTCGGGGTCCGCGGAGAGATCCACCGCGACGTCACCGGGGCGATCGGCCAGCGGGGCCGGCGCGGGCGGCAGGGGGCAGGAGTAGGCCGGGTACTCGGCCACCAGGACGGCCTCGGGGCTGCGATCGCGGCTGTGGGCGCCGGCCTGTTCGTTCAGCGCCTCGGCGAACTCGAGGCAGGTCTCGAACCGGTCGGCGGCGCTGGTGGCGAGCGCCCGGGTGAACACGCCGTCCAGGCGCGCGAGTTCGGGGCGCTGATCGCTGAGCCGGGGCGGCGCGGTGCCGGGTGGCGGCGGCGCGCTGGCCAGCAGGTGGAACGCGGTGGCCGCCAGCGCGTACTGGTCGGCGCGGCCGTCGGCGCCGGCGCCCGCCAGCTCGGGCGCGGCGTAACCGGCCGTGCCGAGGCGCCCGGCTATGCCGAAGTCGGTCACCAGGGTCCGTTGCTCGCCTTCCCCGCGGCCCGTCAGCAAGACGTTGGCGGGCTTGACGTCGCGGTGCAGCAGTCCGCGCCCGTGCGCGTAGTCCAGGGCGCCGGCGACGGCGGTCACGATGGACAGCACCTCGCCCGCGGGCGAGACGGCCGGGAATCGATCGGCGATGAGCCGCGCGGCGTTGATGCCCTCGACGTACTCCATCGCGACGTACAGCTCGTCGTCGAACTCGCCGCGGTCGCGGACCTCGACGATGTTCGGGTGATAGAGGTTCGTCGCGATCGGGTTCTCCGCCCAAAATCTCCGGCGGAACTCGCCGTCCGTCGACAGCGTCGGCGCCAGCACCTTCAACGCCTGCCAGCGCGACGAACGGGGGTTCTGGACAAGATAGACCGCACCAGTCGCTCCAGAACCCAGCCTCCGCGCGACCTGGTAACCGGCGAAGGTCGCGCCGCTGGCCAACGCCATCACGCGATCCTAACCACGATCGCGGTGCCGCGCGCGCCTAGCCCCGTGGCCGAAAGGCCTTGCCGCGCAATATCACCAGGTCCGGCCGGTTCAGCACGCCGGGGCCTCGCCTCGGGTCCTCGGAGTAACACAACAGGTCGGCCGACGCCCCGTGTTCGAGGCCGGGGCGGCCCAGCCAGCGGCGGGCGTCCCAGCACGCCGCGCCCAACGCGTCGGTGGGACTCATCCCGACGCTCCTGAGGGCCTCGACCTCGTCGGCGATCCGCCCGTGCGCGATCATGCTGCCGGCGTCGGTGCCGGCGTACACCGGCACGCCGGCCTCGCGCGCCGCCGCGATGCGCCCGCGACACCCGGCGTGCAGGTCGCGCATGTGGGCGGCGTAGGCCGGGTAGCGGGCCGCGGAGTCGGCGATGCCCGGGAAGTTCTCGAGGGTGTTGATCAGCGTGGGGACGAGCGCGGTCCCCTGCTCGAGCATCAGGGCGATGGTCTCGTCGGTGAGGCCGGTGCCGTGTTCGATGCAGTCGATGCCGGCGTTGATCAGGCCGGGCAGCGCGTCCTCGCTGAAGACGTGCGCGGTGACGCGCGCGCCGTGGGCGTGCGCCGCGTCGATCGCGGCCTTGAGCACGTCGTCGGACCACAGCGGGGCGAGGTCGCCGACGCCGCGGTCGATCCAATCGCCGACCAGCTTGACCCAGCCGTCGCCGCGCCTGGCCTCGCGGGCCACCGCGTCGGGCAACTGGGATTCGTCTTCGAGTTCGTCGGCGAAGCCCCGCGAGTAGCGCTTGGGCCTGGCCAGGTGCTTGCCGGCGCGGATGATGCGGGGCAGGTCGTCGCGGTCGTCGAGGCTGCGGGTGTCGGTCGGTGAGCCGGCGTCCCGCAACAGCAGCGCGCCGGCGTCGCGTTCGGTTTCGGCCTGGCCGACGGCCTCCTCGAGCGGGATCTCGCCGTCATCGCCGAGCCCGACGTGGCAGTGCGCGTCCACCAGACCGGGCACGATCCAGCCGCCGTCGAACAGCGTGTCGGCGCCGGCGACCGGTTCGGTGCTGATGCGGCCGTCGACGACCCACAGCTGGATCTCGGTCTCGCCGGGCAGCTCCAGACCCCGCAGGCGCATCCGCACGGCGGGGTTAGTTCTTGCCCGGGTTGCCGGGGAACTTGAGCTTGGACAGGTCGAAGTCGGCCAGGCCGGGGGGCAGCTCGTCGAGGCCCTTGGGCATCTGCGACAAATCGGGGAAGCCGGCGGGCATGCCGCCCATGAGCGGATTGCGCGCCTTGGGCGGCGTCGGGCCCCGTCCGCCCTTCTTGCCCTTCTTCCCCTTCGCGCCCTTGGCCTTTCGGGTCGACGACTTGCGGCCGAGGCCGGGGATGCCCATGCCGCCGAGCATGGACGACATCATCTTGCGGGCCTCGAAGAAGCGGTCGACCAACTGGTTGACCTCCGACACCGTCACCCCCGAGCCGTTGGCGATGCGCAGCCGCCGCGACGCGTTGATGATCTTCGGGTCGGCGCGCTCCTGCGGCGTCATCCCGCGGATGATGGCCTGCAGCCGGTCGAGTTGCTTGTCGTCGACCTCGGCCAGTGCGTCCTTCATCTGGCCGGCGCCGGGCAGCATGCCCAACAGGTTGCCGATCGGGCCCATCTTGCGGATGGCCAGCATCTGTTCGAGGAAGTCCTCCAGCGTCAGCTCGCCCGTGCCGATCTTGGCGGCGGCCTCCTCGGCGCGCTGGGCGTCGAAGACCTGCTCGGCCTGCTCGATCAGGGTCAGCACGTCGCCCATGCCCAGGATGCGGCTGGCCATCCGGTCCGGGTGGAAGATGTCGAAGTCCTCGAGCTTCTCGCCGCTGGAGGCGAAAAGGATTGGGACGCCGGTGACCTCGCGGACGGACAGCGCGGCGCCGCCGCGGGCGTCGCCGTCGAGCTTGGTCAGCACCACGCCGGTGAAGCCGACGCCCGCGCCGAAGGCCTCGGCGGTGGCGACGGCGTCCTGGCCGACCATCGCGTCCAGGACGAACAGCACCTCGTCGGGGTCGACGGCGTCCCGGATGGCCGCGGCCTGCGCCATCAGCTCGTCGTCGATGCCGAGGCGCCCCGCGGTGTCGACGATGACGACGTCGAAGTGCTTTGCGCGGGCCTCGGCGAGCCCCGCGGCCGCGACGGCGACCGGGTCACCGGGTCCGGACTCCGGCGACTCTCCGGGATGCGGCGCGAACACCGGCACCCCGGCGCGCTCACCGGTGACCTGAAGCTGGTTCACCGCGGCCGGGCGCTGCAGGTCGCAGGCCACCAGCAACGGCGTGTGCCCCTGGCCGCGCAGCCAGGCGGCCAGCTTGCCGGCCAGCGTGGTCTTACCGGAGCCCTGCAGGCCGGCGAGCATGATCACCGTCGGCGGCGTCTTCGCGAATGCCAGCTGGCGGGTCTCGCCGCCGAGGATGCCGATCAGTTCCTCGTTGACGATCTTGACGACCTGCTGCGCCGGGTTCAGCGCGCCGGAGACCTCGGCGCCCTTGGCGCGCTCCTTGATCCGGCCGACGAACGCCCGCACCACGGGCAGCGACACGTCCGCTTCCAGCAGCGCCAGCCGAATCTCGCGGGTGGTGGCCTCGATGTCGGCGTCGGTCAGACGACCCTTGCCCCGCAGCCCCTGCAGGGCACCGGTCAATCGGTCGGACAGCGATTCAAACACCCCGCCAGCCTAGTGGTTGCGGAGCGAATGCCGAGCGTGCGGCTAGCCGCACGTTCGGCGCCCAGCGTGCGGCTGGCCGCACAGTCGCGGGGCCGCAGGGGCTTGACGCCGCGACGCGAGCGAAGAAAAGTCGGCTCATGCTCGAGGTGATCGACAAGGGGTCCTGCACCGACGCGCACCCGGTGCCGCTGCTCTTCGTGCACGGCGGCTGGCACGGCGCGTGGTGCTGGGACGACGGTTTCCTGGACTTCTTCGCCGACGCGGGCTATCGCGCGGTCGCGATGAGCCTGCGCGGGCACGGCAGCAGCCCCACCGACAAGCCGCTGCCAAAGGTCTGCATCGAGGACTACATCGACGACGTCCGTTCGGTGGCCGACGACCTGGGCGGTGCGCCGGTGCTGATCGGTCATTCCCTGGGCGGCTACACGATCCAGCGCTACCTGGAAGACCGGACGGCGCCGGCCGCGGTGCTGGTCGGCTCCCTGCCGCCGTCGGGCGTGCTCGGGGCGGCGCTGCGCGTCTGGCGTCGGCGGCCCTGGATGACCGTGCACTCGTTCAACGACCCCACCCTGGTCAAGTTCCTCCGCACGTCGGGCCTGGCCCGCGCCTACCTGTTCTGCAAGGACACGCCCGAGCACATCGTCCAATCCTGCTGGCACCGCGCCGGGCCCGAGAGCATCCGCGCGGCGATGACCGACCCGATGTTCCGCCGCGTCAAAACCGACCGCGTCACCACCCCGATGCTGGTGCTCGGCGCCGTGCACGACGGGTTCGTCAGCGTCGGCGCGGTGCGCGCCACCGCGCGCGCCTACCGGACCGAGCCGGAGTTCTTCGCGATGGGTCACAACATGATGCTCGAACCGCGATGGCCTGACGTCGCCAAGCGCATCCACACGTGGCTCGACGCCCGCGACCTGGCGGCCCAAGCCGGTTAGCGGCGATCGCAAGCGCGGCGGAGCCGGGCGCGGCGGGTCGCCGCCATCGATCGGCCCGGTGCGTCGCTGCTGCGCCGAAAAGCGTTGGCATGCTACATTTCACACCCGCCGCCGAACCGAGCTGGCCGTGTCGAGGATGCAAGTTTGGGGGGAGCTGTTTCGGTGCAGGCGGGCAGCGACACCGGCTTGGCATTGCGCGGCTGGCAGCGGCGGGCGTTGGTCAAATACCTCGCCGCCCAGCCACGCGATTTCCTGGCCGTCGCCACCCCCGGCTCCGGCAAGACGACGTTCGCGCTTCGGGTGGCGGGCGAGCTGCTGGCCCAGCGCGCCGTCGAGCAGGTCACGGTCGTGGTGCCCACCGAGCACCTCAAGGTGCAGTGGGCGCTGGCGGCGCAGCGGCACGGCCTGGCCCTGGACCCGCGGTTCTCCAACACCAGCCCGCAGACCTCGCCGGAGTATCACGGCGTGATGGTCACCTACGCGCAGGTCGCCGCGCACCCGACGCTGCACCGGGTGCGCACCGAGCAGCGCAAGACCCTGGTCATCTTCGACGAGATCCATCACGGCGGTGACGCCAAAACCTGGGGCGAGGCCATCCGGGAGGCCTTCAGCGACGCCACCCGCCGGCTCGCCCTGACGGGCACACCATTTCGGAGCGACGACAGCCCCATCCCGTTCGTCACCTACACCTCCGGCGCCGACGGAGTGCTGCGGTCGCAGGCCGACCATACCTACGGCTACACCGAGGCGCTGGCCGACGGCGTGGTGCGGCCGGTGGTGTTCCTCGCCTATTCCGGGCAGGCCCGCTGGCGGGACAGCGCCGGCGAGGAGCACGCCGCGCGACTGGGCGAGCCGCTGTCCGCCGAGCAGACCGCGCGGGCGTGGCGCACGGCGCTCGACCCCGCCGGCGAGTGGATGCCCGCGGTGATCGCGGCCGCGGACGAGCGGCTGCGCCAGAAGCGGGTCCACGTCCCCGATGCGGGCGGCATGATCATCGCCTCCGATCGCACGGCGGCCCGCGCGTACGCCGCCCTGCTGACGAAGCTGACCGCGGAGGCGCCGACCGTCGTCCTGTCCGACGATCCCGGGTCGTCGGCCCGGATCACCGAATTCGCAGAGAGCACCAGCCGGTGGCTGGTAGCGGTGCGCATGGTCTCCGAGGGGGTCGACGTGCCCCGGCTGTCGGTGGGGATCTACGCGACCAGCGCCTCGACGCCGCTGTTCTTCGCCCAGGCCATCGGCCGGTTCGTGCGGTCGCGCCGGGCCGGCGAAACCGCGAGCATCTTCGTGCCGTCGGTGCCCAACCTGCTGCAGCTGGCCAGCGAGCTGGAGGCCCAGCGCAATCACGTGCTCGGCCAACCGCACCGCGAGGAGGCCGATCCCCTCGACGGCGACCCCGCCGTGCGGGCGCAAACCGAAAAGACGGAAACGGAAAAGGGTTTCACCTCGCTGGGCGCCGACGCCGAGCTGGACCAGGTCATCTTCGACGGGTCCTCGTTCGGCACCGCCGCCCCGGCCGGCAGCGAGGAGGAGGCCGACTACCTCGGCATCCCGGGGTTGCTCGACGCCGAACAGATGCGCGCCCTGCTGCACCGGCGCCAGGACGAGCAGCTCAAGAAGCGGGCCGCCAACGGTGGCCCACCGGCTCCGGTGCCGTCGATGCACGGCCAGCTGCGCGACCTGCGCCGCGAGCTCAACACACTCGTCTCGGCGACCCACCACCGCACCGGCAAACCGCACGGCTGGATCCACAACGAACTGCGGCGCCGCTGCGGGGGCCCACCGATCGCCGCGGCGACACGCGAGCAGATCCAGGACCGCATCCAAGCGCTGAGGCAGCTGAACTCCGAGCACTCTTGAGTGATGTTGTGCGACAAGCACATTGGCTAGACTGCCGCCATTCAGTGACGCGAGCAGTGGTGTTCCTCGGCAGCGTCGTACCTGTCGTGATAACGCAGCCACGCCATCGGGTAGGGCACCGCATCGTCGGCGCCGCGTCCGAGCGGCGTCAGGTCGAGATAGTTGTAGGTGTTGATGAACTGGTCAAGACCGCGCGAGTAGGTCGAGTAGGTGTGGAAGATCCGCTCGCCCTCGCGCAGAAACACGCTCAGGCCGGGCAATTCGCCGCGTTCGATCCAGATGGCTCCCGCCGCCTTCTGTTCGGCGGTCGACCGGTAGTTGTAGGTGGAATCCGGGGCGGAGGCGTCCACGGTGACACCGAAGTCGTCGTTGAAGTCGCTTCGATACGACGAATACCAGGGGAATGTCCAACCCATCCGCTGCTTGAATGCGCTCAGCTTGGCCAGCGGCGCCCGCGAGACGACCGCGAATGCGGTGTCGCGGGCCGATAGGTGCAAGATGGCGCCGGTGAAGTTGTCCGCGAGGTAGGAGCAGCTGGGGCAGCCTTCATCCGAGTCGGGCTCGAACATGAAGTGGTAGACGATCAACTGCCGGTGCCCGCTGAACAGATCGCGCAGGTGGGCTGTTCCCTCCGGGCCCTCCAGCTGGTAAGGCTTGTCGATTTCGACCATCGGCATCTCGCGCCGCGCCGATGCCAGACGGTCGCGCCGGCGGGTCAGCTCCTTCTCCTGTTCGAGTAACTGGGTGCGCGCAACGAGCCACTCCGAGCGCGGCACGATCCTGGGAGTGTTCATGCTGTTCTCCTATCGACTGCGTACCAGAGTCCTTTCCCGGACATCTATCTAATCGACGAAGAACAAGCGCCGGCCTCGACAGGTTGTGACAGTTGATTTCCTGGGCACAACGCGCCCGCAGGACACAAGCCGAAGGCCTCGTCGGGGCCGCCCACCGCGACCATCAGGTGCTTCTCCACAGCAGCCTGCGCGTCTTGCGGCGCCTCCATACAGGACACGTCTGCCGCCGTCGACCCGAATGTGGGGACCTTCGCCCACGCGATGTCCCGAAAACTAGGTAATCGACTACTCATGCTTCCCCCAGGCCCCTTGCTTACGCTGCACCTACCTGACGGTTGAGGACCGCCAGGCTAGTGACAACTAGGGGCCAGCCAGCAGGAAGATCGACATGTCTTATGTAATCGCTGCGCCGGAGATGATGACCTCGGCGGCAACGGATCTGTCCAACATCGGCTCAGCGCTGAGCGTCGCGCAAGCGGCAGGGGCCGCCCCGACGACGGGGGTGCTGGCCGCGGCTGAGGATGAGGTGTCGGCGGCGATTGCGGCGGTGTTCTCCGCCCATGGCCAGCAGTTTCAGGCACTCGGTGCGCAGGCGGCGGCGTTTCATGACCAGTTTGTGCAGGCCTTGAACAGCGCGGCGGGCGCGTATGCGGCTGCCGAGGCAGCCAATGTCTCTCCGTTGCAGACCCTGGAGCAGGACCTGCAGGCCTTCGCGATAGCCCCGGTGAAGTTTCTGACGGGGCGCCCGTTGTTTGGCGATGGCGCCAATGCGCCGGCGGGCAGTGGCCTGCCCGGCGGGGACGGCGGGTGGCTTTTCGGTAACGGCGGCAATGGTGGGTCAGGTGCTGCCGGGCAGGCCGGTGGGGCCGGCGGGGCCGGCGGCGCGGGCGGTGCCGGTGGGTGGCTGTTCGGTAACGGTGGCCTGGGTGGTGGCGGCGGGAACGGCGGGGCCAGTGGGACCTTTGGCGTGGCAGGCGGCAACGGCGGTGCCGGTGGCGTTGGTGGTCACGGCGGGCTCGGCGGCGGCGTCGGCGGGGCCGGCGGTCCCGGCGGTGCCGGCGGGGTCGGCGGCGCGGTCACCGCCGGCTTTGCCGCGCCCGGCGGGCCCGGCGGGGCCGGCGGCGCGGGCGTGGGCGCTGCCGGCGGGGCCGGCGGGGCCGGCGGGGCAGGCGGGTCTCCCGGCCACGTCACCACCATCGCTGTCGGCAGCTATCCGTCCGGGGTGGCGGTCAACCCCGGCGGCGACGTCTACGTCACGAACAGTGGCAGCAACACGGTGTCGGTGATCAACCCCGCCACCAACACCGTCACCGGATCACCCATCACCGTCGGCAGCTTTCCGGTCGGGGTGGCGGTCAACCCCGGCGGCGACGTCTACGTCGCTAACTATGGCGGCAACACGGTGTCGGTGATCAACCCCGCCACCAACACCGTCACCGGATCACCCATCACCGTCGACAGTCCGTACGGGGTGGCGGTCAACCCCGGCGGCGACGTCTACGTCACCAATACTGCCAGCGGCACGGTGTCGGTGATCGACCCCACAACCAACATGGTCACCGGATCACCCATCACTGGTTTCAGCGTTCCGTACGGGGTGGCGGTCAACCCGGGCGGCGACGTCTACGTCACCAACGGTGGCAGCAACACGGTGTCGGTGATCAACCCCGCCATCAACACCGTCACCGGATCACCCATCACCGTCGGCAATAGTCCGTACGGGGTGGCGGTCAACCCCGGCGGCGACGTCTACGTCGCCAACTATGGCAGCGGCACGGTGTCGGCGATCAACCCCGCCACCAACACCGTCACCGGATCACCCATCACCGTCGGCAGCAATCCGGTCGGGGTGGCGGTCAACCCCACCACCGGCTACGTCTACGTCGCCAACGTTTACAACGACACGGTGTCGGTGATCAACCCCGCCACCAACACCGTCACCGGATCACCCATCACCGTCGGCAGCGGTCCCGGCGGGGTGGCGGTCAGCCCCACCACCGGCTACGTCTACGTCACCAACTTCTACAGTGGCACGGTGTCGGTGATCAGTGGGTAGTGGTGTGCCGCCCGAATTGGAGTTGCGCGGATAACGTGCGGGCTAGCGGGTGTGCGGTCCTCGTCGGGGTGGCCGTGGTCTGCTCGCCGTCGACGGCGGGCAGCAACCCGGCCGCGTGGTGCCGGCGCCGACGATGATGACCTCGTGGGCCTGCGGCGTGGTCGCGAAGCGGTGCCCGACAACACCTTGGTGTGCGAGGGAGGAATCAGAACATCGGCTGGCCGTGGTTCGCGCGGAGGCCTCCGCTGCGGTCCAGGCTCCCGGGCAGCAGGTGCAGGCAGCCCAGGCCCAGGCCAGGCAGGCCGATATCGACCGTGAGCAGCAGGTGCGAGCCGGCGGGACGAGGTGCTGGCGGCGCGCGCTCAGGCTACTGCGGCAGAGGCGGCCTGTGAGTCCGCTGAAGTCCCGTAAGGGGATCCCCTTACGGGACACCGCCTCGCCGGCATCTAGTTCTCATCGACGAAGAAGAAGCGCTGACCTGTCAGGACACACCACTAGCTCGCGACGACTTCTCCCGCGCCGCCCAGCACCGCCAGCAGCTGCTTCTCGACCGCCGCCTGCGCGTCCGGCTCGTCGGGCAGCTCAACGCAGAACACGTCGGCCGCCGTCGACCCGAACGTGTGAACCTTGGCCCAGGCGATGTCGGCGCCCGCGCGTTCCATCGCGCGGGCCAGCAGCGCGAGCAGGCCCACCCGGTCCATCGCGCGGACCTCGACCAGAGGCTGGCCCGATGCGGCGGGGTCGAGCCACTGGATGTGGGGCGGGGCTGTCGACCGCACGACGGGCACCCCAACCTGGATCTCACCGGCCCGCTCGGTCGCCGCGCCGGCGGCGTCGATGTCGCGCTTCTCCAGCGTGCCGAGAACGTCGACGTCGCCGTTGAGCGCGTTGGTGAACAGCTGCCGCAGCAGGCCCGTCTCGGGCGGCGAACCGAACAGCGGCGACACCACGAACTCGATGATCGCCACACCCTCGTGGGTGTTGACCGACGCCGAATGAATGCGCAGCGAGTTCAGGGCGAGGACCGCGGCGGCGTTCGACACCAACCCGCGCTGATCCGGCGCGACCATCACCAGGTTCAGGCGCTCGCCACCGCCGGCCTCGATCTGCACATGCACCCCGTGGTCGGCCGCCAGCGAAAGATATTGCGGCGCAGTCGGTTCCGCCTGCGGCAGCGGCTCGCCCGCCATCACCATCCGGCAGCGACTCACCAACTCTTCGATGAGGGACGCCTTCCAGTCGCTCCACACCCCGGGGCCCGTCGCCTTCGAGTCGGCCTCGGTCAGCGCGTGCAACACCTCCAGCAGAAGCGGATCCCCGCCCAACGCCTCGGATACGGCCTCGATCGTCTTGGGGTCGTTGAGGTCGTTACGGGTGGCCGCCACCGGCAGCAGCAGGTGGTGGCGGACCAGCTTCGAGAGGAACTCGGTGTCTTTGGGCGCCACCCCGAGCCTCGGCCCGATTTCGAGGGCCATCTCGGCCCCGAGCACGCTGTGGTCGACTCCCCTGCCCTTGCCGATGTCGTGCAGCAGCGCGCCCAGCGCGAGCAGATCGGGCCGTGCCACGCGGGTGGCCAACGGCGCCGCGTTGACCGTGGTCTCGACGACGTGACGGTCCACCGTCCACTTGTGCGCGACGTCGCGCGGCGGAAGGTCCCGGATCGCGGCCCATTCCGGCACCAACCGCTCCCACAGCCCCGTGCGGTCGAGCGCCTCGACCGTCGCCACCGCGGTGGGCCCGGCGGACAGCACGACCAGAAGGTCGTCCAATGCCGTGCTGGGCCAAGGGATTGGCATCTCGGGCGGGCCGGCGGCCAGGCGACTCAGCGTGGCGGCGCCGATCGGCAACCCGGTGTCCGCCGACGCGGCAGCCACCCGCAGCACCAGCCCGGCATCGGTTTCGGGCGAGGCGTCGCGGGCGAGCACGATCTCACCCGCATACTCGACGACGCCCTCGTCCAGCGGGCGACGCTTGGGCCGCCGCACCAGGGCCGAAACACCACGGCGCGGCAACGCGTTCTCCGCGGTCCGCAGCCCGGTCTCGGCGTGGTAGGCGATGGTGCGGCCCGAGTCGGACAGCTTGCGGGACAAGTCGAATCGATCACCGATGTGCAGGGCGGCGCTGATCTCGTCGGCGTACTGGGCCAGCAGCTGATCGCGGCCACGCCCGGAGACGCGGTGCAGCTCGGTGCGCACGTCGAGGAGCGTCAGGTAGGCCTCGTCGAGCGAACCGCCGGGCGTTTCGGGGCGCGCCATGCCGTGGCGGTCGATGAGCTGGGCCACCCCGAGCGCGTCGAGCAGTTGCACGTCGCGAAGGCCGCCGCGTCCCGATTTGAGGTCCGGCTCGGCGCGCTGCGAAATGCGGCCACAGCGCTGCCAGCGGGCCTGGGTGATTTCGACCAGCTCACCCATTCGGGAGCGAATTGCGCTGCGCCACTGCTTTCTTGCGCCGGCGATCAATTCCTCGGACAGCCGCGCGTCGCCGGCGATGTGGCGGGCGTCCAGCATGCCCAGGGCCGCGATCATGTCGGTGTTGGCGACACCCAGCGCCCCGGAAACCGTTCGCACGCTGTGGTCGAGCCGAACGTTGGCGTCCCACAACGGATACCACAGCTTGTCGGCGACCTCTTGCAGCACTTCGGCGGGCTTGTCGTCGTGCAACAACATCAGGTCCAGATCGGAATACGGCAGCAGCTCGTGGCGCCCCAGCCCGCCGATCCCGACGATCGCGAAGCCGCTGGCGTCGGTGATCCCGATCTCGTCCGCCTTGGCGGTCAGCCACGTCTCGTGCAGATCCTGCCACGCGTGGCGCAGCTCGGCGGCCCCCAGCTCGCGGCCATCCGACAACAACTGGCGCCGCGCGGCGACCAAATCACTTGCCCCGCAGCCATTTTCCGTGCCCGGTCCAGATGACCCGGACGGGCCGGGTGGGTCCTCTTTCATACCCTCCCGGCCCGTCCGGCCTGAATCAGCAAGCTACGGCCAAGGTCAGAGGGCATCGGTCCCGCGTTCACCCGTGCGCACCCGCACGATGGTTTCCACGGGGCTCACCCAGACTTTGCCGTCCCCGATCTTGCCGGTGCGGGCCGCCCGGACGACGCTGTCGACGACCTTGTCGACGATCGAATCGTCGACGACGACCTCGATGCGCACCTTGGGCACGAAGTCGACCGAGTATTCCGCACCCCGGTAGACCTCGGTGTGGCCCTTCTGCCGTCCGTAGCCCTGGATTTCGCTGACCGTCATCCCCAGGACGCCCGCCTCCTCGAGGGCAGTCTTGACGTCGTCGAGGGTGAACGGCTTTACGATCGCGGTGACTAGCTTCATGAAGTCTCTGCCTCCACTTTCTTGGCTGCGTCGTCCTGTCCGTTGGGGCTTTCCTCCACGCTGCCGATCCGGTGCGGAATGGACGAGGCCCCGACAGCTGCGAACTCGTAAGCGGTTTCTGCGTGCTCCGACTCGTCGATGCCGCCAGCCTCGGCTTCCGCGCCCAGCCTAATCCCGATGGTGTACTTCAGGATAAGGGCCAGGATAAGCGTCACGATGAACGAGTAGAAGAGGACGCTGAACGCGCCGACCGCCTGCCGCTCGAGCTGAGACCAGCCACCGCCGTAGAAGAGGCCCTTCGAAACCCCGGTCACGCCGTTGATGGCCGTGCTTTCCGGGGCCGCGACCAGGCCGACCAGCAGCGTGCCCGTCAAACCGCCGACCATGTGGACACCGACCACGTCCAGCGAGTCGTCGAAGCCGAACCTGAACTTCAGCCCCACCGCCAGCGCGCACACCGCGCCGCCGACGAAGCCGATCACGATCGCGCCGAGCACGTTGACCGACGAGCAGGACGGCGTGATGGCCACCAGCCCGGCGACGATGCCCGAGGCCGCGCCCAGCGTGGTGGGATGGCCGTCCCGGATGCGCTCGACCAGCAGCCAGGCCAGCATGGCCGTCGCGGTTGCGATCGTCGTCGTCATGAAGGTCGACCCGGCGGAGCCGTTGGAGCTGGTCGCCGATCCGGCGTTGAACCCGAACCAGCCGAACCACAGCAACCCGGCGCCGAGCATGACGAACGGCAGGTTGTGCGGGCGGAAAAGCGTCGTGGGCCAGCCTTTGCGCTTACCCAAGACGATCGCCAGCGCGAGGCCCGCCGCACCGGAGTTGATATGGACCGCCGTTCCACCTGCGAAGTCGATCGCATGCAGCTTGTTGTTGATCCAACCGCCGTGCTCGGACGCGAACCCGTCGGCCGCGAACACCCAGTGCGCGACGGGGAAGTAGACCAGCGTCGCCCACAGCCCGGCGAACACCAGCCAGGCGGTGAACTTCAACCGGTCCGCCACCGCGCCCGAGATCAGGGCGACGGTGATGATCGCGAACATCAGCTGGAAGGCCACGAACACCGTCGCGGGCATGGTGCCGGCCAGCGGGATGTCCACGGCCGCCTGCGCCTTGCTCGGGTCGGCCTTGACGGCATTGCCACCGATGAGGCCCTTCAGGCCCCAGTAGTCGCCGGGGCTGCCGACGACGCCGCCCTTGCTGTTGCCGAACGACATCGAGTACCCGTAGAGCACCCACAGCACGGTCACCACGCCCATCGCGCTGATGCTCATCATGATCATGTTGAGCACGCTTCGGGTACGGACCATGCCGCCATAGAAGAAGGCAAGGCCCGGCGTCATTAACAGCACCAGAGCGGAACTCGCCAACATCCAGGCGGTGTCGCCCGTATCGGGTTGGCCCAATTGCGGGAATGCCACGCGCTATCACCTCCGGTCGCACAGGAAAGGCCGTCAGACGTCCGTCTGTGGCCTGCGAGAACCATGCGCAATTGTTGTTTCGGCGATGGTGCCGCCATGTTTCGGCGGTATTAACGTCGCGCTTGACGTGTAAGCGCCTTCAGCCGAGCAGGGCGTCCACGAATGCGGCGGGTTCGAACGGCGCCAAATCGTCGGGACCTTCGCCGAGTCCGACCAGCTTCACCGGCACCCCGAGTTCCTGTTGAACGCGGAAAACGATGCCGCCCTTGGCCGTTCCGTCCAGCTTGGTCAGCACCGCGCCGGTGATGTCGACGACGTCGGCGAAGACCCGCGCCTGGGCCAGCCCGTTCTGCCCGATGGTGGCGTCGAGCACCAGCAGCACCTCGTCGACCGCGGCGCGCCGGGTCACCACGCGCTTGACCTTGTCGAGCTCGTCCATCAGGCCGACCTTGGTGTGCAGCCGCCCGGCCGTGTCGATGACGACGACGTCGGCGCCGGCCGCGATGCCCTTGTCGACCGCGTCGTAGGCCACCGACGCCGGGTCGGCGCCCTCGGCCCCGCGCACCACGTCCGCGCCCACCCGGGCGGCCCAGGTTTGCAGCTGATCGGCCGCCGCGGCCCGGAAGGTGTCGGCCGCGCCCAGCACGACGCGCCGCCCGTCGGCCACCAGCACCCGCGCCAGCTTGCCGACGGTGGTGGTTTTCCCGGTGCCGTTCACGCCGACGACCAGCAGCACCGAGGGATGGTCGGCGTGCGGTAGCGCCCGGATCGTGCGGTCCATGTCGGGTTGCAGCTCGTTGATCAGGACGTCGCGCAGCACGGCCTTGGCGTCGGCCTCGGTGCGCACGCTGCCGCTGGCCAGCCGGCTGCGCAGCTGCGTGATCACCGATTCGGCGACCACCGGGCCCAGGTCGGCGACCAGCAGCGTGTCCTCGACGTCCTGCCACGATTCCTCGTCCAGGTCGCCGCCGCCGATCAGGCCCAGCACGCTGCGGCCGAGCGCGTTCTGCGAGCGGGCCAGCCGGCCGCGGAGGCGCTCCAGCCGGCCTTCGGGCGGGGCGATGGCCTCGATCTCGGCGGCCTCGGGGGCCGGCAGGACGTCGGGGGTGGGCGGGGTCTCGGGGGCCGGCGGGGCCTCGGGCTCGGGCAGTTCGACGTCGGAGATCGTGCGCCGCGGCGCGTCGCGCGGCACGGTCGCGTCGTCGCCCACCGCGGGCACGCCGGTGGTGTCGAGGGTCGGGGTGCGGCTGAACGTGATGCCGGACGACGCGGTGTAGCCGCCGGAGCGGTCGAGCACCCCGGGCTCGGGCCGCGCGATGCTGATCCTGCGGCGGCGGTACCGCACCAGGCCCAGGACCAGCGCGGCGATGACGACCAGGGTGGCGGCGACCGCGATCGCGATCCAAAGACCTTGGGACACGGAGGCATTCTTTCAGGAACCCTCCGGTCCGCTGAACACAGCCGGACAACCGGGGCGCATCACGGCAAGGCCGTCAGCCGCCAAGTCCCTTCTTGACGGCCGCGTCCTGCTTCTGGCCGACGTCGACGACGAAGTCCGGCGGCGGGAGCGGGTCCACCGGGCCAATGAACTCCAGCGTTACGAAGGCTCGGCCCTCGGTGAACATCAAGGCCGTCACACCCTTCGAACCATCCGGAGACTTGCCCGACATCGTGGTTCCACCGGTGCCGACGTTCGCTGGGGCCGTTTCGGGATTCACGACCATGCCCTGTCCCGCCTTTGCCGAGTTCAGCGCGCTCGTGGCAGCGGCCGCATCCGGCAGGACCTGGATGGTGTCGCGGATGTGGACCTCCTTGACCGTGACGCCGTCCTGATCCATGGGGTGGGGTTGGGTGCTGAAGGTGATCGCAGCGCCCGGTTGGCCATTGGGGTTCGTTGTCGGCTGGCCGGCGACGAAGGGCATCGGCGCATCGATATCCGTCGTCTGGATCAACAACCGGGTGTAATCGCTGGGCTGTGCCGGCGGCGAAGAAGCCGGAGCCGGGGTCGTGGTGGTGGTCGGGGTGGCCGACGCTGACGTCGCCGTGGGCGCGGACGAAGCGCCACTGCAGCCGGCCAGCGCTGCCGCCACCGCCGCCGCCAGGGCACCGGTAGCGATGCGGTTGATCTCCATATGGGGGACTTCCTTTCTGCCCGCACGGCGAGCCCCCCGAGCTCACAAGGGCCGGGTCGCTACCGATCCCAACAAAACGCTGTGCTCAGGACGGGCTCAGGACGGGTTGCCGACCAGCTGCTCCACCTGCTGGCCGCGCATCCGCTGGGAGATCACCGCGGTGATGCCGTCGCCCTGCATGGTCACGCCGTACAGGGCGTCGGCGACCTCCATCGTCGGCTTCTGGTGGGTGATGATGATGATCTGCGACTTGGCCCGCAGCAGTTCGAACAGGCTGATCAGCCGGCGCAGGTTCGTGTCGTCCAGCGCCGCCTCGACCTCGTCCATGATGTAGAACGGCGACGGGCGGGCCCGGAAGATCGCCACCAGCATGGCCACCGCCGTCAGCGCCTTCTCGCCGCCGGACAGCAAAGACAGCCGGGTGATCTTCTTGCCGGGCGGACGCGCCTCCACCTCGATGCCGGTGGTGAGCATGTCGCCCGGATCGGTCAGCCGCAGCCGGCCCTCACCGCCCGGGAACAGCACGGCGAAGACCTCCCGGAATTCGCGTTCGACGTCGACGAACGCGTCGTTGAACACCTGCAGGATGCGCGCGTCGACGTCGGCGATGACGTCGAGCAGGTCCTTGCGGGCGGCCTTGACGTCCTCGAGCTGGGTGGACAGGAAGTTGTAGCGCTCCTCCAGCGCAGCGAACTCCTCCAGCGCCAGCGGGTTGACCCGGCCCAGCTCGGCCAGCTCCTTCTCCGCCCGCTTGGCCCGGCGCTCTTGGGTGGCCCGGTCGTACGGGATCGGCGCGGGCGCGAACACCTGCTCGCCGCGCTCCTTGGCCTGCTCGTATTCGGCCATCTCGAGATCCGTGGGCGGCAGCTGATTCTCCGGCCCGTACTCGGCGATCAGGTCGTCCGGCGACATGCCGAACTGCTCGAGCACCATCTGCTCGAGCTGCTCGATGCGCATCGCCGCCTGCGCGTTGGCCACCTCGTCGCGGTGCAGCGAGTCGGTGAGCTTGGCCAGCCGCGCCCCCAGCGCGTTCACCTCGTCGCGCACCGTGGCCATCGCGGCCGTGCGCTGCTGCCGCTCGGCGACCAGCGCGTCGCGCATCGCCGACGCCGCGTCGACCACCCGGTCCAGCCGCGACGCCAGCAGCCGTCCCCCGTCGGCGACGGCGCCGGCCACGGCGGCCGCGTGCAGCCGCGCCGCGCGCGCCTGCTGGGCCCGCAGCCGCGCCTCCCGTTCGGCCGCGGCCGCGCGCCGCAAGGAGTCCGCCCGCCCGCGCACGGCGTTGGCCCGCTCCTCGGCGGTCCGCACCGCGAGCCGCGCCTCCACCTCCACGCCGCGGGCGCTTTCGGCCGCGGCGGCGATCTGCAGGCGGTTGGCGGGCTCGGCCGCCTGCACGTGCTGGGTCTCCTGGGCGTTGCGCAGCCGGGTTTCCAGCGCGGTGACCTCTTCGACGGTCTGCGCGCGCCCCGCCTCGGCCTCCTCGCGCTGGCGCAGCAACCTGGCCCACTCCTCCTCGGCCGCCCGGGCTTCCTGCCCGAGCCGGCCCAGCTGCTCGTACATCGCCGAGATGGCGGTGTCGGATTCGTTGAGGGCGGCCAGCGCCTGCTCGGCGGAATCCTGCCGGGCGATCTGCTCGGTCAGCGCGCCGGACAGGGCCGCGCTGAGCTGGGCCACCTGGGCTTCCGCGGCCGTCAACTCGGCGCCGGCCTTGTCGATCTCCGAGGTGAGCTCCAGCGTGGACAGCTTGCGGTCGGATCCCCCGCTCACCCAGCCCGCGCCCACCAGGTCACCGTCGAGCGTGACCGCGCGCAGCTGTGGGCGTGCCGCGACCAGGTCCAGCGCGTCGCCGAGGTCGCCGACGACCGCGACGCCGGACAGCATGGCCGTCATCGCCCCGCGCAGCCGTTGCGGCGCCTCGACCAGATCGAGCGCCCACAGGGCGCCACCGGGCAGGGCGGTCTGCGCGGGCGGTTCGGCCGGCCAGTCGCCCAACACCAGGGCCGCGCGGCCGCCGTCCGCCTGCTTGAGGGCGGCGACGGCGGAGCGCGCGGCGCCGAAGTTCTCGGCGGCCAACGCGTCGGCCGCCGAACCGAGCACCGCGGCCAGCGCCGTCTCGTAGCCGGACCGCACCTTGACCAGCTTGGCGATCGGGCCGAAAAGCCCTGTGCCGGCGTGGTTTTGCGTCAGCCACGCCGCGCCGTCCTTGCGCTCCAGGCCGACCGAGAGCGCGTCGATGCGGGCGCGCAGCGACGCCACCTCCCGTTCGGCGCCGCGCTCGGCGGCCTGCAGCTCGGCGACGCGTTCGTCGGCCGACCGCAACGCCGCCACGGTCCGCTCATGGTGCTCATCGAGACCCACCTCGCCCTGGTCCAGCTCGCCGACACGCGCCTGCACGGTCTCGAACTCCGCGCGGGTCTGCTGCGCGCGGGTGGCGGCCTCTTCGATGCGCTCGGAAAGCTTCGCGACGCTGTCGTCGATCGACTCGACGCGGGCCCGCATGGTCTCCACCTGCCCGGCCAGCCGCGCCAGGCCCTCGCGCCGGTCCGCCTCGGCGCGCACCGCCGCCAGGTGGGCGCGGTCGGCCTCGGCGGCCTGCGCCTCGCGCTCGGCCAATTCGGCGCGCGCGGCGTCCAGTCGGGTGCGTGCCGTGCCCAGCTCGCCCAGCAGCCGCTGCTCGGTCAGCTCCACCTGCTGGGCCTCGGCCTCCAACGCGTCGGGGTCGGTGTCGCTCGGTGTCACCGGCTCGACGTCGAGATGCTGCGCGCGTTCGCTGGCGATCCGCACCGTGGCCGCGACGCGCTCGGCCAGCGCGGACAGCCCGAACCAGGTGTGCTGGACCGATTCGGCCCGGCCGGAGAGCTCGGCGAGCGCCGTCTCGTGCTCGTTGAGCTCCTGCGACGCGACCTCCAGGCGGGCGGTGGCCTCGTCGTGCTCGCGACGCATCAGGGCCTCGGCCTCGAAGATCGCGTCGCGCTCCACCTGCCGGCTGACCAGGTCGTCGGCGGCCAGCCGCAGCTTCGCGTCGCGCAGGTCGGCCTGGATGGTCTGGGCGCGACGGGCCACCTCGGCCTGGCGGCCCAGCGGTTTGAGCTGGCGGCGCAGCTCGGTGGTCAGGTCGGACAGGCGGGCCAGGTTGGCCTGCATCGCGTCGAGTTTGCGCAGCGCCTTTTCCTTGCGCTTGCGGTGCTTGAGCACGCCCGCGGCCTCCTCGATGAAGGCGCGTCGGTCCTCGGGTCGCGACTGCAGGATCTCGTCGAGCTTGCCCTGCCCGACGATGACGTGCATCTCGCGGCCGATCCCCGAGTCGCTCAGCAGCTCCTGGACGTCCATCAAACGGCAACTGCTGCCGTTGATTTCGTATTCGCTGGCGCCGTCGCGGAACATCCGCCGCGTGATCGACACCTCGGAGTACTCGATGGGCAGCGCGTTGTCGGAGTTGTCGATGGTGACGGTGACCTCGGCGCGGCCCAGCGGGGCCCGCGACGACGTGCCGGCGAAGATGACGTCCTCCATCTTCCCGCCGCGCAGCGTCTTGGCGCCCTGCTCCCCCATCACCCAGGCCAGGGCGTCGACGACGTTGGACTTACCGGAGCCGTTGGGTCCGACCACGGCGGTGATGCCCGGCTCGAAGCGCAGAGTCGTCGGCGAAGCGAAGGACTTGAAGCCCTTCAGCGTCAGACTCTTGAGGTACACAGCGCGCCAGACTACCGCTCAAATCGCCGGTGCCAGGCTTCCCCGAGGGGTGTCGGTGCGCCTCAAATTTGCCTGGCGTTCACACCCCGACGCACTGGCCACAGTGGCCACACCAGTCACTGCGGGGCCACGTCAGCGCTCGACGAAACCGACGAATTGCTGCGTGGGTTCGGACCAGTCGACGACGACCTTGTCCACCCGTCCCGGCCTGGCAGGCCACGCGGTGCCGCCTTCCAGCAGCCGCAACAACTCCTCGGCGGCCGCGCGCGGGCCCTGGGCCACCACCAGCACCCGGCCGTCGGGCTGGTTGGCCGCGTACCCGGTGAGCCCGAGCTCCAGCGCCCGCGACCGCGTCCACCAGCGGAAACCGACTCCCTGGACGCTGCCGTGCACCCAGGCGGTGAGCCGGACGTCAGGCTGGGGCATCCGAGGCATCGGCGATCTCGAATTTCACTTCTGTGCCGGACTTCAGCGTGCGCCCGACGGTGCAGACCAGGTCGACCGCCCGGTTGGCCACGACCAGCACCCGCTGCTTCTCCTCGTCGGAGAGCCCGGACAGGTCGAGCTCGAGGGTCTCCTCGAGCAGCGGATAGCGCTCCTGCTCGCGGTCGGCGGGGCCGGAGACCTTGACCACGGCCTTGTAGTCGTCGCCGAGCCTGCGGGCCAGCGGCTCGTCGGTGGACATGCCGCTGCAGGCGGCCAGCGCGATCTTGAGCAGCTCGCCCGGGGTGAACACCCCGTCGACGTCCTCCGAACCGACGAGCACCTGCGCGCCGCGCGAGCTGTATCCGGTGTAGCGGCGCGTCCCGGTGCGTTCGACCCACAGTTCCGTCATGGCTTCTTTTCTACCGGGCGGATTTGGCGGCGGGGACTCGACCGTCGAGTGTGTTCCCCGGGCGTCGCGGCTCGGCGTGTCGCGGCCGTGGGCTCACACCGAAAGCCGTCAGCGCACACTCGAAACCCGCGGGCGCGGTTGGCATCTCGGGCAGTAGAACGAGGAGCGGTTCATGAACTTCTCCCGGCGTATCACCGCGCCGCAGCGCCGGCACGGTTCGCCTTCGCGGCCGTAGGCGTCCAGCGATCGGTCGAAGTATCCCGACTCGCCGTTGACGTTGACGTAGAGCGAGTCGAACGAGGTGCCGCCCTTGCCCAGCGCCTCGCGCATCACGTCGGCGGCGGCGTCCAGCACGGCGGTCAGCTGGCGACGGCTCAGCGTGTCGGCGATCCGCGCGCCGTGCACCTTGGCCCGCCACAACGCCTCGTCGGCGTAGATGTTGCCGATCCCCGAGACGACGGTCTGGTCGAGGAGTTGCCGCTTGATCTCGGAATGCTTGCGCCGCAACACCTTCACCACCGCGTCGGCGTCGAAAAGCGGGTCAAGCGGGTCGCGCGCCAGGTGGGCGACGGGCTGCGGAACCACGCTGCCGTCGACGGTGACCAGGTCGGCGAGCATCCACCCCCCGAACGTCCGCTGATCGGCGAAGCTCAGCACGGTCCCGTCGTCCAGCAGCGCGGAGATGCGCACGTGGTCGGCGCGCGGCACCTTGCCCAGCAGCATCTGCCCGCTCATGCCGAGGTGAACGACGAGCGCCGCGTCCGGGTCGTCCAGCAGCAGCCACAGGTACTTGCCGCGCCGGTCGGTCCCGGTGATCTTCGCCTCGAGCAGCCGAGCGGTGAGGTCGGCCGGCCCGGCCTCGTGGCGGCGCACCGCGCGGGGATGATGCACCCGGACCGCGGTGATCGTCTTGCCCACGACGTGGGCCGCCAAGCCGCGGCGCACCACCTCGACCTCGGGCAGTTCGGGCATCTAGGGGGTCATCAAACTACGCGGAGGTCTTGCCCGCGGTGTCCAGCGTCTCCAGCACTTTCCAGGTCGCCGCCGCGGCCTTCTGCTCGGCCTCCTTCTTGGAGCGGCCGACCCCGGACCCGTATTCGGTGTCCATCACGACGACGACGGCGGTGAACTCCTTGTCGTGGTCCGGCCCGGTGGAGGTGACCACGTAGGACGGGGCGCCCATGCCGCGCGCGGCGGTGAGCTCCTGCAGGCTCGTCTTCCAGTCCAGCCCGGCCCCCAGCGTCGGCGCGGCGTCCAACAGCGCGCCGAACAGCCGCAGGATCACCTCGCGCGCGGTGTCGATGCCGTGCTGCAGGTAGATCGCGCCCAGCAGCGATTCCATGCCGTCGGCCAGGATGCTCGACTTGTCGGCCCCCCCGGTGTTCGCCTCGCCGCGGCCGAGCAGCAGGTACACGCCGAGACCATCGTCGGACAGGTTGCGCGCGACGTCGGCCAGCGCCTGGGTGTTGACCACGCTGGCCCGCAGCTTGGCCAGGTCGCCCTCGGACCGGTCGGGATGGCGGTGGTAGAGCTCGTCGGTGATGGTCAGGCCCAGCACGGCGTCGCCCAGGAACTCCAGGCGCTCATTGGTGGGCAGCCCGCCGTGCTCGTAGGCGTAGCTGCGATGCGTCAGGGCCAGCGACAGCAGCTCGTCGGGGAGCTCGACACCGAGCGCCTCGAGCAGGGCTTGCCGCGACGTCACCGCTGGTCCCCCGCGGTGTCGTGGGGGTCGCGCGGCTCCGGCAGCATCCCGGCCAGCTTGGACCAGCGCGGGTCGATGCGGTCGTGGTGGTGGCCGGGCTCGGCCGCGAGCGCGACGCCGCAATCGGGGCACAACCCGGGGCAATCCGGGGTGCACAGCGGCGCGAACGGCAGCTCCAGCCCTACGGCGTCGATGATGGACGGCTCCAGGTCGATGGTGTCGTCGACGATGTGGCCGACCTCGTCCTCCTCGGTGGTCGCCTCGGTCGTGCTGTCCGGATAGGCGAACAGTTCGGTCAGCCGGACCTGCACCCGCCCGGTCACCGGCTTCAGGCAACGGGAGCATTCGCCGGTGGTGGGCGCGTCCACGGTTCCGGTCACCAGCACGCCTTCGGACACCGACTGCAGCTGCAAGTCCAGCTCCAACGGGGCGCCCGCCTCGATGGCGATCATGTCCAGGCCGGTGCGCGACGGGCTGGGCACGGTCTCGCGCAGGGTGACCATCGCCCCAGGGCGCCGCCCCAGCCGGGTGATGTCGACCGTCAAAGGCGACGTCGAACGGCGCTGCGTGGTGCTGCTATGCCGCGTCATAGAGGAAATCCTACGGCGCCACGCGCGTAAGGAAAGGGCGCCGCCCGACCGCTAGCGGGTGGCGTAGTCGTGGGTGCCGGCGGCCGTGCGCAGCTGGTGGCGGCCGCGGCCCACCGACCGCAGCGTGCCGTTGAGGAACTCCTCGAACTCGGCGAGCTTGTTGTCGACGTAGACGTCGCACTCGCCGCGCAGCCGGTCGGCCTCCGCGTGCGCGGTGTCGATGAGGCGGGTGGCCTCGGCGTTCGCCGCCTCCACCACGCTGTTCTGCGAGACCAGGCGCTGCTGCTCCTTGATGCCCTCTTGCACGGCCTTCTCGTAGGAGATGTTGCCGTTCTCGATCAGCCGGTCGGCCTCGGCCTGCGCGCGGCTGACGCTGGCCTCGTACTCCCGTTTCGCCGCGGTGGCGATGCGAATCGACTCCTCGCGAGCCTCCCCGACCATCCGCTCGCTGTGCTGGCGCGCCTCGCTGACCATCCGGTCGGCCTGTGCCTTCGCGTCGGACAGGAGCCGGTCCGCCTCGGCGCGGGCGTGGTTGAGCATCGACTCCGATTCGGTGGTCGCCGAGGAAACCATGGATTCGGCGTGCGTCTTGGCGTCGTGCAGCATGGAATCACGCGCGTCGAGCACGTCCTGGGCGTCGTCCAGCTCGCCGGGGATCGCGTCCTTGATGTCGTCGATCAGCTCCAGCACGTCACCGCGGGGCACGACGCAGCCGGCCGTCATGGGCACGCCACGCGCCTCTTCGACGATGGCGCCCAGTTCGTCCAGTGCTTCAAAAACTCGGTACACGGCCATACCCTCCTGGCGTCTTGCCCAAAAATCTCGTTGTTACCAGTGTGCCTGCTGTTACGTCTGTGACAGCGGTGGCGACGCGGTGTGTCGGGCATTTGCCCTCCGCGCCCATTCGCTGCCTGGGAAATCCATAGAAAATGCCCGTTCACGCCGTTTCCGCGGGCCCGACCGCCGCGCGGGGTTGTTCCGTCCATATTCTTTGCCGGCCCCCGCACCGATTTGCAGCCATTCTAGGGATCACGGCCGCCCTCGGCGCGCGAACGGCCTTCACTCGCGTTGACTAATACCCCTGGGGGGTATAAGCTACCGGCAGAAAATCGCCGAATCACGCAACCGAAGCGGAGGCCTCGATGAGAGCGCTGGCAGCGGTCGGTCACGCCCTGGGCTTGGCGGGGTCGATGACGTGGGAAATCCTATGGGCACTGATCCTGGGCTTCGCGCTGTCGGCGGTGGTGCAGGCCGTCGTGCGCCGGTCGACAATCGTGACCCTGATGGGCGACGACCGGCCGCGCACGCTGGCGGTGGCGGCCGGGCTGGGGGCGGCGTCGTCGTCGTGCTCCTACGCCGCGGTGGCCCTGGCCCGCTCGCTGTTCCGCAAGGGCGCCAACTTCACCGCAGCGATGGCGTTCGAGATCGGTTCGACGAACCTCGTGGTCGAGCTGGGCATCATCCTGGCGCTGCTGATGGGCTGGCAGTTCACCGCCGCGGAATTCGTGGGCGGCCCGCTGATGATCGTGGTGCTCGCCGTCCTGTTCCGGCTGTTCGTGCGGTCCCGGCTCGTCGATGCGGCCCGGGAGCAGGCCGAGCGCGGCATCGCCGGCTCGATGGAAGGCCATGCCGCCATGGACATGTCCATCCAGAAGGAGGGCTCGTTTGCCCGACGGCTGTTCTCCCCGCAGGGCTTCACCTCGGTCTCGCACGTGTTCGTGATGGAGTGGATGGCGATCCTGCGCGACCTCGTCCTGGGCTTGCTGATCGCCGGTGCGATCGCGGCGTGGGTCCCCGAAAGCTTTTGGCGGATCTTCTTTTTGACCGATCACCCGACGTGGTCGGCGGTGTGGGGCCCGCTGGTGGGGCCGATCGTCGCGATCGTGTCGTTCGTCTGCTCGATCGGCAACGTGCCGCTGGCCGCGGTGCTGTGGAACGGCGGCATCAGCTTCGGCGGCGTCATCGCATTCATCTATGCCGACCTGCTGATCCTGCCGATCCTGAACATCTACCGGAAGTACTACGGCACCAGGATGATGCTGACGCTGCTCGGCACCTTCTACGCCGCGATGGTCGCCGCCGGCTATCTGGTCGAATTGCTGTTCGGCACAACGGGTCTCATTCCACGGCAGCGTAACGCCACGGTGATGGAAGCGTCGATCTCGTGGAACTACACCACCTGGCTCAACATCGCCTTCCTCGTCATCGCGGCGGTCCTGATCGTGCGATTCGTCACCTCCGGCGGAGTCCCGATGCTACGGATGATGGGCGGCTCCCCCGCCGCGAGCGAGGGCCACGATCACAGCCATCAATGCGACTGAGGGCTGTGGCGCTGGGTTGACCGGGCCGCCATCCATTCGTCGGCGCTGATCGTGCTTCGCCAGTCCACCGGGAGACCGTCCAGCGCGTCTTCGATGCAATCCCAGATCGACTCGAGGGAGGACGCGCCCGGGGCCGCGGCGGCAATCCGGTCCTCCACAGCGTGATTCGGCTCGTGCGGCGCATCGCTGAACGGCGCGAGCGCGTTGATAGCGTCCATGACACGGCGCCGGCGATCGGCGTAGGGCCACGCGGCCACCTCGTCGGGCATGATCGGCCGGCCGAAGATGTAGTCCTGCGCCCCATGCCGATAGGGCACCTCGAGCTTGTGCTCCACCGGTTCCTCGGGCAGGCCCCCGGCGAAGTACACCGGCACGATCGGCAGCGACGCGGCGATCGACAGGTCCAGCAGCGTGGAGGTCAGCCGCTCGACGCGCTGGCCGGAGCGCACCGCCCGGGTTCCGTCGGCGTGCACCATCGTCGACACGCCGTGGGCGGCGACGTCGCGCTTGATCTCTTCGATCAGGCTCAAGAACTGCTCGGGGTTGCGCTGGTCGAAATAGCGTGTGCTGCCCGGCTTTCCGTTCGCCGCGGCATCGGCCAGCCGGGTCAGCGCACCGACCCAACGGGTTTCGTGCTTGGCGTGCGCGATCGTCACGACCTTGGTGTCGGTCAGCCACGACGCGATCGACGTGCCCAGGATCGATTCGACCTGGACCTGGTGGTTGCCCAGCAGCAACACGGGACGGCCCCGAACCGCCGCCATCGCCACGGGATCCGTGACGATCACGTGCCGGACGTAGCGCGACAGCAGCGCCCAGTGGACAAGGTCGGCGAACCCGCCCGGCTGAATCCCCAGCCGGTCGGTCGACCAGCCGCGCACCGGTTGCCAGTCCGTCCGCAACGACGCGCTCGCCCGGCATTCGCCCGTGCCCGCTTGCTCGAGTTCGACGGAGATCCGCTCCAGCGGCAGCGCCGGGCAGCTCGCCCGCCCGTCGGCGACACGCACCTGGGCCGGGTGGGTCGCGCTGTGGGCGGCGTCCGCGACGGCCTCTTTGACGGCGATGTCGGCGATCAGCGAATCACCTTGGCCCTCGGTGTCGTACACCGCCCGCAACGTGCCCTTGAACCAGTCCTGCGTCGCCGCGCGCGCCGGATCGAGCGCGACCGCCCCGCGGCCCACCCGGTCGCTCAGCGACATCCCGGGGACCGCGCGCCGCTCGGCAATGAACGCGCGCCGCTTTGCGCCGCTGACCTGGACGAGATGCCCCTTGTCCAAAAGGAATTCGACGACGCGCAGGTAGGCCCAGGGCTTGCCCTCGGCGCTGAGCCAGAGGTCGACGATCGGCAGTCGGTCGTCGGCGTCGTCGAACCCGACGAACCGGGTCTGCACGTCGACGGTCCCGTCCAGGGGGGCGTCGCCGTAGAAGCGCGCCCAGATCACGCGGCGCGGGAATCCGACGGTCGTGTCCGCCGCGTCCGCGTAGGACGCGACATCCGCGCCGTCCGTGGTCCATATGTTCATCGCGGTGTGGGGAACGATGTGGAACGCGCCGTCGAGCAGCCCCGGGTGTTGCCGACCCGCGGGGACCTGGCAGCGGTCGACCGCGAGCGTTCCCGACGAGCCGTTGCGGCCGATCCGGGCCCCGCCCATCAGCGTTTGGAACGCGGGCCCGTGGAACACTGTGCCGTCGTACGGGCTGGCGTAGGGCACCGCGTCCCGCAGCGGGGCGGGTGTCACGGGTTCGCCCGAATAGCGGTCGGCGGTGAAGATCACGGCCTCCGCGTGGGTCTCCCAGCGCGACAACTCCGCTCTGGGCGCGTCGCGCCACACCTGTAGGCGTCCGTCGAAGCGGCCCGGGTCGACGGGCTCGACCACCACCCGGAGCCGCGTCGGCGCGTCGACGACGACCCAGCGCACCAGGCGCAGGTCGCTGATTTCGACCACCTTGGCCCCGCCCGTCGCGCGGCCGGCCGCCTGGGCGAACAGGTCCAGCACCGACATCATTGGCAGCGAAGGGATCACGTAGGTCGGGCAGTGATCGAGGACCCAGGTGTCCCGCGCGGGATCGATGGTGATCTCCAGCGTGGTGGCCGAGCCGGCGTCGAGGACTTCTCGATCGTCCGGCGCGCCGGGCGCGATGCGCATGGCCAAATTCGTTGCGCTGTAGATCCGTATCCCGTCGCACCACAGGGAGGCGTCGGCCACCGCCAGGACGCCGGCATCGCCGCGCCCGACGCGGGTGAGTTCGATCTCCGCGGTGATCTGCTTGTTGGTGGGCACGATCTGACCGCGGTATCGCCAGGTGATCGCTTCTCCGATGGCCACCGGCTCGAAGCGCGCCGAGGGCCCCATCTCCTCGCCGAACCCGAGGTCGAGCATCGCGAATTGCAGGAGCTGCAGCAGCATTTCGATGCCCAGCGATCCGGGCTGCACCGGGTCGCGGTAGAAGTGCGCCTTGAAGTACCACTCGGCGGGGTTGATGTCCTTGACGGCGCGCCACCGGCCCAGGCCGGCGCCGCCGGCGGCGGGCCAGCGGCCCGTGACCCGGTCGATCATCAGCAGCATCGGATCGGCGAGCCGCGCTCCCGGGCCGAAGAATCCCGCCGGGCGCGCGCCCAGGTCGACGACCGGTGCCCCGCAGGGCAGCTCCAGCAGGGCGCGCTGTTCCCCGCTGACCGGAAGCCCGACCTGCTGCTGCAGCGCTTCGAGTCGGAAGTAGCCGAACACCGTGTCGAACGTGTAGACGATGCCGTCGTCGGCGGAGATTTCGCCGTCGAACGTCACGATGATGGTCCCGCCCGCCTGGGCGACGTTCTTCAGCACTGCCTTGATCCGCAGCGTCCCGGTCGAGGGTGTGATCTCGCGGTGCTGGATGCCGGTTCCGTCGAGGTTGCGGAAGAAGAGGTCCACGTCGAAGTCCAGCGGGCAACCGGCGTAGGCGCCCAGCCAGCCGCAGGGCTGCAGCGCGATCTCCATGAGGACCGCGTTGGGCATTGTCGGTGTCGCGTTCGCGCCCTTGTTCTCGGCGAAATACCAAGCGTCGCTTGGCACGTCGTATTCCGCGACGACTTGCGCGCCGGGTTTAGCGACGCCGAGTTCGCCAACGACCTCGGTGACGCGCGACACGAAGTGGTAGGGCGGCCCGGGCAGCCGCGCCACCCTGCGGTGGGTGTCGAACTTCTCGTAGAGCGGGCCGAGCGCCAGGGAGGGCTTGGCGATGGCGCAGGCCAGCATCGCGGCGTAGTCGAACTTGACCCCGTGGCCTTCGGCGACGGGTTTGGGTTCGACGTAGCCGTCCAGCTCCTTGACGCCCATATCCATCGGGCATCCGGGTGAGAGCCGTAAACCCATCCGGCGGCAGTGGAAGGCCGGCAAACCGTCGACGGTGCACAGCAGGTCGGCGAACAGCGTCGGCTCGGGCCCGGCGATGACCTCGCGCACGAACACCTCGTAGACCAGCTCGCGCGATTGCGGCGTGACCTGGCCGCGGCAGACCAGCTTGTAGGTCTCGAACGGCACCGGTTCGAACCGCCACCCGTCGCACTCCAAGGTCATGCCGAGGGCGGTCATGTAGATGGCCATCGTCTGCATCGTGGCCTCGTACATGAGCGTGCCGGGCATGCAGGGGTCGTTCTTGAAATGACCTGCAAAATACCAGGTTTCGGGTGTCACGTGCGCGACCGCGCGCAGATGGCCCCGGCCCCACGGCCCGCCGGCGAAGTCCAAATGTGTCACCTCGTCGACGAACAGCATGTCGCCGGCCGAAATGCTCGGCGTGCGGGTGTGGCTGGCCCCGCGCTCGAAGCCGGGTCCCAGCGTGTGCCAGATTTCGCCCGCGGCCAACGCCTCCAGGTCGGCGCGCTGCAACGACGTGCGCGATGTTCGCACCGGTGTCGATTCCATTGGCCCGCTGACGGTCTCGTCCTCGGGGCGCCAGAGGATCCCGCCCGACGCCGCCAGCTCCTCGTCGGAGAAGAACCCGGCCTGGCCGTTGCGCATGGACATCCGCTCGACGCCGTCGATCGTGCAGTCGTAGTGGAAGAAGAACATGCGGATGTCGCCCTGCCGGGCGTGGCCGTCCACGTGGATGTCGAAGCGCAGGGTGTCGCCGATCTCGGGCAGGCCGCCCAGGTAGGTCACCTCGCAGCCCAGCAGGCGGTACACCCGCTCGCCCTTGTTGGCGAAGTCCGCACCCATCCAGGAGATCAGCATCAGGTCCGCCTGCCCGGCCTCGATCATGATTCCGGCCGGCATCCGGCCCTCGTGCAACCACCAGGCGTCGGCGGTGACATCGGTTTCGGTCCACAGGGTTCCGGTGCCGTCCTTGCCCGGTTCGGCGTCGATGCCCAGCAGACGATCCGCCAGCAGCAGCGGGGGTTCCGGCATCCGTACCTGCCGCGCGTAGTCGTCCTGCACGGTGAACGCCGGGCCGAAGATCTCGGATATCTTGCCCGACGCGTGCACGCGCAGGCCGTCCTTGTCCAGCGTGAGGCCCACCGGGGCGCGCTTGACCGTGGGCTTGGGCGGCTCTACGGCGGCGGGCGGGGACGGCTGGGTCGCCCGGTAGGCGCCCGCGCTGGCCGGCGCTTGGGTCGGCGGTTGGGGCGGCGGCGTCCCGTTGCCGCCGATCGATGCCGGCTCGGGCGGCGACTGCCCGAACAGGTCAGCGCCCAGCGGCACCCGCGCCGCCGCCTCCGCGGCCTTGGGCAGAGCCGGCGGGACGGGCAGGTGTGTTGTCATGGGCCGCTCCAGTCGAGAGATGGCATGGCGAGTCGGGACGCGCGCCGGCAGCCGGACGTCGGGCAGGTGGGCGGGAAACCGCAGCAGTGCGTGTTTCCCCGGGTGCACCGGGGACGACAGCTCCCCGGGTGCCGTTGGCGCGAGGACGATTTGCTGCTGCTGGCCGCCGAGTGCGGCGAGCGCGACGACGACCGACCGCTCTTCGGCCGTCCACGGCGTGCCGTCGGGACACACGCCCAGAACGCCGTAGAGCGCGCCCGCGGCGACGTGCACAAGGCCCGACGCTGCGTGGGCGTGACCCAGCACCGACGACAGGTTCAACGCGCCTGGCGCGGTGCCGAGGTGCAGGCACTCGCCGCGCGCCTTCTGATCCGCGGGCAGGATGGCCAGAACCGTGTCACCGGCACGGCGCGCGTCGGCGGCCCGTTTGAGGACGACGACGACGGCGGCGTCGCCGGGCGTCTGCTCGCCGGATCCGAGCTGCGCACGCGCCGCGGCCTCGTGCACCGGCTCGCAGCTGAGATCCACCGCGCCGACGACGGCCGCGTCGATCTCGCCCCGCCGCAGGGCGCGGGCGGCCAGCTCCAGCGCAGTGGTTCCGGAGAGTTCTTCCCTGGACACCGTGAAACTGGGCCCCCGCAGGTCGAATTGGCGGTTCAGGCGGTTGGCGACGATGTTGGGCATGGCGCCGACGACGCCGGCGGCCGTCCACCCCGGCACGACGGCGTCGCGCGCAGCGGCCAGTTCGGCCGGGTCATCGATGTCGCCGGCCAGCCGCCATCGCACCCCCAGCCGCGTGATCTCGGTGTCGCAACCCATCCCGACGAGGACGCTGGTCCGGTCCGGCGGCAGGCCGGCGATCAACGTGTCGATGTTGACGGCCGCACCGAGCAGCGCCAGTTGCTGGGGCAGCGTCTGTTTCAGATCTGCGGGGGGAAAGCGTGTTTGCGCGACGTCCAGGCGGACCTCGGTCATCCGGGCCCTGCGGGTGCCGTCGGCCTCGCGGGTGGGAATCGGTTCGGAGGCCTTCAGATGCTCTGCCACCGAGACGGTTTCGTCGTCTCCGACCAGCAGGCTGACGCCCACGATCGCGATGTCGTCCTCCGCGCGGGAGGTGACGACCCTCGGCCGGTCGGGGCCGCCGGCGGGCGGGATCCATTCCTCGAGCAGCAGGTGCGCGTTGTTGCCGCCGAAGCCGAAGTTGTTGACGGCGGCGCGGCGCGGCCCGCTGCACACCCAGGGTTCGGCCTCGGTGAGTAGCCGGAAGGGCGACCCGGCGAGGAACGGCAACGGGTCGTCGGCGTGCAGCGTCGGGGGCCGGATGCCCGCGCGCATCGCCGCGAGCACCTTGATCGCCCCCGCGGCGCCCGACGCCGTGATCGAGTGTCCCAGATTGGATTTCAGCGATCCGATGGGTAGCTCCGGCACGCCCTCGAAGATGCGTGCCATGCTCATCAGCTCGGTCAGGTCGCCCCGCGAGGTTCCGGTGGCGTGGCACTCGACGAGCGAGATTTCCCGCGGCCGCAGCTCGGCCATCTCGTAGGCGAGCCGCATGGCCCGCTCCTGCCCCTCCTGCGACGGCACGAGCGGGCCCTGTCCCCGGCCGTCGTTGCTGAGCCCGACCGCGCGGATGACGCCCAGGATGGTATCGGCGCCGGCGATCGCGTCGTCGAGCCTCTTGAGCACCAAAAATGCCGCGCCCTCGGCGGGTACGAGTCCGTCGGCCCCGCGGTGGAAGGGGCGGGACTTGCCGGTGCGACTCAGCGCCTGCAGCGCGCTGAAGCCGACGTGCAGCAGCAGGTCGCTGGCGCCGTTCACGCCGCCGGCCACCATCACGTCGGCGGTGCCGTCGTGGAGCCGGTCGCACGCCAGCTTGATCGCGTACAGCGACGAGGCGCACGCGGCGTCGAGGGCAGTGGCGCCCCCGGTCAATCCCAGCGCGTTGGCGATGAAGTGGGCCGGCAGGCCGGACATGAAGCGGTTGCGCCAGTCGATCCCCTGTTCGTCTCCGCGCCAGACCTTTTCGGCCAGGTCGATCATCGACTTCGTCGGGTAGCTCAAATTGCCCAGGACGACCCCGGCCGGGCCCGGGACCTCGCCCGGGCGCCAGCCGGCGCTTTCCAGGGCTTGCCGGGCGGCCTCGACGGCCCACAGGTACAGCGGGTCGAGGCCGCGGAATTCGTCGGCGCCGAGCAGGAAGCGGTGGGGGTCGAAGATCTCGTCGAAGCCGCGCACGTACCCGCCGCGGTCCGACCAGGCGTGGTCGAGGAAGGGGCCGTTCTTCTCGTCGCGGACGATGCGCTCCGCCGATACCCCCCAATAGCCGGGCCGCGGTGAGCCGAGCGCGTCGCGGCCGTCGCGCACGGTCCGCCATAACTCGTCGGGGCTCAGGCCGCCGGGCAGGACGCAGCCCTGGCCCACGATCGCAATGGGCTCAAACATCAGCCGCCGTAGGGGTACAACTCGAGTCGTTTCAGGCTGGCCACCACGCGGTTTTCGGCGTCGACAAGATCCAGATCGCAGACGGCCCCACTGTTTTTGGCATCGCCGTTGGAGAGCACGCAGCGCAATCCGTGGCCCAGCGCCCCGGCGCGGTAACGCACGATCTCGCCCACCCGCAGCGGCAGCACGGTGCGGCCCAGCTGTTCGTAACACCACACCAACGCCAGTTGCAGGCAGCCGTCGAGCGCCGCGGAATCCGTGGCCCAGCCGTCGCCCTGCCAGCCCGCGGCGGGCAGGCCGTGCAGCGCCGCCGTCGCGCTCGTGGCCTGGCATTCGACGTCCTCGAGGACCTGGAAGGCGGGCCCGTGGAAGAGCGCGCCGTTGCCGTAGCAGGTGTCGCGGTTCAGCCGGTGACCACCGGCCGGCGCCGTCGGTCCGGCGGGCGCAGCGGTTGGGGCCGAATCCATTTCGGCCGTGGCGGAGTAGTAGGCGGTCGATCCCGAGGCGTCGGACAGCGTGCACGCGAGCCGGTCCGGCCGATCGTCCACCGGCGCGGCGCGCACCAGCATCGGGTCGCCCTGTTGGTCGAAGTCGTGCAGGGTCACGCCGCGCAGCACCTTGAGGTCGAGAAGCCGCTGCACCAGTTGTCCGGGCCGGCACGCCTCGGCCATCCGCACGAACCACTCCAGGACCTGCACCACCGGCAGCACGACGTTGCCGCGGACCCGGTGATCCGCCAACTGGGGCTGCCGTCGCACATGGGCCAGAACGCGCGCGATCCGGCCTTCGGCGGGCAGCGCGCCGGCCGATACCCCGTCTCCGAGGGTGACCTCGGGATCGTCGGTCTTTCCGTCCAGCACGTCCGAGACGAATGCCCGCGCGCCGTCGGCAAGCGGGATCAACCCGATGCCCCGGGACTCGAACATCGCCTTCAGGCCGGGCGTGACCATGCCGGAATCCCAAGGGCCCCAGCCCAAGGCGCGAACGAGGCAGGCCGGGCCGCGGCGGGCCTGCTCCGCCAGGGCGACCTTGTTGAGGATCTCGTTGGCCATGGCGTAGTCGCTTTGGCCGGCGTTGCCGCTGCGTGCCGCCACCGACGAGAACAGACAGATGACCTTCAGCGGATCGCCGGCCGTGGCGTCTAGCATCGCGCACAAGCCGCCGACTTTCGTCTCGAAGACGCGGTCGAACCCGTCGAGGGTCTTCTTGTGCAGGGGCGCGTCGGCCAACACGCCGGCCCCGTGCACCAATCCGGTGATCGGCCCGAATTCGGCTCGCACACTGTGCAGTAGGGCGCCGAGCGCCGACGCGTCGCGCACATCGGTCGCGGCGTAGCGGACCCGCGAGCCCGCGGCGGTCAGGGCGGCGACGGTCGCCCGCACCTCGCGGTCGGCGAGGATGCGCTGCACCTGCTGTTCCAACTCCCGGGGGGTGGGCTTGAGCCCCCGCGTCACGGCCGCGCTGAGCAGCGCCCGTTTGAGTTCGGCGTCGGTCGTCAGCCCGAGCGCCTCGTGCGGTTCGTCGGAGAGTTCCGTGCGTCCGAGCAGGACGAAGCAGGCCTGGGTCTCCCGTGCCAGCGCGATCACCGACGCCGCGGTGACGCCGCGGCCCCCGCCCGACACGACGATCACGTCGCGATGGTCGATGCGGTGCGCGCGGGAGGTCACCTGGCTGGCGTCCGCGACGACCGTGACGCGGCCGTGCCCGCTGCCCAGGCCGACTTCCAGCTCGGCCCCGCCGGCAAGCAACTCCTGCGCGAGCTGTTCGGCGACCGTGATCGGCGACTGCTGTTCGACCGCGATGTCGATCGCTTTGACCTGCGCCTGGGGCCACTCCTGCGCGGCCGTCTTGGCGAGGGCGGCGACGCCGCCGGCCCAGGCGCGGGGGCCGGGGTCGGTGAGCAGGCCGAAGGTGCCGCCGGTGTCCTGGACGGTGACGAAGACGCCGCCGTGTTCGGCGAACCTCGCGGCGATGCGCTGGGCGTCCGCGAAGACCGTCCGGTTGATGGCCAGCGTGTCTTCGCGGGTGGCGGTTCGCCGCAGACCGCCGAGGAGGATCACCGCCTCGGCATCCGCGCCCGGCTCGGACACGATCGCCGCGTTGACGCCGTGCGTGCGCAGGATCGCGGCCAGGGCGTCGGCGGTGGCGCCGGTGGCGTCGTCCGGCGCGGCGACGATCTCGACGCTGGTGGCGGTGTAGAGACCGGGCATCCCCATCCCACTAGCCGGAGCAGGAATCGCACGCACCGCATAGCGCGCGATCCCCGCTCCGGCTAAGTCAAAAGGGAGGCGATCACCGGCCTCGGTCGGGGCGCTCAGGCCATGTAGGTAGTCGACGATCTCCTGCAGGGTGCCCAACGCCGCCATGGTCGACGCCTCCACCTCCGGCAACGCCGGAACCCGCTGCTGCACCGCCGACAAAATCTCGACCCGCTTGATCGAATCAATACCCAGATCCGCCTCCAGCGCCATCGACAAATCCAGCATCTCCACCGGATAACCCGTCTTGTCCGCCACCACCTCGAGCATCTGCGTCACCAACTCACCACCGGCAACCGAAACCGCCACCGGCGCAACCGCACTGCCATTACTCGCAGCCGGAGCGGTCAAGCCCTGCAGATAGTCGACGATCTCCTGCAGGGTGCCCAACGCCGCCATCGTCGAGGCCTCCACCTCCGGCAGCGCCGGAACCCGCTGCTGCACCGCCGACAAAATCTCGACCCGCTTGATCGAATCAATACCCAGATCCGCCTCCAGCGCCATCGACAAATCCAGCATCTCCACCGGATAACCCGTCTTGTCCGCCACCACCTCGAGCATCTGCGTCACCAACTCACCACCGGCAACCGAAACCACCACCGGCGCAAGCGTGCTCACCGGGGCCGCCGTCCCGTTGTGGCCCGCCGTGGTGCCGTTGTGGGCGGCGGGGGCGGGCGGGGCGGCGGGGACGGCCGGGGCCGCGGGTGCCGCGGGCATCGACGGGCCGCCGTTGCGGTTGGCCGGGGCCGGCGGCGGGGTGGGCATCACCGGTTTCCCGTTGGGGATGACGGGGGGCGCGGCGGGTGGCGAGGCGACGGCCGGCTCCGGCACGAGAGCTTTGAGGAGCCTTTGGATTTGGCCGATCCCCTCCTGCACGGTTCCCACCGCGGCGATCAGCTCCGTCACCACGTCGGCGCCCAGCTGGAGCGCCGGCGCCGAAGGTGCGACGGGCGCGTGGGCGTCGGCGCCATTGGTCTGGATTGCGGTCGTATTCGACTCGGATGGCGCCAATTTATACTCCGATTCGGTCCGGTGCCCGTTGCTTCGAACACTGTGGTCGGTGGGGGTTTCGGCGGCCCGTTGGACGGGCTCGTCGCTCGCCTGCGGGCGTCCATAGTTGGATCCGTTGATCTTGAGCGTGAGTTTGGGCCGCTCGCGGGCGCGCGGGTCGTCGACGGCGCGGTAGTCGGCCCAGAGGGCTTCGAAATTCATCGGGACGCCGGCGGCCGCGAGTTGCGCGAGCCCCTGCCATAGCGATCGAATGCCGTTGCGGCCCTTGGTATCCAGGGATACCGCGAAGTGCTCCTCGCCGGCGAGGCACTTGCCGACCAGGCCCGTCAGCACGCCGCCGGGACCGACCTCGACGAAGGTGCGGGCGCCGGCCTGCCACATCGCCTGAATCTGTTCGGCGAACCGCACGGGCTGCGCGATCTGGTTGGCGAGCGTGTTGCGCATTTGGTGGGCGTCGCCGGCGTACGGCTGCGCCGTCGCGTTCGCGTAGACCGGCACCTCGGGCACCCCGAACGGGATCTCGGCGAGGAACGAGGCGAACGGAGCCGCGGCCGGGGTGACGATGTCGGAATGGAAGGCGGTGGCGACGTCGAGGAGCCGCGCGTTGATGCCGACCGCGCCAAAGCGTTGGGCGGCATGGTTGATCGCCGTGCTGTCGCCCGACAGCACGATCTGGCTGGGCGCGTTGTGGTTGGCGATGACGACCGGGAGCCCCCACTCTTCGATCAGGTGGCGGACCTGCTCGACGGGTGCGGTCACCGCGCACATCGCCCCGTCGCTGTTGGTCGCTGCTTCGGCCATCAGCGCGCCACGCGCGCGTGCGATCAACAGGGCGACCTCGTCGCCGAAGACACCGGCGGCGCACAGCGCGGTGACCTCGCCGAAGCTGTGTCCGCCGACGGCGACGGGCGCGATGCCGAGCGCGCGGATGACGGACAGCAGGCTCAGGCTGTGCGCGCCGATGCCGGGTTGCGCCCACTCGGTCCTGGTCAATTCGGCCGCCTGCAGCGCGCGCTCGTCGTCGCTGAACGCCGTTCTCGGCCAGACAACCTGGTGCAGGTCGCGGTCGGCGTTGAACCGGTCGGCGCGGGCCAGTTCCCACGGCGACAGCGCCGGCTCGTAGAGCTGCGGCAGGTCGGCGCCCATGCCGACGTACTGGCTGCCCTGCCCGGGGAACAGCAGCGCGACCGGGCCCGGCGGTTGCGCCGAGTAGTAGTAGCCCCGTGGCGAGCTGAACGATGCCGCCAGGTCCGGGCTTCCGAGTTTCGCCGCGGCTTCGTCGAGCATCGTGCGCAAGGTGGCCACGCTGTCGGCGACCACGGCCAGGCGGTGCGGCGCGGCAGCGTCGTAGGCGGATTGGGTGCTGCGTGCGAGGTAGCCGAGCATGTCGGGATCGTCGACCAGTGACGCGGACAGCCGGGCGGCCTGCTCGGAAAGCGCCGCGGCCGAGGGCGCGCCGAGCACGATCAGTTCCGCGTCCCAGGACCGGTAGCGCCACGCGCGGTTTCCGCCGCCGGTGTACTCCTCGACCGTGACGTGAAAGTTGGTGCCGCCGAAGCCGAACGAGCTCACGGACGCGCGCCTCGGGACGCCGTCCGCGGCCACCCACGGCTTCGCCTGCGTCGAGAGGTAGAACGGTGACTGCTCTATTTCGAGGGCGGGGTTGGGCCGATCGACCTTGATGGTCGGCGGCAACATCTTGTGGTGCAGCGCCAGCACGGTCTTGAACAGGCCGCAGGCACCGGCCGCGCCCTTGGTGTGGCCGACCTGAGACTTGACGGAGCCGAGCGCGCACCATTGCCGGTCCGCCCGCCCCGAGCCGTCGAACACCTCGCGCAGCGCGGTGAACTCGGCGACATCACCGGCCTTGGTGCCCGTGCCGTGCGCCTCCACCAGCCCGACCGTTTCGGGCCCGTAGCCGGCGGCGGCATAGGCGCGGCGAAGGGCCTTGGCCTGACCGGCCGGGCTCGGGGCATAGATGCTCTTGGCGCGGCCATCCGAAGACGTGCCGATGCCACGGATAACGGCGTAGATCCGGTCACCGTCGCGTTCGGCATCGTCGAGGCGCTTGAGCGCCAGCATCGCCAGCCCCTCGCCCAGCATGGTGCCGTCCGACTGGTCGGAGAACGGGCGGCAGTCGCCGGTGGGCGACAGCGCGGTGACCTTGGCGAAGCACATGAACATCAGGATGTCGTTGAAGGCGTCGACCCCACCGGCGATCACCATGTCCGACTCGCCCAGATACAGCTCGTGTAGCCCGACCTCGAGCGCGGCCAGCGAGCTCGCGCACGCGGCGTCGATGACGCAGTTCGTCCCGCCGAGGTCGAAGCGGTTGGCGATTCGCCCGGCGATGACGTTGCCGAGAAGGCCGGGGAACGTGTTTTCCTGCCACGGCGTGTAGCCGGACGCGACGCTCTCGCTGAACGCGGTGATCTCGGCCTCGGCGAGCCCGGCGGCGCGCAGCCCGCGCTCCCAGATCGGCCGGTGCAGGCTGCCCGCCATGTAGTTGGTCATCTCGGTGCCGCCGGACGCACCCAGAATCACGCTGACGCGCTCGCGATCCAGCGCAGAAAAGTCACCGCCCGCAACGTCCTCTAATACCTGCTGCGCGACCCGCAGACCAAGCAATTGCGCGGTGTCGGTCGCGGGCACAACATTCGGTGGAATTCCGAAATCCATCGGCGAGAAATCGATATCGGGTAAGAATCCGCCGCGGCGGGCGTAAACCTTGCCCTGAATGCCCGGAGCGGGGTCGTAATAATCGTCAACGTTCCAGTGCGACGCCGGAACCTCGGAGAACAGGTCGGCGCCCCCGACGATGTTGCGCCAGAAGCGCTCGGCCTCCGGAGACCCGGGAAACAGCGCGCTCACCCCGACAACGGCAACGGGGGGATGCTTGGATACCACCGGTCTCCTTCGCGTCGTTAACACGTACCGCACCGCCTGTCAACCCGAGTCGCAAAGACTGACCGTAAGGTTTTACCGGATTGATCAGCCAAGACGGGTCGAACGCTCGCCGGACGATACCAGAGCATAGGCGGTCGTATTGACGGAATGTCAATAACTTCAGGTTGTCCTCGCGGCGAGGCGGCGCCCGCCCGGACGGGAGGCACCGGGCCCCGTGGTATTCGTCGGCATCCTGGCCGCATGCGGGCGGCAAAAACTACCAGTAAGTAATATTTGCCGCGCGGTCACCATTTCCGTCGCGTCGAATTCTCCCGCGCCGGCAATTCGAGCCGAGTCGGGCGGGACGATCAGGTGGACACCGCACCGTCGCGCGCAATCGATAATGGCTCCGGAATATAGCGGAATGCGCTTACTCCGACGGGTACCCCGCATGTTCGGGCCTGCTGCGCGCGGCTGATTCGGGCGGCTCCCTCGAGCAGATTAAGCGCCACCTGGTCGACGTTGCGGTGCGCGCAGTCCTCCAGGTAGCTGCCCGCCACCCAGCTGTTGAAGGCTCCCATGGACGGGCCGCACCAGATCTGGTAGTCCAGGACGCGCTCGGGATCGCCGTCGATCGCCCACCGGCTTGATTTGCCCAGATACCAGCGGAACACCAGCGCCATTCGGTACTTCGGGTCTCGGGCCGCGAGTTCGAGCACCGCCTGCTCCCGCTGCTCCCAATACTGTTGCGTTTCGGCCCAGACGTCGTCGACGCTCTTGCCGAGGATCTTTTCCAGCTCCGCGCCGTGTTCGCCCGTCACCGCCGTCAGGTCCGGGTAGCCGGCGTACCACCCGTAGAGCTTCCTCGCCCGCGGGCCGAACATCGAGCCGCGCTTGAGCACCTGCAGGTTCACGCCCATCTCGAACATGTCGGAAGCGGGGGCCATCATCACGTCCGCCACCGAAGCCTTGGCGAGCATTTCGCGCGCGCGTGCCGACAGCCCCGACTCGACGCACGACTGATTGACCGAGCCGGTCACCACGTACGCGGCCCCCATCGCGAACGCGCCCGCAACGGACTGCGGCGTGCTGATGCCGCCGCCGGCGCCCACTCGCACGCGGCCGTTCAGGCCGTGCCGTTGCGCCAGCTCGTCGCGCAGCAGGACGATCTCGGAGAACAGCGATGCCAGCGGGCGGTTGTCGGTGTGCCCGCCGCTGTCGGCTTCGACCGTGATGTCTTCCGCCACCGGCACGTGCCGCGCAAGTTCGGCTTCTCGCGCGGTCAGCTTGCCGGCCGATTCGAGCGCCGAGACCATCGCCGCCGGCGCGGGTTCCATGAACATGCGGGCGACCTCGGGCCGCGAGATCTTCGCCATCACATGGTTTTTCCGGACGATCGCCCCGGCCGGATCGGTCGACAGACCCGACAGCGCGTAATGGACCACCGCGGGGGTCAGTTTCATGAACGCCGACGCCTCGACGACGCGGACGTCCTGCGCGATGTACAGCTCCGTCACCCGCGCCTCGAGGCCGGGCTCGGTGGGTGAGTGAATGAGGTTCGCGCCCCAGGCGAGTCCGGGCCGGCCCGCCAGCCTCGCCCGGATGTCGGCCACGCCGCGCTCCACGCCCGCGTACGCGAGGCCGCCCGCGCCGAAGAAGCCCAGCATGCCGGCCTGCGCCATCGCCACCACCAGCTCCGGTGTCGCGATGCCGTTGGCCATCGCGCCGGTGACGTACGGGAAACGGGTCCCGTGGGCCTCGCAGAACTCGCGGTCGCCGAGCCACTCCGGGTAGATCGGAGGCAAGGTCGCGACCAGCGATATCTCCGACGCGCCGGCGCTCACCAGCTCACCGCCCATGGCCAGCCCCAGCTGCCCGGTCGCGTCCTCGCGGACCACGTGCACCGGGTGGCGAACGTATTGAAGGATGCGGGCGATGTCCGGTGGCGCGAACGCCGCCGACGCGGTGGTCGGGCGCCACCCACCCAACACCGGGGTCACCCCGGGCTCGGTGCGAGGCTCCAATACGACGGCAGGTCGCTCCTCCACTGCCAATTCCCTTCAATATGGGTGCTGGGGAAATCCAGCATGGAGTTTCTCACGGACCACCGTTATGGGCGTCAAAACTTCGAGTTTCCGAGTTCTGATTTCGGCCGCGCTACCCGGCGCGCTCTAGGGCCGCTGCGAAAGCTTTTGGCGCAAGCGGCGATTCACCGGTTCGGGCAGTAGCTCCGTCACGTTTCCGCCGAGCATCGCGACCTCTTTGGCCAGCGACGAGGACACGAACGAATAGCGCGGCGTGGTGGCGACGAAAAACGTGTCCACACCGGCGATGTGCTTGTTCATCTGCGCCATCTGCAGCTCGTATTCGAAGTCGGTGCCGGTGCGCAGGCCTTTCACGATCGCGGTCATGCCGCGCGCCCTGACGAAGTCGACCACCAGGCCCTGCCCGGCCTCCACCCGCAGGTTGGGCAGGTGCGCCGTCGACTCGTCGATCATGGCGATCCGCTCGTCGAGCTCGAACATGCCCTTCTTGGCGGGGTTGACCAGGATCGCGACGACCACCTCGTCGAATTGGGCCGCGGCGCGTTCGAAGACATCGATGTGGCCCAATGTCACCGGGTCGAAGGAGCCCGGGCATACCGCGCCGCTCATGTGGAACGACGGTACACGGCCGGTTCACCCAAATTCGGCCAGCTCGAGGCGGGTGTCGCCGTAAACGCGCTCGGGCCACACGGACCAGCCCGCGGGCCACGTCAACGCCATGCCGCTGGCCGCACGCTCCACCGCGGCGACGGTTCCGTCGCGCACCCAGCCGTGCGCGGTCAGCGCCGCCAGCACGGCGTTCACCTCCGCGGCGTCGACGTCGTAGGGCGGGTCGGCCAGCACCAGGTCCACCGGGGACGCGGCCCCGGCCGCCAGGACGGACGCCACGGCGCCCCGCCGCAGGGTAGCGCCGGGCAGGCCCAGTGCCTCGATGTTGCGCGCGATGACCCCCGCGGTGCGCTGGTCGGATTCCACGAACAGCGCGGAGGCCGCCCCGCGCGACAGCGCCTCCAGCCCGAGCGCGCCCGACCCGGCGTACAGGTCGAGCACCGCCAGCCCGGCCAGGTCGCGGCGCGCGGTGACGATGTTGAAGAGCGATTCGCGCACCCGGTCGGTGGTCGGCCGGGTTCCGCGCGGCGGGACGGCGATGCGCCGTCCCCCGGCGACGCCGCCGATGATCCGGGTCACGCGCAGGCGTTCACAACAGCGTCGACCAGTAGTCCCAGAACCGCGCCATGATCAGCAGAAACACCGCCGTGAACCACAGCGCGGCGATCGACCACCGCCACTGGTAGAGCACCCACGCCGGACCGCCCTGCCGCCGTTGCAGCGCCGGACGAAACGCGATCGACGCGGCCACCACCAGCAGCGCGATGGTGACCACCCAGACCACCATGCAGTACGGGCACAACGCGCCGATGCGATACAGGCTTTGGAAGATCAGCCAGTGCACGAACGCCGAACCGAGCAGCACCCCAACCGTCAGACCAACCCAATACCATTGCGGCAGAGGGACTTTCGCGACGGCCAGCACACCGGTGACGATCACCACGGAAAAGCCCACCAACCCCAGCAGCGGGTTGGGGAATCCCAGCACCGACGCCTGCGGCGTCACCATCACCGACCCGCACGACACGATCGGGTTGATGTTGCACGTCGGCACGTACGCCGGGTTGAGCAGCAGCTGGATCTTCTCCACGGTCAGCGTCATCGACGCCGCCAGGCCGATAACCCCGGCGATGAGCACCCACCATGCGCTGGGCGCGGGCACCCGGCCCGGCGAATCCGGCGTCGCCTCACCGCCGTCCTCGGCGGGTTGCGCGGACACCGGGGTGGTCGTCACGCCGCGGGAGCGACGGCGGTGTCCAGGCCCGGCACGTCGCCGACTATCGACTTGATCTTGGCGACCAGCGCGTCGGGCGTCGACGGCTCGTAGTCCTCGCCGTTGATCTTGATGGTCGGCGTGGCGTTGATCTTGGCGGCGGCCGCCTCGCCGGTGACCTTGGGAAGGTACTTGCCGCTGTTGATGCAGTCGGGAACCTTGCCGACGACGCCGGCTTCGCGGGCCAGCTCGATGAGCCGCGCGTTGTCGGGGAAGCTGGTGCCGCGCTCGTTGGGCTGGATGTCGGTGCTGTAAAGCGCGCTATGGAAACGGCGGAACGCGTCCATGGATTCGTCGGCGACGCACAGGGCCGCCGCCCCCGCCCGCGACGAATAATTCTGGTTCCGCTGGCTGTCGAGAATCGCCACCATTGAGTAATCGGCCGCGATGGCGCCGACGTCGATCAGCTTGGAAACGGTGGGCCCGAAGTTGCGCTCGAAATTACCGCAGGCCGGGCAGAGGAAGTCCTCGTAGAACGTCACCACGGCCTTGGGGTTGCTGGTCCCCGGCTGGGTGACCAGCTTGCTCGACGTCACCCGCACCGTGTCGCCCTCGCCGGTGGCGCCCGGCTTCTTCTTGTGGCTGACGGCCCAGTAGACGACGCCGACCAGCAGGAGTACGACAATCGCGGTGCCGGCGATCTGGTAGAGGCGCCCGGACTTCCCGGTGCCGGACTTCAGGTCGTAGCGCGGGGGGCGTTTGGGTTTGTCGGCCACGGGTTCGCTGATCCTTCGGGACGGTGATGACGCTTGAGAGGCGCCTCTAGCGTACCGGCGTGCGGCCCCGTGACTCAGGCGCGGCTCAGATGGGCGCGCAACGCCGAAATCAGTTCGCTGGTCGCGACGGCGCTGTCGCCGCCGAGCTGGAACAGGTTCACGAAGCCGTGGGTCAGCGAGCCCAGGTAGCGCAGGTCCACCGCGGTCCCGGCGGCCTGCAGCGCCGCGGCGTAGGCCTCGCCCTCGTCGCGCAGCGGGTCGAAGCCGCCGACCGCGATCAGCGCCGGCGCCAGGTCCGAGAGCGATTCGGCGAGCAGCGGCGACAGCCTCGGATCGGTCGGATCGACCCCGGAACCCCGCAGGTACTGCGCCTGGAACCAATCCATGTCGCGCCGGGTCAGCACGAATCCGCGGGCGAACAGGCTCATCGACCGGGTTTGCGCCGTGAAGTCGGTCCGCGGGTAGATCAGCCACTGCAGCACCGGGGCGGGGCCGCCCTCGTTTCGCGCCAGCTGGGCGACGACGGCGGCCAGGTTGCCGCCGGCGCTGTCGCCACCGACCGCGACGCGCCCGGGGGCCGCGCCGAGTTCGGCGGCGTGCTCGTGCGCCCACCGGAAGGCGGTGTAGGCGTCCTCGACCGCGGCGGGCGCCGGGTGCTCGGGGGCCAGCCGATAGTCGATCGACAACACGTGGATGCCGGCGTCGCGGCACGTCAGGCGGCACAGCGGGTCGTAGGTGTCCAGATCGCCGATCACCCATCCCCCGCCGTGGTAGAAGACCAGCAGCGGCGCGTCCGCCCCGTCGACCGGGCGGTAGTGGCGAGCGCGGATCTCGCCCGCCGGTCCGGGCAGCGAGATCTCGTCCACCTCGACGTGAACCTGAGGTCCAGGCAAGGCCGCCATCGTCTCGCGCAGCTGGGCCCGGGAGGCGGCCGCGTCGTCGTCGAAGACCAGGCCGTCGATGCCGACGGCGTGCAAGCCGGACAGCATCAGCTGCAGCGTCGGGTCCAGCGTGTTGCCGTCGATGATGACCGAGCGCCCGCCGAACAGCGCCCGCTTGGCGGGGGTCGGAATCCACGGAATGACCTTGACGCCGATGGTGGACACGGCGCCCTGCACGCGGCTCGTCCACCGCATCGATGCGCGTTTGGCTCCGAGGTCGAGGTCCGCCGCGAGACTCTTGGTCATGACTTTCTCCTGCTCCCCCAGTCACGCCGGACAACGGTCGTCCGGTACCCGTCTGTACCCGGCGTGCCTTGCGACCAACTTTACGGGCGTCGACAACGCGCGGCACAGGGGATGCCCGCGCGGGCGTCGCTCACCTGGCGTTCGCAGCTGGGTAATATCGTGATCCCCAAGTCGGTGAACCCACACGGATTGCGAGTGATTTCCGCGGCGGATCCGGATCCACGAACCTTCAATTTCACAGGTAGGTGAATGACGTTGACTCGCGAGTCGGGCGCCGCCATACCGTCGATAGCACTCAATGACGAAAACACCATCCCGGCGCTCGGCCTCGGAGTCGCCGAATTGTCGGAGGACGACACCGAGCGCGCCGTGTCGGCCGCGCTGGAAGTCGGCTGCCGGCTCATCGACACCGCGGCCGCCTACGGCAACGAAGCCGCCGTGGGCCGCGCGATCGCGGCGTCCGGGATTCCGCGCGCGGAGCTGTTCGTCACCAGCAAGCTGGCCACCGCGGACCACGGTTTCGCCAAGGCGCCGCAGGCCTGCATCGCCAGCCTGGAGCGTCTCGGCCTGGACTACGTCGACCTCTACCTGGTCCATTGGCCCGCCCCGGCGCAGGGCCTGTTCGTCGACGCCTTCGGCGGCTTGATCCAGTCCCGCGGAGACGGCAATGCCCGCTCGATCGGCGTGTCCAACTTCACCGAGGACCAGCTCTCCACGGTGATCGACCTGACGTTCGTCACGCCGGCGGTCAACCAGATCGAGCTGCACCCGCTGCTCAACCAGGACGGCATGCGCAAGGCCAACGCGCAGCACAACGTCGTCACCCAGTCCTACACGCCGCTCGCGCTGGGCAAGCTGACCGAAAACCCCACGGTGACCTCGGTGGCCGCCGAATACGGCAAGACGCCGGCCCAGGTGCTGCTCCGGTGGAACGTGCAACTGGGCAATTCGGTCGTTTTCCGCTCGAGCAACCCCGAGCGCATCGCCAGCAATTTGGACATCTTCGATTTCGAATTGGCCGGCGAGCACATGGACACGATCAACGCCCTCAACGACGGCACCCGGCTGCGCCCGGACCCGGACACCTACGACGGCGCTTAAGCGGCTGGGCTATCCCGCCGGGCAGGTGGCCGCGGCCTGGCGCAGCACTGTCGTCGACGGCTGGTCGACCGGCAACTGGTAACCACGCAGCACGGCGATGAATTGCATCGCGTACTGGCACGCGAACGCGGCGTTCGGCGGCATCCACTGGGCCGGCGGCGAATCGCCCTTGTCCTGATTGGCCTGCCCCTCGACGGCCAGCAGGTTGGCCGGATCGTTGGCGAAACGCAGCCGCTCGGGCATCGGCCAGGCCCAGGCCCCCATGTCCCAGGCGTAGGCCAGCGGGACGATGTGGTCGATCTGCACCGCCTCGCCGACCTTGGCGCCACGCTGAAACATCACCGTGGTGTTGGTGTACGGGTCGTGCAGGATTCCGGTCGCCACCGCGTTGGGGCACCGCTTGACCGAAACGTAGGTCTTGTCGACGAGATCACGGTCGAGGATGTCGTCGCGGGTGTCGCACCCGTTGTGCCCCAGCGGGGCGTCGTTGTCGTCGTCCCACGCGTCGCCGAACGCCGGGCGGCGGTAGTCGTAGCGGTGGACCCGCTCCGGCAGCACCCCGACGCCCGCGAGCACGTCGGCGCCGGGTTGCACCGTGGGCACGTCGGCGCGGGCGGCGACTTCGGCGTGCTTGGACGAAACCGATCCCAGCGTCTGGTAGGCGACCAGCACCGCGAGCACCGCGGCCGCCGACAACCACAGCAGCAGCTTCTTGTTCAAGCCTTGTCCAGGTATTCGATCCGGTCGGTGTCCGTGAAACGCGCTGCCAGCAAACGCAATTCGGGGTTGTCGGGATCGCGCTCGTAGGTCCGCACGCAGAAGTCGCGGGCGACCTCGATGTACGTCCCGTGGTCGGCCAGCGACAGCAACCGCAACGTGACGGCCCTGCCGGATTGGTTGCGGCCCAGCACGTCTCCCTCGCGGCGCTCCTTGAGGTCCAGGTCGGCGAGGGCGAAGCCGTCCATGGTCTCGGCCACGGCGCGCAGCCGCCGCCCGGCCTGCGAGTCCGGGGGGACCCAGCTGGCCAGCAGGCACAGGCTCGGATGTTCGCCCCGGCCGATGCGCCCGCGCAGCTGATGCAGCTGGCTGATGCCGAACCGGTCGGCGTCCATCACCAGCATGATCGTGGCGTTGGGGACGTCGACTCCGACCTCAATGACGGTGGTGCACACCAGCACATCGACGTCACCGGCGCGGAAGGCGGCCATCGCGGCGTCCTTCTCGTCGGCCGACAGCCGCCCGTGCATCAGGGCCAGCCGCAGGTCGGCCAGCTCCCGGGAGCGCAATCGCTCGAACATCCCCACCGCGGTCGACGAAGGACGGCGGCCCTCCTCTTTTTCCTTTTCGGGGTCGTCGGCCTCGTCGATTCGGGGCGCCACCACATAGACCTGGCGGCCCGCGGAGACCTCCTCGATGATGCGGTGCCAGGCACGCTCGAGCCACGTGGGCTTGTCGTCGACGAAGATGACGTTGGTGCTGATCGGCTGGCGTCCGCGCGGAAGTTCGCGCAGCGTCGAGGTCTCCAAGTCGCCGTACACCGTGAGCGCGACGGTCCGCGGTATCGGCGTCGCGGTCATCACCAGAAGGTGCGGCGTGATGCCCTCGGGAGCCTTGGCGCGCAGTTGATCTCGCTGCTCGACGCCGAACCGGTGCTGTTCGTCGACCACCACCATGCCCAGGTTGTGAAAGTTCACCGCGTCCTGCAGCAGCGCGTGGGTGCCGATGACGATGCCGGCGTGACCGCCGACGACCTCGTCGCGGACCTGCTTCTTCTGCGCGGCCGTCATCGAGCCGGTGAGCAGCGCCACCCGCGTCGCGTTGTCCGCCCCGCCCAGCTGGCCCGCCATCGCCAACTCGCCGAGGACGTCTCGGATCGACCGGAGATGTTGTGCGGCAAGGACTTCCGTGGGCGCCAGCAGCGCGCACTGGTAGCCCGCGTCCACCATCTGCAGCATCGCCAGCACCGAGACGATCGTCTTGCCGGAGCCGACCTCGCCCTGCAGCAGCCGGTTCATCGGGCGGTTCTCGGCCAGGCCGTCGGACAGCACGTCGAGCACCTCGCGCTGGCCCGCCGTCAGCTCGAAGGGCAACCGCCGCAACAACTCCGCCGCGAGGCCGTCGGGTCGCGGTGGCGCCTGCGGCCCAGACTCGGACAACTCACCGTGTCGCCGGGCGACCAGCGCCCACTGCAGGCCGACGGCCTCGTCGAAGGTCAATCGCTCACGCGCCCTTTGGCGTTCGCGCTCGTCTTCCGAGAGATGGATCGCGCGCAGCGCCTGGTCCTCGGGCATCAGGCCGAGTTGGGCGCGCAGGTCTTCCGGCAGCGGATCGGGCACCGGGTCGAGGACGTCGAGCACCTGGCGGACGGTCGCGAAGATGTCCCAGCTCTGCAATTTCGCGCTGGCGGGATAGATCGCGAAGAAGCGGCGTTCATACGCATCCACGACCTCTTCGGCGGTGGAGGCTCGCGACGCGCCCGCGATTTTGGCCAGCGACTTGGTGCCGTGGGCCTTGCCATCCGGTGAATCGAGAATGAGAAAGGCCGGGTGCGTGAACTGCATAGCGCCCTTGTAGTAACCGACTTCGCCGGACAACATCACCTTGGTTTGTTTGGTCAGCTCCTTGCTGATCCAGGCCGCGTTGAAAAACGTCGCCGTCACCTTGTTGCGTCCGCTGCCAACGGTGATGCGGCAGTATTTCTTCTTCGGGTCCTTGTTCATCGACTTCGTGAAGGCATCCGTGATGACGTCGACGATGGTGATGTGCTCGCCCTCTTCGGGCCGCTCGTCGCCGAAGCCCCAAAGGCTCGCGCCTTCGGAGTAGCCGCGCGGGTAATGGCGCAGCAAGTCGTCCACGGTCCGGATGCCGAATATTTCGTCGAGCAGCTTGACCGCCTTGCCTCCCACCACGTAGGTCAGCCGGTCGGACAGCGACGCCACGGCTACTCGACCCCGATCAGCAGGGCGTCGCCGCGGTGACCGGTGCGGTAGGTCATCAGCTCGGTCCCCGGGTGGTGGTCGTGCACGTGGTCCTGCAGCACCTCGCCGACCGCGACGCCGTCGGCCTCCGCCATGCCGGCGCCGATCAGCACGGTCACCAGGTCGCCGCCGGATGCCAGCAGCAGGTCGAGCAGGCCGATCGCCGCCGCGGCCACGTCGGCGGCCACGATGAGCACCTCGTCGCCCGCGATGCCCAGGCCGTCGCCCGGCTGGCAGCGGCCGGCCCACGTCAACGCGCTCTCGGTGGCCACGCGCACCGACCCGTGCCGGGCCGCACCGGCCGCGCGCGCCATCGTGAAGCCGTCGTCGACCGCCTGCCGGTCCGTCTCGTGCACGGCCAGCGCGGCCAGCCCCTGCACCATCGATCCCGCCGGTATCGGCACCACGTCGATCCCCCAGCCGATGGCCGCCGTGCAGCCGGCCACCAGCTCCTCGGCGGCCACATAACCGTTGGGCAGCACCATCACCTGGGCGGCGCCGGTGTCGACCACCGCCCGCACCAGCTGGTGGGCGCTGACGTCGCCGATGTCCGGATCGGGCCGCAGCACGCAGGCGCCCTCGCCGGAGAACAGCTCGGCCGCGCCGTCGCCGTCCACGACGGCCAGCACCGCGCGTTCGCGCGTCCAGCCGCCGGCGGGCATCCCGGTGGCGCCGGAGGTCAGCGCCGAGATGACGATGCGGCTGAGGCGCCCGGCCGCCAGTCCGGCCTCGACGGCGGCCCCGGCGTCGTCGGTGTGTACGTGCACCGAGTAGCTGTCCAGCGTGGTGGCCTCCTGCGCGGCCGCCGCGGCGATGGCCACGGATTCCCCCAGGCCCTCGAGCCGATTTCGCAGTTCGTCCGCGGCCGCGGAATCGCAGCCGTCCAGCCGGTACATCACCTCGAACTGCGGCGCCGGCTGTTCGGCGGCGGCTTCGGGCCAGTGCGCGCGCGGCGACGGCGCGTACACCGCCCGGCGGGGCGCCAGGCCCGTGACGGCGCAGCGCAGCGCGTCCAGCAGGACGAGCAGGCCGCGCCCGCCGGCGTCGACGGCGCCGGCGTGGGCGAGGACGTCGAGCTGCTCGGGGGTCTTTTCCAACGCGATCACCGCCGCGTCGCCGGCCGCGGTGATCGCGGCGGGCAGCCCTTCGGCGGCGCACTCCTCGACGGCCTCGGCGGCCGCCCGCAACACCGAGACGATGGTCCCCGGGACTTCGGCGCCGCCCATTGACGCGATGACCAGTTCCACGCCGCGCCGCAATGCGGCGCCGAGGACGGGGGCGTCCAGGTGGGGCAGCTCGCCGCCGGACTCAGCCGCCGCGGTCGCGGTGACATCAGCGATGCCGCGCAGGATTTGCGACAATATCACCCCGGAATTGCCGCGGGCGCCGTTCAGCGCGCCGGTCGACAGGGCCGCGGCCACCCGGGCCACGCATCCATCGCCGCCGGCCCCGGAGTTGGCCTCCGCCAGCGCGGAACGCATGGTGAACAGCATGTTCGCGCCGGTGTCGGAATCGGCGACCGGGAAGACGTTGAGCCGGTTGATCTCGTCGATATGGGTGATCAGGTCGCTGACGGCGGTGTGGGCCCAGTCCCGCAGGGTCGCGGCGTCCAGTAGCGCCTCTGACGTGCCCAAGCGACCCACCTCCCTCGGAGCCTCCCAGCGGCCAGCCACGACAACGCGCCCGCTGCCTGAGTGCGCCGACCCATCGAGCCTAGCCAGAGCGGGCGACAATGCCGGGTCCGCGTCGCCGGGCGGGTGTTGATCGTTTTGGTAGTTGCCCATGTCAGTCGGTATCCTGGGCAGGCCCGAGTCATTCCGGGCTGTCCCGGCCTTGCTAGACCGCCGAGCCGGACCCCCGAACATTTGAGGAGTTTGAACAATGGCCGCTGTGTGCGATATCTGCGGGAAAGGCCCCGGCTTCGGCAAGTCGGTGTCGCACTCCCACCGCCGCACCAGCCGCCGGTGGGACCCCAACGTTCAGACCGTGCACGTCGTGACCCGTCCGGGTGGCAACAAGAAGCGGCTGAATGTCTGCACGTCCTGCATCAAGGCCGGCAAAGTCGTTCGCGGCTAATCCCGCACGACGAGGACGGTCTTGCCCGGCTTCCGGCCCGGTTGCCGACCGCTTTCGAACGCATCCCGCCCGCGCTCGAGCGGAAACGTCCGCGCGATCTGAACGCGCAATCGCCCCTCGTCGACGTGCGCGGCTAGCTCGGCGAGCTGCGCGCGATCGGGCGTCACGATGAAGAAGGTGGCGCTCACGCCGTAGTCGTCGGCCTTCCCCTCCGGCGGGGGTGCCGAGAGGGTGATCAGCCGTCCCCCGCGGCGCAGCACGCCATACGACCGGTCCAGCGTCTCGCCGCCGACGGTGTCGATGACGACGTCGTACGCGGGACCGTCGCCGTCGAACGCCTCGGTGCGCACGTCGATGACCCGTTGCGCACCGAAACCTATGACGAGCTCGCTTGTGTCGCTGCGGACGGTGGCGGTGACCCGCGCGCCGAGGATGGCGGCGAGCTGAACCGTCAGCGCGCCGACCCCGCCCGCCCCGCCGTGCACCAGGACGTCCTCCCCCGGCCGGACCGCGGCATGGTCGACCAGCGCCTGCAGCGCGGTGAGCCCGGCGAGCGGCAGCGCGGCGGCGGCGACGTGCGACGCCGTGGACGGCTTGGCGGCCAGGTCGGCCGCCGGCACCGTGACATATTCGGCCGCAGCGCCGTCGCGGTCGAATTGGGTCAGCCCGTACACCTCGTCGCCGACGGTGAAATCGGCTACGCCCGAACCGATTTCGGAGATCACGCCAGACACCTCGTGCGACGGGATCACCGGGGTCCGGTCGGCGCCGCCACGCGTCCAGGTCTCCTCCCACGTCAGCTCGTCGAAGGTGATGGCCGCGGCGTGCACCGCGATCAGCACTTCCCCCGCCGCGGGCACCGGAATCGGCGCGCCCTCGACGACCAACACCTCGGGGCCGCCCCGCCGATGTGCGCGCAGGGCGGTCATCTCGGTCACGGCAGCCGCCAATCGATCGGGTCGGCGCCCATCCCCACCAGCAGCTCGTTGGCGCGGCTGAACGGGCGCGAGCCGAAAAAGCCGCGAGACGCCGACAGCGGCGACGGGTGCGGCGACTCGATCGCCACGCAATTGCCTTCGGCCAGCATGGGTTTCAGCGTCGACGCGTCGCGGCCCCACAGGATGGCCACCAGCGGCAGGGACCGCTCGGCCAGCGCGCGAATCGCGCACTCGGTCACCGCCTCCCAGCCCTTGCCCCGGTGCGACGCCGGATTGTTGGGCCGCACGGTGAGCACCCTGTTCAGCAGCATCACGCCCCGCTGCGCCCAGGGCGTCAGGTCGCCGCACACCGGCTGCGGGTGGCCCAGGTCGGCGGCGTACTCGTCGAAGATGTTGGCCAGGCTGCGGGGCAGCGGACGCACGTCGGGCGCCACCGAGAAGCTCAGGCCTACGGCGTGCCCGGGCGTCGGGTAGGGGTCCTGCCCGACGATCAGCACCTTGACATCGTCGAACGGATAGGTGAAGGCGCGCAACACGTTTGGCCCGGCCGGCAGGTACCGGCGACCCGCGGCGATCTCGGCCCGCAGGAACTGCCCCAGCTGGGCGACCTGCTCGGTGACGGGTTTGAGCGCGGTGGCCCAGCCCGGTTCGACGAGCTCGCTCAGCGGGCGCGCGGTCATTGCAGCCCCTTGACGAGCAGCACCACCGTGTCGGCCCCCGCCCGCCGGTCCTTCGAGATCTCCTGATATTCCGGTGATTGCGCCCAACCGCGGAACGCGGCCTGGTCGGGAAATGACATCAGCACCAGCTTCTCGCGGTCCCAGTCGCCCTCGACGACCTCGGGCGACTCGTCGGCGGCGAGCAGCGTTCCTTGGTGGCGACGGAAGACCTCCATGAACCCCGCCTGGTACCGGTCGTAGGCTGCCCGGTCGGTGAACCTCAGTTGGGCGATCGCGTAGACGGTCACCGCGTCACACTAGCGCCCACTCCGATGCCCGCCTCCTCCTCGGGCCGCGACGCGGCCCGCATCGTCACCGGGCGAAAGACTGCCAGCCCGCGTAGCCGCTCCACTCCGCGCCGTCGACGAGCACGCGGGCCGGCCCCTCGAGCACGCGGCCGATCACGCGCCAGCCGGCCGGCGCCGTGCCGGCGAAACAGGCCGCCAGGGCGTGGTCCTCACCGCCGGAGAGCACCCACGCCAACGGGTCGGCGCCGACGACGTGACCGGCCGCGGCCAGCGCGGCTTGGTCCGCGCTCAGCGCCGCGGTGGACAAGTCGATGCCGACCCCGGACGCGTCGGCGACATGCCGCACGTCGGCGATCAGGCCGTCGGACACATCGATCATCGCCTGCGCGCCGGCGGCCCCGGCGACGGCGCCCTGGCCATAGGGCGGTTCCGGCACCAGATGGCGGCGCCGCAGCTCGTCGAAACCCTCGATCCCGTTCTGCCACAGGGCATATCCGGCGGCGGAGCGGCCCAGCTCGCCGGCGACGGCGATCACCGAGCCGGCCTTCGCCCCGGACCGCAGCACGGGGGCGCGGCCCTCGAGGTCACCCAGCACCGTCACGGACAGCACCCATTGCGGGCAGCTGACCAGGTCGCCGCCGGCGATGCCGGCGCCGAGCCGGGCCGCCTCGTCCCACATCCCGTCGACCAGCGCGTCCACCTGCGCGGCCGGGGTATCGCCGGGCGCCGCGAACCCGACGACGAAGGCCGTGGGCCGCCCGCCCATCGCCTCGATGTCGGCGGCGTTCTGCGCGATCGCCTTGCGGCCGACGTCGTGGGGCGTCGACCAGTCCAGCCGAAAGTGCCGGTCCTGCACCAGCACATCGGTCGAGACCAGGGTGCGGCCGTCGCCCGCCGACACCAGCGCCGCGTCGTCGCCGGGCCCGACCAGTACCGCGTCGGGTTGCCGACGGCCGCGCACCGCCCGATCGATGACGGCGAACTCGCCGAGCCGCGCCAGCGTGGGGGACTCCCCCGATGTGTCGTCGCGCACGCCACCTCCTCCGGCCCTCTGCGGTCGCCCCGACCTCCGGTAAGTTGGGTCTCTGCCCGATCGCGCCAGTGTAAGAGAAGGAGGTGCGCGGGCGGTGAACGCCGAACCCGCAAGCGGCCCCACAACCGACACCGGACCACCGCGCGCCGTGATGATCGCGGCGATCGCGCTGGCCGTCGCGGCGATCGGGGTGATCCTGGCCATCGCGGCGACCCGCCAGGCGCCGCCGCAGCCGGTTACCGTCGCGGCCTTCCCGGCGCCGCAGGCGACCAGCGCCGCCTGCCGGGCGCTGGCCGACGCGCTGCCGCAACGGCTCGGCGATTACCAGCGCGCGCAGCTGGCGCAGCCGGCGCCCGACGGCGCGGCGGCGTGGCGGACCTCGCCGGACAGCCAGCCGGTGGTGTTGCGCTGCGGGCTCGACCGCCCCGCCGAGTTCGTGGTGGGGTCCCCGATCCAGATCGTCGACCGCGTGCAGTGGTTCGAGGTGGCCGCCGGCCAGCAATCCGCGGGCGAGGCCGGCAGGGCCACGTGGTACACCGTCGACCGGCCGGTGTACGTGGCGCTCACGCTGCCCGCGGGATCGGGACCCACGCCCATCCAGCAGCTCTCCGACGCGATCGACCACAGCATCCCGGCCGCGCCGATCGACCCGGCACCCGCGCGCTCGTAGTCAGCGAAGACCGACGCCCCGCGCCAGCGCCGTCTCCACCATGATGGCGAGCAGGGTGGGATAGTCGACCCCGCTGGCCGCCCACATCCTCGGGTACATCGAGGTGGTCGTGAAGCCCGGCATCGTGTTGATTTCGTTGATGATTGGCCCGTTCTCGGTGAGGAAAAAGTCGACCCGGGCCAAACCCTGGCAGTCGATCGCCTTGAACGCCCGGATCGCCAATTCGCGCACCGCGTCGGCGATGTCGTCCTCGACCTTCGCGGGCACGTCCAATTCGGCTGCGTCCTCGAGGTATTTCGTCGCGAAGTCGTAGAACGAGTCCTCGCGGCCCCGCACCCCGGCCACCCGGATCTCGCCCACGGTGCTGGCTTGCACTGTGCCGTTGGGCATTTCGAGGACGCCGCACTCCAGCTCGCGACCGTTGATCGCCGCCTCGACGATCACCTTCGGATCGTGCCGACGGGCGTTCGCGACCGCGGCGGCCAGCTCGTCCCAACTCGCGGCCCGGCCGACGCCGATCGAGGAGCCGCCGCGCGCCGGCTTCACGAACACCGGCAGGCCCAGGCGCTCGCGCTCGTCGAGGCTCAGCGCCGCCAGCGGCGCGCGCAGCACCGCGTGCGGACCGATCGGAAGCCCCTCGGCGGCAAGGAGCTTCTTCATGAACTCCTTGTCCATGCCCGCGGCACTGGCCAGCACCCCGGCGCCGACGTAGGGCACCCCGGCGAGCTCCAGCAGACCCTGGATCGTGCCGTCCTCGCCGTAGGGGCCGTGCAAAACCGGAAACACCACGTCGACCGACGTCAACACCTCACCGGCCCCGGGCGACAGCGAGACCAGCTCACCGCCGCGCCGCGGATCCGCCGGCAGGGCCAGCTCGGTGCCCGATTCGGCGGTCACCTCGGGCAACTGCCGATCGGTGATCGCCAGCGCATCCGGGTCGCCGTCGGTGAGCACCCACGAACCCTGCGGGGTGATGCCGATCGGGATCACCTCGAAACGCTGCGGGTCGAGGTTGCGCAGAATGCTGCCCGCCGACACGCACGAGATCGCGTGCTCGTTGCTGCGCCCGCCGAAGACGACGGCGACGCGCACGCGCTGGCTGGCATTCACAACCTGGAGAGGCTACCGGGTGCGGGGCCCCGGGGTCGGGCACCGGACCGCCAGCTGGGCTTTCGCTAGCCGGAGCGCCTCATTCGGGCTTGGTGCTGCGGCCCAGCAGCAACGCCATCGCCTCGTCCACCGACAGCCCCTTGTGGCAGACCCGGTGCACGGCCTCGGTCAGGGGCATCTCGACGTCGTAGCTGGCCGCCAGCGCGAGCACGGCCTCGCACGACGTCACGCCCTCGACCACGTGCCCCTCCCCCGCCTGCGTGGCCGACTCCATGGTCCCGCCGCGGCCCAGGCATTCGCCGAACGACCGGTTGCGCGAATGCGGCGAGGTGCAGGTGGCCACCAGGTCCCCGACGCCGGCCAGCCCGGCCAGCGTCGCCCCCTTGGCGCCGAGGGCTATGCCCAACCGCATGATCTCCGCCAGGCCCCGCGTGATGATCGCCGCGGCCGTGTTTTCGCCGAGCCCGACGCCGGCCGCCATTCCGCAGGCGAGCGCGATGACGTTCTTGCAGGCCCCGCCGACCTCGGTGCCCACCACGTCGCTATTGGTATAAGGACGGAAGTAGCCGCTGTTCAGCATGCGCTGCACGGCGACGGCGCGGCCGGAGTCGCTGCACGCGACGACCGTGGCGGCGGGCTGGCACTGCGCGATCTCGCTGGCCAGGTTGGGCCCCGAGATGACCGCGACCTGAGTCGGGTCCACGCCGGTCACCGAGACGATCACCTGGCTCATCCGCATGAGCGAGCCCAGTTCGATGCCCTTGGCGAGGCTGACCAGGGTCGCGCCGTCGGCCACCATCGGCGCCCAGCGCTCGAGGTTGCCGCGCATCGTCTGCGCCGGCACCCCCAGCAGCACCGTCGTCGCGCCGGCCAGCGCCTCGCTGGCGTCGGCGGTGGCGCGGATGCCCGGCGGCAACAGCGTGCCGGGCAGATAGGCGGGGTTGTACCGAGTGGAGTTGATCTCGTCGGCGACGTCGGAGCGCCGCGCCCACAGCGCGACTTGTGCTTCCGGCCCCCCCGCCTCAGCCAGCACCTTGGCCAGCGCCGTCCCCCAGGCGCCGGCACCCATCACCGCGACGGCGCCATCCGAACCGGCAACCGTGCTGGCCATTTGATCCCCTATCTGTGACGCGACGGTGTTCCGTCACGCTACCGCGACGCCTAGCCGCATCGATCCCGCTGGCAGGATGGCGGGATGAGCGGCACACGGGCCGAGGGGGCGGACGACGGCGCGGGTGACGTCGCGTTGATCATCGCCGTCAAGCGGCTCGCCGCCGCCAAGACCCGCCTGGCCCCGGTCTTCTCGGCGCGCACGCGGGAGAAGGTGGTGCTGGCCATGTTGGTCGACACCCTGACCGCCGCGTCGGGTGTCGATGCGCTGGGATCGATCACCGTCGTCACGCCCGACGAAGCCGCGGCGGCCGCGGCGGCCGAGCTCGGGGCCGGCGTGCTGGCCGACCCCACACCCGATGGCGACCGCGACCCGCTGAACAGCGCGATCACCGCCGCCGAACGAGCGGTGGCCGGGGCGTTCACCAATATCGTTGTGCTGCAAGGTGATTTGCCCGCGCTGCAGACCCAGGAGTTGGCCGAGGCGATTACCGCCGCCCGCCAGCACCGGCGCAGCTTCGTCGCCGACCGGCTGGCCACGGGAACCGCCGCGCTGTGCGCGTTCGGCGCCCCGCTGGATCCGCAGTTCGGCCCGGATTCGTGCGCGCGGCACCGGCGTTCGGGCGCGATCGAGCTCACCGGCGCCTGGCCCGGCCTGCGATGCGATGTCGACACCCCCGCCGACCTGGCGGCCGCGCGTCGCCTCGGGGTCGGGGCCGCGACCGCCCGGGCCATCAAATAGCACGAGCGCAGCTCTAACGAAACCCCGCAACAGCAAACTTGTACGGGCGATGAACGGCGCGCCAACTGCGAATGGATGTCCGCCGGGCGCTAGCAGCACCAGCGGGTGATGAGCAATGATCGCAGGGTGACCGAAACCGAAGCCGAGGCACGGCCCGACGAGACCACGTGGCATTCAGGCGAGGCCGACGTGGCGGCCCCACCCGCGGCCACCCCGGCCGCGATCTCCGACGAGCTGCCCGAGGACCGCTACCTCAACCGGGAACTGAGCTGGTTGGACTTCAACTCGCGCGTGCTGGCGCTCGCCGCCGACAACTCGCTGCCGCTGCTGGAGCGCGCGAAGTTCCTGGCGATCTTCGCGTCCAACCTCGACGAGTTCTACATGGTGCGGGTGGCCGGCCTCAAGCGCCGCGACGAGATGGGCCTGTCCGTCCGGTCGGCCGACGGCCTGACCCCGCGCGAGCAACTGGCCCGCATCGGCGAGCAGACCCAGCGAATCGCCACCCGCCACGCGCGGGTGTTCCTCGATTCGGTGCGACCGGCGCTCGCCGAGGAAGGCATCCGCATCGTCACGTGGGCCGATCTGGATCAGGCGGAGCGCGACGAATTGTCCACCTATTTCACCGAACAAGTCTTTCCCGTCCTGACGCCGCTGGCGGTCGATCCCGCTCACCCGTTCCCGTTCGTCAGCGGGTTGAGCCTGAACCTGGCGGTCATGGTGCGCCAGCCCGAGGATGGTGGCCAGCACTTCGCCCGGGTCAAGGTGCCCAACAACGTCGATCGTTTCGTCGAGCTCGACGTCCGCGGTGCGTCCGACGACGGGCCGGGAATCGTCCGCTATCTACCGATGGAAGAACTGATCGCGGCCTTTTTGCCCGAGCTGTTCCCGGGTATGGAAATCGTTGAGCATCACGCCTTCCGCATCACCCGCAACGCGGACTACGAGGTTGAAGAGGACCGCGACGAGGATCTGCTGCAGGCGCTGGAGCGCGAGCTGGCGCGCCGGCGGTTCGGTTCGCCGGTGCGGCTCGAGATCGCCGACGACATGACCGAGAGCATGCTGGAGCTGCTGCTGCGCGAACTCGACGTGCACCCCGGCGACGTCATCGAAGTGCCCGGCCTCCTGGACCTTTCGTCGTTGTGGCAGATCTACGGGATCGAGCGGCCGGCGCTCAAGGATCCGACGTTCGTTCCCGACACCCACCCAGCCTTCGCCGACCGCGAGACACCGCGCAGCATCTTCGCGACTCTGCGCGAAGGCGATGTGCTGCTTCATCATCCGTATGACTCGTTCTCGACCAGCGTGCAGCGCTTCATCGAGCAGGCCGCCGCCGACCCCAACGTGCTGGCGATCAAGCAGACGTTGTACCGCACCTCCGGTGACTCGCCGATCGTTCGGGCGCTGATCTCCGCGGCCGAGGCCGGCAAGCAAGTCGTGGCCATGGTGGAGATCAAGGCGCGCTTCGACGAGCAGGCCAACATCCGCTGGGCGCGCACACTTGAGCAGGCGGGCGTGCACGTCGTCTACGGGTACGTCGGGCTGAAGACACACTGCAAGACCTGCCTCGTGGTGCGCCGCGAGGGTTCGGCGATCCGCCGGTACTGCCACATCGGGACCGGCAACTACAACGGGAAGACGGCGCGACTGTACGAGGACGTCGGTCTGCTCACGGCGTCCCCCGAAATCGGCGCCGACCTGACCGATTTGTTCAATTCGCTTACCGGCTACTCGCGCAAGGTTTCCTATCGCAATCTCTTGGTCGCCCCGCACGGTATCCGCACCGGCATCATCGAACGCGTCGAGCGCGAGATTGCCGCCCACCGCGAACACGGCGGCGGCCGGATCCGGATGAAGATGAACGCTCTGGTCGACGAGCAGGTGATCGACGCGTTGTATCGCGCGTCGCGGGCCGGTGTGCGAGTCGAGGTGGTGGTGCGCGGCATCTGCGCGCTGCGCCCGGGCGCGGAGGGCTTTTCGGAGAACATCTCGGTCCGTTCGATCCTCGGCCGCTTCCTGGAGCACTCGCGGATCATGCATTTCAACCGCATCAGCGAGTTCTGGATCGGCAGCGCCGACATGATGCACCGCAACCTCGACCGGCGGGTCGAGGCGCTGGTTCAGGTCAAGGATCCGCGGCTCACCGCATATCTGGACGACCTGTTCACCTCCGCGCTGGATCCGTCGACCCGGTGCTGGGAACTGGGTTCCGACGGGCAGTGGATCGCGTCGCCCCAGGAGGGTCAGACCGTGCGCGACCATCAGGTATCGCTGATGGAGCGGCACCGCAGCCCCTGACGCCGTGTGATAGCTTCCAGGTCGCATCCACGACCGCGAGCGAATTGACCTGCAGGAGTTTAGGTGTCGAACCAGACCTCATCGGCGGGTCGGCGGTCGGGAAGCCGGATCGTGTACGCGGCGGGCGCGGTGCTGTGGCGGACCGGCGGCGACGATCCGGCGAACGCGAGCCTCGAGGTCGCGGTGATCCACCGGCCCCGTTACGACGACTGGTCGCTGCCGAAGGGCAAGGTGGACCCCGGCGAGACGGCCCCCGTGGCGGCCGTCCGCGAGGTGCTCGAGGAGACCGGCCACCGCGCCATCCTCGGCCGGCGCCTCGACATGGTGAGCTATCCGATCGAGCAGGGCGTCAAGAAGGTCTACTACTGGGCGGCGCGCGACACCGGCGGCGAATTCGCGCCGGGACGCGAGGTCGACGAGTTGGTGTGGCTGCCGGTCGCCGGGGCGAAGGACAGACTCAGCTACCCCCACGATCGAAAGATGTTGCGCCACTTCGCGAAACAACCCGAAGACACGCGAACCGTGCTGGTGGTGCGGCACGGAACCGCGGGCCGCAAATCACGTTTCAAGGGCGACGACACCAAGCGCCCGCTCGACAAGCGCGGGCGCGCGCAGGCGGAGGCCCTGGTTCCCCAGCTGCTGGCCTTCGGCGCCACCGAGGTGTACGCCGCGGACCGGCTCCGCTGTCACCAGACCGTCGAGCCGCTCGCCGAGGAACTGGGTGTGACGGTCCACAACGAGCCCGCCCTCACCGAGGAGTCGTACGCGAAGAGCCCCAAGCGGGCGCGCCACCGGATGCTGCGCATCGCCGAGGAGGCGGCCGGCACGCCCGTGATTTGCACGCAGGGCAAGGTGATTCCGGACCTCATCGCCTGGTGGTGCGAACGCGACGGGGTGCGCGCCGACAAGTCGCGCAACCACAAGGGCAGCACGTGGGTGCTGTCGCTGTCCGGCGGCCGTCTGGTGGCGGCCGACCACATCGGCGGCGCGCTGGCCGCCAACGTGCGGGCCTGACACACAAATACCCTCCGGGTGGCATTGCGCCACCCCGAAGGGTATTCGCGTGTGGAACTTCCTACCGGCGACCGCGCCGAGCGGCGGCCTTCTTGGCGGGAGCCTTGCGGGCCGGAGCCTTGCTCGCCGTCTTCTTGGCCGGAGCCCTCTTCACCGCGGCCTTCTTGGCCGGAGCCTTCTTCACCGCGGCCTTCTTGGCGGGAGCCTTCTTCACGACCTTCTTGGCCGGGGCCTTCTTAACCGCGGCCTTCTTGGCCGGAGCCTTCTTAACCGCGGCCTTCTTGGCCGGAGCCTTCTTGGCCGCAGCCTTCTTGGCCGGAGCCTTGCTCGCTGCCTTCTTCGCCGGAGCCTTCTTCGCCGCCTTCTTGGCTGCGCCGGCTGCTACCACACCACGTTTCACTGCAGGTCCTTCCGCCGGGAGGCGCTGTGCGCCAGACACAACCGCTTTGAATTGAGCACCGGGCCGGAACGCCGGGACCGATGTCGGCTTTACCTTTACCGTTTCGCCCGTGCGCGGATTGCGGGCCACCCGCGCCGCGCGCCGGCGCTGTTCGAAGACACCGAACCCGGTAATGGTCACACTGTCGCCCTTGTGCACGGCGCGCACAATGGTGTCGACAACATTCTCGACGGCGGCGGTCGCCTGCCGACGGTCCGAGCCCAATTTCTGTGTGAGCACATCTATGAGCTCTGCTTTGTTCATCCAAACCCTCCGAAGCCAGTGGTCCCATTTTTGGGAACCGACTGCGAACACGGTAAACCCTCACCCAGCAAATTTCCAAGAGCCACGCGCAATTTCAAGCCGGAACAACCGAATTTTTCGCAATCCGGTTGCCGCCCTTGACCGGTGGCGCGGCCCCAAATTAAGACGGGCTACCTAAACCTCGGGGGCGAAATCACCCTCCCGATCCACCCGTCAGGAGGTGGGCAGAGTGCGCGGTTTCCAGTCCGGACGCGCCGCCTCGAAGGCCTCGATCTTGTCGAGTTTCCGCAGCGTAAGGCCTATATCGTCGAGGCCCTCGAGCAATCGCCAAGCGGTGTGGTCGTCAATCTTGAACGGCAGCACCGTCGTTCCGGCGGTGATATTTCGATCTTGAAGATTGGCAGTGATTTCCAAGCCCGGGCTGCCCTCGATGAGCTTCCAAAGCAGTTCCACGCCGTCCTGAGAAACTTCTGCCGCCAGCAGGCCCGCCTTGCCGGCGTTGCCGCGAAAAATGTCACCGAATCGAGACGAGATGACCACCCGGAACCCGTAGTCCATGAGCGCCCACACCGCATGCTCGCGCGACGAGCCGGTGCCGAAATCGGGTCCGGCCACCAGAACCGAGCCGCGGTCAAAGGGGCTGAGATTGAGCACGAATGACGGATCGGACCGCCACGTGGCGAACAAGCCGTCCTCGAAACCGGTTCGGGTTACCCGCTTCAAGAACACCGCCGGAATGATCTGGTCGGTGTCGACATTCGACCGCCGCAGCGGCACACCGATGCCCGTGTGGGTGCGAAAGGCTTCCATTTTCGTCCTCGATTCAAAATCAGTTGGAGTTCAAGTCGGCCGGCGCGGACAGCGTGCCCCGCACCGCCGTCGCCGCGGCGACCGCCGGGGATACCAGGTGGGTGCGGCCGCCTTTGCCCTGCCGCCCTTCGAAGTTGCGGTTGGACGTCGCGGCGCACCGCTCCCCCGGGGACAGCTGATCGGGGTTCATGCCCAGGCACATCGAGCATCCCGCCTGGCGCCATTCGGCGCCCGCGGCGGTGAAAACCTCGCCCAGCCCTTCGGCTTCGGCCTGCGCGCGCACCCGCATGGAGCCCGGCACGACGAGCATCCGCACCCCCGGTGCGACCTTGCGTCCCCGCAACACGTCGGCCACCACCCGCAGGTCTTCGATACGACCGTTGGTGCAAGAGCCGACGAACACGGCGTCGACGCCGATCGCGCGCATCGGGGTGCCGGGTCGAAGGTCCATGTACGCCAAGGCTTTCTCGGCGGCCTGCCGCTCGGCGTCGTCGGCCATCAGTTCGGGGTCCGGCACCGCCGCGCCCAGCGGCACGCCCTGGCCGGGGTTGGTTCCCCACGTGACGAACGGGCTCAGCGACGCCGCGTCGAGGTAGACCTCGGTGTCGAAGACGGCGCCGGGGTCGGTGCGCAGCTGCTGCCAGTAGGCCACCGCGGCGTCCCACTGCGCGCCGGTCGGGGCGTGCGGGCGGCCACGCAAGAAGTCATACGTGGTCTCGTCCGGGGCCACCATGCCCGCCCTGGCCCCCGCTTCGATGCTCATGTTGCAGACCGTCATCCGGCCTTCCATCGACAGCGATTCGATGGCGCTGCCCCGGTATTCGATGACGTGACCCTGTCCGCCGCCGGTGCCGATCTTCGCGATCAGCGCGAGGATGATGTCCTTGGCCGTCACGCCGGCGGGCAACTGCCCGTCTACGTTGACCGCCATCGTCTTGAACGGCCGCAGCGGCAGCGTCTGGGTGGCCAGCACGTGCTCCACCTCCGACGTGCCAATCCCCATGGCCAGCGCCCCAAATGCGCCGTGCGTGGACGTGTGACTATCGCCACAGACGATCGTCATCCCCGGTTGGGTGAGACCCAACTGCGGGCCGACGACGTGCACGATGCCCTGTTCGATGTCGCCCATCGGATACAGCCGGACGCCGAATTCAGCGCAGTTGCGCCGCAACGTCTCGACCTGGGTGCGCGACACCGGGTCGGCGATCGGCTTGTCGATGTCGACGGTGGGCACGTTGTGGTCCTCGGTGGCCAGCGTCAGGTCGGGGCGCCGCACTCCCCGCCCGGCCAGGCGCAGGCCGTCGAACGCTTGCGGGCTGGTCACCTCGTGCACCAAATGCAGGTCGATGTAGATCAGGTCGGGGGCCCCGGCCTGATCTGAATCGCCCCCCGGCGCCACAACATGGTCGTCCCAAACCTTTTCGGCCAGGGTGCGCGGCTTGGCTTCGGATCCCATATCGAATTAGCCCCTATCCGGTCTTTGGCTGGTCATCTCATAATGCGAGACGCTAGTATCTCCTTGTGAGACAGCATAGCGGCATCGGCGTCCTCGACAAAGCGGTGGTCGTGCTGCACACGATCGCGGAATCCCCGTGCGGCCTGGCCGAACTGTGCGAGCGAACCGGGCTGCCGAGGGCCACCGCCTACCGGCTGGCGGCGGCCCTCGAAGTCCATCGGCTGCTGGCGCGCGACGACGAAGGGCGTTGGCGGCTCGGTCCGGCGGTCACCGAACTCGCCGCGCGCGTCAACGATCCGCTGCTGGCGGCGAGCGCGGCGGTGCTGCCCGGCCTCCGCGAGACCACCGGCGAGAGCGTCCAGTTGTATCGCCGCGAGGGCACGTCACGGGTCTGCGTGGCCGCCCTGGAACCGGCTGCGGGTCTTCGCGATACGGTTCCGGTCGGCGCGCGCCTGCCGATGACGGCGGGCTCGGGGGCCAAGGTGCTACTCGCCTATGCCGACGCCGCCACCCAGAAGGCCGTGCTGCCCACGGCGAAATTCACCGACCGGGCGCTGGCCGAAGTGCGCCGGCGCGGTTGGGCGCAAAGCGTTGCCGAGCGCGAGCCTGGGGTGGCGAGCGTGTCGGCGCCGGTGCGCGACGGCCGCGGTGTCGTCGTCGGCGCGATATCGGTGTCCGGACCCGTCGACCGCATCGGGCGCCGCCCGGGGTCGCGCTGGGCCGCCGATCTGCTGTCCGCCGCGGAGGCGCTCACCCGCCGGCTCTAGGCGGGCGCCGCGTGTGACGTCAGGGCGCAGATCGTGCGTACCGGGCGCCCTGCACGCACACCGAAAAGCGACCTGACAAACTGACGGCCATGGGAACCAATCAGCGCGCGAGCATCGTCATGTCGGAGGACGAGATCGCCGATTTCGTCGTCAAGAGCCGCACCGGAACGCTGGCCACCGTCGGCCCCGACGGCCAACCGCACCTGACCGCCATGTGGTACGCCGTCGTCGACGGCGAGGTCTGGCTCGAGACCAAGGCGAAGTCGCAGAAGGCGGTGAACCTCACCCGCGACCCGCGGGTGAGCTTTCTGATCGAGGACGGCGACACCTACGACACCTTGCGCGGGGTGTCGTTCGAGGGCGTCGCGGAGATCGTCGACGATCCCGACGTCGCGCACCGGGTGGGTGTCAGCGTGTTCGAGCGCTACACCGGCCCCTACACCGACGACATGAAGCCCTTCGTCGAGCAGATGATGAACAAGCGGGTGTGCGTGCGCATCGTGGCCCGCCGGGCGCGTTCGTGGGATCACCGCAAGCTGGGCTTGCCGGCCATGCCGGTGGGCGGCTCGACCGCACCGGCGGTGCTGGGGACCGGCCAGTAGTTGTTTGTAGCCCCGATGGGATTCGAACCCACGCTACCGCCGTGAGAGGGCGGCGTCCTAGGCCGCTAGACGACGGGGCCTGAACCGATCCGAGCAGCCAGCATAGCTCACCGGAGAAAGGCGACCTAATCGCAAGCCGTGCCGCGATCTTGCTGGGGTACCAGGACTCGAACCTAGAATGGCTGAACCAGAATCAGCTGTGTTGCCAATTACACCATACCCCATTGGCTGCCTAAAACCGCTGGTCACAACGGTTCTGCGGTTTCCCGCGCCGCCGTGGCCGGCCGTCGTCGGCCTTTGTAAACCGCTGTGCAGACTACCAAAAAGTCAGACCGCCCCGTCGCGCGCGGCCCGCAACCGCGCCAGGCTGCGCTCGCGGCCCAGCAGCTCGAGCGATTCGAACAGCGGCGGGCTGATCGTTGTTCCCGTCGCGGCCACGCGGATCGGGCCGAACGCCTTGCGCGGTTTGAGGGCCAGCCCGTCGATGAGCGCGGACTTGAGCGCGCCCTCGATGCGTTCCGTGTTCCAGTCCGTCACACCGGCAAGCGCGGCCAGCGCGGCCTCTAATACCGCCATGCCGTCCGGGCCGAGCTCCTTGGCGGCGGCCTTCTCCTCGATCGCGTATTCGTCGTCGTTGAGGAACTTCAGCAGCTCCCACGCGTCGCTCAGGACGACGATGCGCGTCTGCACCAGCGCGGCGGCCTCGGCGAATCCGGCGTCATCGAGTCCCGTGTCGTGGCCGTGCATGTCGAAGTAGTCGCGCAGCCGGGCGGTGAAGTCGGCGACGTCCAGCATCCGGATGTGCTCGGCGTTGAGCGCGTCGGCCTTCTTCTGGTCGAATCGGGCCGGGTTGGAATTGACGTCGACGACGTCGAAGGCGGCCACCATTTCGTCCAGGCTGAACAGGTCGTGATCGTCGGCGATCGCCCAGCCCAGCAGCGCAAGGTAATTCAGCAGACCCTCGGGGATGAAGCCCCGGTCGCGGTGGGCGAACAGGTTCGACTGCGGGTCGCGCTTGGACAGCTTCTTGGTTCCCTCGCCCAACACGGTTGGCAGGTGCGCGAATTGCGGTGTGCGTTCGGCCACACCGATCCGCATCAGCGCCCGATACAGCGCCAGCTGGCGCGGGGTCGACGGCAGCAGGTCCTCGCCGCGCAGCACGTGGGTGATCTTCATCAGCGCGTCGTCGACCGGGTTGACCAACGTGTACAACGGATCTCCCGTCGCGCGGGTCAGCGCGAAATCGGGCACGCTGCCCGCCGCGAAGGTGGTGGTGCCGCGCACCAGGTCGTCCCAGGCGAGGTCGTCGTCGGGCATCCGCAGCCGCACCACCGGCTGCCGGCCTTCGGCCAGGAACGCCGCGCGCTGCGAATCGGTCAGCTGCCGGTCGAAGTTGTCGTAGCCCAGCTTGGGGTTGCGGCCCGCGGCGATGTGCCGCGCCTCGACCTCCTCCGGCGTCGAGAACGCGTAGTAGGCCTCGCCGGCCTCGAGCAGCTGCGCCACCACGTCACGGTAGATCTCGCCGCGCTGCGACTGCCGGTACGGCCCATAGGGTCCGCCGACCTCCGGCCCCTCGTCCCAGTCCAGGCCGAGCCAGCGCAGCGCGTCGAGCAGGGCCAGGTAGCTGTCCTCGGTGTCGCGCGCCGCGTCAGTGTCCTCGATGCGAAAGACGAAGGTGCCGCCGGTGTGTCGGGCGTAGGCCCAGTTGAACAGCGCGGTTCGTACCATCCCGACGTGCGGGGTGCCGGTGGGCGACGGGCAGAACCGGACGCGAACGGTCACGACTTCCCTTTTCGGACAACGGGATTGACGAGGCTGCCGATGCCCTCGATGGTGATGGACACCGTGTCGCCGTCCTCGATCGGTCCGACGCCGGCCGGCGTGCCCGTGAGGATGAGATCGCCGGGCAGCAGCGTCATCACGGCCGAGATCCACTCCACGATGGCGCCGACGTCGTGGATCATCAGCGAGGTGCGGCTGTGTTGCTTCACTTCGCCGTTGACCTCGGTGCGCAGTTCGAGATCCGCCGGGTCGACATCGGTGACGATCCACGGCCCGACGGGGCAGAAGCTGTCGTGGCCCTTGGCGCGGGTCCATTGGCCGTCGGCCTTTTGCTGATCGCGCGCCGACACGTCGTTGGCGATGGTGTAGCCGAGGATGTTGTCGGCGGCCTGGGCGGCCAGCACGTCCTTGCACGGCCGCCCGATGACCGCCGCCAGCTCGCCCTCGAAGTGCACCGGTGATGCGTTGGCGGGCAGTCGAATCGGCACGTTGGGCCCGATGATCGCGGTGTTCGGCTTGAGGAAGATGATCGGGTCCGCCGGCGCCGGGCCGGTTTCGAAGCCGCCCATCTCGGCGATGTGATCGGCGTAGTTCTTGCCGACGCACACCACCTTGCCGGCCAGCATCGGCGCCAGCAGGCGGACGTCGGCCAGCGGCCACGACCGGCCGGTGAACGTCGGGGTGCCGAACGGGTGCTCGGCGATCTCGCGGGCGATCATCGCGGCGGGATCGTCGAGTTCGCCCTCGATGCTGACGAACGCGACACCGTCCGGGCTGGCGATTCGACCGAGGCGCATTCGCACGAGCCTAATGACCGGCAGTCGCGGCTCCGCCAACCGGTGCCGTGCTTGTGCAAGCATGGACGGATGCCCGAGGGGCACCGTGGCACCGTCGGCGCCGGCAAGCGGTGGTCGATCATGATCGTGTCGCTGTTCGTGACGACCAGTTCTTTCCTATTCATCAACGGCGTCGCCTTCCTGATCCCGTCGCTGGAGGCCACGCGCGGCACGCCGCTGGCCGAGGCGGGCCTGCTGTCGTCGATGCCGAGCTGGGGCATGGTGGTCACGCTGATCGCGTGGGGCTACGTGCTCGACCGCGTCGGCGAGCGGCTGGTGCTGACGCTGGGCTCGGGGCTCACCGCGGCCGCCGCCTACGCCGCGGCGTCGGCGCACTCGATGGTGTGGGTCGCCGTCTACCTGTTCCTCGGCGGCATGGCGGCCGCGAGTTGCAACACCGCGGGCGGCCGGCTGGTGTCCGCATGGTTTCCCCCGCAGCAGCGCGGCCTCGCGATGGGGATCCGCCAGACCGCGCAGCCGTTGGGCATCGCCGCCGGCGCGCTGGTCATGCCCGAGCTGGCCGAGCACGGCGTGCACGCGGGCCTGATGTTTCCGGCGCTGGTGTGCACGGCGGCCGCGGTGGTCAGCGCGGTCGGCATCGTGAACCCGCCGCGCAAGCCCCGCGCGGCGGCCTCCGAGGAGGAGCTGGCCAGCCCCTACCGCGGGTCTTCGGTGCTGTGGCGAATCCACGCCGTCGCGGGCCTGCTCATGATGCCGCAAACGGTGACCGTGACGTTCATGCTGGTCTGGCTGATGAACCACCAGCACTGGTCGGTCGCGGCGGCCGGCGGCCTGGTCACCCTGTCGCAGCTGCTCGGCGCGGTGGGCCGCGTCGCGGTCGGCCGCTGGTCCGATCGCATCGGCTCGCGCATGCAACCCGTCGCCGTCATCGCCGCCGCGGCCGCGCTGACCCTGTTCCTGCTGGCCCTCTCGGACCACCTCGACTCGCGGTTCGACATCCCACTGATGGTCGCCGTCTCGGTGCTGGCCGTGCTCGACAACGGCCTGGAGGCGACCGCCATCACCGAATTCGCCGGGCCATTCTGGAGCGGGCGCGCCCTGGGCATCCAGAACACCACCCAGCGCGTCATGGCGGCCGTCGGCCCCCCGCTGTTCGGTGTGCTGATCGGCGCGGCACGCTACCCGTCGGCGTGGCTGCTGTGCGGGCTGTTCCCGCTGGCCGCGGTGCCGTTGGTGCCGGTGCGGCTCTTGCCGCCCGGCCTGGAAACTACAGCGCGGCTGCGATCCGTTCGCCGACGTCGGTGGTGGCGCGCGGTTCGCTCCCACGAGTCGCCAGATAGGTCTCGACGGCCCCGTCCACCCGGGCCGCCGCAGCGTCCTCGCCGAGATGGGAAAGCAGCAGCGCCACCGACATGATCGCCGCTGTCGGATCCGCGACGCCCTGACCGGCGATGTCGGGGGCGCTGCCGTGCACCGGCTCGAACATCGAGGGGTTGGCGCGGGTGGCGTCGATATTTCCGCTGGCGGCCAAGCCAATTCCGCCGCACACCGCCGCGGACAGGTCGGTGATGATGTCGCCGAACAGGTTGTCGGTGACGATCACGTCGAACCGCCCGGGGTCGGTGACCATGAAGATGGTGGCGGCGTCGACGTGTTGGTAGGCGACCTCGACGTCGGGGTATTCCGCGCCGACCTCGGCGACGATCCGAGTCCATAGCTTCCCGGCGAACGTCAGCACGTTGTTCTTGTGCACCAGCGTCAGGTGGTTGCGGCGCAGCCGGGCCTTCTCGAACGCGTAGCGCACCACGCGGCGCACACCGAACGCGGTGTTCACGCTGACCTCGGTGGCCACCTCGTTGGGCGTTCCGGCGCGGATCGCGCCGCCGTTGCCCGTGTAGGGGCCCTCGGTGCCTTCGCGCACCACCACGAAGTCGATCTCGGGGTTTCCGGCGAGCGGACTGCTCACCCCTTTGTACAGCCGGCCCGGCCGCAGGTTGACGTGGTGGTCGAGCTCAAAGCGCAGGCGCAGCAACAGACCTCGCTCCAGCACGCCGCTGGGCACCGACGGGTCGCCGACCGCCCCGAGCAGGATGGCGTCGTGCTCGCGCAATTCGGCGAGCACCGAGTCCGGCAGCAGCTCGCCGGTGGCGTGGAAACGCCGGGCGCCCAGGTCGTAGCTGGTCTTTTCGACGTTCGGAACGACCGCGTCGAGGACTTTGACGGCCTCGGCGACTACCTCCGGCCCGATCCCGTCGCCACCGATGAGCGCGAGCTTCATGACAGGTCAACCACTTCCAGCTTGTTGGCGCCGACGGCCGCCGAGATCGCCGCGCGCACGTCCTTGGGCACGTCCTGGTCCAGCCGCAGCAGCACCGTCGCGCCCGGGCCCTCCGCGTCCTCGGACAGCTGCGCCGCCTGGATGTTCACGCCGGCCGCGCCCAGCAGGGTGCCGATCTTGCCCAGCGCGCCGGGCTGGTCGGCGTAGTTGATCACCAGGTTGGTGCCTTGGGCGCGCAGGTCGAAGTTGCGGCCGTTGATCTGGACGATCTTCTCCACCAGCTGCGGCCCGGACAGCGTGCCCGCGACGTTCACGCAGGACCCGTCGTGCGCGACGGCCCGCACGTCGACGACGCTGCGGTGGTTGGGGCTTTCCGACGCGGTGCTGATCTCGGCGGAAACGCCGCGCTCGGCGGCCAGCGCCGGCGCGTTGACGAACGTCACCGGCTCGTCGATGACCGCCGAGAAAAGGCCGCGCAGCGCCGAAAGCCGCAGCACCTCAACGTCTTCGGAGGCCAGCTCGCCGCGCACCTGCACCGACAGCGACACCGGCACCTCGCCGGACAGCGCGGCGGCCAGCAGGCCGAGCTTGCGCACCAGGTCCAGCCAGGGCGCCACCTCCTCGCTGACCACTCCCCCGCCGACGTTGACGGCGTCGGGAACGAACTCCCCGGCCAGCGCCAGCCGCACGCTCTCCGCGACGTCGGTGCCGGCCCGGTCCTGCGCCTCGGCGGTCGACGCCCCGAGATGCGGTGTCACCACCACCTGCGGCAGCTCGAAAAGCGGGCTGTCCGTGCACGGTTCGGTGGAGAAGACGTCGAGGCCGGCGGCGCGGACGTGGCCGCTGTTGATCGCGTCGGCCAGCGCCGCCTCGTCGACCAGGCCGCCGCGCGCGGCATTGACGATGATGACGCCGGGCTTGGTCTTGGCCAGCGCCTCCTTGTCGATCAGGCCCGCGGTCTCCGGGGTTTTCGGCAGGTGCACCGAGATGAAGTCGGCGCGGGCCAGCAGGTCGTCCAGGGAGAGCAGTTCGATGCCGAGCTGCGCGGCACGGGCCGGCGCCAGGTACGGGTCGTAGGCGACGACGTGGGTGCCGAAGGCCGCGATCCGTTGCGCGAACAACTGGCCGATCCGGCCCAGCCCGACGACACCGACGGTCTTGCCGAAGATTTCGGTGCCGGAGAACTTCGACCGTTTCCAGGTGTGCTCCCGCAGGGTGGCGTCGGCCGCCGCGATCTGGCGAGACGCCGCCAGCAGCAGCGCCATCGCGTGTTCGGCGGCGCTGTGGATGTTCGACGTGGGGGCGTTGACCACCAGCACACCGCGCGCGGTCGCGGCGTCCACGTCGACGTTGTCCAGACCGACCCCGGCGCGGGCGACGATCTTCAGCTTGGGGGCGGCCGCCAGCACCTCGGCGTCGACGGTGGTGGCCGAGCGCACCAGCAGCGCGTCCGCCTCGGGGACGGCGGCCAGCAGCTTGGGCCGGTCGGGGCCATCCACCCAGCGCACCTCGACCTGGTCCCCCAGCGCGGCGACGGTTGATTCGGCGAGTTTGTCGGCAATAAGTACAACAGGCAGATTCACCCGGACAGCCTATCGGCTGTAATTGACGGGTGGACGTCACCGTCATCGGCAGCGGACCCAACGGGCTGACCGCGGCGGTCATCTGCGCCCGCGCGGGGCTGAAAGTGCAGGTCATCGAGGCCCAGCCCACCTTCGGCGGCGGCGCCCGCACGGCGCCCGACCCAGATTCTCCGGGAGTCTTACACGACGTGTGCTCGGCGGTTCACCCGCTGGCGCTGGCGTCGCCGTTTTTCGCGGCGTTCGACCTGCCCGCGCGCGGCGTGCGACTGGCGGTCCCGGAGATCTCCTACGCGAACCCGCTGCCGGGCCGCCCGGCGGTGATCGCCTACCGGGATCTCGAGCGCACCTGCGCGGAACTGGAGCACGGCGCGTCCTGGCGGCGCCTGCTCGGCCCGCTGGTCGAGCATTCCGACGCGGTCGTGGGGTTGTTGCTCGGCGACAAACGATCGGTGCCGGGCTCGCCGCCGGCAGCGCTGCGACTGGGCCTTCGGATGCTGGCGCAGGGCACGCCCGCCTGGGGGTCGTTGGCCGGAGAGGACGCCCGCGCGCTGTTCACGGGCGTTGCCGCGCATGTGATTTCGCGGATGCCGTCGTTGACGGCCGCCGGGGCCGGGTTGATGCTGGCCACGCTCGCCCATTCGGTCGGCTGGCCGATCCCGGTGGGCGGCAGCCAGGCGATCACCGAGGCGCTGATCGCCGACCTGCGCGCGCACGGCGGCGAGCTCATCGCCGGCGTCGAGGTCACGGAGCCGCCGGCCGGGGTGGTCGCGTTCGACACGGCGCCGACCGCGCTGCTGCGGATCTACGGTGACGCGCTGCCGGAGCGCTACGCCAAGGCGTTGCGCCGGTACACGTTTGGCCCCGGGGTCGCCAAGGTCGACTTCGTGCTCAGCGAGGACATCCCGTGGACGGACGCGCGGCTGGGGCAGGCACCGACCCTGCACCTGGGCGGCACCCGCGCGCAGATGGCGCGGGCCGAGGCCGACATCGCCGCCGGGCGTCACGCGGACTGGCCGATGGTGCTGGCGGCCTCGCCGCACATCGCGGACCCGGGCCGCATCGACATCGTGGGCCGCCGGCCGTTCTGGACCTACGCCCACGTGCCGTCGGGTTCCACCGTCGACGCGACCGAGGCCGTCACCGGGATCGTCGAGCGGTTCGCGCCAGGCTTCCGCGACATCGTGGTGGCGGCCCGCGCCGTGCCCGCCGCCCGGCTGGCCGACCACAACGCGAACTACGTCGGCGGCGACATCGGGATGGGCGGAAATTCCGCCTGGCGAGCGATCGCCGGCCCCACGCCGCGGCTAAACCCTTGGAGCACACCGATTCCGAAGGCATATCTGTGCTCTGCGGCCACCCCGCCCGGCGGCGGCGTGCACGGCATGTCCGGCTACTACGCCGCGCGCACCTTGTTGCGCCGTGAATTCGGCCTGAGCATGCCTAAGCTGGAACCGTGACCAAACTCGCGATCATCTACTACTCGGCCACCGGTCACGGCACCGCGATGGCCAAGCGCGTCGCCGCGGCGGCCGAGTCGGCGGGTGCCGAGGTGCGCCTGCGGCACGTCGCCGAGACCCACGACCCGGAATCGTTCGCGCACAACCCGGCCTGGACCGCGAACTACCAAGCGACCAAGGACCTTCCGGCGGCCACCGGCGACGACATCGTCTGGGCCGACGCGGTAATCTTCGGCTCGCCGACCCGGTTCGGTTCGCCCGCCGCGCAATTGCGCACCTTCCTGGACTCGCTGGGCGGGTTGTGGGCCGAGGGCAAACTCGCGGACAAGGTCTACGCGGCCTTCACGTCGTCCAACACGCTGCATGGCGGCCAGGAGACCACGCTCGTCGCGCTCTACTACACGCTGATGCATTTCGGCGGCATCATCGTGCCGCCCGGCTACACCGACCCGGTCAAGTTCGTCGACGGCAACCCGTACGGGGTGAGCCTGGTGTCGACCCACGACAACATCAACGAATTCGACGAGCCCACCGGCAACGCCCTCGAGCACCTGGCCCGCCGGGTGGTGTCGGTCGCCGGCCGGCTCGCGGCGTCGCCGGTTGGGGACGGCGCCCAGTCACCGGTGGCGTAACCAGCTCGGTGGATTGAAGGCGGACGAGGCCAAACGGGTCAACGATCTCGGGCGGGAGAATGCCGGCCCTAGGCGGCGGTTCTTGGTGGATGCGGAGGTGGCAAGGCCTCCGCTCAAGCGACGCGACCGGCCCGTTGGGGTACCGACAGCACAGTCGAATGCGCGTAGGCACATTTCGGTGAGTTCGGCCCGCGAGATATTCTGCGACTGAATCCATTTCACGCAGGCTGCGCGAACAAACGCCAACCAGCCCTCGACGGCGATCTCGGTGGCATCGCGCGCACATCCCTTCGCGACGAGTTGATCGATCAGGCGTTGGCCCACGACATTCAGCTCTTCGGAGATGATCGCCTGGATCGCCGGGTCATCCGATAATGCACCGCGGTTGATCGTGACAGCTTCATAAGGATGATCGACGAACGATTGAATGTGGGCCTCTAGTCCGGCGGCGAGCTGTTCCGCGAGCGGCAGCTGCGGATCGGGGCTGTGTGCCAGGAAGCGGTCAGTTGCGCGCTCGAATATCGCTACGTATAAGTCTCGCTTGCTCGGAAAGTAGTGATAAAGCGACGCTCGCGACACCTCCGCGCGCGCGGCGATGTCGTCCATTTGGACAACTTCGTATGGCTTTTCGGCGAACAACGCGGCTGCCGTGTCCAGCAGCTGTTCGCGTCGCAGGTGTGGCTCCAGCCGGCGTCTTGTCAAGTGCGACCGCCGACATTCCCACCACCTGGGCGTCCAATATCAATTGCCAACCCGTGCCCCCCTTGCACGACGTACGGACAATGCGACGCAGAGTACATGAGTTGCGGCTTGGCGATGCCGTATTCGCGCAAATCAGGATCGCGTCGAATTAAACATCCCGATACGGCCTGCGAAGGTTTGTTTGTGCGCAGCCGCTCACCGACTATGCCGTCTCGGTGATCGGGCGGTCGACCCAGCTCATCAGGTCGCGCAGCTTCTTGCCGGTGACCTCGATGGGGTGCTCGGCGTTCTCCTTGCGCAACTGCTCGAGCTGCTTGTTGCCGCCCTCGATGTTGGCGACGAGCTTCTTGACGAAGGTGCCGTCCTGAATCTCGCGCAGGATGTCGCGCATCCGGTCCCGGGTCCCGGCGTCGATGACGCGCGGTCCGGACAGGTAGCCGCCGAACTCCGCGGTGTCGGACACCGAGTAGTTCATCCGGGCGATGCCGCCCTCGTACATCAGGTCGACGATCAGCTTGAGCTCGTGCAGCACCTCGAAGTAGGCCATCTCCGGCGGATAGCCCGCCTCGACCATGACGTCGAAGCCGGCCTTCACCAATTCCTCTGTGCCGCCGCACAACACGGCCTGCTCACCGAACAGGTCGGTCTCGGTCTCGTCCTTGAAGGTCGTCTTGATGACGCCGGCCCGGGTGCCGCCGATGGCCTTGGCGTACGACAGGGCCAGCGCCTCGCCCTGACCGGTCGGGTCCTGGTCGACGGCGATCAGGCACGGCACGCCCTTGCCGTCGACGAACTGGCGGCGCACCAGGTGGCCGGGCCCCTTGGGGGCGACCATCGCGACGGTGACGTCGGCGGGCGGCTTGATCAGGTCGAAGTGGATGTTGAGCCCGTGACCGAAAAACAAAGCGTCGCCGGCCTTCAGGTTGGGCTCGATCTCGTTCTTGAAGATGTCGGCCTGAGCAGTGTCGGGGGCCAGCAGCATGATGACGTCGGCCCACTTGGCGACCTCGGCGGGGGTGTCGACGTCCAGGCCCTGCTCTTCGACCTTGGCCCGCGACTTCGAACCCTCCTTGAGCCCGACGCGCACCTGCACGCCCGAGTCACGCAGGCTTAGCGAGTGCGCATGCCCCTGGCTGCCGTACCCGATCACGCCGACCTTGCGGCCCTGGACGATCGTCAGATCTGCGTCGTCGTCGTAGAACATCTCTAATGCCACGGTGAACTTTCTCCTTGTTTGCTATTTGGCTGTGCCGATACCGCGCGGACCGCGGGATAGCGACACCATTCCGGATTGAGCGATTTCGCGGATGCCGAACGGCTCCAGCACGCGCAGGAACGCCTCGATCTTGCCGCGGTCACCGGTGGCCTCGATGGTCAGCGATTCCGGCGACACGTCAATCACCTTGGCGCGGAACAGGTTCACCGCCTCGATGACCTGGCTACGGGTGCCGGCGTCGGCCCGCACCTTGATCAGCGACAACTCCCGGGACACCGAGTTGTCGTCGTCCTGCTCGATTATCTTGATCACGTTGATCAGCTTGTTGAGCTGCTTGGTGATCTGCTCGAGCGGGGTCTCCTCGGCGGAGACCACGATGGTCATCCGCGACATGTCCTTCTGTTCGGTCGCGCCGACGGCCAGCGACTCGATGTTGAAGCCGCGCCGGGAGAACAGCGCCGCCACGCGCGCGAGCACACCGGGTTTGTCCTCCACCAGGACCGAGAGCGTGTGCGTCTGCATCAGGCGTGCCCTTCGCTTTCGTCGTCGAACAGCGGGCGGATCCCACGGGCGGCCTGGATCTCGTCGTTGCTGGTGCCGGCAGCCACCATCGGCCACACCTGCGCGTCGGCGCCGACGATGAAGTCGATCACCACCGGGCGGTCGTTGATCGCCCGCGCCTGGTTGATCACGTCGACGACGTCTTCCTCACGCTCGCAACGCAATCCGACGCAGCCCAGCGCCTCGGCCAACTTCACGAAGTCCGGGATGCGGTGCGAGTGCGTGGCCAGGTCGGTCTGCGAGTAGCGCTCCTGGTAGAACAGCGTCTGCCACTGGCGCACCATGCCCAGGTTGCCGTTGTTGATCAGCGCCACCTTGATCGGCGCACCCTCGATCGCGCAGGTGGCCAGCTCCTGATTGGTCATCTGGAAGCAGCCGTCGCCGTCGACGGCCCACACCTCCGCGTCCGGGCGGGCGATCTTGGCGCCCATGGCCGCCGGGATGGCGAAGCCCATGGTGCCCAGCCCGCCGGAATTGAGCCAGGTGCGCGGCTTTTCGTAGGAGATGAACTGCGCGGCCCACATCTGGTGCTGGCCGACTCCGGCGACGTACACCGCGTCGGGGCCGGCGATCTCGCCCAGCTTCTCGATCACGTATTCCGGGCTCAGGCTGCCGTCGCTCTGCGGTCCGTAGCTCAGCGGATAGGTGGACTGGACGCTGTGCAGATAGGCCCACCAGTCCGTCATCTCGATGTTGCCGGGGACGTCGTGGTGCGCCAGCATCGCGATGAGGTCGGTGATGACGGCCTTCACGTCGCCGACGATCGGCACGTCGGCGTGCCGGTTCTTGCCGATTTCGGCGGGGTCGATGTCGGCGTGGATGACCTTCGCCTCGGGGGCGAAGGAGTCGAGCTGTCCCGTCACCCGGTCGTCGAAGCGGGTGCCCAGCGCGATCAACAGGTCGCTGCGCTGCAGCGCCGCCACCGCGGCGACGGTGCCGTGCATGCCGGGCATGCCCAGGTTCTGCGGGTGGCTGTCCGGGAAGGCGCCGCGCGCCATCAGCGTGGTGACCAGCGGGATACCGGTCAGCTCCGCCAGCTCGCGCAGCTGCTCGGTCGCCTCGCCGCGGATGACGCCGCCGCCCACGTACAGCACCGGTTTGCGTGCGGCCGCGATCAGCTTGGCGGCCTCCCGGACCTGCCGGTTGTGCGGCTTGGTGTTGGGCTTGTAGCCGGGCAGATCCATCCTCGGGGGCCAGCTGAACGTGCACTGACCCTGCAGCACGTCCTTGGGGATGTCGACGAGCACGGCGCCCGGGCGTCCCGAACGGGCGATGTGGAAGGCCTCGGCCAGCACCCGGGGAATGTCGTCGCCGGAGCGGACCAGGAAGTTGTGCTTGGTGATCGGCATCGTGATGCCCGAGATATCGGCCTCCTGGAAGGCGTCGGTCCCGATCAGCCCGCGCCCGACCTGCCCGGTGATGGCGACGACGGGGATGGAGTCCATCTGCGCGTCGGCCAGCGGGGTGACCAGGTTGGTGGCGCCGGGACCCGAGGTCGCCATCATCACACCGACCTTGCCGGTGGCGTGCGCGTAGCCGCTGGCGGCGTGGCCGGCGCCCTGCTCGTGGCGAACCAGCACGTGCCGCAGCTTTTTCGAGTCGAACAGCGGGTCGTAGACCGGCAGCACGGCGCCGCCGGGGATCCCGAAGATGACCTCGACGTCGAGTTCCTCCAGCGACCGGATCACCGACTGCGCACCGGTAAGTTGCTCCGGAGCAACGCGTTTCTGTTGCGCGGCGGGGGTTTTCGCGGCGGGTTTCACGGCATCCGTGGCGACGCTGGCCGGATCCTGCGCCTGCGTGGCGGGTGGCCTGGTGGGAGCGCTCACTGTCCTGGGGTCCTATTCACTCTTAGAAGTTTCGTTGCTGCGCAAGAAAAAACCCCCGCCAGCTCATCGGCTGAACGAGGGTTGCGCGTTGGTGCTGGATCGCTTCAAATGCTGAAGGGCTCAGTCAGGCACCAACGCGCTGACTAAGTACTACGAGCATCCCGGGCTTTCCGGCGGTTTCCATAACGTCCGACGGTAGCCTTCGCACAGCTCAACAGTCAAATCCGGTCGCGCCGTGCACCGACGCGGCGCGATGCGATGATGCCAGGGTGGTTACCGATTCGCGCGTCGTGATCAAAGTGTCCCCGATGGCCCACTTCGCCGTCGGGTTCTTCACCCTCGGCCTGCTGATACCGGTGCTGGCCTGGCCGGTGACGGCACCGCTGCTGGTCATCCCGGTGGTGTTGTCCGCGTTGATCATCCGGCTGCGCACGGTCGCCGACGAGAAGGGCGTGACCGTTCGGACACTGCTCGGCAGCCGCACGGTGCGCTGGGAAGACATCGACGGGCTGCGCTTCAACCGCGGTTCCTGGGCGCGCGCCCGCCTGAAAAGCGGCGACGAGCTGCGCCTGCCCGCGGTGACTTTCGCCACGCTGCCGCAGCTCACCGAGGCCAGCGCGGGACGGGTCCCCAACCCCTACCGGTGAGGGTCAGGCGATCGGGTTGACCCCGTTGAGCATGACCCAGACCGCGACTCCGGCGGCGATGCCGGCCAGCAGGGCCACGAACGACCCGATGAATGGGCGGTGGGCCCAACCCCGGCCGGCGTCCAGGCCGTAGCGGCCCGGTCCGCACAGGATGACGGCCACTGCCATCACGATCAGGGTGATCTGGTATTCGTGCCCGTCGGGCAGGAAGTACGCGAACGTGTGCGAGTGCGGGCGAGCGGAGATGGTCGCGAGCAGGCCGTTTATCAGGAACGCCAGCGCGCCCGCCGCGGCGATCGGGGTGAACAGCCCCAGCACCAGCAGCACGGCGGCCACGGTCTCGCCGCCGGCGCTCACGTAGGCCAGCACGTCGGCGTGCTGGTAGCCGACGTCGGACAGCGAGTTCTTGAAACCGGTCACCCCCGAGCCGCCCCACCAGCCGAACAGCTTCTGCAGCCCGTGCGCCCCCAGCACCACGCCCAGCCCAATCCGCAGCACCAGCAAACCCAGGTGCTGCGTGCCGCGCTTGCCGACCTCGCGGTGCCGCTCGTCGTCGGTGTCCCCGTCGATCTGGGCCGGCTCGGTGGCGTTGATCGGTGTCGGCTGCGCCACCGACGTCGGCTGCACGTACGGCAGGGGCTCCTGCTGGTCGAGCAGGTGATATCCGCCGGACCCGGGGGCGCCCGAGCCGGCGGGGTCGACGTACGGGATGACGGTGGTGTTTCCGAAGTCGCCCGGGTACCCGACCGGCGTCAGGTCATCCTCGGGGTCGACCAAGCGCGCCGAGGCGGGGCGCCCCGCGACCGGCTCCGCGGATTCGCCGGACCGGCTCCAATGTGCGTCATTCGATTGACTGGTCACGGGTGTCAGGGTAAGGGCAAACGCGCCCGAATCGGGGATTTGAGCGGCGCTTTCGCGCACTTAGTCCGCCAAAACACCCCGGATGGGGCCCAAATCGCCGTTTCCGCCCCTCCCGGAGGCCCAAAAAGCGCGAAATGGCGCCCGACCGGCCGAGCTACGGCGGCACCCGGGGCGGGCGTGTGGCGGCGGTGCCCGCGCAGTCCGTAGCCTGTCGGTCATGCGGATACGGGGCTCGGTTCGCGGCGCGCTCGCCGCCCTCTCCGCGGTGGTATTGGTCGCCAGCGGGTGCGCGCGATTCAATGACGCCCAATCCCAGCCGTTCACGACCGCCCCCGAACTCAAGCCGCAGCCCAGCTCGACGCCTCCCCCGCCGCCGCCGCTGCCGCCCACGCCCTTTCCCAAAGCGTGCCCGGCGCCCGGGGTCATGCAGGGCTGCCTGGAGAGCACCAGCGGCCTGATCATGGGTCCCGACAGCAAAACCGCGCTGGTGGCCGAGCGCACCACCGGCGCCGTCAAGGACATCTCGGTCAACGCCGAGCCGAAGGTCAAGATGGTCATCCCGGTCGACCCGTCCGGTGACGGCGGGCTGATGGACATCGTGCTGTCGCCCACCTATCAGCAGGACCGCCTGATGTACGCCTACATCAGCACGCCCACCGACAACCGGGTGATCCGCGTAGCCGACGGCGACATCCCGAAGGACATCCTGACCGGGATCCCCAAGGGCGCCACCGGCAACACCGGGGCGTTGATCTTCACCAGCCCGACCACGCTGGTCGTGATGACCGGCGACGCGGGCAACCCGGCGATGGCCGCCGACCCCAGGTCCCTGGCGGGCAAGGTGCTGCGCATCGAGCAGCCGACCACCATCGGTCAGGCGCCGCCGACGACCGCGCTGTCCGGCGTGGGCTCCGGCGGCGGCATGTGCATCGACCCCGTCGACGGCTCGCTGTACGTCGCCGACCGCACCCCCACCGCGGACCGCCTGCAGCGCATCACCAAGACCTCCGAGGTCTCCACGGTGTGGACGTGGCCGGACAAGCCCGGCGTGGCCGGGTGCGCGGCGATGGACGGGACCGTGCTGGTGAACCTGATCAACACCAAGCTGACCGTGGCGGTGCGGCTCGCGCCGAAGACGGGCGCGGTCACCGGCGAACCCGACGTCGTGCGCAAGGACACCCACGCCCATGCCTGGGCGCTGCGGATGTCGCCGGACGGAAACGTTTGGGGCGCAACGGTTAACAAGACGGCCGGCGACGCCGAGAAGCTCGACGACGTGGTGTTCCCGCTGTTCCCGCAGGGCGGCGGCTTCCCGCGCAACAACGACGACAAGACCTAAACGGGCCCCTCGAGGGTGAACCTCACGCCGTATTTGCGCGGCTCGGCGGCCGGCTTGTGCAAGACGAACCGCTCCGGGGCCTCGGTGCCGGGTTCGATCTCGTCGAGATCCGAGAGGTAAAGCACGTCCTCGTAGGAATCCGGAACCCATCCGGCGACGGGCTCCACGATGTAGGCGACGTGATCCCCGATGTCGATCCAATGCGCGGTCCTGCCGACGAACCAGGCGATCGCCTCATCGAGGATCGGCATCCCGTGCGGGCCGACCCGCCACGAGCAGCGGGCGAATTTGTCGGCCTGCTCGTCCGTTTCGCCGTCGAACAGCTCGGCCAGCGCGACGTGGCGTTGCGAGAGCACGTGCACCGCCAGGTGCTCGGATTGGCGGGCCGCCTCGCAGGTGGCGCTGCTGCGGGGCACCACGACCATGAAACTCGGCGGCTGCACGCTGGTTTGAGTGGCGAAACTGATCAGGCAACCCGACGGTTGAGCATCGGTTTGGGTCGTCACGACGAACACCGGGCTGTCCAGCATGGCCATCAAGTCGTCGAACACGGCGGGGCCCCTCGCGGTCAGCCCTGCCCGCAGGCGGCGAGCACGAGCTCGCGGACCCGGGCGGCGTCCGCCTGCCCACGGGTGGCCTTCATCACCGCGCCGACGATCGCGCCGGCCGCGGCCACCTTGCCGCCGCGAATCTTCTCGGCGACATCCGGATTGGCGGCCAGCGCCTCGTCGACGGCGGCCTGCGTCACCGAGTCGTCGCGCACCAGCGCCAGGCCGCGGGCGGTCATCACCTGTTCGGGTTCGCCCTCCCCGGCCAGCACGCCCTCCACGACCTGGCGGGCCAGCTTGTTGGACAGCTTGCCCTCGTCGACCAGGGCGATCACCGCGGCCACCTGAGCGGGGGTGATGGCCAGCTCGTCCAACTCGATGTTGGCCTCGTTGGCCTTCTGCACCAGGAAGTTTCCCCACCAGGCGCGGGCCTGCTCGCTCGCCGTGCCATGCTTGACGGTCTCGGTGACCAGTTCGACGGCCCCGGCGTTGACCAGATCACGCATCACCTCGTCGGAGACGCCCCACTCCTCCTGAATTCGCTTGCGGCTCAACCACGGTAGCTCGGGGATGGTTTGGCGCAGTTGCTCGACCAACTCGCGGCTGGGCGCGACCGGCTCGAGGTCGGGCTCGGGGAAGTAGCGGTAGTCCTCCGCGGTTTCCTTGGTGCGGCCGGGGCTGGTGTAGCCCGACTCGTGAAAGTGCCTGGTTTCCTGGGTGATCCGTCCGCCGGAGGACAGCACGGCGGCCTGGCGCCGCATTTCGTAGCGCACGGCGACCTCGACGCTCTTGAGCGAGTTGACGTTCTTGGTTTCGGTGCGGGTGCCGAACTCGGTTGTCCCGGTCGGCATCAGCGACACGTTGGCGTCACAGCGCATCGAGCCCTGATCCATCCGGACGTCGGACACGCCCAAGGCGCGCAACAGGTCTCGCAGCGCGGTGACGTAGGCGCGGGCGATCTGCGGGGCCCGCTCGCCGGCGCCCACGATCGGTTTGGTGACGATTTCGATCAGCGGCACGCCGGCCCGGTTGTAGTCGATCAGCGACGTCGTGGCGCCGTGGATGCGGCCGGTCTCGCTGCCCAGGTGGGTGAGCTTGCCGGTGTCTTCCTCCATGTGCGCCCGCTCGATCTCCACCCGCCAGGTGGAGCCGTCTTCCAGCGGCGCCTCCAGATAGCCGTTGATGGCGATCGGCTCGTCGTACTGCGAAATCTGGTAGTTCTTGGGCATGTCCGGGTAGAAGTAGTTCTTCCGGGCGAATCGGCACCACGGCACGATCTCGCAATTCAGCGCCAGCCCAATCCGAATCGCCGCCTCGACCGCGGCCTGGTTGAGCACCGGCAGCGAGCCCGGCAGCCCAAGGCACACCGGGCACACCTGGGTGTTGGGTTCGGCGCCGAATGTGGTGGAACAGCCGCAGAACATCTTCGTCGCGGTGGACAGCTCGACGTGCACCTCGAGGCCGAGGACGGGGTCGAAACGCGCGATGACCTCGTCGTAATCCAGCAGCTCGGACCCGGTGGCAATACTCATGCCGTCGATCCTAACTAGAATCGCGCGTCAGGATCCGGGCGGCGGTCGGCGGGCCCCCAGCCGGAGCTCCTGCTCCACGCCCGCGCCGGGAAACATGTCGGCCAGCGTGGCCGCCATCTCCAGATAGCTGCGCCGGCTTTCCTTGCTCAGCCGATCCAGGCCGATCTCCTTGCCGTCGTGCACGTGCCGGTCGAACGGCAGCACGACGGTGGCGCCGACGCGAGCGGACAACTGGTCGAGCTCCTTGGCGGCGACGACGGCGACCTTGCCCGCCTCGACGTGGTTGATCGCCAGCACGGTCCGCCTCATCAGGCGCTGATATCCCTTGTTGCGCAACAGGTCCAGGGTGGTCCTGGTCTTGCGTATCGCATCGATGGAGGTGCTGGTGACCACCACCAGGGCGCGCGACTCCGGCAGGACGGCGTCCATCACGGCCGAATTGACCGCCTTCACGCAGTCCACCAACACCACCGAATAATGTTTGCGCAGAATCGAAAACGCCCTGACGACGTCCTGCCGCTCGAGCCGCCAGTCAGTTCGGGCGTAGTCCGGCAGTCCGAGCACCTCCAGGCCGAAGCTGTTCATGTAGGTGTGCGCCCGCACATCCGAATAGTGAGTGGCCGCGCCGTCCCGCAACAGCTCGGCCATGCTCAGCGGATTGCGGCGGCCGTGGCGCTCGGCCAGGTCGCCGGCGTCGATGTCCACGGCGACCACCCGGTCGTCGCGGACGGCGGCGAAGGTCGAACCGAGCGCCTCGACTACGACGGTCTTGCCGACACCGCCCTTGAGGTTGAGGACGGCGATGGGGAACGCGCCGCCCACGGGCGTGCGGACGCGCTCCCGCAGCTCCTGCTCGTACGCCGAGCCCTTGCCCGGGCCGAGGTCGATGCCGGTGAGGCGCCGGACCAGGTCCCGCCAGCTGAACCCGACCGAGTCCTCGACGGCCTGCAGCTCGAGGCTGTCGAGGGCCGTCCCGCCGACGGTCAGCTCCGGGCGGGACCGCGGGGGGACCCGCCGCGCCGGTGCCGGCGCGGTGGGTGGAGGCTGCGGCGGTCGGGGCACCGTCGCGGACGTCCAATTGGGGTCGTCGCGCCCGCGCGGCGGCGGCCGCTGACGGTCTCGCGGGCCCGACCCCGGCTGGTGAATGACTCCGCGAATCGATCCGCGGTTGCTCATAGGAGTCGGTATAACCGCTTCGAGCTGGCGGAAAACCACGAATATCGAGACGACCCGGCCTGAGCTTCCGGCGGCGGCGGCAAATTCAGCCGGTGGCCAGGTCGGTGCCACCGGCTGTTCGCCGCCGCTTAGCCGAAGAAGGCCGCCGCGTCGTCGTAGCGGCTGTCGGGCACCAGCTTGAGCTGGCGCGTGGCGTCCGCCAGCGACACCCGGCCGATGTCCTGGCCGCGCAGCGACACCATCTGGCCGTACTCGCCGGCGTGGGCGGCGTCGGCGGCGTTGACGCCGAAGCGGGTCGCCAGCACCCTGTCGTAGGCCGTCGGGGTGCCGCCGCGCTGGACGTGGCCCAGCACGGTCACCCGGACCTCCTTGTTGATCCGCTTCTCGACCTCGGCGCCGAGTTGCTGGGCGACGCCGGTGAACCTTTCATGGCCGAACTCGTCAATCCCGCCCTCGCGCAACGTGATTGAGTCGGCGATCGGTTTGGCGCCCTCGGCGACCACGCAGATGAAGTGCGAATCCCCGCGCTGGAAGCGCCGTTTGACGAGCCGGCACACGTCCTCGACGTCGAACGGCTGCTCGGGGATCAGGGTCATGTGCGCTCCGGACGCCAGCCCGGCGTTCAGGGCGATCCATCCGGCGTGGCGGCCCATCACCTCCACCAGCATCACGCGCTGGTGGGATTCGGCCGTGGAATGCAACCGGTCGATGGCGTCGGTGGCCACGGTCAGCGCGGTGTCATGCCCGAAAGTCACGTCGGTGCAATCGATGTCGTTGTCGATGGTCTTGGGCACGCCGACGACGGGAACGTTCTCCTCGGACAGCCAGTGCGCGGCCGTCAGCGTGCCCTCGCCGCCGATGGGGATCAGCACGTCGATGCCGTTGTCGTCCAGGGTCTGTTTGATCTGGTTCAGCCCGGCCCGAAGCTTGTCGGGGTGCACGCGCGCGGTGCCCAGCATCGTTCCGCCCTTGGCGAGCAGGCGGTCGTTGCGGTCGTCGTTTTGCAACTGGATGCGCCGGTTCTCCAGCAGCCCGCGCCACCCGTCCTGAAATCCGACCACCGACGAGCCGTACCGCGAGTCGCAGGTACGCACCACCGCCCGGATGACGGCGTTGAGCCCGGGACAGTCGCCGCCCCCGGTGAGAATTCCGATCCGCATCTGTTTATCTTGCCCGCACGGGGCACGAATGGCGCGACCTGGCGCAAATTTGCGCGCTAGACGGTGGCCGCGCTCGGCAGCGCCCCGCGCGCCGCCTCGTAGGCAGCGCCCACCCGATACAGGCGGTCGTCGGCCAGCGCGGGGGCCATGATCTGAAGCCCGACCGGCAGGCCGTCGTCCGGGGACAGCCCGGACGGCACCGACATGCCACAGTGGCCGGCCAGGTTCAGCGGCAGCGTGCACAGGTCGAACAGGTACATGGCCAGCGGGTCGTCGACCTTTTCCCCCAGCGGGAACGCCGTGGTCGGGGTCGCCGGCGACACCACCACGTCGACGGATTCGTAGGCCCGGTCGAGGTCGCGCGCGATCAGCGTGCGGACCTTCTGCGCCTGGTTGTAGTAGGCGTCGTAATAACCCGCGGACAGCGCGTAGGTGCCGATCATGATGCGCCGCTTGACCTCCGGGCCGAAGCCGGCGGCGCGCGTCATGGCCATGACCTCCTCGGCGGAATGCGTGCCGTCGTCGCCGACCCGCAGCCCGTAGCGCATCGCGTCGAAGCGGGCCAGGTTGCTGGACACCTCGGACGGCAGGATCAGGTAGTAGGCGGCCAGCGCGTGATCGAAGTGCGGGCAGTCGACTTCGCTGACCTCGGCGCCCAGCTTCGTCAGCTGCTCGACGGCGGCCTCGAACGACGTCAGCACCCCAGGCTGGTAACCCTCGCCGCGCAGCTGGGAGACCACCCCGACGCGCACGCCCTTGAGGTCGCCGCCCGCGCCCGCCCTGGCGGCGGCGACGACGTCGGGCACCGCGGCGTCGACGGACGTCGAGTCGCGGGCGTCGTGCCCGGCGATCACCTGGTGCAGCAGGGCGGTGTCCAGCACGGTGCGCGCGCAGGGGCCGCCCTGGTCCAGCGACGACGCGCAGGCGATCAGCCCGTAGCGAGACACCGTGCCGTAGGTGGGTTTGACGCCGACGGTCGCGGTCAGTGCGGCCGGCTGGCGGATGGAACCGCCGGTGTCGGACCCGATGGCCAGCGGGGCCTGGAACGCGGCCAGCGCCGCCGCGCTGCCGCCGCCGGAACCGCCGGGCACCCGGTCGAGGTCCCACGGGTTGCGGGTGGGGCCGTAGGCGGAGTTCTCCGTCGAGCTGCCCATCGCGAACTCGTCCATGTTGGTCTTGCCCAGGATCGGGATCCCGGCCGCGCGCAGGCGGGCGGTGACGGTCGCGTCGTAGGGGGAACGCCAGCCCTCGAGGATCTTGGAGCCGCACGTGGTGGGCATGTCGAGGGTGGTGAACACGTCCTTGAGCGCCAGCGGGACCCCGGCCAGCGCCGACGGCAGCGGCTCGCCGGCGGCCACCGCGTCGTCGACGGCGGCCGCGGCAGCCAGCGCCTCGTCGGCCGCCACGTGCAGAAAAGCGTGGTAACGGTCGTCGGTCGCCTCGATCTGGTCCAGGCAGGCCCGGGTGATTTCCGTGGACGACAGCTCCCCGGCGGCGACCTGGGCGGCCAGCGTCGCCGCGTCGGATCGGACGATGTCGGAGGGCGCGCTCACTCGGCGTCCCCCAGGATCTGCGGCACAGCGAAGCGGCCCTCGACGGCCTCGGGCGCCGCGGCCAGCGCCTCGGCCTGCGTCAGGCACGGTGTCATCTCGTCCGGGCGGGTGACGTTGACGTCTTTCAGCGGGTTGTCTGTCGGCTCGACGCCGGTGACGTCGACCGATTGGACCTGGCTGACGTGGGTGAGGATGGCGTCGAGTTGGCCGGCGAAGCTGTCCAGCTCGGCATCGGTCAGCGCCAGCCGGGCCAGCCGGGCGAGGTGCGCCACGTCGTCGCGGGAGATCTGGGACACGACCGGAAAGCCTAGTCGGGCGGCCGAGACCGCCGGGCACTCAGGGCTCGCCGAAATGCTGTGGATACATCGCTGTGTAAAAGTGTTGGCCGTGCCGTCGTATCTGTTGCGCATCGAGCTGGCCGACCGCCCGGGCAGCCTGGGCTCGCTGGCCGTGGCGCTCGGTTCGGCGGGCGCCGACATCCTGTCGCTCGACGTGGTGGAGCGCAGCTCGGGTTATGCGATCGACGACCTGGTCATCGAGCTGCCGCCGGGGGCGATGCCGGACCGGCTGATCACCGCCGCGGAGTCGCTGCCCAACGTCCGGGTGGACAGCGTGCGCCCGCACACCGGGCTGCTGGAGGCGCACCGCGAGCTGGAGCTACTCGACCACGTCGCCGCCGCCGGCGACAACGAGTCGCGGCTGAAAGTCCTGGTCAACGGGGCGCCCAAGGTGCTGCGCGTCAGCTGGTGCGCGGTGCTGCGCAGTTCGGAGGGGCAGTTGGAGCGCCTCGCCGGCAGCCCGGGGTGTCCGGAAACCCGGGCGGATTCGGCGCCGTGGCTGCCGATCGAGCGCGCGACGGCGCTGGACCACACCGGCGAGTGGGTGCCGCAGGCGTGGCGCGACATGGACACCACGATGGTCGCAGCGCCGCTGGGCGACCCGCACACGGCGGTGGTCCTGGGCCGTCCCGGCCCGGAGTTCCGGCCGTCGGAGATCGCCCGGCTGGGCTATCTGGCGGGAATCGTCGCGACGATGCTGCGCTGACGCGTTCAGGTCAGCGGGGTCAGCAGCAGCCGGGAACCCATCCCGACCGTGTGTGCCAGCCCATCGGCATACGCGTCGAACAGCCCGCTGACGCGTCGTAGCTCCCACATCGTCTGCGCGGTCAGCCAGGCGAAATCGCGTGCCTTCGCGATGTCCCACGAGGTGATCAGGTGCGCGACCGGCTCGAGGTGATCGTCGACGGCCCGTTCGAGGTCGGTGAGGAAGGACCGCCGGATATCGGCCTCGACGCTGGCGAGGACGTCGTTGATTGTCTGGTAATCCGCGTGCACGCCCGGGCTGTCCGGCGTGCATCCGCGTGCGGCGCAGGTGGCGATCACGGCGAGTGGCAGGTCGTGCTCGATGTGGGCGTTCATGCCGGCGAGCGCAAACTGAATCGGCAACACGCGCGGGCTTTTTCGGGCGGCGAACAGCGGTTCCCACGCGTCGGGCTTGGCGCCGGCGGCGTCGTACGCGTCGAACCAGTAACCGGCGAACCGGACATCGAGGTCGGTGACGAAAGCGTTGTCGTGAAACACGCCGCTCGTCGCGAGCCGGTCCGCCATCATCTCGGTCACCCGCAGATAGACGCCGTTGAACACCTCGGCACCGTCACTGGGCGGTTGTTGTGCCGCGATCGCGCGCATGCGCGCGATCACGTCGGCAACGGAGGTGAGGCTCACTCTTCGGCCTCGGAAGGACCGTCGGCCAACAACTTTCGGAACCCGTCCTCGTCGAGGATCGGCACGCCGAATTCCACCGCCTTGTCGTACTTGGAACCCGGCGCGTCGCCGGCGACGACGTAATCGGTCTTCTTCGACACCGATCCCGCGGCCTTGCCGCCGCGCGACACGATCGCCTCCTTGGCGTCGTCGCGCGAAAAACCCGCCAGGGAACCGGTGACCACGATGGTCAGCCCCTCGAGCGTGCGCGGCACGCTGGCGTCGCGTTCGTCGGCCATCCGCACCCCGGCCACCCGCCACTTGTCGACGATCGCGCGGTGCCAGTCCACGGTGAACCATTCGGTGACCGCGGCGGCGATCGTCGGGCCGACGCCCTCGACCGCGGCCAGCTGCTCGGTGGACGCGTCCTCGATCGCCTGCAGGTCGCCGAATGCCGTGGCCAGCGCGCGGGCGGCCGTCGGGCCCACGTGCCGGATCGACAACGCCACCAGCACCCGCCACAGCGGCTGTGACTTGGCCTTGTCGAGGTTGGCCAGCAGCCGCTTGCCGTTGGCCGACACCGCGCCGCTCTTGGTGGTGAACAGCTCGGTGCGCAACAGGTCGTCCTCGGTGATCGAGAACAGGTCTCCCTCGTCGGAGATCACCCCGGCCTGCAGCAGCGCGATAGCGGCCTCGTAACCCAGCGCCTCGATGTCGAACGCGCCGCGGCCGGCGACGTGAAACACGCGCTCCCGCAACTGCGCCGGGCACGACCGGGCGTTGGGGCAGCGGATGTCGGCGTCGCCCTCCTTGGCGGGGGCGAGCGGGGTTCCGCATTCGGGACACGTTGTGGGCATGACGAATTCGCGTTCCGAGCCGTCGCGCAGGTCGACGATCGGGCCGAGCACCTCGGGGATGACGTCGCCGGCCTTGCGGATCACCACGGTGTCGCCGATCAACACGCCCTTGCGTTTGACCTCGGCGGCGTTGTGCAGGGTGGCCAACCCCACCGTCGAGCCGGCCACCTTGACCGGTGTCATGAACGCGAACGGCGTGACGCGCCCGGTCCGCCCGACGTTGACGCGGATGTCCAGGAGCTCGGTCTGCACCTCCTGGGGCGGGTATTTGTACGCGATCGCCCAGCGCGGCGCCCGCGAGGTCGAGCCCAGCCGGCGCTGCAGCGCCACATCGTCGACTTTGACCACCACGCCGTCGATTTCGTGATCCACGTCGTGGCGGTGCTCACCCCAGTAGGTGATGCGGTCGAGCGCGCCGGTCACGTTTTCCACCCGGGTGGTGTGCTCGGAGACGGGCAGACCCCACGCGCCCAGCGCCAGGTAGGCGTCGTGCAGGGTGGCCGGCCGGAAGCCCTCGGTGTGCCCCACCCCATGGCAGATCATCCGCAGCCTGCGGCGCGCGGTGACGGCGGGGTCCTTCTGGCGAAGGGATCCCGCGGCGCTGTTGCGGGGGTTGGCGAAGGGCGTCTTGCCGTCCTCCACCAGCGCGGCGTTGAGCGCCTCGAAGTCGGCGAGCCGGAAGAACACCTCGCCGCGCACCTCGAGGACCTTCGGTACGGGGTGGCCCGCGGCGGCCGTCAGCCGTTCGGGGACGTCGTCGATGGTTCGGGCGTTCAGCGTGACGTCCTCGCCGGTGCGGCCGTCGCCCCGCGTCGCCGCCCGGACCAGCCGTCCGTCGCGATATACGAGCGACAGCGCGACGCCGTCAATCTTGAGCTCGCACAGGAAGGGCACGTCCCCGACGTCCGGGCCGACCTCAGCGCGCACGCGGGCGGCCCACAGCTCGAATTCCTCGGCGCTGAAAACGTTGTCCAGGGACAACATTCGCTCGAGATGTTCGGCCTCGGTGAAATCGGTGGCGAAGCCGGCCCCGCCGACCAGCTGGGTCGGCGAATCGGGCGTGCGCAGCTCGGGATGCTGCTCCTCGAGCGCTTCGAGGCGCTTCAGGAGCTGGTCGAACTCCGCGTCGGAGATGATCGGCGCGTCGCGCACGTAGTAACGGAACTGGTGTTCGCGCACCTCGTCGGCCAGTTCCCGCCACTGCCGCCGAACGTCGGGCGAGACGGGGTCAGCCTCTGCTGAAGTCACCATCGCAGGTTATCGAAGGGGGCCGACGGGCTGGCTCGTGCGCCGAGATTGCCGTGGTGGTTGCGCTGAGTCTTCGCAGCGCAGCCATGGTGGCAATCTCGGCGACAAGCTCACTCGTCTTCCACGAATGCCCGCAACCGCTCCACCGCCGCGTCCCAGCGCCGCGACAGCTGGTCGAGGAAGTCGCTGGCTTCGGCCAGTGGTTCGGTCCGCACCGTCCAGACGCGCTCGCGCCCGCGGCGCGCGCTGGTGACCAGTCCCGCGGACTCCAGCAGCGCCAGGTGCTTGCTGGCCGCCTGCCGGGTGACCGGAATTGCTTGGGTGACTTGCGATGTCGAGCACGGTCCGACGTCGCAGAGCCGCACGATGATGCGGAGCCGATTCGCGTCCCCCAGCGCGTCGAACAGCGGCGCGCCGACGGCGCTCATACCCGGGTGCCCTCCAGATACCGGCGCACGAGGTCGGTCTGCATGGCCCAGCCCTCCGAGTTGGCCTCGAACGAGGACGCGCGACGCGCCGCGGGGATGGCGTCGAAGCCGGACTCGGTGATGGTGAGCAGCACGCCGTCGGGCGTCTCGGCGAGCGTGAACTCGACCAGCGTGGTCGGCCCATCGTCGACATCCGGCTCGCCTGCGCACGGCTGCCAGCGGTAGGCGAACCGCCGCTTGGGCTCGATCGCGACGATCTGCCAGGTGCTTTGCGCGCCGGCGTGCGGCTCCTGGCGCTTGGCGACCTCGTCGTCGACGGTGGTCGGCGTGATGGTCGCGCTGACCGGCCGTCCCGCGACGAACGGCCCGTCGAAGCGCACGCCGAACCAGTGGCCGAACTGCTCGGCGTCGGTGATGGCCCGCCACACCCGGTCCAGCGGAGCGCGCAACACGACTTGTTTCTGAATGCGATCGGTACTCATACGCAACCTCCTGGTTGCCTTTCACTTCACCACATCGCCCGACAAAACGCAACCGTTTGGTTGCCTATTGAATGGCGTCCGGGTCCTCGGCGAACGCCTCGGCGGCCTTGCGGGCGAGCTCGATCGCGGTCCGCGCCCACGCCGGCGTGGCGCTCGCCAGGCCACACGCCGGGGTCACGCCGATGCGCTCGCGCAACGCCGAGCGGCCGAATCCGAGCCGATCGGTCACCGCGACGACGGCGGTCGCCACCTCTTCGGCCGATGGCCGCTTGGGCGGCGCGGTCGCGGGGACCACTCCCAGCGCGACGGTGCGACCCGATTCGACGAAGGCCGCGATGCCGTCGAGGTCCTCGGCGCGCAGCGTGGCAGCGTCTACAGACACCCCACCAATCGCGCTGCGCCCCAAGAGATCCCACGGCAAACCCGAAGCGCAGCTGTGGACCAGCACGTCGGCGCCGACGGTCGCGGCGCACGTGTCGAGCAGTCCCAGGGCGACCGCCTCGTCGAGCGCGGCGACCGGGCTCAGCGACGTCACCCCGCTCAGCTGCCCACCCAACGCCGCCGGCAGCGACGGCTCGTCGAACTGCACGACCACCGGTGTATCGAGGCGGCGGGCGAGCGAAGCGCGATGCGCCGCAACGCCTTCCGCCAGCGACGCCGCCAGGTCGCGCACGGCGCCGGGGTCGGTGATGGCCCGGTGGCCGTTGGCGAGCTCGAGCCCGGCGGCCAGCGTGATCGGCCCGGGGGCCTGCACTTTGACCACCCGCCCGGCGCCGCGCAGCCCCGCCGTCTCCCAGGCCTCCTCCAGCGCGTCCATGTCCTCGTCGAGGAGGCTGACGGCGCGGCGGGTCACGGCGCCGGGCCGGGCCGTGATGCGGTAGCCGCGCGGCACCGTGTCGATGGCCACGTCGACCAGCAGCGCGCCGGCCCGGCCGAACAGGTCGGCGCCCACGCCCCGGGCGGGCAGCTCGACGAGGTGGGCCAGCGCGTCGGCCAACTCGCCGACCACCACCTCGGCGGCCGCGCGCGGCGCGGTGCCGGGCCACGATCCGACGCCGCTGGCCCTCGCGAACGGATGCGCGAAAACACTCACCGGCCAACCGTATTCGACGCCGCGATCGGCTCCGGTCGCCAGGGGTGTTCCGGGCGGGGTAGGTTCATGCCGAGAAGGGTGCAAAACGGTGGGGCACAGGGCGCGACTGGCACGGACAAGGCCGCTGCTGTTGATTGGCGCGGTGTTGCTGACGGCGGCGTGCACCCGGGTCGTCGGCGGCACCCCCCTCGCGGGATTCGGGCCCGCCGCCAAGGGCGTTCAGGGCGTCAACGTCGACACCATCCTGCTGGACCAGTCCCGGATGCGGGCCATCACCGGCGCCGGTGAGCACCTCACGATCATCCCGTCGATGGACGGCAACCGCCCGGTGGACATCGACGCCCTCGCCGAGGCCACGCCGGCCGAATGCCGGTTCCTCTACGCCGAGACGGCGACGTTTGGCCCCGACATCGAGGAGTTTCACAAGACGACCTTCCAGGACCCGCCCGACGGGGCCCTGATCTCCGAGGGCGCCGCCGCCTACCAGGACGTCGACACCGCCCGGCGGGCGTTCAGTGCGCTGGTGGGCGCCGTGGGCGGCTGCGCACACGGCTCGGCGGGCCAGTCACTGGTCGGCGAGTGGAACGCCAACGCGAACTCGCTGCACCTGGGGCCCGGCGGGTGCGGACGCGACTACCGCGTGCTGAAGGTGGCCATGGTGGAAGTCACCTTCTGCGGCTTCGCGCAGTCCGTGTCCGACATCGTGATGACGAACATCGCCGCCAACATTCCGGGCTAGATCACCAGTGCGCCGTGGCCAGCAGCTCGAAGTTGGGGTGGCCGTACTTGACCCACATCGCCACGTGGAGGGCCGTCATGGCCGCCGACACCGCCAGGGCCGCGATCGCCAGGCCGAAGCCATTCTCCCCGCGGCGCCTGACCTGCTGCAGCGCGACGACGGCGAAGATGGTGCTCAGCAGCGGGCTGCCGTACATGCCCATCAGGCTGAGCACGAAGGCCGCGATGGCCCAGGCGTTGGTCTGAACGGTCGGCACCTCACGCGCCGCGGCTTGCTGGGTGGTCATGTCGGCTCCTTTCCTGCTGTCAGGGAAAGGATCGGAAACCGCCCTTGGCGGATCCTCAAGGAATTCTTGGCGCGCTCAGCGGGAGGTGGCGGCGATGGTGGCGCTGCCGAGCACCTCGTCGCCGTCGGGGTCCGGGCGGTACAGCACCAGCGTCTGCCCGGGCGCGACGCCGCGCAGCGGGTTGCGCAGCCGAACGACGAGCTCGTCGCCGACCAGTTCGGCCACCGCGCCCACCGTCTCGCCGTGCGCCCGCACCTGCACCGCGCACTCGACGGGACCCTGCGGCGGGGCTCCGGCGGTGAAGACCGGGGACCGCCCCACCAGGCCGTGCACGTCGAGGTCGGCCGACTCCCCCACCTCGACCGTCCCCGTCTCGGCGTCGATCGACGTCACGTAGCGCGGACGGCCGGTCGGTCCCGGGCCGGCGATGCCCAGCCCCTTGCGTTGCCCGATGGTGAACCCGTGCACCCCGTCGTGGGTGGCCAGCACGGCGCCGTCGGTGGTGACGACGGCGCCGCGGCGCACCCCGATGCGCGCCCCCAAGAAGGCCCGGGTGTCGCCGGACGGGATGAAGCAGATGTCGTGGCTGTCCGGCTTGTCAGCGACGGCCAGGCCCCGACGGGCCGCCTCGGCCCGGATGTCGGGCTTGGCGGTGTCCCCGATGGGGAACGCCGCGTGCCGCAACTGCCCGGCGGTCAGCACCGCCAGCACGTAGGACTGGTCCTTGTCCCGGTCGACGGCGCGGCGCAACCGCCCACCGGACAGCCGGGCGTAGTGGCCGGTGGCCACCGTGTCGAAGCCCAGCGCAACGGCTTTCGCCGACAGCGCCGAGAACTTGATCCGCTGGTTGCACCGCACGCAGGGGTTCGGAGTTTCGCCGCGGGCGTAGGACTCGACGAAGTCGTCGATCACGTCCGCCTTGAACCGCTCCGCGAAATCCCATACGTAGAAAGGGATTCCGAGCACGTCGGCGACGCGGCGCGCGTCGGCGGCGTCCTCTTTCGAACAGCAGCCCCGCGAGCCGGTGCGCAACGTGCCCGGCGCCGACGACAGCGCCAGGTGCACCCCGACGACGTCGTGCCCGGCGTCGACCATGCGTGCGGCGGCGACGGACGAATCGACGCCGCCGCTCATCGCAGCGAGGACCTTCACTTACAGCGCCCCCGCGGCCGCCAGCGCGGCCCGCCGGGCGCGATCCACCGCGGCGGGCAGCACCCGCAGCACGGCATCGACGTCGGCGTCAACGCTGGTGTGCCCCAACGAGAGTCGCAGCGACCCGCGGGCACTGGCCGGGTCGGCGCCCATCGCGACCAGCACGTGCGACGGTTGCGCCACACCGGCGGTGCAGGCCGAGCCGGTCGAGCACTCGATGCCGTTGGCGTCCAGCAGCATCAACAGCGCATCGCCCTCGCAGCCGCGAAAGGTGAAGTGCGCGTTGCCGGGCAGCCGCGGGTCGCGGGCGCCGTTGAGGCTGACGTCGTCGATGCCGGCCAGGACGCCCTCGACCAGCCGATCGCGCAACACCCGCAGGCGCGCGCTGTTGGGCTCGAGCGCGTCCACCGCGATCCGGGCCGCCGCTGCCATTCCGACGGCGCCGGCGACATCCGGTGTGCCCGAACGGATGTCGCGCTCCTGGCCGCCGCCGTGGGACAGCGGCACGCAGGCGACGTCGCGGCGCAGCAGCAGCGCGCCCACGGCGGGCGGACCGCCGAACTTGTGCGCGGTCACACTCATCGCCGACAGCCCGCTGGCCGCGAAGTCGACCGGCAGCTGCCCCACCGCCTGAACGGCGTCGCTGTGCAGCGGGACGCCGAATTCGGCGGCGACAGCGGCGAGTTCGGCGACCGGCATCACGGTGCCCACCTCGTTGTTGGCCCACATCACCGAGACCAGCGCGACGTCGTCATGGCTTTGCAGCGCCTCGCGCAGCGCCGCCGCCGACACCGAGCCGTCGGCGGCGGTGGGCAGCCAGGTAACCTCGGCGCCTTCGTGTTCGACGAGCCAGTTCACCGAGTCCAGCACGGCGTGGTGTTCGACCTCACTGGCGACGATGCGCCGGCGCGACGGTTCGGCCCCGCGGCGGGCCCAATAGATGCCCTTGACGGCGAGGTTGTCGCTCTCGGTGCCGCCCGCGGTGAAGATGACCTCCGACGGGCGCGCGCCCAGCTTTTCGGCGATCAGCTCACGGGATTCCTCGATGCGCCGCCGCGCCGCACGCCCGCTGGTGTGCAGCGAGGACGCGTTACCGACCGTGCCGAGCGCGGCCGTCATCGCCTCGATGGCGGCGGGGTGCATCGGGGTGGTGGCGGCGTGGTCGAGGTAAACCATGACGGGCCCCACGATACCTGCAGGTCCGGTTAGCTAACCCACCAGCACGTGGCGCCGGCCCCGGCGCTGCGGCACCCCCACGCCCACCGCGGACTCGCAACGGCGGGCCAGCGCCCGCCGGTCGGTGCCCGGCAGCTGCAGGGATTCCACGTGAACGTGCGCCACGGTGCGGCGCACGGCCAGCAACCTGCACATCGACCGCCACAGGGTGTCGTCGCCGACGAAGGCCGGTGCGGTCGAAACGCCGCCGTCGGCGTTGTGGTAGGTCAACCTCAGTGGCTGTACCGGGCGGCCGGCGTCGACCGCGGCCTGGAACATCGCCGGATAGAAGGACCCGCAGGCCAGCCCGCACCAGGTGGTGCCCTCCGGGAACGCCACCACGGTCTGACCCGCACGTAGCCGGTGCGCGACGGTCTCGACAACCCAGGGCAGCCGCCGCAGGTTGGCCCGCTCGATGGGAATGATCTTGAGCAGGCGCACCGAGAGGGCGCCGAACATGTCGGCGCGGGCCACGAACGACCCGGGCAACACCGAACCGATGGCGAACACGTCCAGCCACGACATGTGGGGACTGACCACCAGGACGCCACGCAGGTTCCGGATCGGGCTGCCCGACACGCTGATCCGCACGCCGAAGCAGCGCAGCACCACCCGGCAGTAGAACCGTTGCACGCGCACCTGCCCGGGCAGCGGCACCAGCGCCAGCGGCACCGCCGGCACCAACAGCAGCGCCAGCAGGACGCGAAGCGTCACCCGCAGCACCACCCGCCACCGTGTCGAGGCGGGACCGACCCGCACGCAGCTGTTGTCGCACGTCGCGCGTGGCAGCCAGGCGTGGGCGCCGGGGGCGTTCACTGTGCGCCGCCCACCATTTCCGAAGCGGCCGAGACGGACCGCAGCCTCTTGAGATATCGGGTATCGGCGCGCCGTTTGTCCAGCAGCACGCAGAAGTCGCCCACACCGAAGTCCGGGTCGTGCGCCGGCTCGCCGCAGACCTGGGCGCCCAGCCGCAGGTAGCCGCGCATCAGCGGCGGGACCGTGGGCCGCGCCGGCGCGGGGATGTCGTCGAGGGACCGCCCGGCCACCCGGACGGGGCGGTGGGGGCGCACCCGGTACTGCGGCGGGGCGGCGTGGCGGTTGAGGATGAAGTCGCGCACGCCGCGCAGCTGGCTGCCCGGCGTGTCCCCGTCGGATTCGTCGCCGATGGGCACCGACACGCAGCCGGTCACATAGTCGTAGTCGTAGCGGTCGAGGTAGGCCAGGATGCCCGCCCACATCAGCAGGACGACGCCCCCGTTGCGGTGACCGTCGCGGACCACCGCGCGCCCCATCTCGACCAATGACGGCCGCAGCGCATCGAAGGCGCGAACGTCGAATTCCGTTGCGGTATAAAGCCCCCCGGCCGCGATCGCGCCGGCCGGCGCCAGCATCCGGTAGCAACCCACCAGCTCGCCGGTGTCGTCGTCGCGGACCAGTAGGTGGTCGCAGAATTCGTCGAACCGGTCGACGTCGAGGCGCTGCGTGCCGGCGGTCGGCAGGGCGAACCCGGGTGTGCTGGTGAATACGTCGTACCGCAGCCGCTGCGCCGCCTCGATCAAGCTGGGGTCGGTGGAGAGCAACAACGAATAGTGCGGCCCGGCCGAGCCCGTCGCCGCGCCCTCCGGCTTGTCGCTGGCGATCAGGACAGAAGCAATGCTCATGGGAACAACGTGGCGCAACCGATGAGCTAATCGGCATCGACGCTGTGACGTGTCGGTGCACGCCAGATGACGAAATATCGCGAAAATTCGCGCTAATTGACCGCGCGGTTAACGGACGCCGGACCGCCGGTGCTGAGGACGGCGGCGAATTTCGGGGAACCGCAACCGAAGCGACGGCAGGCTTTGCGAGAACGCTTGCCGCGCTTCGGTACTCGGGCCGGTGGAGGCCGGACCCGCGCGAAAATCAGCCCTTGCGGGCCTTGATCGCGTCGGTCAGCTGCGGGGCGACCTTGAACAGGTCGCCGACCACGCCGTAGTCGGCGATCTCGAAGATGGGTGCCTCTTCGTCCTTGTTGACCGCGACGATGGTCTTCGAGGTCTGCATGCCCGCCCGGTGCTGGATCGCCCCGGAGATGCCCAGCGCGATGTAGAGCTGCGGCGACACCGTCTTGCCGGTCTGGCCCACCTGGAACTGGCCCGGGTAGTAGCCGGAGTCGACCGCGGCGCGCGACGCACCGACGGCGGCACCCAGCGAGTCGGCCAGCGCCTCGACCACGCTGAAGTTCTCCGCGCTGCCCACGCCGCGGCCACCGGAGACCACGATGGTGGCCTCGGTCAGCTCCGGGCGGTCACCGGCGACCGCGGGCTCGCGGGCGGTGACCTTGGTGGCGTTCTCGGCGGCGGCCGGGACCTCGACGTTGACCTGCTCACCGGCGCCGGCGGCCGGCTCGGCGTCGACGGCACCGGCGCGGACCGTGATCACCGGGGTGTCGCCGTTGGCCTGCGCCTCGACGGTGAACGCGCCACCGAAGATGGAGTGGATGCCCTTGTTGCCCTCTTTGACCTCGACCACGTCGACCAGCAGGCCCGAGCCGATCCGCGCCGCGAGCCGGCCCGCGATCTCCTTGCCGTCGGCGCTGGCGGCCAGCAGCACGGCGGCCGGCGAGGCGGACTCGACCACCGATGCCAGGACGTCGACGACCGGGGTGATCAGGTAGGACTCCGCGTCGTCGGACTCGGCGACGTAGACCTTGGCGGCGCCGGCCTCGTTCAGCCCGTCGACCAGCGGCGCGGCCGTGCCGGGGGCGCCGACGACGACGGCGGACGGCTCGCCCAGCGCCCGGGCGGCGGTGATCAGTTCGGAGGTGACCTTCTTCAGCGCGCCTTCGGCGTGCTCGACCAACACCAGTACTTCAGCCATGGGTTATTTCGCTCTTCTCTTCGTCTGGGATCAGGGCTAGATGATCTTCTGGGCGACCAGGTACTGCGAGATCTGGTTTCCGCCCTCGCCTTCGTCGGTGACCTTCTCGCCCGCGGTCTTGGGCGGCTTCGGCGTCGACGACAGCACGGTGGAGCCGGCGTTGGCCAGCCCGACCTCGTCGGCCTCGACCCCGATCTCGGCCAGGGTCAGCACCGTGACCTCTTTCTTCTTGGCGGCCATGATGCCCTTGAACGACGGGAAGCGCGGTTCGTTGATCTTCTCGGTGACGCTGACCACCGCGGGCAGGGTGGCTTCGAGCGTGAACACGCCGTCGTCGGTCTCGCGCTCGCCGGTGACCTTGCCGCCGTCGAGGGACAGCTTGCGCAGGTGGGTCAGCTGCGGCAGGCCCAGGTATTCGGCGATGATGGCCGGCACCGCACCGCCGACGCCGTCGGTGGCCTCGTTGCCGGCGATGACCAGCTCGGTGCCCTCGATGGTGCCCAGCGCGCGCGCCAGGGCCCACGCGGTCTGGATCACGTCCGAGCCGTGCATGCCGTCGTCCTTGAGGTGGACGGCCTTGTCGGCGCCCATCGACAGGGCCTTGCGGATCGCCTCGGTGGCCCGCTCGGGGCCGGCGGTCAGCACGGTCACCGAACCGTCGACGCCGTCGGCGGCCTCCTTCTCGCGGATCTGCAGCGCCTCTTCCACGGCGCGCTCGTTGATCTCGTCGAGGACCGCGTCGGCAGCCTCGCGGTCGAGCGTCCAGTCACCGTCTTTCAGCTTGCGCTCCGACCAGGTGTCTGGGACCTGCTTGATCAGGACCACGATGTTCGTCATGAGTCTGGTTCGTCCTCCTCGAAGGGGTCGCGCAGCGGTCGACTGCGGACCTCGGTCACGCACTTTAAGACTGCACTCCCGTGTTACTAGCGGGTAACTTTGTGCCGTCTGCCCTCACACCATAGCGGGTCGTAGTGCAGGTTCTTTCGCCCTGTCTGCCCCTCCCCGCAGGGGTGCCCCGTTCGCGGTTCGCGAATCGGACACTTCGCGTTAGCCTGCCTATTCAATGAGCGCATTCCTGCCCGAGGTCCCCTCGGACGTGCCCGGCCCGCAGCCGTCGGCCCCGCCGGGGGCCGACGCGGTGTTGACGCTGACGGGCGAGCGCACCATCCCGGACCTGGACATCGAGAACTACTGGTTTCGCCGCCATCAGGTCGTTTACCAGCGGCTTGCGCCGCGCTGCGCGGGCCGCGAGGTGCTCGAGGCCGGCTGCGGCGAGGGTTACGGCGCCGACTTGATCGCGGGCGTAGCGCGCCGCGTCGTCGCGGTGGACTACGACGCGGCCGCGGTGGCCCACGTCCGCAACCGCTACCCCCGGGTCGAGGTCATGCAGGCCAACCTCGCGCAGCTGCCGCTGCCCGACGCGTCGATGGACGTTGTGGTGAACTTCCAAGTCATCGAGCACCTGTGGGATCAGCCACAATTCGTCGCCGAGTGCGCCCGGGTGCTGCGGCCCTCGGGGCTGCTGATGGTGTCCACCCCGAACCGGATCACCTTCTCACCCGGGCGGGACACCCCGGTCAACCCGTTCCACACCCGCGAGCTCAACGCCGACGAGCTGACCGAGCTGCTGGTCGACGCGGGCTTTTCCGACGTGGCCGTCTCCGGGCTGTTTCACGGCCCGCGCCTGCGCGAGATGGATGCCCGCCACGGTGGGTCGATCATCGACGCGCAGATCGCGCGGGCGGTCGCGGATGCGCCGTGGTCCCCCGAACTGGCCGCCGACGTCGCCGCGGTCACGTGCGACGACTTCGACCTGGACGACGTAGGCGACCGTGACATAGATGAAAGCCTGGACCTGATCGCGATCGCGGTGCGGCCGTGAGCACCCCGCACGTTCCCGGCATGTTCACCCTGGTGCTGCACACTCACCTGCCGTGGCTGGCCCACCACGGCCGCTGGCCGGTCGGCGAGGAATGGCTGTATCAGTCCTGGGCGGCTTCATACCTGCCGCTGCTGCGGGCGCTGCGCACCCTGGCCGACGAGGATCGGCACCGCCTCGTCACGCTGGGCGTCACCCCGGTGGTCAACGCCCAGCTCGACGACCCGTACTGCCTCGACGGCATGCAGCACTGGCTGGCCAACTGGCGGCTGCGGGCGACTGAAGCAACCTCGGCAGCGGCCAGCGTGCGCTCGGCGCGCGGTTCGAAGTCGGCGGAGTACCAGTCCTGCACGCCGGAAGCGTTGCGGGCCTTCGGAATTCGTGAGGAGGCCGAGGCGCACAGGGCCCTTGAGGACTACGCCACCCTCTGGCGGCACGGCGGCAGCCCGCTGCTGCGCGCCCTGATCGACGCGGGAACGGTGGAGTTGCTCGGCGGCCCGCTGGCCCACCCCTTCCAGCCGCTGCTCAACCCGCGGCTGCGCGAGTTCGCGCTGCGCGAGGGCCTGGCCGACGCGCAGCAGCGGCTGGCCCACCGCCCGACCGGGATCTGGGCGCCCGAATGTGCCTATGCCCCCGGCATGGAACACGACTACGCCGGCGCCGGCGTCACGCACTTCATGGTCGACGGCCCGTCGCTGCACGGCGACACCGCCCTGGGCCGGCCCGTCGGCGACACCGACGTGGTCGCGTTCGGGCGCGACCTGCAGGTCAGCTACCGGGTGTGGTCGCCGAAATCCGGCTACCCCGGCCACGCCGCCTACCGCGACTTCCACACCTACGACCACCTGACCGGCCTCAAGCCGGCCCGCGTGACCGGGCGCAACGTGTCCTCGGAGGGCAAGGCGCCCTACGATCCCGAGCGCGCCGACCGCGCGGTCGACGCCCACGTCGCCGACTTCGTCGACGTGGTGCGCGGCCGGTTGACGAGCGAATCGGAGCGCATCGGGCGCCCCGCCCACGTCGTGGCCGCGTTCGACACCGAGCTGTTCGGCCACTGGTGGTACGAGGGCCCGACGTGGCTGCAGCGGGTGCTGCGCGCCCTGCCCGAAGCCGGCGTGCGCGTCGGCACGCTGCGCGACGCGATCGACGGCGGATTCGTCGGCGACCCGGTCGCGCTGCCGCCCAGCTCGTGGGGCTCCGGCAAGGACTGGCAGGTATGGGCGGGCGAGCAGGTGGCCGACCTGGTCCAGCTCAACACCGAGGTGGTCGACACGGCGCTGAGCACGGTCGACAAGGCGCTGGCGCAGGACGGCCCGCTCCCCCGCGACCACGTCGCGGACCAGATCCTGCGCGAGACACTGCTCACCGTGTCCAGCGACTGGCCGTTCATGGTGAGCAAGGACTCGGCCGCCGATTACGCCCGCTACCGCGCCCATCTGCACGCACACGCCACCCGCGAGATCGCCGGGGCGCTGGCGTCCGGCCGGCGCGACGCCGCGCAGCGGCTGGCCGACGGCTGGAACCGCGCCGACGGCCTGTTCGGTGCCCTGGATGCGCGTAGGCTGCCCCGGTGAACGCCGCTTCCCGTCGCGAGCGTGCGTGTCTGTACACCGACACGCCGTTGCAGCCGACATTTTGCGCACTCTCACGGCGGAGGTACGCAGGCGCGTGAAGATCCTGATGGTGTCGTGGGAATACCCGCCGGTGGTCATCGGCGGGCTGGGCCGCCACGTCCATCACCTCTCGACCGCGCTGGCCGCCGCCGGCCACGACGTCGTCGTCCTGTCGCGCCGCCCCTCGGGCACCGATCCCAGCACGCACCCGTCGTGCGACGAGATCAGCGAGGGCGTCCGGGTGATCGCGGCCGCACACGATCCGCACGAATTCACGTTCAGCGACGACATGATGGCCTGGACCCTGGCGATGGGTCACTCGATGATCCGCGCCGGGCTGCCGCTGAAGAAGCACGGCAGCGACCGGTCGTGGCGCCCCGACGTGGTGCACGCGCACGACTGGCTGGTCGCCCACCCGGCCATCGCGCTTGCCCAGTTCTACGACGCGCCAGTCGTTTCCACGATCCACGCCACCGAAGCCGGCCGGCATTCCGGATGGGTGAGCGGGCCCATCAGCCGTCAGGTGCACGCGGTCGAGTCGTGGCTGGTGCGCGAATCCGATTCGCTGATCACGTGTTCGGCGTCGATGGCCGACGAGATAACCGAGCTTTTCGGCCCGGGCCTGGCCGGGATCACGGTGATCCCCAACGGCATTGACGCGGCCCGCTGGCCGTTCGCGCCCCGCAGGCCGCGCACCGGCCCGGCCGACCTGCTCTACCTCGGGCGCCTCGAGTACGAGAAGGGCGTGCACGACGCCATCGCCGCGCTGCCGCGGATCCGGCGCGCCCACCCGGGCACCAGCCTGACCATCGCTGGGGAGGGCACCCAGCAGGACTGGCTGATCGAGCAGGCCCGTAAACACCGGGTGCTCAAGGCGATTCGGTTCGTCGGGCACCTCGAGCACGCCGAGTTGCTGGCACTGCTGCACCGCGCCGACGCCGCGGTGCTGCCCAGCCACTACGAGCCGTTCGGGCTGGTGGCCCTGGAGGCCGCCGCGGCCGGCACCCCGCTGGTGACTTCGAACATCGGCGGCCTGGGCGAGGCCGTGATCAACGGGCAGACCGGGGTGTCGTTCCCGCCCCGCGACGTGCCGGCGCTGGCCGCCGCGGTCCGCACCGTGCTCGACGATCCGGACGCCGCGCAGCGGCGTGCCCGCGCGGCCCGCGAGCGGCTCACCTCCGACTTCGATTGGCGGACCGTGGCCATCCAGACCGCCCAGGTCTATCTGGCGGCCAAGCGCGGCGAGCGGCAGCCGCAGCCGCGGCTGCCCATCGTGGAGCACGCGCTGCCCGACCGCTAACGTCGAAAGATGGGGCTGGAATATTCGAGCGTGGTCGATGCACCGCGCGACGAGGTCTTCGCCTGGCACGCCAGGCCGGGCGCCTTTCACCGGCTGTCGCCGCCATGGCAACCGATGCGGCTGGTCAGCGAGGCCACCTCGCTCGAGGACGGCCGCGCCACGCTGGCGCTGCCCGGCGGGCTGCGATGGGTGGCCGAGCACCAAGCCGATTCCTACGATCCGCCGCGGCGATTCGTCGACGCCATCGGCGGTGCGGGGCTGGCGTCGCTGCCGGCGCGAATTGCGGTGCGGTGGCGGCACACCCACGAATTCGAGGACCTCGGCGGCGGCCGGACCCGGGTGATCGACCGGGTGGATACGCCGGTGCCCGGGTCGTTGTTGCGCCCCATGTTCGCCTACCGACACCGTCAGCTGGCCGACGACCTGGCCGCACACCGACTGGCCGCCGCAAACGGCCTGACGCCGAAGACCGTCGCCGTCACCGGATCGTCGGGGCTGGTCGGCTCGGCGATGACGGCATTCCTGCGAACCGGCGGGCACCGCGTCATCTCCCTGGTTCGCCGGGCCGCCACCGGCGACGACGAGCGTCGGTGGAATCCCGATGACCCCGACCCGGAGCTGCTCGCCGGGGTCGACGCGGTGATCCATCTGGCCGGCGCATCGATCGCCGGCCGGTTCACCGATGCCCACCGGAATGCGATCCGCGACAGCCGGATCGGCCCGACCCGCCGCCTGGCCGAACTGGCGGCCCGAACCGGACCCGCCGCACTCATCTCGGCTTCGGCGATCGGGTATTACGGCTACGACCGCGGCGACGAATCCCTCACCGAGGAGAGCGATCGCGGCGACGGCTTCCTCGCCGACGTCGTCGCCGAGTGGGAGGACGCGACGGCGCCCGCGGCGGCGGGGAGTGTGCGGGTGATCCGGGTGCGCACCGGCATCGTGCAATCGCCTCGTGGCGGCACCCTGCGGTTGATGCGACCGCTGTTCGGCGCGGGGCTGGGCGGGCGCCTCGGCGACGGCCGGCAATGGCTGTCGTGGATCGCCATCGATGACCTGGTCGACGTCTATCACCGCGCGCTGTGGGACACCGACCTGTCGGGCGCGGTAAATGCCGTTGCGCCGCAACCGGTTCGAAACTCCGAGTACACCCGCACCCTCGCCCGGGTGCTGCGCCGGCCAGCGGTCTTGCCGGTGCCGCCGCTCGGTCCCCGGCTGCTGCTGGGCGATCAGGGCGCCCGCGAACTCGCGTGCGCCAGCCAACGCGTGATTCCTGAGAAACTCACCGCGGCCGGGCACCGGTTTCGCCAGCCCGGCCTCGACGCGGCCCTGCGTCACCTGCTCGGGCGTTAGCCCCCGTCCCTGCCCTCGCGGCTGCGCCGGTAGGCGCGGGCCCGTAGATCGGCAAGCCATTCCGGGTAGAGGCTGACCCCCGGCGCGGTGTTGGCGACCGGATCGAACGCCACGTCCGGTTCGGGGTCGCGGACGCCGGTCAACCTCAGCCGCGCCAGCGGGGCGAAATCGGCCCTGCCGCAGGCCTGGTCGATCGCAAAGTCGACGCCGCCCGCGCCGATCGCCTGCCCGACGCCGCCCAGCGATAGCCCAAAACCGTTGATATCGCTCATGCTTCGTGCCCTGAGCCACCAGACGCTGCCCTGGTAGGAGAACGGCATGAGGCTGGTGAGCGTCTGACCGGTCCACGACGTGGTCGGTCGCAGCGCCACGGCCCGCGCCAACACACCCGAACCCGCCGAGACGAGCAAAATGTCCCACGGTCTCGCTGCCACCTGGCGGGGTGCGACGCGGATCGCCAGGCCGATGAAGTCGGGCAGCGCCCCGGGCGTGCCGGCGGCCTTGGAGATTCGGGCGACAACGTCGGACGACGCGATCGGCAGCCCCTCGGCCGCCGGCGCAACGCGTTCCAGCGAGCCTTCCGCGAGGACGCCGACCGGATGGAAAAATCTGCGGCCGCGCAAAGCGGATCCCCATTGAAAGGGCTTGGCCAGGAGGTCGGAAACGTTCACCGCCGGCGGGTTCCCGTTCTGCGCCGGCAGAAACACGGCCGGCCCCGCGGGTCGCCGCCGAAATTGGTGGTCCCATTCGGCCACCTCGGCGCGGCGTGGGCGCTAGCATGTAAGGCGGGTTGAGTTCACAGCTTCTTTATTGGAGCGCCGTGCGTAGCACCCGGTCGCCCCTTCACCACAGCCGATTGGCGCAGCACATGACTGTTCACCGCTCCACGGATTCAGCTGACAGCCACCAACCCGCCAGCTGCCGCTACATGACCGATTTCAACGGCGCGCGGCTCTTTGTCTATGCCCGCAGCCTGGGCACGGTCCTGCGGGTCGATGGCGAGATCGACGCATCGAACGCCGACCAGTTCGCCCACGCGATCCGTCGCTTCTCCCGCCTGAAGACGCCGCTGATCCTCGACATGAGCCATCTGGACTTCATGAGCCTCGACGGTTTCCGGGCGCTGCTGGCGCTCAATCACGAGCATCAGCAGGCGCGGGTGCACTGCAGCGTCGTGGCCGGCGCCGCGCTGCGCCCGATGCTTCACATCGTCAACGACCACGGTTTGCCCGTGGTGGGATCGGTGGCCGAAGCCCTCCACCTCATCGACGACCTCGTCAAGGCGAGGCGTCAGTTGCTCTCGGGAATAGTCCGGGACCGGCGATACCGGCACGAATCGACGCGCGCCGCCGCCATCCCCTCCTGAGGCTTTAAGGCGTCCTGAGACGTATTTCTCAACCCCCCCCCGGCGACCGGCGGGCGGTCAATGGCGCCTGGGCACTGGCGAACCGGCCGATCATTCAGTAAGTTAATGTTTCAATAACTTAAACTAGCGGGCATCGACCGGGCGGCCCGCCCGACGCATGTTCGCCGTCGCCAAGTGTTTTGTTTCGTCACCAAAGGGGTATCGCGCGTGAATCCGAGCCGTTCAAGCCGGCGGCTGACCGACGCTGCGAGGGAGGCTTCGGTGGGAGCTGTGCACGCATTTCCGGGTGTGCGCCTTGCCGAAGCCACCCTGCGCGGGCCGGCCGCCCTGCCTCCTTCCGACCAACTCGAGGCCTGGCGGGCCGGTTTGCGGCAGGCGGTGCTCTCCCGCGTCGTCGAATTCGTCGCCGACCGCTGCGTCGAGGCGCTGGGCCCATGCGGCCTCGACGTGGCCGGCGACATGTTGATGGAGTTCGTCGACGGCGGTAAATGCCTGCGGTCGACGTTCATGTATCTGGGCTGGCTGGGTGGCGCACCGGCCAGCGATGCGGCGCTGACGGCCTCGGCCAGCCTGGAGCTGCTGCACGCGTTTGCGCTCCTGCAGGACGACGTGATGGACGAGTCGACCGCGCGACGGGGGCGCCCCGCCGCGCACGTCCAATTCGCCGCGTGGCATCGCCGGCGCGGATTGTCCGGCTCCTCGCGCCGGTTCGGTGAATCGTCCGCCATCCTGCTCGGCGACCTCTGCTTGATCTGGGCCGAACAAATGCTGCGCGACAGCGGCCTTACGCACCACCAGTTGCAGCGCGCGTGGCCACGCTACGACGCCATGCGCACGGAGCTGGCGGTGGGCCAATTCAACGATCTTGCAACGGATATGCGCGACCTGCCCACGCTGGAGGCCGTGCTGGAGGTGGCCCGGAGAAAGTCGGGAAACTACACCGTGCGCCGGCCGCTGGAGATCGGCGCCGCGACGGCGGGCTGCGACGAGCGGGTGCTGGCGGCGCTCGGCGCCTACGGCTCGGCCATCGGCGAAGCGTTCCAGCTGCGCGACGACGTCCTCGGCATCTTCGGCTCCCCCGCGACGACCGGCAAGCCCACCAACGACCTGATCGAGCGCAAGGCCACCAGCGTGGTGGTGGCCGCGCACCAGTTGGCCGATCCGTCGACGCGGCTGCAGTTCCGGGAACTGATGACAACCGACCGGCTTGACGAGTCAGCGCTGGACCGCTGGCGAAATCTGATACTCGCCACCGGCGCCGTGCACTACATCGAAGAATTGATCGCCGAGCGCGTCGATGAGGCGGTAAACGCGCTGGATTGCACCGCCTTTGGCGACCACCTCACCGCCGCGCTGGTCGACATGGCCGGCCTGTGCACGCGGCGCGCCGCATGAGCGCCCGCACCGTGCCCGGGCGAACCGACCACGTCGTCGTGGTCGGCGCGGGATTCGCGGGGCTGGCCGCCGCACTGCACCTGGCCGGGCGGGGCCGTGAAGTCACCGTTGTGGAGCGCCAACCCTGGCCCGGCGGGCGAGCCGGCCGGCGCGACGTCGACGGTTACCGCATTGACACCGGCCCGACGGTGCTCACCATGCCGGACCTCATCGACGAGGCCTTCGCCGCCGTCGGCGAAACCTCCACGGACAGGCTCGAATTGTTGCCGGTGGACCCGGCCTACCGGGCGCGGTTCGCCGATGGCAGCACCATCGACGTCCACAGCGACGCCGAGGAGATGGCCACCGCGGTGCGCGAGTTCGCCGGCCCGCAACAGGCCGACGGCTACCGGCGGTTACGCGACTGGCTGAACCGGTTGTACCGCACGGAATTCGACGGCTTCATCGCCGCGAACTTCGACTCCCCGCTGTCGCTGCTGAATCCTCAGCTGGCCCGGCTGGCCGCGCTCGGCGGCTTCCGCCGCTGGGACACGATGGTCAAGCGCCACATCAGCGACCCCAGGCTGCGCAGGGTCTTCACCTTCCAGTCGCTGTACGCCGGCGTCGCACCGCAACAGGCCCTGGCGGTCTACGCGGTGATCGCCTACATGGACACGGTCGCCGGCGTGTTCTTTCCGCGCGGTGGCGTGCGGGCGCTGCCCGACGCCCTGGCGGCAGCGGCCGCCGACGCAGGGGTGCGATTCCGCTACGGGTCGACGGTCACCGGGCTGGAGCGCAGCGGCCAGCGGATCACCGCGGTCCACACCGACCGGGATCGGCGCATCGCCTGCGACGCGGTGGTGCTGACGACCGAGCTGCCGCAGACCTACCGGCTGCTCGGCCGCCAACCACGGCGGTTGCTTCCGCTGCGCGCGGCGCCCTCGGCCGTGGTGCTGCACGTGGGGTGCCCCGCCGCGACCGCGCAAACCGCCCACCACACCATCCTTTTCGGCGCGGCGTGGGAGCGGACGTTCACCGACATCATTCGCGACGGCCGGCTCATGACCGACCCGTCGCTGCTGGTCACCCGGCCGACGGCCACCGACCCGAGCCTGGCGCCCGCCGGCCGGGACCTGCTCTACGTGCTGGCCCCGGCCCCCAACCTGGCGCGCCGCAACATCGACTGGTCGGCCACCGGCGACGCGTACGCGGCCTCCCTTCTCGAGGTCGTGCAGGACCGGCTGGTGCCCGGATTGTGCGACGACGCCCGGTTGCTGCATGTCGACACCCCGGACGACTGGGCCCGCCAGGGCATGGCGGCCGGCACCCCGTTCGCGCTGGCGCACACGTTCGCCCAGACCGGGCCCTTCCGGCCGGCCAACACGGTGCGCGGCATCGAGAACGCGGTGCTGGCCGGGTCGTCGACGCTGCCCGGCGTCGGCGTGCCCACCACCCTGATCTCCGGGCGACTGGCGGCCGACCGCATCACCGGCCCGACCGACCGGACGACGACCCGCACGCTCGACCTGAAAGCCGGATCCCGATGATCCGCACCGAGCTGGACGCCGCCGGGATCGGCGAAGACCGCCTACGCGCGGCGTATCGGCGGTGCCGGCGGATCGCCGCCGAAAACGGCCGCACGTATTTCCTCGCGACCCGATTGCTGGCCCCCGACCAGCGCCCGGCCGTCCATGCGTTGTACGGCTTCGCCCGCCACGCCGACGACATTCTCGACGAGCTCAATCCGGACCTGGACGTCGCCGAGCGGGCGGACCGGCTGCAGCGGCTCTCGGACCGGTTCTTCGACGGCGGTGAGCACCATGACGAGCCCGTCCTGGCCGCCGTCGGCCACACCGCGCACCGCTACGGGATCCCGGCCGAGTTGTTCGCCGACTTTCTGGACTCCATGCGGATGGATCTCACCGTCACCGACTATCCCGACCGGGTGGCGCTCAACCGCTACATGCGTGGCTCCGCTGAAGTCATTGGGCTGCAGATGCTTCCGATCCTGGGGACCGTGTGCCCCGCCGACGAGGCCGCACCGTACGCCGCGGCGCTGGGCCGCGCGTTTCAGCTCACCAACTTCCTGCGCGACGTCGACGAGGACCTGGCGCGGGGCAGGATCTACCTGCCCGCCGACGAACTCGCGGCCTTCGGCGTGGACCGGGAACTACTGACGTGGTGTCACGTGCACCGCCGCACCGATCCCCGCGTCCGGTCCGCGTGCGAGGCCCAGCACCAGATCACCCGCGAGATCTACCGTTTCGCCGCCGACGGCATCGCCCTGCTGGCGCCGCGTTCCCGGCCGTGCGTGGCGACCGCCTTGACGCTCTACTCCGAGATCCTGGATTGCATTGGGGACAGCGATTTCTCGGTGTTCACGCGACGCGCCACCGTCGGCACGACGCGCCGGCTTCAGGTCGCCGGCGGCGCGCTGCTGCGGGCGTGGCGGGTCCGGATGAGGGGCGCGTCGTGAGCGACCGGTGGCAGTACCTGATCGTGCTCGGGCTGTGCCTGGCGATCACGGCGCCGCTGGAGCTGTTGGGCACCGGTGTGTACCGGCAGCCGCGCCGGCTCGCGCGCGCGGTGCTTCCGGTCGCGGCGGTGTTTCTCGTCTGGGACACGGTGGCGATCGGCGCCGAGGTGTGGGCTTACAACTGCGAGTACATCAGCGGCGTCCACATCCCCTTCGGGGTGCCGATCGAGGAAGTGTTGTTCTTCTTGGTGATTCCGGTGTGCGGGCTGCTGACCTACAACGCGGTGAGCGCCATCCTCGAACAGGTCAGGCACCGATGACCGGTCTCGGCTACACGGTGCCGGCCGTCGCGGCCGTCCTGGTCGTGGTCGCGCTGGAGCTGGCGCTGTTGCACACGGGGCTGTTCCGGCGGCCGGCCTACTGGTTGTCGATGGTGATCGTGCTCGGCTTCCAGGTTCCCGTCGATGGCTGGCTGACGAAACGCACCGCGCCGATCGTGGTCTACAACGAGCGGCAGACGAGCGGCGTGCGGTTTCCGTTCGACATTCCCGTCGAGGACTTCCTGTTCGGCTTCGCACTGGTCACCGCCGTGCTGCTGTTGTGGGAGCGACAACGTGCGCGTCGATAAGGCGGGCCTGCCCCGCGGCGAGGTGCCCGGCGCCTTCGACGTCGGCGCCGCGGCGTACGACCGGCTGGTCGGGGCCAACCCGTACTACCACGCCAACCTGGCGCGCTCGGCGCGCCGCATGCGGCTGCCCGGACGGGGACGGGGACTGCGCCTGCTCGACGCGGGCTGCGGCACCGGGGCGTCGACGGCCGCGCTGCTGGCGGCGGCTCCCGAGGCGGAGATCGTCGCCGTCGACGCCGCCAACGGAATGCTCGATGCCGCACGGGCAAAGGCGTGGCCACCGTCGGTCCGGTTCGTGCATGCCCGCATCGAAGAACTGGACGAGCACGGCGTCACCGGACCGTTCGACGGCATCCTGGCCGCCTATCTGCTGCGCAATCTCGCGGACCCGGACCGTCAACTGCGGGAGTTTCGCACGCTCCTCGCGCCCGGCGGCGTCCTGGCGGCGCACGAATACTCGGTGCGCGATTCGGTTGCCGCAACCGCGATTTGGCACGCGGTGTGTTGGGGCATCATCATCCCCGCCGGCTGGTGGCGCACCCGCGACAGCACGCTGTACCGGCATCTGTGGCGCAGTGTCCTCGCGTTCGACGGGGCGTCGCGACTGCGACGACGGGTGCGCGAGGCCGGATTCACCCAAGTGCGAAGCCTCACCATGCCCGGCTGGGAACACGACGTCGTGCACACCTTCCTCGGGGAGGCGCCCCAATGACCGACCGCCGCCGCCACATTCACCCCGCCGCGCCGGGGCTGCCCGACGCGGGCGCGCTCTCGTCGCGGCCGCGCGTCGTCGTCGTCGGGGCGGGCATCGCCGGCCTGACGGCCGCCACCGCGCTCGCCGAACGCGGCGTTGTCGTGGACGTGGTGGAACGCGAGGGCTACCTGGGCGGCCGGGTGGGCGGCTGGACCGAGCACGTCGACGGCGCCGAACTCGCGATGAACCGCGGTTTCCACGCCTTCTTCCGCCAGTACTACAACCTGCGGGCCCTGCTGCGCCGCGTCGACCCGCAGCTGGGCATGCTCGCTCCCGTCAGCGATTACCCGCTGATCGACGGCGCCGGCCGACGGGACACGTTCCGCGGGCTGCCCCGCACCCCACCGTGGAACGCGCTGGCGTTCGCGCTGCGCAGCCCCACGTTTTCTCTGGGCGACCTGGCGCGCATCAACGCCCGGGCCGCCGCGCCGCTGGCGGCGGTGTCGGTGCCCGACATCTACCAACGGCTGGACCACATCGACGCCGAAACCTTCTTGAAGAGCATCAACTTTCCCCAATCCGCGCGCCACCTCGCGTTCGAGGTGTTTTCCCGCAGCTTCTTCGCCGAGCCCGCGCAACTGTCGGCCGCCGAACTGGCGACCATGTTCCACATCTACTTCCTGGGCTCCAGCGAGGGCCTGATCTTCGATGTGGCCACCGCGAACTTCGATGTGGGCCTGTGGAATCCGCTGGCGGACTACCTGCGGGAGCGGGGCGTTCGGATGCACCTGGGCGCACGCGTGTCCCGCGTCAACCTCGGCGGCGCGAAACCCTTTCGCGTGCAAGATGATTCGGGTGAGCGCTGGGACGCGGACGCCGTGGTCCTGGCCCTCGACGTGGGCGGCCTGCAGCGGGTGGTTGACGCGTCGCCGCGGCTGGGCGGCGATCCGTGGCGCGCCCGGATCCGCCAACTGCGCGCCGCGCCGTCCTTCGTGGTGCAGCGGCTCTGGCTCGACCGGCCCGTCGAAAGCAACCGGCCCGCATTCCTCGGCACCGCCGGCCATGAGCCGATCGACAACATCAGCGTGCTCGAGCGCTACGAACGCGAGGCCGCCGCGTGGGCACGGCGGCACGGCGGATCCGTCGTCGAATTGCACTCCTATGCGGCCGGTGCCGAATCCCCGGGCGAGGCCGCGATCGCGCGGCTGCACCAGCTGTATCCCGAGACCGCCCCGGCGCGTGTCCGTTTCGAACGCGAACTGCGCCGCGGCGATTGCCCGCTGTTCGCCCCCGGAACGTACGCGCTGCGCCCGACCGTGGTCACGCCGCAGCCCGGGCTGGTGCTGGCCGGCGACGGGATCCGGGTCGACCTGCCGGTGGCGCTGATGGAGCGCGCGGCAACCACCGGCTGGTCGGCGGCCAACCGGCTGCTGGCGTCGTGGGGGCTTGCCGGTCACCAGCTGTGCACGGTTCCCATCCGCGGACGGTCGGCGCTGCTGCGCTCGCTGGCCGAGCGCCAGGGACGGGGTCGATGAGCGTCGGGGACCGCCTGCGCCGGCGGTGGAAGGACTGGCCAGTCGGCGTGATACGGCCCGTGCCATGGACCCAGCAGCGCCCGACCTACCGGGACGCGCGGCCGGCCATCATCGACGCCGCATTGGAACGGTCGGCGCGCCGGCCGACCGGAAACTGGTTTGTGTTCGCGGCCAGCCGCGAGGTGGGCGTCGGTCGCGCCTACGGCGCGCGGGTCGCCGGCATCGACCTGGTGGCCTGGCGCGACAAGCGCGGCGGCCTGCGGGTCGGCCCCGCAGCCTGCCCGCACCTGGGCGCCGACCTCGCGACGGGGCTGGTGCGCGGGGGCGTCCTGTACTGCCGATGGCACGGGCTGGCCCTCGACGGCGATGCGTGCGAACTGCGTTGGAAGCCCTTTCCCAGCCACGACGACGGGGTGCTGGCGTGGGTGCGCCTGGATTCGGCGGGCGCGGAGGCACCCACGGACGGGCCGATGGTCGCGCCGCGGCCCGCAACTGAGACGTTGGCGGCGGTCACCCGCATGGTCGGGCACTGCGAACCGTCCGACGTCATCGCCAACCGGCTCGACCCCTGGCACGGTGCGTGGTTTCACCCGTATTCGTTCACGCGGCTGGAGGTGCTCGCCACGCCCACCGAGGAGGACGACCGCTTCCTGGTCTCGGTGACCTTCCGGATGGGTCGCTTCGGGGTGCCGGTCATCGCCGAATTCACCGTCCCCGAGGCGCGCACCGTGGTCATGCGCATCATCGAGGGCGAGGGCACGGGCAGCGTGGTCGAAACGCACGCAACGCCAATGGGTTTGGGGCGCGACGGCCGGCCTCGCGTCGCCGTGATCGAGGCCGTCGTCGCGACTTCGCAGCGCCCCGGTTTCAAGACGGCGCGCCGCGCCGGCCCGTTGATCACGCCGCTGATGCGTCATGCCGCGACCCGGCTGTGGCGCGACGATCTGGCCTATGCCGAACGCCGCTACCAACGACGCACCGGTGGCTAACATGGACCTACCGCAGCACGTGCCACCAGCGGAAGTCCGAACCAGCGATGAAGAAAGCGCGCTTCGCCTTCTTTAGACACCTCGTGATCGTCAGCGCCGGCGCGCACTTCGCCTACCTGTGCTACCTGCCCTGCGGCGGATTTTTGGCGCTGCGCTGGCCGCGCACCATCTGGCTGCATCTGGCGAGCGTGGCCTGGGGTGTGCTGGTCGTGACGCTGCCGGTGCCGTGTCCGCTGACGTCGCTGGAAGATTGGGCGCGCGCGAGGGCCGGGATGGAGCCGTTGCCGAGCACCGGGTTCGTCGACCGCTACGTCGCGGGTGTGCTGTATCCGCCGGGCCGGACCCGCACCGCGCAGGCCGTCGCATTTCTCGCCGCCGCGACGTCATGGATTGCCCTGGCGAGGAAAGCTCCACGGGTCCGACATCGAGAAGTGGCGCGGGACCGCCGGGTTCGATCCGGACCCGCGGCAGGTCGCGCTAGGTCCTGGGTGGGCGCACCGATACGCTGGTTGGCCTGATGAAGGATGCGGGTAGGTGAGCAAGCGCCGCGCACAGGATCCACCGGCGGCGCGGGCCGAGCTGGAGCGGCAGCTCTCGGCCGACATGCGGTCGATCACGGCGCAATCGGATCGCATCGGCCGCCACTTCGCGCGCACCAACGAGGTCGGCAGCAGCGATTTCCACGCGCTGCTGCACATCATGGTCAGCGAAACCGCGGGAAAGCCGTTGACCCTGGCCCAGCTGAGGCAGCGCATGGACGTGTCGCCCGCGGCCATCACATATCTCGTCGATCGGATGATCGAGGCGGGCCACATCCGGCGGGAGCCCGACCCCGAGGACAGGCGAAAGTGGCTGCTGCGCTACGAGGAAAGCGGCATGACGTTGGCGCACTCCTTCTTCCGGCCGCTCGGGATTCACCTCAGCAAGGCGATGGCGGACCTGAGCGACAAGGACCTGGTTGCCGCCCATCGGGTTTTCGCGGCGATGATCACCGCCATGTCCACGTTCGAGGGCGAGCTCGCCGGCGAGCCGTCCAGACCATCACCCCGGCGGCAAAAGGCCGCGCCGTAGGACCCCTTGCAGCAGCCGCTGCTCGATCAGGTCGGCGCCACGGGCCACACCGCCGGTCGCGGCGAAGCCGGCGGCCACTCGGCGGGCGCCCTCGGCCATCGTCGTCGCCCGGCAAATGGCGGCGCGCAGGCGTACCGCGGTGAGCCTCTTGGCCGGCAGCCGGGTGCCGCATCGGGCCACCTGCACGCGACGCGCCACTTCGGCCTGATCGCGCGCGAAGGGCACCACACAGACCGGGACACCGCGGTCCAGCGCCTTCACGGTGGTTCCCATCCCGCCGTGGGTGACGGCACAGATCGCACGGTCGAGGACCGCGCCGTGGGGCACGAAACGGCACACCGTGGCGTTGGGCGTGCGTGGCAGCCCGTCGGGCACGCCGGCCGGGAACGTCGCGACGACGTGGACCGGTTCATCGGCCAACGCCTCCAGGGCGATTCGGCCGAGCGTGGCGTCGGCCTGCGCGATCGAGGAGGTGCTGACCAACACTATGGGCCGGTCGATGTCGGCCACCCAATCGGGGACAACCGCGGCGGCCGTGTCGAATTCACACGCACCGATGAAGTGCACGTCGCGCCAATCGGGATGCGGGTACTCGAACGGCTCGCCGCCCACCGCCAACAACAGCGGCGCGCGGCGCATCAGCCCATCCACCGACTTCACTTGCGGCACGCCCAATTCCGCGCGGACGGCGTTGACCCGCGGCACCACCCGGCGATCGAAGAGGTGGCTCACGAACGGGCGCATCGACGCGTCGCGGACCATGCCGAGAACTCCCGGCAGCGGGCGCAGGCCCGGACCGAACGGCGGCGCCGCGCGGGACCGCAGGTAAGGGGTGAACGGGGAGAACACCAGCCACGGAACACCGCTGGCCTCCGCCACCGACATCGCTCCCCAGCAGTTAGCGTCGACGATGACCGCGTCGGGCCGCACCCGCGCCAGTGCGCCGCGCAGGTCGTCGACCTCGATCACTGCGCGACGGCAAAGGACGTCGATCGTCTCGGCGAGGACGCCCAACGCGTTGGGCGCCAGCCGATCCCGTCCGGCGACGGCCTCGATCCGCGGGTCGACCGGCTCGGCGTCGACGCCGACCGCCCGCATGACGTGCACCCCGGCGGCCAGGGTGACCAGGTGAACCCGGTGGCCGCGCCGCCCCAGTTCCCGCAGCAGTGCGCCGAGGGGATAGAGGTGGCCCAGCGCGGGCGACCCGTAAGCCAGAATCACTGCCATGGGCCGTCGCTCTTATGAAACGGCCGTCACGCCAACGTCACGCAGGGCACCCAGGTCGGCCGCCCCGCACCCGTGCAGGCAGATGCGCAGCTCGTCGATGAACCGCTGCAGCCAGGCCGTCGCCGCGTCCGCCGACTCGATCGCCGCGGGCAACAGCGGCCGCGCCACGGCCACCACGTCGGCGCCCAGCGCCAGCGCCTTGGCCGCGTCCATGCCGGTCCGGATGCCGCCCGAGGCGACCAGCGGGATGTCCGGCAGCGCCGCGCGCACCTCGTGGATAGCCTGCGCGGTGGGTATGCCCCAGTCCGCGAGGTCCGGGTAGCGCACTTCGCCGTAGCGGACCAGTTGCTCGACGCGCGACCACGAGGTCCCGCCGGCGCCGGCCACATCGATGGCTGCCACCGGCGGCTCGGAGGACAAGCGCAGCAATTGGCCGACCGCGGCGGCGCCGATCCCGTGACCGACCTCCTTCAGCAGCACCGGATAGCCCAGCATGCCGGCCACGTCGTGCAGCCGGTCCAACGATCCCGCGAAGTCGGTGTCGCCGCCGTGCTGAACGGCCTCCTGTAGCGGATTGGTGTGCACCGCAAGCGCATCCGCCCCCACCCGATCGAGTGCTTGCACGATGTCGGGCACCGCGTCCTTGGTCAGCTGGGACAGGCCGATGTTGCCCAGCAGCAGCACGTCCGGTGCCACGTCGCGCACGGTGAAGCTGGAGGCGGCTCCCTCCCCCAGGACGCTGTCGAGCATCACCCGCTGCGAACCCAGCATCATTCCGACGCCGAGCCGCTGTGCCGCCGCGGCCAGGTTGCGGTTGATGGTGCCCGACAGCCTCGCCCCGCCGGTCATGGCGCCGATCAGGATCGGCGAGCGCAACCGCGCCCCGAGAAATTCGGCGCGCAGGTCGACGTCGTCGAGGTTGGTCTGGGTCAGGGCGTTGTAGGGCAGGGCGTAGCGTTCCAAGCCGGTCGTCACGCCGCGATAACCCACGTCGCCGTCGAGGCACACGTCGATGTGGCGCCGCTTGCGGGTGGTCATCTCGCCGCGGTCCGCGGTCATGACGCGTCGACCCGGCGCCGACGGTTCAGCAGCCAGATGTGGGCGGACAGCACGTTGATCAAGCCGGCTCGACCGGCACGGCAATCTCGTTGCGGCGCAGGGCCGGGACGGTCCAAGGCGGATCGTAGAACCACGCCGCCGGCTTATCGACGGCCTGGAATCCATACTCGCGCAACGTGGTCATCAACTTATCGGTGTGCGCCGCGACGGCGCGGCGACTGCGGCTGCCGGTGAAGCGGTGCACCGCAACCGTCTCCGCCGGCACGGCCGCCAACCTGACTTCGCCGTCGTCGGGCTCGGGCAACGAGTCCAGCGTCTTCTCGGCGGGCATGAAAAAACGGATCACCCATTTGCGGTCGCCCGCCGCCTCCTGGGCCACCGGGGCGGTCATCGCGATCTTCTCCCGGACGCCGTTGCCACCGAAGATGTAACCGGCGAGCCGGCGAAACCCGGTATAGCGGGCGGCCTCTTCGTCCGCCACGACGGTCGTCTCCGCGGCGATCCTGGCGCCGTAGTGCCGGATCTCGACGTCCCGGGTCAGCTGCTCCGCACGGTAGGCCGGCTCCTTGGTGCCGTGCCGGTAGCCCACCACCGTGCCGGCCGCATCGATTACCTCGGCGAGCACCGCTCCCATCGACCCGAGCACGCCCCTCACCTCTTTCTGCCATGTGTCGTTAGGTGGTACCCCACCAGCAGGGAGCCTAACGGATTTCTCACATTTAGTTAAGTACTTGAATGTTTAAGAATCTTAACATAATCTCGGAACCGGGGCGCCGGCCCACACCACCAGCCGCGGATCACCCTAAGGGCGGTACATGCTAGCGAGAATGGCCCGACTCGCCGTCGCCGCGCCACGACGCGTCGTCGCAGTCACCGCGCTGTTCATGATCGCCGCAGCCGTTTTCGGCATACCCGTCGCGACCAGGCTGTCCGCCGGGGGATTTCTCGACCCGGCATCCGAATCGGCTCGCGCCGCCGCGACGCTGGCCGAGAAGTTCAATCAGGGTGGCATGGATTTGGTGCTGCTGGTGAATTCGGCGGACGGCGCCAGAGTTGGGCCCGCACAAGCCGTCGGCACCGAAATCGCCCGGCAGCTTTCCCAATCGCCTTTCGTGGCGCAGGTGATCTCACCCTGGGGCGCGCAGGCCACCCCCGGCCTATTCAGCGCCGACGGAAAGACCGCGATGATTCTCGTCGCGCTCAAGGGCGACGAGAACAGCGCGCCCGGGCATGCCCAGGAGTTGGCGGAGCGGTACGCGCACGACCATCAGGGCGTCACGGTGCAAGCGGGAGGGTCGGCGCTGGTCTACGAACAGATCAACCGGCAGACCGAGAAGGACCTGCTGCGGATGGAAGTGATCGCGATACCGCTGAGTTTCGTCGCGCTGGTGTGGGTCTTCGGCGGGTTGCTCGCGGCGGCATTGCCCGTGGCGGTCGGCGGAGTCGCGATCCTGGGTTCGCTCGCCGTGTTGCGGGTGATCGCATCGATCACCAACGTGTCGATCTTCGCCCTCAACGTCACGGTGGCATTGGGATTCGCCCTGGCCGTCGACTACAGCCTGCTGATCATCAGCCGGTATCGCGACGAACTGGCCGCCGGCGCCGGACCAGACGAGGCGCTGATGAAGACCCTGACGACCGCCGGCCGAACCGTGATGTTCTCGGCGATCACGGTGGCCCTGGCGCTGGCCGCGACCGCGCTCTTTCCGATGTACTTCCTCAAGTCCTTCGCCTATGCCGGGACGGCGGTGGTGGGGTTCGCCGCGTTGGCGGCGGCGGTCGTCGCGCCGGCCGCGATCGCGTTGCTCGGAAACCGGCTCGACGCCCTCGACATGTGGGCCCTGGGCCGCAGGCTCTTCCGGCGCCCCGCACCGCCGGGGCGGACGCTGGAGGCCAGCTTCTGGTACCGCGCGGCGAAAGTGGTGATACGGCAGGCGATCCCGGTGGGATTGACGGTCACCGCCGTCCTGCTCGCGCTGGGCGCACCCTTCCTCGGCGTCAGGTGGGGCTATCCCGACGACCGGGTACTGCCGACGTCATCGTCGGCGCGGGCGGTGGGCGACCGGATCCGCAGCGACTTCCGCACGGCGTCCGAGATCAAGGTCGTCCTCCCCGAAACCGCCGGCCTAACAACCGCGGACCTGGACGACTACGCCATGCGGTTGTCCCTCGTCGCCGACGTGGCGGCGGTCTCCGCGCCGACCGGCACCCTCGTCGCCGGTCAGCCCCAGGGCCCGCCATCGGCCGCGGCCGGAATGTCGGCCGGCAGCGCCTATTTGACCGTTGACAGCACCGTCCCCCTCTACGGCCGGGCGTCGGAGGCGCAATTGGCCCGCCTGCACGAGATCGCGCCGCCGGGACACCGACCGGCGCAGTTCACCGGCATGGCACAAACGAATCGTGATTGCGTGAACGGCATTACGAACCGCCTGCCGATCGTGTTCGGTTTCATCGCGGTCGTGACGCTGGTGCTGCTGTTCCTGCTCACCGGCAGCGTGCTGCTCCCGATCAAGGCGGTACTGCTCAACATGGTCTCGCTGACCGCCGCGTTCGGCGCCCTGGTGTGGATCTTCCAGGACGGCCACCTGGGCGCGGCGGGCACCACGCCGACGGGCACGCTGGCCGCGAACGTCCCGGTGCTGATGTTGTGCATCGCGTTCGGCCTGTCGATGGACTACGAGGTCTTCCTGCTTTCCCGGATCCGCGAGTACTGGCTCGACTCGGGCCGAACACGCGCGGACAACGACGAGAGCATCGCGCTCGGCATCGCCCGGACCGGCAGGGTGATCACCGCCGCGGCGCTGCTGATGTCGATCTCGTTCGCGGCCCTGATCTCCGCGGGGGTGTCCTTCATGCGCATGTTCGGGCTGGGCCTGACCATTGCCGTCCTGGTGGACGCGACGCTGGTGCGGATGCTGCTGGTGCCGGCGTTCATGCACGTGCTCGGCGGCCTGAACTGGTGGGCGCCCGAACCGCTGGCGAGATGGCACCGGCGAACCTTCAACGGGGCGAGCCCAATTCGCCCTGAAAGTGGCGCATTGCGCTGATCAGTGCCGCGAAGACCCGATGCGCGGCGGCCAGATCCGCGTCGGGCAACTCGTCGAGCGCGGCGCGGGTGTGCACCCCCAGCGGGTTAAAGAACGAGCGCGCGGTGTCCAACCCGGGATCCGAGTAGCGCAGAATGACCTTTCGCCGGTCCTCGGCGTGGGTGTCGCGCCGGATGTGGCCGGAGTTGATCATCCGCTCGACGAGATAGGTGATCGCCGCCGCGGACAGGCCCATCTTCTGACGTAACTCCCCCGATGTCAGCGGAGCGCCGGCCGTTTCGGCCACCAGGATGTGCAGCAGGGCGCGAAAGTCGCTGGTGCCCAACCGATGCGCCGCGGCGAAGACCCGACCCATTTGGTCGGACTCGGCGGTCAGGGCGCGCGCGTCGGCCGCGATCAGCGCCTCGAGCCGAACACGGTCGGTGGTGGCTTCCATCAGAATCGCAGCATACCGCGCCAAACCCAGATTGTTAATTTGATTAATGGTTAAGCGACTGAAATAATTGTCGTCGTGGGCTGGGACGCTGTCGCCGCTGCCGTGACGGGCCGGCGTTCGTGGCTGCCCGGATTCGGCGCGCTGCTGTTGGGTATTGGTCTCATCGTGTTCATCGGCGGAAACGCGGCGGCCGGCCGAGCGCCGCTGTCGGTGCCCCCGGCCTCCGATTCAGCCAAGGTCGACGCCCTGGTCCGCCAGTTCCCCGGCGGCGACCGGGCTCCGCTGATCGTCGTGGTCAGCCGCGCCGACGGCGCGGCTCTGGACCCGGCGGACGTCGGCGCCGCCCAAGCGGCCCGCGACCGGATGCTCGCGCTCAACCACGACGCCGTCCCGGCACCGGTGACGGTCTCGGGCGACGGTAAAGCGGCCATCGGCGTGGTCTCCGTGTGCGCCGACCTGTCGGGTCTGGAACTCAATGACGCGGTCGCCGGCCTGCGCGCGGCCGCCCACGCCGGCCTGCCCACGGACCTGCGGGCCCACGTCACTGGGGGGCCGGCCTTTGGCGCGGACATCGCCAACGCGTTCACCGACGCCAACGTCGCCCTGCTGGCGGTGACGGCCTCCGTGGTGGCGCTGCTGCTGATCGCCACCTACCGCTCGCCGGTGCTGTGGCTGGCACCGCTGCTGGTTATCGGGTTCGCCGACCGGGTCGCCGCGGCGGTGGGCACGGCGGTGGCGTCGCTGACCGGGCTGAGCTTCGACGGCGCGACCTCCGGCATCACCAGCGTGCTGGTGTTCGGCGCGGGCACCAACTACGCGCTACTGCTCATTTCGCGCTACCGCCAGGAACTTTCGCGCGACGGCACGCATCGCGACGCGCTGCGCCGGGCGGTGCGGCGAGCCGGACCGGTGATCGTCGCGAGCAACGCCACCGTGGTGCTGGCGCTGCTGATCCTGTTGTTCGCCTCGACTCCGAGCACGCGCAGCCTGGGTGCCCTGGGGGCATGCGGGCTGGTAGTCGCGGCGGCGTCGGTCCTGGTGGTCTTGCCGCCGGTGCTGGCGCTGTGCGGGCGGCGCCTGTTTTGGCCCTTCATCCCGAGCGCCGGTGATGCCGGCGCGGTCGAATCCGGTCCCTGGCACACGATCGCCGAACGGGTGGCCCGGCGCCCGGCCGTCGTGGCGGCGGTCTCGATCGCGCTCCTGGCGGTCCTGGCCACCGGCTTGCTGGGGACCCGAATCGGCCTGTCGCAGACCGAACAGTTCCGGGTCCGGGCGGATTCCGTGGCCGGTTATGACGTTGTGGCGGCGCATTTCCCGGCCGGCGCGGCCAATGCCACGCTGGTTGTCGCCCCCACCGCCCAGTCGGCCCAGGTGCAGCGGGCGATCGGTGCCACGCCGGGCGTGGTCTCGGCGACCGAGGCGGGCCGGTCGACGACCGGGCTCACCAAGTGGTCCGTCGTGATCGGCGCCCCGCCGTCGTCCGCTGCGGCGTTCAAAACGGTGGCCGCGCTGCGGGATTCGACCAGGGCCGTCGCCCCCGCCGCGCTGGTCGGGGGCGCCGACGCGCAGGCGCTCGACGTTCGCGACGCCGCCGCGCACGATCGGCTCGTTCTGATCCCGGCGATTCTGGCGGTGATCCTGACCGTCCTGTACGTGCTGCTGCGCTCGGCCGCCGCACCGCCGATCCTGCTCGCCGCAACGATTCTCGGCGCGCTGGCCGCGCTGGGCCTCGGCGGCTGGGCCAGCGCGCATGTCTTCGGATTCCCCGCGCTGGACAACAGCACCCCGCTGTTCGCGTTCCTTTTTCTGGCGGCCCTCGGCGTGGACTACACCATCTTCCTGGTCACCCGCGCCCGCGAGGAGGCCGCCCGCCACGGCGCGCGTGATGGCATGGTGCGCGCGGTTTCGGCCACCGGAGGCGTCATCACCAGCGCGGGCATCGTCTTGGCGGCCGTCTTCTGCGTGCTGGGGATCCTGCCCTTGATCGTCCTGACGCAGCTGGGCATCATCGTGGGCCTCGGGATCCTGCTCGACACTTTCGTCGTGCGCTCTTTGGTCATACCCGCGCTGTTCGCCCTCATCGGCGACCGCATCTGGTGGCCCACCGATCCCACCCAACCGGAAGGAAGCAGAGCGTGAAACCCTCGATTCTGGCCGCGACCACCGTCGCCGTCGCGGTGGCCGCCGGCACCGGAAGCATCGCCAGCCCAAAGCGCGTCCCCGCCTGGTACTCCCGGCTCCGCAAGCCGCCCTACCAGCCGCCCGGCATCGCGTTCCCCCTCGTCTGGACCACGCTCTACGGCGACATCGCGGCGACGTCCGCGGTGGCCATCGACCGGTTCCGCGCCACCGGACAAGACGACCAGGCCCGCCGCTACGCCGCGGCGCTCGGCGTAAATCTGGCGCTGAACGCCGGCTGGAGCTGGCTGTTCTTCCGCTATCACAAGCTCGGCGCCTCGGCGCTCGGCGCCGCGGCGCTGACGGTGAGCAGCGCCGACCTCGCGCGCCGCGCCGCGCAGGCCGACCCGAAGGCCGGCCTGGCGCTGTCCCCCTACGCGCTGTGGTGCGCCTTCGCCACCGTCCTGGCCACCGGAGTCTGGCGGCTCAACCGCTGAATCATGCAGATGCTGTTGTGGTTTCGCCGAGACCTGCGGTTGCGCGACCACCCCGCCCTGGCCGCCGCCGCCGAGAACGGCGCGGAGGTGCTCGCCTGTTTCGTCCTCGATCCGCGGCTGGAGGCCTCGTCGGGCACGCGCCGGCTGCAATTCCTGGGCGACTCGCTGCGCGGGCTGCGCGACGACCTCGACGGTCGGCTGCTGGTGGCCCGCGGGCGGCCCGAGACGCTGATCCCGCGCATTGCCAAGGAAATCGGCGCGTCGTCGGTGCACGTCTCGCAGGACTTCGCGCCGTACGGAAGGCGCCGCGACGAACGGGTGGGCGCGGCACTGGATTCCGTGCCGCTGGTGGCAACGGGGTCGCCGTACCTGGTGTCACCCGGCCGCGTCACGAAGGCCGACGGCTCCCCGTATCAGGTGTTCACGCCGTTTCTGCGCCAGTGGCGCGAGGTCGGCTGGCGGGCGCCGGTGAAATCGAGCGCCGACTCCGCGCGCTGGCTCGATCCGGCGCGGGTGGGGATCGGGCGGTGCGAGATCCCCGACCCCGGCGCCGCGCTCGACGTGGCGGCCGGTGAGGGCGCGGCGCACACGGCGTGGAAGTCATTCGCGGACAACGGCTTACAGCGCTACAGCCGCGACCGCGACCGGCCGGACCTGGCGAACACCAGCCGGATGTCGGCGCACCTGAAGTTCGGCTGCATCCATCCCCGCACCATGGCTGCCGACCTCGACCGCCGTGGCGCCGGGGCGCAAGCCTTTTTGCGGGAGTTGGCATTTCGCGACTTCTACGCCGACGTGCTGTACCACCGGCCGGCCAGCGCGTGGTGCAACTGGAACAGCCGGTTCGACGACATCCCGACCGACACGGGGCCCGACGCCAGGCGGCGCTTCGAGGCCTGGAAGGCCGGTGAGACCGGATTTCCCTTCGTCGACGCCGGGATGCGTCAGCTTCGCGAGACCGGCTTCATGCACAACCGGGTGCGGATGATCGTCGCGTCGTTTCTGGTCAAGGACCTGCATCTGCCGTGGCAGTGGGGCGCGGAATGGTTCCTGGATCAGCTCGTCGACGGCGACATGGCCAACAATCAGCACGGCTGGCAGTGGTGCGCCGGGTCGGGCACCGATGCCGCGCCGTACTTCCGGGTCTTCAACCCCACCAAGCAGGGCGAGAAGTTCGATCCGGCGGGCGACTACGTCCGGCGCTGGGTCCCCGAATTGCGCGCGGTCGACGACGCGCACCTGAGGAAAGGCGAACGGCCCCACGGATACCCGGCGCCGATCGTCGACCACGGCGCCGAGCGCGCCGAGGCGCTGCGGCGCTACCGGAGCATCTGAGCGATTCCTTGGACCCGAAGCTGGTTGGCATGCAATTATCAGCCGACTCACAGTTCTCGTCGATCTCGCCCACGGGAGGCGCTATGGCTCGCTCGGTCGTTCGGACGTTGTTGGTTGCGGGTGCTGCCGCGGGGCTGATGGCCGGCGCCGGCGCCTGTTCGTGTTCGGTCTCGTCGAAGCACGCGGTGAGCAAGGGCGACGTCGCCAACCAGATCACCTCCAAGCTGACCGACGCCGCCGGCAACAAGCCCGAATCGGTGGACTGCCCGAACGACCTGCCGGCCGCGGTGGGGGCGCAGCTTAACTGCACGATGAAGGTCAAGGACCAGACCTTCAACGTCAACGTGACCGTGACCAGCGTCAACGGCAACGACGTCAAGTTCGACATGGTCGAGACGGTCGACAAGAACCAGGTCGCCAAGATCCTCAGCAACAAGCTCACCCAGCAGGTGGGCCGCAAGCCCGATTCGGTGACGTGCCCGGACAACCTCAAGGGCGTCGAGGGCGCGACGCTGCGCTGCGAGCTCACCGACGGCGGGCAGAAGTACGGCATCGCCGTGACCGTCACCAGCGTCGACGCCGGCGACGTCAGCTTCGACTACAAGGTCGACGACCACCCCGAATAGGCCCGAATAACTAGCGGGCCGCCTTCTTGCGTTCGATGTCGGCCAGCGCGGCGGCCAGCTCGGCGCGCTGCGCGGCCGAACTCTCCCAGGACAGCTGCCGGTTCTTGACCACCTTGGCCGGCGCGCCGACCGCGATCGAGTAGTCGGGCACGACGCCGCGCACCACCGCGTGCGACCCCAGCACGCAGCCGCGCCCGATCGACGTGCCGCGCAGCACGGTCACCTTGACCCCGACCCAGGTGTCCGGCCCGATCCGGACCGGGGACTTGACGATGCCCTGATCCTTGATCGGCAGGTTGATGTCGTCCATGCGGTGGTCGAAATCGCAGATGTAGCACCAGTCGGCCATCAGCACCGAATCGCCGAGCTCGATGTCGAGGTAGGTGTTGATGACGTTGTCGCGGCCGAGCACCACCTTGTCGCCGAACCGCAGCGAGCCCTCGTGCGCGCGGATGGTGTTCTTGTCCCCGATGTGCACCCAGCGGCCGATCTCCAGCTCGGAGAGTTCCGGCGTCGCGTGGATCTCCACGCCCTTGCCCAGGAACACCATCCCGCGGGTGATGATGTGCGGGTTGGCCAGCTTGAACTTCAGCAGCCGCCAGTAGCGCACCAGGTACCACGGGGTGTAGGCGCGGTTGGCCAGCACCCACTTCAGCGAGGCCAGCGTGAGGAACTTCGCCTGGCGAGGGTCCCGCAGGTTCGATCCACGCCAGCGGCGGTGAAGCGGAGCATTCCACATGCTCGTCATGGCCGGAAAGCCTATCGGAGCGAGCGCGCGTTACTCTCACCTGGACTCGACCGTCGCCCCCGCGTAGAAGGATCTGGAAACCCGAGGTGCTTGCCCGACATCTCCTGCGTGGGCTTCGGCGCGGCTCGTGCGCCGCGCTGGCGGCCGCGCTCGCGGTCGGGCTCGCCGGCTGCGGCAACACCGACTCGTGGGTCGATTCCTCGGCCGCGCAGGGCTGGCCGGCGCAATACGGCGACGCCGCCAACAGCAGCTACACCGCGACCGGCGGGGCCACCAAGCTGTCGCTGCAGTGGACCCGGTCGGTCAAGGGCAGCCTGGGCTCCGGCGCGGCGCTGAGCGCGCGCAGCTATCTCGCGCTCAACGCGCAGACCCCGGCCGGGTGTTCGCTGATGGAGTGGGAGGCCAACGACAACGGCCGCCAGCGCTGGTGTGTGCGGCTGGTCCAGGGCGGCGGCTTCGCGGGCCCGTTGTTCGACGGCTTCGACAACCTGTACGTCGGCCAGCCGGGCACGTTCTTCTCGTTTCCGGTGACCCAGTGGACGCGGTGGCGCCAGCCGGTGATCGGGATGCCCACCACCCCAAGGTTTTTGGGGCACGGCCAGCTGCTGGTCACCACGCACCTGGGGCAGGTGCTGGTTTTCGACTCGCACCGCGGCGAGGTGGTCGGCAGCCCGCTCGATCTGGTGGAGGGCGTCGACCCCACCGACGCGACGCGCGGGCTGGCCGATTGCGCGCCCGCCCGGCCGGGCTGCCCGGTCGCGGCGGCGCCGGCCTTCTCACCGGTCAACGGGACCGCGGTGGTGGGTGTCTGGCAGCCGGGCGCTCCGACCGCCGCGCTGATCGGGCTGAAGTACCACCCCGGCCAGACGCCGCTGATCACCCGGGACTGGACCAGCGACGCCGTCGGCGCCGGTGTCATCGCCAGCCCGGTGCTGTCCGCCGACGGGTCGACCGTCTACGTCAACGGCCGCGACCAACGGCTGTGGGCCCTGCACGCCGCCGACGGGAAGCCGAAATGGTCTGCGCCGCTCGGCTTTTTGGCGCAGACGCCGCCCGCGGTCACCCCGCAGGGGCTGATCGTGTCCGGCGGCGGCCCCGACACGCGGCTCGCGGCGTTCAAGGACGCCGGCGACCACGCCGACGCGGTCTGGCGCCGCGACGACGTCACCCCGCTGTCGTCGTCGAGCCTGGCCGGCGGTGGCGCCGGGTACGCCGTCGTCGGCGGCCCACCCGCGGACGGCGCGCCCGGGATGTCGGTGCTGGTCTTCGACCCGGGCAACGGGCACACGCTGGGCAGCTACCCGCTCCCGGCGGCCACCGGGTATCCCGTCGGGGTGTCGGTCGGCAACGATCGCCGGGTGGTCGCCGCCACCAGCGACGGCCAGGTCTACGGTTTCGGGCCGGCATGAGCGCGCGCAGCCGCCCCGCGGACGTCGCCGCGACCGTCGTCCTGCTGATCGTCCACGGATTCCTGCTGGCGGCGACGGTGGTGTTGCTCGGCCTGTTCGTCATGGGCACCGACCCGTGCGGGTCCGTGAAGTGCGGCGATCCCGCCTGGATCGACCGCGCCATGATGCTGGGCATTTGGGGCGGCGCCGCCGTCCTGGTCGCCGACATCGCGGTCGCGGTGTTCCTGCTGATGAGGCGCCGAACGGCCTTTTTCGTCCCGCTCATCGGGTGTGTGCTGCAGGTCGGGCTGACGATCGGCGCGGCGGCGATGGAGTCGCTGGCCGGCCCGGTGTGAGTCCGGCTAGATCGCCAGCGGCGGGATGGCGCTGCGGGGCACCTGCGCCTGGGTCGGGCCGCCGAACGCCGGCAGCATCTCGCCCGGGGCGAAATAGAAGATCAGTTGGTCGTCGGTGATCGCGAAGTTCTGATAGTGCGACGCGTCGAGCCCGGTCGACGGCAATATCGCTGCGCCCAGCGGGTTTTGCCGGTTCAGGTCGCGCTGAACGATCGGGAAGATGCTGTCCAGCGGCGGGGGGCCGGGCGCGAACAGGTTGTCGAAGGTGATGGGCTGTTTGGTCCCGAGGTTGTAGTTGAACGCCTTGTACCAGGTGGTCGGCCGGGAGCCGCCCAGGTCCTGGAAGAACTTCAGCACCACGCTGCGGGTGTTGTGGGGCGGCTGGCCGGCCGTGTGTTGCTCGGTGGTGGCCTCCATCTGGTAGGGCTGGTCGCGCGTCCCGGATCCCTGCGCGACGTTGACGAACCCGTCCCGGTTCTGCGTGATGTAGTCGGCCAACGCCTGCTCGTCGGGGTAGTCGGCGGGGAACGTCATGGTGAGCATGTAGCTGGGGCCGGTGGCGCGCACCTGGCACAGCTGCCCGGCCTCGACGGTGCCGCCCAGGCTGGCGCACGACGCCGGCTCTGACACCGCCCGAGGGGCCGCCGGCCAGCCCAACATGACCGCGGCAGCCAGCGCCGCGGCCGCTATCAGGTAACGCATCGTGAACTGTCCTCGCGGATTAAGGGCGGGGCGCCTACCAGGTGTGACCGCAGCCAGCCTACCGGGCGCTATCGGGACGCCCGGCACACGAAGGCCGTCGCGCGACCGGCGGCCCCGGAGCCGATGCGGGTGACGACCACCGACAGCGGCCGGTCGCCGCGCGGCCGCAGCCGCCGCCGCAGCGCGTCGGGGTCGACGCGCACACCGCGGACCAGGATCTCGAGCGCCCCGCAGCCCAGCGCCGCCAGGGCCTGCCGCAGCCGGCGCTCGTCGAACGCGACCTGCTCGAGCACCTCGAAGCCCCGCACCCCCGCCGGCAGCCGATCCCCGGAGAGGTAGGCGATGTCGGGGTCGAGTTGCCACAGCCCGTGCCGGGCGCCGTAGTGGCGCACCAGGCCGGCCCGCACCACCGCCCCGTCGGGGTCGACGATCCACCGCCCGGGCGCGGCCACCGGGCACTCGTCCGGCTCGGCGTCGGTGATCTGTTCCCCCCGATCGAGGACGCTCGCCCGGCGGCGCACCCCCGGTCCCGACAGCCCGGCCGACCACAGGCACGCTTCCCGGACCGACCCGTGATACGACGTCACCTCGATCTCGCCGTCGAAACCGAGGCGGCGCAGTTCATCGAAATCGATTCCGGGAGCGCACTTTACGACGATGTCGCGGTCGGGGTAGGTGTCCAGCACCCGGCCCAGGGCGGGCGCGTAGTCATCGATGCGCAACCGCCGCCGCCCCCCGAGGCGGCGCGCCGGGTCGACGAGGACCACCGCGTCGCGGGTCACCGGGTGCAGCGCGTCGGCGCGGCACAGGCCGGCCGCCGCGCCCAGGTTGTGGCGCGCCATCGCCAGGCGCACCGCGTCGATGTCGCTGCCCACCGCCCGCACACCGGCGCGGCGCAGCGCGGCCAGCTCGGTGCCGATCGAACAGGTCGCGTCGTGCACGACACGGCCGACGAGCCGCCCGGCCCGGTGCATGGCCACCGGAGCGGCGGTGGCCTGCTGCAGCGCCTCGTCGGTGAACAACCAGCCGGAGACCTCCAGCTCGCCCAGCTTCTCGGTGGCGCGGCGGCGCAGCAGCGTCGTCTCCACCAGCACCGGCGCCCGATCCCCGAACCGGGCGCGCGCGGCCGCGACGTCCGCGACCCGCGTCGCGTCGGTCAGCTCGAATTCGGCGACGGCGGCCAGCGCCGCGGCACCCGGTTCCGACCGCAGGTAGGCGACGTCGTCGGCGCCGAAGGCCAGCCCGGCGCTCAGGAGGGTTTGACCCCGGTGACCATCACGTTGTAGAACCAGCCCTTCGGCACCACACGCCGCCACACGTTGGCGTCCACCCAGCTCAGCGTCTTCCAGCCGTTGAACGCGAATTTCGCCCAACCCCAGCCCAGCCGCCCCGGCGGGACGGCGCATTCGAACGTGCGCAGCGGCCAGCCCAGCATCGCGGCGGTGAACTCGACGGTGGCGGTCCGGACGTCGATCGCGCCGGCGCCCTCCGCCATCCGCTCCAGGTCTGCCGGCGCGAAGGTGTGCAGGTCGACCAGGGCCTCCAGCGCCGCCGCGCGCGACGACTCGTCCAGCTCGGCCTGCGGGCGCCGCCAACCGCCCAGGCCAGGCAGCCGGGTGACGTTGGTGACGACCCGCCAGGTCAGGGTCGAGAGGGCGCGCGCATACACCTCCCCGGCGTTGCTCGGCTCCCCGGCGAAAACGAACCGGCCGCCCGGGCGCAGCACCCGGACCACCTCGCGCAGCGACAGCTCGACATCGGGGATGTGGTGCAGCACCGCGTGGCCGACCACCAGGTCGAAGGTGTTGTCCTCGTACGGGATGCCCTCGGCGTCGGCGACCCGGCCGTCGATGTCCAGACCCAGCGATTGGCCGTTGCGGGTGGCGACCTTGACCATGCCGGGCGACAGGTCGGTCACCGATCCGCGCCGCGCGACCCCGGACTGGATCAGGTTGAGCAGGAAAAAGCCCGTCCCGCAACCCAATTCGAGCGCCCGATCGTAGGGCAATTCCCGAAGCACCTGGTCGGGCACGGTGGCGTCGAAGCAGTCCCGGGCGTACTCGACGCAGCGCTGGTCGTAGGAGATCGACCACTTCTCGTCGTAGTTCTCCGCCTCCCAGTCGTGGTAGAGCACCTGGGCCAGCTTGCTGTCGTGCCGCGCCGCCTCCACCTGCTCGGCGGTGGCATGCGGGTTGGGAACGGCGTCGCCGGGGGTCTCGGTACTCGTCGTCATGCAGGGCAGCCTAATCGGCGCCCGGTGGCCGATCGAAAACGGCGTTGATTCCGGCCTTGGCGGCGGCCAGCGCCTGGGCCGGCCCGTCGAGGAAGCGGCGGGCCCACGCCGCCGCCCCGTCGTAGACGTCGTCGGGGGCCACCATCTCGTCGATCAGGCCCAGCTCCAGGGCCTCCTCGGCGTCGAAGAAGCGCCCGCTGAACACCAGTTCCTTGGCCCGGCTCGCGCCGGTGACGCGCGCCAGCCGGGCCATCGCCCCGCCGCCGGGGACCCGGCCGGCAAGGATCTCGGTGGCGCCGAACTTGACGTTGTCGCCGCTGACCCGCCAGTCGGCGGCCAGGGCCAGCGCGAGGCCGGCGCCCAGCGCGTACCCGGTGATCGCGGCGACGGTCGGCTTGGGGATCGCCGCGACGGCGTCGACGGCCGCACGACGCACCCGGTCCGCGGCATCGGCCTCGCCCGCGGTCAGCGTCTCGAGCTCGGGCGCGTCGTCGCCGGCGGAGAAGATTTCGTGGCCGCCGAACAGGATCACGGCGGCGACGTCGTCGCGACGCCCCAGCTCGTCGGCCGCGGACACGATCTCGCGGTAGACCTGCCGCGTCATCGCGTTGGTGGGAGGCCGCGACAGCAGCAGCATGGCCAGGCCGGCGTCGCGCGACCCGTCGCTGACCACGACGCTGACGAACTCCCTCAAAGCGGCCACTCCATGGCCCCGCCCGATTCGCGCGCCCGGTGGTAGCGGTCGGAGTCGAAGAACTCGAAGACCCAATTGTCGCCCCGCTTTTCGAGCAACGGCTGCACGGTCACGATCTGGCGTTCGACGGCCAGCACGTCGGCGACGCTGCGGCCGGCCAGCGAGTCCAGCTGGGTCCAGGTCGGCGGGAGCAGGATGTTCCGGCCGGCCTCGAAGTCGTCGATGGCGTCCCGCGGCAGCGCCCAGCCCGAACGGTCGGATTCGGTGTTCTGGCCGTCGGCCCGTTGCCCCTCGGGGAGGGAGGCCACGAAGAAGTAGGTGTCGTAGCGGCGGGTGCGCTCGGCTTCCGGGGTGACCCAGTTGGCCCACGGCCGGAGCAGGTCGGAGCGCAGCACCAGGTTTTCGGTCCGCAGGAAGTCGGCGAACGACAGCGTCCGCTCGTCCAGCGCGCGGCGGGCGTCGGCGTAGACCGAGGCGTCCCTGACGATGCTGTCCGGATCGTCGGCCGGTCCGGCGAACAACACGCCGGACTCCTCGAAGGTCTCCCGGGCCGCCGCGCACACCAGCGCCTCGGCCAGTTCGGTCTCGATGCCGAACCGCTGCGCCCACCACTCGGGCGGCGGGCCGGCCCACGCGATGTTGGCGTTGCGGTCGCGGTCGTCGACGCCGCCGCCCGGGAACACGATCACGCCCGGGGCGAACTCCATCTTGGAATGGCGGCGCATCAGAAAGACCTTCACGCCGCCGGGTGCGTCGCGGATCAGCATCACGGTGGCCGCCGGGCGCGTCGGCAGGGGTTCAGGGCGTTCACTCATGAGAGCCTCCGGTGGGCCGCGCGGGTGCGAACTCGTCGGGCGAAATAGCGCCCGTCGACGACGTCCAGGGCGATCGACTGGCCGAACGCCGCGGACAGGTTCTCGCCGGTCAGCACGTCGGACAGCAGGCCCGCGGCGACCACCTTGGCCTCCGACAGCAGCATGCAGTGGCTGAAGCCGGGTGGCACCTCCTCCACGTGGTGGGTGACCAGCACCAGCGCGGGTGCGTCGGGGTCCGCGGCCAGGTCGGCCAGCCGGGCCACCAGCTCCTCGCGGCCGCCCAGGTCCAGGCCGGCGGCGGGCTCGTCGAGCAGCAGCAACTCCGGGTCGGTCATCAGGGCGCGGGCGATCAGCACCCGCTTGCGCTCCCCCTCCGACAGCGTGCCGTAGGTGCGGTCCGCAAGGTGCTCGGCGCCAAGGCTTTCCAGCATGTCGATCGCCCGGCGGTAGTCGACATCCTCGTAGCGCTCCCGCCATCGACCCAACACCGCATAACCCGCCGAGACGACGAGGTCGCGCACCATTTCGTCGGTGGGGATCCGCTGCGCCAGCGCCGACGAGCTGAGCCCGATGCGCGACCGCAGCTCCGACACGTCGACCCGGCCCAGCCGCTCCCCGAGCACGAACGCCACGCCCGACGACGGGTGCTCGCTCGCGGCGGCGATACGCAGCAACGACGTCTTGCCGGCGCCGTTGGGCCCGATGATCACCCAGCGCTCGTCGAGCTCCACGGCCCAATCCAGCGGCCCGACCAGGGTGCGTCCACCGCGCTGCAGCGACACGTTTCTGAAGTCGATCAGCAGATCGGGGTCGGCTGCCTCACTAGCCTGGTCGGCTCCACCCTCACTTCCGTTCTCGGGCACCCGCCCATCGTGCCGTACCCCGATCGCCACTAGTCCGGCGGGATCTCCACCCGGCGCAGCTGGCCGTCGACCGCGTCGGCGGCCTCGATCTCGCTGCGGGTCACGCCCAGCAGGAACAGCACGGTGTCCAGGTAGGGGTGGCTCAGCGACGCGTCGGCCACCTCGCGCAGCGCCGGCTTCGCGTTGAACGCAACACCGAGCCCGGCCGCGGCCAGCATGTCGATGTCGTTGGCGCCGTCGCCGACGGCGACGGTCTGCTCCATCGGAACGCCGTCCCGCGCCGCGAACTCCCGCAGCGCCTCCGCCTTACCGGCGCGGTCGATGATCGGTCCGACGACCCGGCCGGTGAGGGTCCCGTCGACGATCTCCAGCTCGTTGGCGGCGACGTAGTCCAGCGCCAGCTCCTCCGCCAGCGGCTCGATGATCCGCCGGAACCCGCCGGAGACCACACCGCAGCGAAAACCCAAGCGCCGCAACGTGCGCAGCGTCGTGCGGGCCCCGGGCATCAGCTCCAGCTGGGCGGCGACCTCGTCGATCACCGTGGCGGGCAGGCCTTTCAGGGTCGCCACCCGCTGCTCGAGCGACTCCGCGAAGTCGAGCTCGCCGCGCATCGCCGCCTCGGTGATCGCGGCGACGGCGCCCTGCGCGCCCGCCCGCGCCGCCAGCATCTCGATGACCTCACCCTGAACCAGCGTCGAGTCGACGTCGAAGACGATGAGCCGCTTGGCACGCCGTTCCAGGCTGTAGCCCTCGACCGCGATGTCGACGCGCTCGTCACCGGCCACCCGCGACAGCGTGTTGCGCAGCGCCCCGTCGGCGCCGGCGGGCACCGACACCCGCAACTCCAGGCCGGTCACCGGATAGTCGGACACACCGCGAATGAGGTCGATGTTGACGCCCAGCGCCGCCGCCTCGCGGGCCACCGCCCCGAACGCCCGGGCCGTGATCGGCCGGCCGAGCACGAAGATGGTGTGAGTCGAGGGATCCCGGATAATCGGCACGTCTTCGCTGGGTTCGATGCTGACGTCGAGACCCTTTGCACGGACGGCGGATTCGACGTCATGGCGCAGCGCCGGGCCGTCGGCAACCTCGGGCGGGCAACACAGCAGGACCCCGAGCGTCAGGCGCCCGCGGATCACCACCTGTTCGACGTTGAGCAGCTCGACCCCGTGCCGCGACAACACCTCGAACAGCGCCGACGTCACGCCGGGCTGATCCACGCCGGTGACGGTGATCAGCACCGACACCTTGAGTGGTGAGTTCACTCCCGGCTGCCGCCGCTACTGCTCAGCAGTGGAGCGATCCGCTTCGGTGCGTGGGCCGAATCCCTTCGGCGACTCCAGCGCCGTGGCGTGCCGGCCCACGTGCGCCTCGGCGCGCAGCCGTTCCACCATGTGCGGGTAGTGCAGCTCGAATGCCGGGCGCTCCGAACGGATCCGGGGCAGCTCGGTGAAGTTGTGCCGCGGCGGCGGGCAGCTGGTCGCCCACTCCAGCGAGTTGCCGTAGCCCCACGGGTCGTCGACGGTGACGACCTCGCCGTAGCGCCAGCTCTTGAACACGTTCCACACGAACGGGAACATCGACGCGCCCAGGATGAAGGCACCGATCGTCGAGACCACGTTGAGCGTCGTGAAGCCGTCGGTGGGCAGGTAGTCGGCGTAACGGCGTGGCATGCCCGCGTCGCCCAGCCAGTGCTGCACCAGGAACGTGGTGTGGAAGCCGATGAACGTCAGCCAGAAGTGCAACTTGCCCAGCCGCTCGTCCAGCAGCCGGCCGGTCATCTTCGGGAACCAGAAATAGATGCCGGCGAAGGTGGAGAACACGATGGTGCCGAACAGCACGTAGTGGAAGTGCGCGACCACGAAGTAGCTGTCGCTGACGTGGAAGTCCAGCGGCGGGCTGGCCAGCAGGACGCCCGTCAGGCCACCCAGCAGGAAGGTGACCATGAAGCCCATCGAGAACAGCATCGGCGTCTCGAAGGTCAACTGCCCCTTCCACATCGTGCCGACCCAGTTGAAGAACTTGATCCCCGTCGGCACCGCGATGAGATACGTCATGAACGAAAAGAACGGCAGCAGAACGGCTCCGGTGGCGAACATGTGGTGCGCCCACACCGCGACCGACAGCGCCGCGATCGACAGCGTCGCGTACACCAGAGTGGTGTAGCCGAAGATCGGCTTGCGGGAGAACACCGGAATGATCTCGCTGACGATGCCGAAGAACGGCAAGGCGATGATGTAAACCTCGGGGTGGCCGAAGAACCAGAACAGGTGCTGCCACAAGATGACACCGCCGTTGGCCGGGTCGTAGACGTGCGCACCCAGGTGACGATCGGCGGCCAGTCCGAACAGCGCCGCCGTCAGCAACGGGAAGGCGATCAGCACCAGGATCGACGTCACCAGGATGTTCCAGGTCATGATCGGCATCCGGAACATCGTCATCCCCGGTGCGCGCATGCACACCACCGTGGTGATCATGTTGACCGCGCCCAGGATGGTGCCCAGGCCGGCGACCGCGAGGCCCATGATCCACAGGTCACCGCCGGCGCCGGGCGAATGGATCGCGTCCGACAGCGGGGTGTAGGCGGTCCAGCCGAAGTCAGCCGCGCCGCCCGGGGTGATGAACCCGGCGGTCGCGATCAGAGCGCCGAACAGGAACAGCCAGAACGAAAACGCGTTCAGCCGCGGGAAGGCGACGTCCGGCGCGCCGATCTGCAGGGGCAGCACCAGGTTGGCGAAGCCGAACACGATCGGGGTGGCATAGAACAGCAGCATGATCGTGCCGTGCATGGTGAACAGCTGGTTGAACTGCTCGTTCGAGAAGAACTGCAGGCCCGGCGTCGCCAGCTCGGTGCGCATCAGCAGCGCCAGGAACCCGCCCAGGAAAAAGAAGATGAAGCAGGCGACGCAGTACATGATGCCGATCATCTTGTGATCGGTGGTGGTGATCAGCTTGTAGACAAGGCTCCCTTTGGGACCCGTCCGGGCCGGGTACGGACGGACGGCCTCGAGTTCTCCCAACGGCGGGGCTTCGGCTGTCAACAGCTCCTCCAAACATCGTCGGACAGGGCCCGAACCCAGTATTGACTCCGAATCTTAGCCCCCGAAGAACCGCCCGTCAGGGGCAGTCCTACAAACTGTCGTAAAAGGTTCCGAACTCGCCGGATGTTAGCGTCGGACCCGTGCTGGGAAGGCGATCGATCACGGCCGCAGCCGTTCTGGCCGTGGCCGTCCTGGCCTGCGGCGGATGCGGTTCCGGCGGCTCCGGCACCAACGCGTCGACCCGATCGCTGGTCACGCCGACCACCCAGATCGCGGGGGCCGGGGTGCTGGGAAACGATCGCAAGCCCGACGAGTCGTGCGCGCGCGACGCCGCCGCGGCCGATCCCGGCCCGCCCACCCGGCAGGCCCGCAACGCCGCGGGCCTCACCCCCGACACGGTCACCGTCCCCGCGGAGGCGCGGCGCATCGTGGTGCTCTCCGGTGACCAGCTCGACGCCCTGTGCGCGCTCGGCCTGCAATCGCGGGTGGTCGCCGCCGCGCTCCCGGACGGGTCGTCGGGCCAGCCCTCGTATCTGGGCGGTGCGGTGCACGGCCTGCCCGCCGTCGGGACGCGCAGCAATCCCGACCTCGGCGGCATCGCCGCGGCCCATCCCGACCTGATTCTGGGGTCGCAGGGCCTGACCCCCAAGCTGTACCCGCAGCTCGCAGCCATCGCCCCGACCGTGTTCACGGCGGCGCCGGGCGCGGCCTGGGAGGACAACCTGCGTGGCGTCGGCGCCGCCACCGCGCGCGGCGCCGCCGCCGACGCGCTGATCACCGGCTTCACGCAGCGGGCCACCCAGATCGGCGCGGCGCACGACGCGTCCCACTTCCAGGCGTCGATCGTGCAGCTGACCGCCACCACCATCCGGGTGTACGGGGCCAACAACTTCCCCGCCAGCGTGCTCGGCGCCGTCGGGGTGGACCGGCCGGCCGCCCAGCGGTTCACCGACAAGCCCTACGTCGAGATCGGCGCCACGGACGCCGACCTCGCGAAAAACCCGGACCTCTCCGCCGCGGACGCCGACGTCGTCTACCTGTCGTGCGCCACCCCGGCCGCCGCGGATCGCGCCGCCACCGTGCTGGACAGCAATCCATGGCGCAAGCTGTCGGCCAATCACGACAACCGGGTCTACGTCGTCAACGACGAGGTGTGGCAAACCGGCGAGGGCCCCATCGCGGCCCGTGGCATCGTCGACGACCTGCGCCTGCTCAACGCCCCGATCAACTAGCCAAGTGGCCCGGAAATATTACCTTAGCTAAACTTCTGTAGGACGCACCGAAAGCAAAGAGGGAAATTCATGAGCACAGTTTCGGCGTACGCCGCCACCTCGGCGACCGAACCACTGACCAAGACCACCATCGAACGTCGCGACCCCGGCCCGCACGACGTCGTCATCGACATCAAGTACGCCGGGATCTGCCACTCGGACATCCACACCGCCAAAGGCGAATGGGGCCAACCGAATTACCCCGTGGTCGTCGGCCACGAGATCGCCGGCGTCGTGACCGAGGTGGGCGGCGAGGTCACCAAGTACAAGGCGGGCGACCACGTCGGCGTCGGCTGCATGGTGAACTCCTGCGGTCAGTGCAGCAGCTGCAAGGCCGGGCTCGAGCAGTACTGCAAGCCGGGCGCGACCTTCACCTACAACTCCACCGACAAGGACGGCACGCCGACGCAGGGCGGGTACAGCCAGGCGATCGTCGTCGACGAAAACTTCGTCCTGCGCATCCCCGACTCGCTGCCGCTGGACAAGGCGGCGCCCCTGCTGTGCGCCGGCATCACGCTGTTCTCCCCGCTGCGGCACTGGAAGGCCGGGCCGGACACGCGGCTGGCGATCGTCGGCCTGGGCGGCCTGGGGCACATGGGCGTCAAGCTCGGCGCCGCGATGGGCGCCGAGGTCAGCGTGCTGTCCCAGTCGCTGAAGAAGATGGAAGACGGCCTGCGCCTGGGCGCCAGCAACTACTACGCGACGGCCGACCCGGACACCTTCAAGAAGCTGCGCGGCAGCTTCGACCTGATCCTGAACACCGTGTCGGCGAACCTGCCGCTCGACGACTACATGAGCCTGCTCGACGTCGACGGCACCCTGGTCGAGCTCGGCATCCCCGAGCACCCCATGCAGGTGCACGCCTTCCCGCTGGCGCTGGCGCGGCGCAGCCTGTCCGGCTCCAACATCGGCGGGATCGCCGAGACGCAGGAGATGCTGGACTTCTGCGCCGCGCACGAAGTGACGCCCGAGATCGAGGTCATCGAGGCCGACTACGTCAACGAGGCCTACGAGCGGGTGCTCGCCAGCGACGTGCGCTACCGCTTCGTCATCGACATCTCGACCCTGTAGGGGTTAGGAGACGCCCTCCGCCACATCGTCACGCCGGCACGCGATCTCCTCGGCGGCTTCGCCGTGCTCGTCGCCGGGAATAACCGCGCTGACGTCGATCCCGGCCAGCGGCCAGCCGGCGGCGGCCAGCGTGGCGGCCACGCGGATGATGTTCTCGCGGCCGGGGTCGTGGTGGGTGGTCTGGGTGATGAACTCGGAGATCTCGTCCTTGCTGATCGGCCCGTCGCCTTCGGCGCGGTGCTTCGCGATGACGTTGTGCACCACTTCTTCGAGCTGATCCTGGGTCAGCGGTGTGCTCCTGAGCAGGGCGAACAAGGCCACCTGGTCCGGCCCGGGGACGCCCTGGGGGTAGCCGACGTCCAGCCAACGGATCACTGACTTGAGAAACTTGGCGTGCTTGTGGTTCGCGTGGGTTGAAGTCACCTAATAAGTCTCACGTTGGCGCGCCTGCGGGGCCTCGCACCGGACCCACTATTCATGCGCCGTTCATCAACCCGAACATCTGGCGCAGGAACCTCGTGCCGCTCCCGGGCCTGCTCATCCGCCGTTCTCGTCGCGCGAGGCTTGCATTGCCAAGTTGTTGAGCAACTTCCGGCCATCGGCGGTGCGCAACACAGGCAGCATCGCGGAGACCACGCCGGCGGCGGTGAGCGCGAGGCGTACCAGACCGTCGGGCGCCGTGTCCGCGTCGCGGAGCACCTCATCCTCGGCGCCTCGATCTTCCGCATGCTGTGCCATGGCAATCCTCGCCACGAGCCGGTTGTCGCGGTCGAGATCGATGTCGTCGACGGTAGCCGCCGCGGTCAGCATGTCGCCGATCTCGGCTACTTCGTCCGGTTCGCACAGCTGAGCCACCAGTTGCCACAGGATCGAGATGGTGGCGCGGATCAGCTGCGGCAGCCGGCCGGCCGGGATGACTTCATCGTCGACGATGACGCGCATGCCCGCCTCGTCGCCGCGCTCGCCGTGCTGAATCAGCGCCAACGCGCGACGGAAGTCCGCCGCACCCACGGGGTCGTCACTGCTCACGCTGTTCATCCTGCCCGCCTGCAACGCCGAGCCGCTCGGCTCAAAGGGCCTGGAAGGTCAGGGCGACGCCGTTCATGCAGTACCGGAGGCCGGTCGGCTGCGGTCCGTCGTTGAACACGTGGCCGAGGTGGCCGCCGCATTGGCTGCAGAGCACTTCGGTGCGCGTCACGCCCAGGCTGGCGTCCGGGCGTTGCAGCACGGCGTTGTCCAGGGCCTTCCAGAAGCTCGGCCAACCGGTGCCGCTGTCGAACTTCGTGTCCGAGGAGAAGAGGTGCAGCCCGCAGCCCGCGCAGCCATACACGCCGCGACGGTGTTCGTCGTCGAGTGGGCTGGTGAACGGAGCCTCGGTGCCCGCGTTACGCAACACGTTGTATTGGGCCGGGGTCAGCAGTCTTTGCCACTCGGCGTCGCTGTGGGTCACGGCGAAGCCGGTATCGGGCGACGCCGACGACGTACCCTGCGCGAAGGCACCAATCGTGACGATCGACAGCACGCCCGCGCTTGCCCCGGCGAGAAATCGCCGTCGCGTCACGTCCATGGCATCAGTGTGGCGCGGTGAGCGGGCGACGTCGAACTGTCTAGAAGTCCCAGTCCTCGTCCTCGGTGACGACGGCCTTGCCGATCACATACGACGAACCCGACCCGGAGAAGAAGTCATGGTTCTCGTCGGCGTTGGGTGACAGCGCCGACAGGATCGCCGGGTTCACGTCGGTCTCGTCGCGCGGGAACATCGCCTCGTACCCGAGGTTCATCAGCGCCTTGTTGGCGTTGTACCGGATGAACTTTTTGACGTCCTCGGTCAGCCCGACCTCGTCGTAGAGGTCCTGCGTGTATTCCACCTCGTTGTCGTAGAGCTCGAAGAGCAGCTCGTACGTGTAGTCCTTGATGTCGGCGCGCCTGGCGTCGTCGGCCAAGGCCAGGCCACGCTGGAACTTGTAGCCGATGTAGTAGCCGTGCACGGCCTCGTCGCGGATGATCAGCCGGATCAGGTCCGCGGTGTTGGTCAGCTTGGCCCGGCTCGACCAGTACATCGGCAGGTAGAAACCGGAATAGAAGAGGAAGCTTTCCAGCAGCACCGAGGCCACCTTGCGCTTGAGCGGGTCGTCGCCCCGGTAGTAGTCGATCACGATCTGGGCTTTGCGCTGCAGGTTGACGTTCTCCTCCGACCAGCGGAAGGCGTCGTCGATCTCGGTGGTCGAGCACAGCGTGGAGAAGATCGAGCTGTAGCTCTTGGCGTGCACGGACTCCATGAACGCGAAGTTGGTGAGGACGGCCTCCTCGTGCGGCGTCAGTGCATCCGGAATCATGCTGACCGCGCCGACCGTGCTCTGAACGGTGTCCAGCAGCGTCAGCCCCGTGAACACCCGCATCGTCAGCTGCTTTTCACTGTCGGTCAGCGTCCCCCATGACGGCAGGTCGTTGGACACCGGCACCTTCTCGGGCAACCAGAAATTTCCGGTCACCCGCTCCCAGACCTCGGCGTCCTTGTCGTCTTGCACCCGGTTCCAGTTGATCGCCGAGGTCCGGTCAATCAGCTTCATGTTCGTCACCAGAACCCTTCTTCACCAGCCGGTTTTGCCTTCGATGCCTAGGTCACAAACACTACCCCTGGGGTCCGACAAGGCGGTGGAACACAACAACTTGTGTTTGCGTGTCGCGGCGTCAGTCCAACCCGACCTCTCGCAAGGTGTGTGTCAACCCGTCCTCGAGGGTGCGCAGCGCGATGTCGGTGAGGCGACTGAGTTCGTCGATGTCCTCACCGCCGCCGGCCATCCAGGCCTCGAGCGACGCGAAGACGGCGGTCGCCAGGCTGTGGGCGGCGATGTCGGCGATCATCGCGCCGTCGGCGGTGGGCGCCGATCGTTCGTGGATGAAGCGGGCGATTTCGTCGGCCACCTGATCGCGCATCCGGCGAATGTGCGTGGTGATGATGTCCTGGTCGAGGTCGCGCGACCGGATGGTAGCCGCCTCGCGGACCATCGCGAAGTCAAAAGGGAACGCGTCCACCGCTTTTCGCACCGACGCCGTGATGGGTTCGCCGTGTGGGCGCAACGCCAGCGCGCGGGCGAACCATTCGAAGCCGATGTCGTAGTCGGCGAAGATCACCGCGTGCTTGGACGGGAAGTGCCGATAGAAGGTGCGCTCGGTGACCCCGACGTCGGCGGCGATGTCCGAGACGCTGGTTTGGTGCACGCCGTCGGCGACGAAGCGCTTCATCGCCGCCTGTTGCAGCGCCTGGCGGGTGCGCTGGCTACGAGATTCCACGCGATAAGCAGACACCAAATGTCACCATTGACGCAAATATGTCATATGTGACATTGTGCCTTCTGTCGACGGATCACCACCGAAGGAGCCGGCATGTCGGACTACGACGCGATCATCATCGGGGCCGGCCACAACGGTCTGGTCGCCGCGAACGTGCTGGCGAAGGGCGGCGCGAAAGTGCTTGTCCTGGAACGGGCGCACTTCCTCGGCGGGATGGCCGCCACCCGCGAACTCTTCGACGGGTACAAGCACAGCGTCGGCGCCTGGGCCGTGCTGATCTGGCGCCAGGAGATGACCGAGCGGCTCGAGCTGACCAAGTGGGGCTTCGAGCTGATGGATCAGTGGACGTCGACGTGCACGTTCGGCGACGCCGCCGACACCCCGTTCGTGATGTACAACGACCTCGAGCGCATGGCGCGCCACCTGCTCGACGACCACGGCGCCGACACCGCGACCGCGTTGGGGTCCCTGTTCGCCCACATCGGCCGGTTCGCACCGTATTTCGTCGATTCGGCGTTCGGCCCGCCGCTGGACATCATCGAGGTGATCGCCTCCCAGCCCACGCCCGAAGACCGCCACGACTTCGCCCAGATGTGGTACGGCAGCACGATGGACACGGTCCGGCGCTTTCTGGCGCCCGACCAGGCCCGCTGCATCCAGGGCTCGCTGGCGGCGATGTCGATCGACGCGTTCGACGGCGGTCCCTGGACCCCCGGCTCGAACGCATCGACCTTGTACCACTACCTGATTGGCGGCGGCAACGTCGAATACATCATGCCGCGCGGGGGCATCGGCGCCCTGAGCGCGGCGCTGTGCCGGCGCGCCGAATCGCTGGGCGCCGAGGTGCAGATGAAACAGCACGTCAAGGACATCCTGGTCACCGACGGACGCGCCACCGGGGTCCAATTGCGGGACGGCACAACGATTTCGGCCGACGTGGTGCTGTCCTCGCTCGACCCCTACACCACGTTCGTGAATCTGGCCGGCGCGCAGAACTTTCCGCCCGACTACATCCGCAAGATCAAAGAGATCAACTTCAACCTGGGATACATCCAGGCGCATCTCACGATTGACCAAGCGCCCCAATGGATCGAGCGCCTGCAGCCGTACATGCACGACAACGGCCACTGGTGTCCCACCGTCGCGTACGCGCCGTCCCCGGAGTACATCAGCGACGCATGGGAGCAGTACCGCAAGGGGCAGCTTCCCGACGCGCCGCCCACCTACCTGTACATCCCCAGCATGGTCGACTCGTCGTTGGCGCCGGCCGGCAAGCACAGCGCGACCATCTTCACCCCCTACTTCCCCACCGGGCTGGACGCCGACGAAAACCGTAGCTGGAAGGAGCAATACGCCGACACCTGCGTGCGAATCTTCGACAACTTCGCGCCCGGGTTCGCCGACTCCGTCACCAATCGCGTGGTGTTCTCCAACCGCTATTTCGGCAGCACCTTCAGCGCGCACGCCGGCGACTACTCGCACGGCCTGCTGCAGCCCAACCAGCTGTGGACCGGCCGCGTCGTCGAGGGCGCCGACAAGTTCGCCACCCCGGTCGACGGGCTGTTCCTGTGCGGCCAGTGCACGCACCCCGGCCCGGGCGTGACCGGCATCCCCGGCTGGAACGGCGCCGAGGCGGCCCTCAAGCACCTCAACGCCCGCGTCGCCTAGGGGCGTAGGCAAAGCCCAAATTTAGATGTACCATCTGGTACATGTTTACCGAAGACAGCATCGAGATCGACGCGACGCCGCAGGTCGTATGGGACGTCTTCAGCGACGTAGAGCGATGGCCCGAGTGGACCGCGTCGGTGACCTCCCTGGCCGGGCGGGACGGATCGACTCTGGCCGTGGGCAGGCGGTTCGCGATCAAGCAACCGGGCCTGCAGAAGCTGATCTGGAAGGTCGCCGAGATCGAACCGGGCGCCTCCTGGACGTGGGTGACCCGCTCTCCCGGCGTGCAGGTGACGGCTCGCCACTACGTCACCGCCCTGCCCGGCGGGCGCACCCTGGTGCGCCAGGAACTCGACCAGCGGGGTGTCCTCGGCGCGCTGGTCGGGCGGCTGACCATCAAGCGGACCAAGCGCTTCCTCGCGATGGAGGCCCGAGGCCTCAAGGCCCGGTCTGAGCAGGTCAGCCGCGCCAGTGGCCCGCACGCCTGACCTACAGCGCCGCCGCGAACTCCTGCACGCGCTGTTCGACGAGTTCGCCGCGAACGGCATCGGCGATCGGTCGCTGCGCGACGTCGCCGCCGCGGTCGGCACCAGCCACCGGATGCTGTTGCACCACTTCGGTTCTCGCGAAGACTTGCTGATCGCGATCGTCGAGGAGGCCGAGCGCCGCCAGATGGCGCTCGTGCCTGACCTGCCGCAGAGCCCGGCCGACGGCTTCGCCGCGATGTGGGCCGACCTTCGCCGCCCCGAATTGCGCCAGCTGGAGCGGCTCTTCTTCGAGTGCTATTCGCGGGCGGCCCAGGGCGAAAAGCCGTTCACGCGAATGGTTCCCGGCGCCGTCGACGGCTGGCTGCGCGAGGTCGAATCGGCGGCGGCCGGCGTTGAATACGACGGCGCGATGGCCCGGCTCGGGCTCGCCGTCACCCGCGGCCTGCTGCTGGACCTGGTGGCCACCGACGACGAGGCCGGCGTGGATGCCGCCGCGCAGGCGTTCATCACGCTTTTGGCAACACCGAGATGAGTGTGTCGATGAGCTCCTCGGCGTTGGTGTGCCACTTGTCCAAATCCATGTGGCCGGTCAGATCCAGGCCCGTCATGCCGTGCGCGCTGGTCAACAGGAGCGCCCCGTAGCGCCTGGCCTGCTGCGGGCCCGTGACGCGCCCCACCATGTCGAGAAACAGGCCCTGAGTGCGCTCGGCCGCGCGGACCGCCTCGGTCAGGTCGCCGCCGGGCGGCGTGAACATCAGGCGGTACAGGTGGGGCCGGTCGCGGCCCATGGTGACCAGCGATAGCAGGGCCGAACGCAGCGCCTCCTCCGGCGAGTCGTCGCCGGCCGCCAAATCGTCCAGCACGTCGCCCAATTCGCTCAGCGCGTTGGTGGCCAGGACGGTGAGCAGCGACTCCTTGTCGGCGAAGTGGCGATACGCCGCCGAGTGCGAAACCCCGGCCCGAGCGCCCACTTCACGCAGCGTGACGGCCTCGACCCCGCCGAGGTCGAGCAACGTGCCCGCGGCCTCGAGCAGCGAACTGCGGGTCGCCGCGGCGCTTTCCGCTCGAGTGGTCACCCGCAGAGCATAAGCCCGGCGCCAGTTGACAATGTCAACTCAAACGCCTAGCTTCAGTTGACAACGTCAACTCAAATCGCTCCCGACCGGATGGAGACCGCCATGAACTCGTCGAATCGCACCGCCCGTGATGAGCTGATCGTGGTGACCGGCGCGTCCACCGGCATGGGCGCGGCCACCGCAAGGGAACTGGCCCGCAGGGGTTTTCACGTGCTCGCCGGTGTGCGCCGGGAGGCCGACGCCGACGCGCTGCGCGCCGACGGGCTGGAGCCCCGCATCCTGGACATCACCGTCGAATCGGACGTCGCCGCGATCGCCGAGCGCGTCGCGAACGATCCGCTGCGGCGCCCGCTGCGCGCGCTGGTCAACAACGCCGGGATCGCGATCAACGCGCCCGTGGAAACGCTGCCGATTAACCAGTGGCGCAAGCAGTTCGAGGTCAATCTCTTCGGACACATCGCGATGACCCAGGCGCTGCTGCCGGCCCTGCTGCTGAGCTCCGGCACCGTCGTCAACATCAGTTCCGTTGGAGGCAAGGTCGTCTTGCCGACGTACGGGGCATACGCCGGTTCGAAGTTCGCGCTCGAGGCGGTCAGCGACGCGCTGCGCCGCGAGGTCGGCGAGCTCGGGATCAAGGTCGTCGTCGTCGAACCCGGCGCGGTCAAGACCGAGATGGCCGAGCGTGGAATCGCCACCGCGGAGCGACTGATGGGCACCATGACCGCCGCCCAGCTCGCGCGCTACGACCGCCTCGCCGCGGCCGTCACGGCCCAAGCCCGATCCTTCGGCGAGGACGGCGTTTCGGCCGAACACGCCGCCAAGGTGATCAGCAAGGCCGCGACCACGGCTCGCCCGCGGACCCGCTACACCATCGGGCGCGACGCCGCGATCCTCGCGCGGGTCAGCCGTGTCGCGTCCGACCGGGTTCTGGACCGCATTCTGCGGCTGAGCCTTCGGTCGTTCGCGAAAAGCTCAGCCCCGAACGGCCGCCGCGCCGCGGTTGTTGGCGCGTGAGCCCGTGTTCACCCCGATGAACTGGTATTCCTCCGGCTTGACCGCGCGGGTGGCCCGCCAGTACTCCCAGGTGTAGCCGCCCCACAGCACGGTGTTCTTGCCGTGCTCGTCGAGGTACCAGCTGCTGCAGCCGCCGCTGTTCCACACGGACTGCGAAAGCCGTTGTTGCAGTTCGTCGTTGAATCGGTCCTGCGCCTCGCGGGTGGGCGCCAGCGCCTGCGCGCCCATCTTGTCGCATTTCGCGATCGCGTCGGCCACGTAGTGGATCTGGGATTCGATCATGAACACCACGGAGTTGTGGCCGAGCCCGGTGTTGGGCCCCAGCAGGAAGAACAGGTTGGGCACGTCGGCGACGGTGATGCCCCGATGCGCGCCGATGCCCTCGCGGTTCCAGCGGTCGACCAGGTCCTCGCCGTGCCGTCCCTTGATCTGGACGTAGGTGTAGGAGTCGGTGACGTGGAAGCCGGTGCCGTAGACGATCACGTCCACCTTGCGCTCCCGGCCGTCGGCCGTGACGATCCCGTCGCGCGTGATCCGGGTGATGCCGTCGGTCACCAGTTCGGTCTTCGGGTCGGCGACGGCGCCGTAGTACGTGGAGGAGTTCAGGATTCGCTTGCAGCCGATCCGGTAGTGCGGGGTCAGCTTGCGGCGCAGCTCGCGGTCCTTGACCGAGCGCCGGATATTGTATTTCGCGTACGCCTCGATGAGCTTCAGCGCGTTCGGCCGCTTCGTCATGCCGAAGGCCAGCGCCTCCTGGCCCCAGTAGATCGCCATACGCACCGCCGCGCGCAGGCCGGGAACGTTCTCCATGGCCCGGCGCAGCGCCACGGGCAGCTCGGGATTGGACCGCGGCACCACCCAGGGCGGGGTGCGCTGGTAGAGCTGAAGTTCGGCGACCTGCCCGACGATCTCGGGCACGATCTGGATCGCGCTGGCGCCGGTGCCGATCACGGCCACCCGCTTGCCAGTCAGGTCGACGCTGTGGTCCCACTCCGCGGAATGGAAAGCGGGACCGGCGAATTCGTCGCGGCCCTCGATGTCGGGGAACGACGGGACGTGCAACGCGCCGGCCCCGGAGATCAGGAACTGCGCGACGTACTCGCGTCCGTCGGTGGTGAACACGTGCCAGCGGTTCTCGTCGTCGTCCCAGTGGCCCCGGTCGACCAGCGAGTTGAACACGATGTAGCGGCGCAGCCCGTATTTCTCGGTGACGCCCTTGAGGTAGTCCCAGATCTCGGGCTGGTACGAGAACGGGTTCTTCCAGTCGGGCTTGGGCTCGAAGGAGAAGGAGTAGAGGTGCGACGGGATGTCGCAGGCGCACCCGGGATAGCTGTTGTCACGCCAGGTGCCGCCGACGTCGTCGGCCTTCTCCAGGATGACGAAGTCCACCCCCTGTTGCTGCAGCCTGATGCCCATGCCCAGGCCGGAGAAGCCGGTCCCGATGATGAGGGCGCGGGTGTGCACCGGCTCCTGCGCCTGTTGTGTCGGCTCGGCTTGTGTCATGGCATCGGTCACGGCGGATCGGTCTTCCTGTTGGCTCACGCAAATACCCAGTACCCAGGGTATCGGATAGGGCGAGTGTTGACGATCGCCGGGGCGATGTCAACGTGCTAAAAGTCCTCAGCTGGCCGCGGTGCTGCTGGGCACCACGCTGTGAATCGGCTCGTCGGGATTCATCGCGATGCCCAGCGCGTCGGCGGTGCCGACGATGACGCCCATCATGATGGTGGTCAGGTGGGCGACGAACTGCTCGCGCGGCATGCGCCGCGGGCTGTCGGCCTCGGGGCCCAACCACCACTCGGTGGCCGACGCGGCCGAGCCGAAGGCGGCGTGGCCGGCCAGTTCGATCGCCGCGTGGTCGAGTTCCATCTCCCGCAGCTCGTTGTCGAACATGTCGGCCACGGCCAGGGTGATGCCGCGGCCCTCCTCCAGGATCTTGGGGCTCGCGGCGGAACGGCCCTGGATGAACACCCGCAGCACGTTGGGGTGCTGGTCGACGAGGTTGACGTACTCCTCGACGGCGCGGTGGATCACCTCGCGGGCCGAATCGGTCTTCAGGTCGATCGACGGGAAGATCGCCCCCCAGAGCATGTCGCGCAGCCGCTCGCCGATCGCCTGGAACAGATCGGATTTGTCGTGGAAGTGCCGGTAGATCTTGGGCTTGGCGGTGCCGGCCTCCTCGGCGATCTCCCGCACGCTCAGCTCGGGCCCCAGGCGGTCGATCGCGCGGAACGCCGCGTCGACGATTTCGCCGCGCACCTTCTTGCGATGTTCGCGCCACCGTTCACTGCGCGCGTCGACCTTGACCCCGGGCTTCACGCTCGGATGGGGAGGTCGAGGAATTCTCACCACATCAAGCACCATACCGCGCAGGAGCCGCTGACCTGGGCAGACCGGCGCTGCCTGGACGCCCGCGGCGTCACAGCATGCAGCTGACGCAACCCTCCACCTCGGTGCCCTCCAGGGCCATCTGGCGCAGCCGGATGTAGTACAGCGTCTTGATCCCCTTGCGCCAGGCGTAGATCTGCGCCTTGTTGACGTCGCGGGTGGTGGCGGTGTCCTTGAAGAACAGCGTCAGCGAGAGCCCCTGGTCCACGTGCTGGGTGGCCGCGGCGTAGGTGTCGATGATCTTCTCGTAACCGATCTCGTAGGCGTCCTGGTAGTACTCCAGGTTCTCGTTGGTCATGTAGGGCGCCGGGTAGTAGACCCGCCCGATCTTGCCCTCCTTGCGGATCTCGACCTTGGAGACGATGGGGTGGATCGATGACGTGGAGTGGTTGATGTAGGAGATCGACCCGGTCGGCGGCACCGCCTGCAGGTTCTGGTTGTAGATGCCGTTGGCCTGGACCGACTCCTTCAGCCGCTTCCAATCGTCCTGCGTAGGGATGCGGATCTCGGCGTCGGCGAACAGCTGGCGCACCTTGTCGGTCGCCGGCTCCCACACCTGCTCGGTGTACTTGTCGAAGAACTCCCCCGAGGCGTACTTGGAGCGCTCGAACCCCTTGAAGTGCGTGCCGCGTTCGATCGCGATGCGGTTCGAGGCCCGCAGCGCGTGGTACAGCACCGTGTAGAAGTAGATGTTGGTGAAGTCGATGCCTTCCTCGGATCCGTAGAAGATGCCCTCGCGGGCCAGGTAGCCGTGCAGGTTCATCTGGCCGAGCCCGATCGCGTGGGAATCGTTGTTGCCCTGCTCGATTGAGGGCACCGACGTGATGTGCGTCTGGTCGCTGACCGCGGTGAGCGCGCGGATGGACACCTCGATCGTCTGGGCGAAGTCCGGTGAGTCCATCGTCTTGGCGATGTTCAGCGACCCCAGGTTGCACGAAATGTCCTTGCCCACATGGGCGTACGACAGGTCGTCGTTGAACAACGACGGCGTGGACACCTGCAGGATCTCCGAGCACAGGTTCGAATGCGTGATCTTGCCCTCGATGGGGTTGGCCCGGTTCACCGTGTCCTCGAACATGATGTACGGGTAGCCCGACTCGAACTGCAGCTCGGCCAGCGTCTGGAAGAACTCGCGCGCCTTGATCTTGGTCTTGCGGATGCGCGCGTCGTCGACCATCTCGTAGTACTTCTCGGTCACCGAGATGTCGGCGAACGGCACGCCGTAGACGCGCTCGACGTCGTACGGCGAGAACAGATACATGTCCTCGTTCTTCTTGGCGAGCTCGAAGGTGATGTCGGGGATCACCACGCCCAGGGAGAGCGTCTTGATCCGGATCTTCTCGTCGGCGTTCTCCCGCTTGGTGTCCAGGAAGCGGTAGATGTCGGGGTGATGCGCCTGCAGGTACACCGCGCCGGCGCCCTGGCGAGCCCCCAGCTGATTGGCGTAGGAGAACGAGTCCTCCAGCAGCTTCATGATCGGAATGACACCCGAGGACTGGTTCTCGATGTTCTTGATCGGCGCGCCGTGCTCGCGAATGTTGGAGAGCAGCAACGCAACTCCCCCGCCGCGCTTGGACAGCTGCAGGGCGGAGTTGATCGATCGCCCGATCGACTCCATGTTGTCCTCGATGCGAAGGAGGAAGCACGAGACCGGCTCGCCGCGCTGCTTCTTGCCGGAGTTCAGGAACGTCGGGGTGGCCGGCTGGAACCGCCCGTCGATGATCTCGTCGACCAGCTTCTCGGCCAGCCCGGTGTCGCCGGACGCCAGTGTCAGCGCGACCATGACGACGCGGTCCTCGAAGCGCTCCAGGTAGCGCTTCCCGTCGAACGTCTTCAGCGTGTAGGAGGTGTAGTACTTGAACGCGCCGAGAAACGTCGGGAAGCGGAACTTCTTGGCGTAGGCGCGGTCCAGCAGCTCCTTGACGAAGTTGCGCGAATACTGGTCGAGAACCTCGCGCTCGTAATAGTTCTCGCGGATCAGGTAGTCGAGCTTCTCGTCCTGATTGTGGAAGAAGACGGTGTTCTGGTTGACGTGCTCCAGGAAGTACTGGCGCGCCGCGAGCACGTCCTTGTCGAACTGAATCCTGCCGTCCTTGTCGTACAGGTTCAGCATCGCGTTCAGAGCGTGGTAGTCCGTTTCGTCGGACGACGCATGCGTGCCGGCGGCTACAGGCTCTGCAGTGACGGTTGGTGGCACGTCTGTTCCTTCCAGAAGTCGGCGAGACCGGCGCGGACGGCATCCACGTCGTCGGAGGTCCCCATCAGTTCGAAGCGGTAAAGGTAGGGAACGCCGCACTTGCGCGAGATGATGTTGCCCGCGTATGCGAATGCGATCCCGTAGTCGTGGTTGCCCGCGGCGATGACGCCGCGGATCAACGACCGGTTGAGCTCATTGTTCAAGAAAGCGATGACCTGTTTGGGGACATACCCCGCAGCGTTGCTGTCCAAGTCGTGCCGTCCACCGCCGTACGTCGGCACTATCAGCACATACGGCTCGCCGACCTCAATGCGCCCGTGCAGCGGTATCCGTGTAGCGGGAACACCCAGCTTCTGCACGAAGCGGTGGGTGCTCTCCGACACGGAAGAGAAATAGACCAGGTTGCGCGAGTGCACCGCAACCTCCTTACCTAACGCTTTGCCTACGCGCTGAGTGCCGACTCCGCGAGCGCCTTGATGCGATCGGGCCGGAAACCCGACCAGTGGTCGTTGCCGGCAACCACCACGGGAGCCTGCAGGTAACCCAGAGCCATCACGTAGTCCCGCGACTCGGAGTCCAGCGTGATGTCGACCTTCTGGTAGGCGATGCCCTGCTTGTCCAGGGCCTTGAAGGTGGCGCTGCACTGCACGCACGCGGGCTTCGTGTACACGGTGATGCTCATGGATGCCGCTCCTTTGCGGAAGGGGAGAACCTGTGACGGACTGGCAACTACTTGGGTACTGCAACGAACTCGGTCTTCGCTGTGTTTCAGCGGCCCGTCAGGACCCCAGATTCCCGTCTTGCGGCGCTGGAAACCGAAGGCGCGGCCTTCGGGATCTTCGAGCCGATTCGGGGAGGTCCCCAAGCCCGGCCAGCGTGGGGATCCTGGGATCTGCCGGTGCCTCGAAACACTACACCTAGTGGCCGACAAGTTGTCTAGATACAAGATGTTCTGAATAACAATTCTGAAATTCCCTGGTCGTAAGGCCTCCCCGCGGGACTCGCCCGGCGTGTCGCAGATCACAGGTTGGTCTCGGGTCGGCATGCGAACCGGTATATCAGCGACCACCGACAGAAACGGCCCGATCGCCGGGCCGTGCCCGCCCCGGCCCCGATCACCAGCAAAGCCGCCAGCGCGGGCTGGCGGCTTCGGCTATTCGACTGACGAAACGTTGCTGGTGGCCGGCGGGCGGCTTGTTCGTTCCCGCCAAATTCAGCCGACTTCGGCGGCCAGCTTGCCGACGACGTCGCGCACGTTGGCCGAGAGCTCGGCGTGCTCGCCGGGCGCCTTGCCGTCGAGGGTTTTGAACGGCACCGACAGCTTGATCCCGTCGACCACGCGGGCGCCCGCGATCCCGAACGACTTGCGGGTCTCGTCGTGCGCCCACACCCCGCCGTACTGACCGAAGCCACCCCCGATCACCACCAGGGGCTTGCCCTTCAGCGCGCCGTCGCCGAAGGGACGGGACAGCCAGTCGATCGCGTTCTTGATGACCGCCGGGATGCTGCCGTTGTACTCGGGGGTGACAACCAGAGCGGCGTCCGCCTCGGCCGCCGCGGCGCGCAGCGCGGTCACCGGGGCCAGCGGCGGCGCGTCGGTGGTCATCGCGTCGTCGATCTCCTCGTTGTAGAACGGCACCTCGCCGAGTCCCTCGAAGATCGTGACGGTCACGCCGTCGGGAGCGACCGCCCCCGCCAGTTCGGCGATCTGGCGGTTGATCGACGCCGCGCGCAAACTGCCCACCAACGCCACGATCTTGATCTCTGCCACTGCTGGTTCCCTTCGGCCGTCGCCCTACATCCTTGCATGCCCCAACCGGACTATAGTCCGATTTATTCCGGCGGCGTTAAAGTGCAGGAGTGAGCGGCGTCGAGCGGGCAAGCGAGTTGGCGGTGTCCGTTGCCCCGGAGCGGGGTGACGCGGCGCGCAATCGCGCCCTGCTGCTGCAGGCCGCCCGGGACCTGGTGGCCGAGCGCGGCGCGGAGGCCGTCACCATGGACGACGTCGCGGCGGCCGCCGGGGTGGGCAAGGGCACGCTGTTCCGCCGGTTCGGCAGCCGTGCCGGCCTGATGATGGTGCTGCTCGACGAGGACGAGCGGGCCAGCCAGCAGGCGTTCTTGTTCGGCCCGCCGCCGCTGGGCCCCGACGCGCCGCCCGTGGAGCGGCTGGTGGCCTTCGGCCGGGAGCGGATCCGCTTCGTGCACACCCACCACGCGCTGCTGTCGGAGGCCGGCCGCGACCCGCAGCTGCGCTACGGCCCGCCGGCGACGGTACTGCGCACGCACGTGCGGGTGCTGCTGTCCTCGGCGCGCACCACCGGCAGCCTCGACTCTCAGACCGACGCCCTGCTGGCCCTGCTCGACGCGGACTATGTGGAGCACAAGCTGAACAACGGCGGCCACACCCTTCAGACGTTGGGGGACGCATGGGAGAGCCTGGCGCGCAAGCTGTGCGGGCGTTGACCCACTGGGTCCTGCACGTCGACCTCGACCAGTTTCTGGCGTCGGTCGAGCTGCGCCGCCACCCCGAACTGGCCGGGCTGCCGGTCATCGTCGGCGGCAGCGGCGATCCGACCGAACCCCGCAAGGTGGTCACCTGCGCCTCGTACGAGGCCCGCGAATTCGGTGTGCACGCCGGCATGCCGTTGCGCACCGCCGCCCGCCGCTGCCCCGACGCGACGTTCCTGCCGTCCGACCCGGCCGCCTACGACGCGGCCTCCGAGCAGGTGATGGGCCTGCTGCGCGACCTGGGGCACCCGGTCGAGGTGTGGGGCTGGGACGAGGCGTACGTCGGCGTCGACGGCGGGGATCCGACCGAGGTGGCCGAACAGATCCGCACGGTCGTCGCGTCGGAAACCGGGCTGTCCTGCTCGGTCGGCATCAGCGACAACAAGCAGCGGGCCAAGGTCGCCACCGGCTTCGCGAAACCGGCCGGCATCTTCGCACTCACCGACGCGAACTGGATGACGGTGATGGCGGACCGCCCGGTCGACGCGCTGTGGGGCGTGGGCCCCAAGACGGCGAAAAAGCTTGCGGCCCTTGATATCACCACGGTGCGTCAGCTTGCGCACGCCGATGCCGAGCTGCTGACGTCGACGTTCGGCCCGCGCACCGGGCTGTGGCTGCTGCTGCTGGCCAAGGGCGGCGGCGACGCGCAGGTCAGCGCCGAGCCGTGGATACCCCGGTCGCGCAGCCATGTCGTCACCTTTCCGCGCGACCTCACCGATCGGGCCGAAATGGATGCGGCCATAACGGGATTGGCGCGCCACGCTTTGGACGACGTGCTGGCGGGGGGACGGATCGTCACCCGCGTGGCCGTCACCGTGCGGACCGCGACGTTTTACACCCGCACCAAGATCCGCAAGCTGCCCGCCCCCACCACCGACGCCGACACCATCACCGAAGCGGCCCTGCGCGTCCTGGACCTTTTCGAGCTGGACCGCCCGATTCGGTTACTCGGCGTGCGACTCGAGCTGGCCATGGGCGACTAGCGGCGCCGGGGCGGGACGCAGTGCGCGCGTGAAGATCACGTTGACCTGACGCATCGCCACGCTGTAGGGCCACCAGGCCAGCCGCTTGAACGCGTACAGCGCACGGATGTCGCCCGACGTGTAGATCAGGTAGCGGTTCTTCGCGACCCCGGCCAGGATCTTCTCGGCGGCCCTTTCCGGCGACACCGCGTGACCGCTGAAGCGATCCACCCAGCGGGCGACCCGGGGATCCTCACGGTCGACCCCGGCGATCTCGACCGTGTCGACCAACGGGGTCTTCACCGCGCCCGGCACCACGACCGACACCCCGATGCGGTGGCGCGCCAGGTCGAAACGCAACACCTCGGACAGGCCCCGCAAGCCGAACTTGCTCGCGCTGTAGGCCGCGTGCCACGGCAGGGCCACCAGCCCCGCGGCCGACGACACGTTGACCACATGCCCGCCCCGCCCGGCCGCCAGCATCGGCGGGACGAACGCCTCGATGACGTGGATCGGACCCATCAGGTTGATCGCGATCATCTTGCGCCACTGTTCGTGGGTCAGCCGGTCGACCGTGCCCCACGCCGACACCCCGGCGATGTTCAGCACGACGTCCATGGGCGAATGCCCGGCGTGGATGTCGGCGGCGAACGCCGCCACCTGGTCGTAGTCGGCGATGTCGAGCGTGCGGTGCACGGGCACTTCGGCGCCCAGCGCGCGGGCGTCGGCCACGGTCGATTCCAGGCCGTCCGAATTGCGGTCGGTCAGATAGAGTTCGGCGCCCTGTGCGGCCAACCGCAGCGCGGTCGCGCGCCCGATCCCGCTGGCCGCGCCGGTGACCAGGCACCGCTTCCCGGCGAAGTACCGCCCCGTCGTCCTCGGAAGCCCTAGCCCCATGGCCGTGACCCTACCGCGTTACTTCGGGCCGCCACCCCAGAGCGAATTGAGCCACAGCTGCTCGAGCACCCGCACCCGTCGCTCCATGTCTTCCTGGTGACCCTGGCGTCCGGCCAGCAGCGGGTCGCCGCTCAGCGTCAGGGAAGTGGTGCCGGCCAGGGTGCGCACCAGCGCCGGGACGTCGTCGCTGATCGGATTCGCGGTCCCCGCCTTGATCTCCGCCTCGACGATCGCGGTGATCTGGCCCAGCACCCCCTCGAACTGCCGCTCGAGGAGCTCGCGAATCTGAATGTCGGTGTGGCGGGCCAAGTTACAGGCTGCCATCACCGGGTCGTTGTGCGCGTAGACCGCGGCGGCGCTGCGGACCATCCGCTTGGCGAACTGCTCCGGCGACTCCCCGGGTTGGCGGGGGGCGAAGTACTGCGTGAGCTCTTCGAGTTCCTCGGCGGCCTCGGCCATGATCTGGGCGAGCACCGCGTACTTGGAGTCGAAGTAGAAGTAGAAGCCGGATCGGGCCACCCCGGCGCGCAGGCTGATCGTGCTGACCGAAAGTTCCGCGAACGGCTTCTCCTCGAGCAGGTCGCGCACCGCCTGCATGATCGCCTGCCGGTGCTTGTCGCCGCGCCGGCGAATGGCCGGTTCACCCGGGTCCGCGTCGGCGTGGCTGCTCACGTCATCGACCTTGCACCACGCCGCGGCAAAAGCAAACTTGACAGCCGTCAAGTTTTTCCCGAAGGTTATGAATCAGTGACCGCTGTCACCCGCCCCGGGCCCGCAAAGGAGCGTCTATGGCCGCCACTGTCAGCACCCCGCACTACCTGCTCGATCAGGCGCGGCGCCGGTTGACCCCGTCGTTCAACAACTTCCCGGGCATGGGCCTGGTCGAACGCCGGCTGCTGAACACCCAGTTCCCGGTGCACAAGCTCGCCGACCCACCGCCGGACAGCGGGCTCAAGCCGGTGCTGGGCGACGCGGGCCTGCCGGTCCTCGGGCACATCATCGAGATGTTGCGCGGCGGACCGGACTATCTGATGTTCCTGTACAAGACCAAGGGCCCGGTCGTCTTCGGCGACTCGCCGGTGCTGCCGGGCGTCGCGGCGCTGGGCCCGGACGCGGCGCAGGTCATCTACTCCAACCGCAACAAGGACTACTCGCAGCAGGGCTGGGTGCCGGTGATCGGGCCGTTCTTCCACCGCGGGCTGATGCTGCTCGACTTCGAAGAGCACATGTTCCACCGGCGGATCATGCAGGAGGCGTTCGTCCGGTCCCGGCTCGTCTCCTACGTCGAGCAGATGGACAAGGTCATCACCCAGACGGTCGCCGACGACTGGGTGGTCAACGACGCGCGCTTCCTGCTCTACCCCGCGATGAAGGAGCTGACCCTCGACATCGCCTCGATGGTGTTCATGGGCCACGAGCCGGGCACCGACCGCGATCTGGTGACCAAGGTGAACAGGGCGTTCACGGTCACCACCCGCGCCGGGAACGCGATCATCCGCACCGGCGTCCCGCCGTTCACCTGGTGGCGCGGCCTGAAGGCGCGCGAACTGCTGGAGAACTACTTCCGCGAGCGCGTCAAGGAACAGCGCGGGAAGGACGGCAACGACCTGCTGTCCGTGTTGTGCCAGACCGAGGACGAGGACGGCAACAAGTTCTCCGACGAGGACATCGTCAACCACATGATCTTCCTGATGATGGCCGCGCACGACACGTCGACGTCGACCGCCACGACGATGGTCTACCAGCTGGCCGCACACCCGGAGTGGCAGGAGCGCTGCCGCGACGAGTCGGACCGCCTGATCGGCGACGGGCCGCTCGACATCGACTCCCTGGAGAAGCTCGAGTCGCTGGACCTGGTGATGAACGAGTCGATTCGGCTGGTGACGCCCGTGCAGTGGGCCATGCGTCAGACCGTGCGCGACACCGACCTGCTGGGCTACTACATCCCCAAGGGCACCAACGTCATCGCCTATCCCGGGATGAACCACCGGCTGCCGGAACTGTGGACAGACCCGCTGAAGTTCGACCCGGACCGGTTCACCGAGCCGCGCAGCGAGCACAAGCGGCACCGCTATGGGTGGACGCCGTTCGGCGGCGGCGCGCACAAGTGCATCGGGATGGTGTTCGGGCAGTTGGAGATCAAGTCGATCCTGCACCGACTGCTGCGCCGCTACCGGCTCGAGCTGCCCCGCCCGGGTTACCAGGCCGAGTGGGACTACGGCGGCATGCCGGTGCCCAAGGACGGCATGCCGATCGTGCTGCGCCCGCTGTAGTCCCGTCGCGACCAGACGCAGAATCGCACTGCGCACGCCGCAAACGTGCGATTCTGCGTCTGCTCGGCACAGTCACGCCGCCAGCCGGTTGGCGCACGCGATCACCGCGCGCAGCGCCGATTGGGTCGGATCCTCCGAGAGGCCCATCGCCCACTCGGCGCGAACCCCGTCGCTGCCGCGGACGAACGTGGCCGTGTCCGCGCCGCAGCGAATCTGGTGAAAGCGCAACACCTCCACCGTGATCCCGCGCTCGTGCAGCATCTCGGTGAGGGCGGCGATCGGGCCGCTGGCGGCGGCGGTGGACGTGCTGATGTGGTCGCCGACGGCGATCATCGCCCGGAAATTGCGGGCCTGCGGGCCGAGCCGCCCCGCGGGTCGCTCGGCGTCGGTGCAGGCCCAGTGCCCCAGTCGCAGCGGGCCGGCGGTGCGACCGTAGGTGGCGACGAAGGCCTCCCACGACATCGCGTCGGCCTCCTCGCGCAGCCCGCGCGGCAAGGCGGCGCCGAAGTGGGCGCCTGAGGGGGCGAGGGATTTGGTGAGAGCCATCGTGTCGGTCTTCTCTGATCAGCAGGAGCGACCGACGGTAGTAGCTTCCGACCCACAGCGGGGGGTCGGTCTGGGATCAGACCCCGCTGCGGGTGCTGGCTACTACTGCCTTGTCAAAGGCACCCTGAGAAAGACGCACGAGCGCCGACATTAGACGCCACCGGCAGGCAATTGCAAATCCATTTCGCGCGGCGGGCTAAGGCCTTGCCACACAGGTGTTTCCTAGCCGTTCGGCCCCGACGACGCGTCGACCCGCAGATAGGCCTGGATCGTCGTCCCCGCCGGCGTGGTGTGCGTGCGAACCAGGTCCGATATGGCGTTGACCAGATACAACCCGCGGCTGGCCGGGCCGCTCGGGCCGGGATCCAGGCGCCCCACCAGCGGGTCGCCCAGCCGTCCGGTGTCGCGCGCCTCGCACACCAGGTGCTCGTCCTCGCGCCAGAAGGCCAGGCGGCAGGCCCCGTCGGTGTACATCAGGCTGTTGCTGGCCAGCTCCGTCGCGATCAGCTGCAAGTCCTCGATGCCGTCCTGCGACATCCCCACCCAGCCGGCGTAGTTGACGGCGAACGAGCGTGCGGGCCGCAGGTCCGCCGACTCCCTGACCATGTACGTGACGGCGCCCGGGTTGGCCGCGAGCGGTTGGTTGCAGCGATCCAGGACGGCGTCGGGCGCGTATTCGGCGCTGCGCTGCAGCGCGCCGCGGTTCCACAGCAAGGGGTGCGTCGCACGGGCATCCGCCAGCACCTCGTCACCCAGCACGCTCGCGTCGTAGAGGCACAGGACGGTCGCCGGGTAGCCCTCGAGGGCCGAGTTGACCAGCGCCTCGTGTTCGGAGCAGGCGACGATTTCCTCGTGGGTGCGTTCCGGCCAGGCCAGCTCGCTCACGATTCGCACCCGCCGGCCCTGGTGCTCGTCGATGAAGGACCCCTCCATCGCCATGAATCGGGTCGGGTTGCGGCCGATCTCGGCGATGTCGACCAGCCGCAGTTCCGCGGTGAAGCCGCCGTCGGGTCCGGGCAACGCCTCGCGCAGGGCGTCCAGCTTGTCGCCGGGCACCGCCACCAAAACGGCCTCGTCTAGCGCCAGCCCGTCGACGATGAAGCGAACCACAAAGTCCCGGTACTCCCCCTGCGAACGATAAAGGAGCCCGGAATGAACGAAACCCGATTGAGCGGCTTGCGTTCCCCCCACGCCCCCGGTCACCCTTGCGCGCTCGCTTTCGATCACAAGTGCCAACCCCCTGCTGGACCGGCCATACGTCACTTCCCCATTCCAGTACCCCAGAAGGCCGTTCGGTATGCCGACGACCGCGTCACACCCGGCCGCTATAGCCACCAGGAGGCGGCGGCGTCCAGGTGGCGACGGATGCGGTAGCGGGCGAGGCTGTCGTCGCCGTCTTCGATCGCCTGAAGAATCCGCAGATGAGCGTGCTCGACGGCGTCGACGTCGGTCCAGGACGGCTCCGTCGGCGCGGTGCTGGTCCAGTGCCGGCGGAACAGCTCGATGATGATGCGAAGGAACAGGTCCAACAGCGCGTTGCCGGCCAATTGCGCCAACCCCAGGTGGAAGCGGACCTCCTCGGCGACCGCCTTTCGCACGTCGCCGGTGTGCGGGCCCGGCCGGGTTGCCAGAAACGCCGCCACCTCGGACTCGCTGCGCCGCTTGACGATTCTGGCGACGTTGTCGATCTCGATGGCATCGCGAACGCAGCGCAGGTCTTCCCGCGTCGGCCCGCGGTATTGCAGGTACAGCGCGATGGTGTCGATGCTGGCCTCGGCGTGCGGTTCGGTGACGATCAGCCCGCCGCCGGGCCCGCGGCGCATCCGCGCCACCGAGTGATATTCGAGCAGCCGCACGGCTTCCCGGAACACCGCGCGGCTGACGCGGTAACGCTCCAGGAGCGCGGTTTCCGTCCCGAATACCGAGCCGACCTGCCAGCCGTCCGCGGCGATCTCGTCGCCGATGGTGGCGGCCAGCATCTCGGCGAGCTTCCCGTGCGGCGCGTCACCGTCGACGGCCCGCAGCCGGCGCGCCCCCCGCGCCCGGGCCCCCTCGCCCGGGTAATGCCGCTGCAGCCAGGCGGTCACCGCTTCGACGTGTCGTTCGGAGAGCGTTTTGGCACGCGCCGCGTCGCCCGCGGTGACGGCGTCGACGAGTCGAGAGTGGTCCCGGTGCATGTGCTCGACGGCCTCGATGGCCTCGGTCGCCGAGTCGGCCCGCGACTGCAGGGCGTATCGCGTGGTGAGCCGCATCAGGATGTCGATGAACAACTGCAGCACCGGGCTTTTCGATTGCTCCGCCAGCGCGATGTGGAATTCGTCGCGCGGCGCCGGCAGGCCCGGCCGCCACTGCTGCTCCGCCCGCAACACCGCGCGCAGCCGGTCGATGCCGGCCTCGTCGATGCGTTCGGCCGCGAGGGAGGCCGCGAGCGGCTCGAGCACCAGGCGCGCGTTGAGCAGGTCGACCAGCGTGATGCCGAGGTATTCGAGGTAGATAACCACGGCACGCGTCGCGGGGCCGGCGTCCGGCCGGCAGATCAGCAGCCCGCCGCCCGGCCCGCGGCGCATCCGGGCGACCTGGTGGTGTTCGACCAGGCGAACGGCCTCGCGCAGCACGGATCGGCTCACGCCGTACCGCTGTTGCAGGGAGTGTTCGGAGCCCAGCGATTCGCCGACGGTCCAGCCGCGTCGGACTATGTCCGCCTCGATCTGGCGGGCAATCTGCGCGGCGAGTTTGTCCGCGGGGCTCCAATCGCGCTGTGCCACAAGCTATCTCAACAGGTGAGCAACATGCATCCGGCGACGGGGCCACCACCCACGGAAACCACCCCGACCTCGGGGCGTTTCGACACCTGACGCTCCCCCGCTTCGCCGCGCAGCTGCAGGCACCCTTCGTGCAAAGCCCAGTAGCCGTGCATGCGCCCCGCCGACAACTGGCCGCCGTAGGTGTTCAGGGGCAGTTGGCCGTCGCGGGCGATCCGCGCCCCGCCCTCGACGAACGGCCCGGCCTCGCCGTCGCCGCACACCCCCAGCGCCTCCAGCCACGCGAGGGTGAGAAACGTGAAACCGTCGTACAACTCGGCCAGCTCCAGGTCGGCGGGCGTCAACTGGGTGCGCGACCACATCTGCGCCGTCGCGTCGGACATCGCCATCTTCGGGTAGTCGTCGCGGTGGAACCAGCCGCCGGCGCCGTCGGATCCGCCGATCGCCTCCACCGCCACCGCGCGGTGCGGGCAGTCGCGGGCGTACTCCGCGTTCGACACCACCACCGCGATCGAGCCGTCGATGGGGACGTCGCAGTCCAGCAGGCCGAACGGCGTCGACACCAGTCGCGCCCCCAGATAGTCGGCCATGGTCATCGGTTCGCGGTACACCGCAAGCGGATTCAGCGCGGCGTTGCGTCTGCCGTTGAGCGCCAGCCAGCCCAGCTGTTCCTTGGTGGTCCCGTACAGCTCCATGTGGCGGCGGCAGTTCAGCGCCAGCCAGTTCGCGGCGGAATAGGCGTGGGCCGCCACCAGGTCGTTGACGTCGTCCATCGCGCCGACGGCCGGCTTCGGCGCGCCTTCGGGAGTCTCGAACATCCGCGCGAGCGCGGGAGCGGGCGCGGGCGCGTTTTCCTCTCGCTTGACCGGGACCGTTCCGCCGAGCATTTGGATCGTCCGGTAGACGACGACGTGGTGTGCGCGCCGCTCGGCGACCGCGCGGCACGCCGACATCACCGGGCTCAGCAGGCCGCCGGTGCCGAAGCCGGCCCCGCAGTCGGCCGCCTCGATCCGCAGTTCGGCGTTTACGTCGGCGGCCGGCGTGTCGCCGAGGGTGGCGATCCCGTCGATGTCGGCGGGCGCGAGGCCGGCATCCGCGACGGCGGCGCGCACCGCCTCCATGGTCAGCTCCAGGCCCGGGATCCCGGTGCGGCGGCCGATCCGCGAGATGCCGAGCCCGGAAATGATCGCGTCTTTTTCGAAGTAGGTCATGTGCACCATCCGTCCAACCAGCCTGCCACCCACGCCGAACCAATAGAGTGTACTGTATTGGCCGTGTCAGGCGAGTTGCTCATCGAACACTGCGACGCTTGCGCGCGCTGGGTGCACCCGGCGGCCGGCGAATGCCGGGACTGCGGGGGCCCGCTGGTCGCGCGGCCGGTTTCGGGGCGCGGCACGGTGTTCACCTACACGGTGAACCACCACCCCTATAACCCGGAGATCCCGACGCCTTACGTGATCGCGATCGTCGAACTTGCCGAACAGAGCGGGCTGCGGCTGGCCGCCAACATCGTTGGCTGCGAACCGGATTCGGTGACGTGCGGGATGCCCGTCGCCGTTCAGCCCGCGAAGGGCAGCGGCGGCGCGCCGCAATTCGCGCCGGCCTAGTTGATCAACGGGTCGCGCGGCATGCCCAGGATCCGCTCGGCGATCTGATTGCGAGTCACCTCGGAGGTGCCGCCGGCGATCGACATGCCGCGCGCGCCCATGATCATGCGGGCCGCCAGCGCGCCCGGCCCGTCGGCCAGCGCGACCTCGGGACCCAGCAAAGCGGCCGAGATCGCGGCGCCCTCGACCATGTGCTCGGCCAGTTTCAGCTTGGTGACGTTGCCCTCGGGGCCCGGGCCCGACCCTTCGACGCTGCGGGCGACGCGGCGCAGGTTCAGCAGCCGCAGCGCGTGATCGTCGGCCAGGTAGTTGCCCACGCGAATCTTGGCCCCCGCCAACTGATCCGGTCGCTGCTTGGCCATTTCGATCAGCATTTCCGCCAGGCCCTCGTAGAACGACCCACTGCCGCCGATGCTGACGCGTTCGTTGCCGAGCGTGGCCCGGGCGACGGTCCACCCGGTGTTGGGCGCGCCCACGACGTCCTCGTCGGGAACGAACAGGTCGTTGAAGAACACCTCGTTGAAATCCGAGCCGCCGGTGATCTGCCGCAGCGGCCGCACCTCGACTTCGGGCGCCTTCATGTCGACGATCACCGTGGTGATGCCGGCATGCTTGGGCGCGTCGGGGTCGGTGCGCACGGTGGCCAGGCCCCGCGCGCAGTAGTGTGCGCCGCTGGTCCACACCTTCTGCCCGTTGATCTTCCAGCCGCCGTCGACCCGGGTGGCACGGGTCTTGATGGACGCCGCGTCCGATCCGGCGTCCGGCTCGGAGAACAGCTGGCACCAGACCTCGTCCTTGCGCAGCGCCTTCTCGACGAATCGTTCGATCTGCCAAGGCGTCCCGTGCTGAATCAGGGTCAGGATCACCCAGCCGGTGATCCCGTAGTCCGGCCGCTTGATGCCCGCGGCGCGGAACTCCTCCTCGATCACCAGCTGCTCCACCGCGTCGGCGCCGCGCCCCCACGGCTTGGGCCAGTGCGGCATCACGTAGCCCGTCTCGATCAGCCTGTCGCGCTGCGCCTGCTTGTCCAGGGCCGCGATCTCGGCGGCGTCGGCGTGGATCCGGGTGCGCAGCTGCTCGGCCTCGGGCGGCAGGTCCAGGCTGTTCTCGCGCACGGCGCCGGCCGCGCTGCGCTCGAACGCATCGGCGGCCGGGGCGTCCCCGCCGAACAGCGCCGTGGTGACCAGCGCCCGGCGCAGGTGCAGGTGCGCGTCGTGCTCCCAGGTGAAGCCGATGCCCCCGTGCACCTGGATGTTGAGTTCGGCGTTGCGCGCATACGCCGGGAAGGCCAGCGCGCCGGCCACCGCGGCGGCGAGGCGGAACTGGGCTTCGTCCTCTGAGGAGTCCTCTTCCGCCGCGCGCGAGGCGTCCCACACCGCGGCCGTCGCCGACTCGGCGGCCACCAGCATGTTCGCGCAGTGATGCTTGACGGCCTGGAAGGTCGCGATGGTTCGGCCGAATTGCTGGCGCACCTTCGCATAGGCGACGGCGGCCTCGACGCAGTCCGACGACCCGCCGACGGCCTCCGCCGCGAGCAGCGTCCGGGCCCGGGCCAGCGCCGACAGCCGCGCGCCCGCCACGATGTCGTCCGCGGTGACGCGCACGCCGCTCAGGCGCACGCGCCCGGAGCGCCGGGTGGGGTCGAGGTTCTCCGGCACCTCCACCGACACGCCGTCGCGGGCCCGGTCCAGCAGCAGCACGTCGTCACCGGCGGCGACCACCAGCAGCTCGGCGAGCCCGGCACCGAGCACGATGCCGGCGTCGCCGTCCGCCACGCCGTCGCTGACCCGCACCTCGCCGTCGAGGCCGATCCCCGCGGTGACGGTGCCGTCGATCAGCCCGGGCAGCAGCCGCGACTTCTGCTCGGGGGTGCCGTCTTTCGCGAGCACGGCCGACGCGATCACGGTCGGCACGAACGGTCCCGGCGCCACCGCGCGGCCGAGTTCCTCGACGACCACGACGAGTTCGGGCAGCCCGTATCCCGAGCCGCCGTGTTCCTCGTCGACGTGCAACCCGAGCCAGCCGAGCTCCACCAGGTCGTGCCAGAACGGGGGCCGGGATTCGTCGGCCGCGTCGAGTAGCGAGCGGGCCGCCCAGCGCGCCTTCTGTGCGGTCAAAAACGCGCGGGCCACCTCGGCGAGTTCGCGATGGTCGTCGGTCAGGGCGATACCCATGAGGGGCCTCCTCGCTACCGGGCTGACTGCCTGCCCCGCTCCGAGGGGGAGCGGGGCGGCTGCCTAAAGAGTGTACTTATTCCCGGGGCGGCCCCGCGCCGGGGGTGGCTACTTCGGCGCGAAGCGCTGCCCGGCGTCCAGTCGCAGGCACTGGCCGTTGAGCATCGGGTTGTCCACGATGGCCGCCGCCAGCTTGGCGTACTCGATGGGCCGGCCCAGGCGCTTGGGGAAGGCCGCGTCCTTGGTGAGCGCGGCCGCGAATTCGTCCGGGATGCCCTGGGTCAGCCCCGTGGCGAACAGGCTCGGCGCGATCGCCAGCACCCGGATCCCCAGCGAGCCCAGGTCACGCGCCATGGTCAGGCACATGCCCGCGATCCCCGCCTTGGCGGCGGTGTAGGCGACCTGCCCGATCTGGCCCTCGAACGCCGCGATCGACGCCGTGTTGATGATGACGCCGCGCTCTTCGTCCTCGGGTTCGTTCTTGGCCATGTGCGCGGCAGCCAGCCGGCTGATGTTGAAGGAAGCGATCAGGTTGAGGTCGATGACCGACTGGAAGGACTCCAGGTCGTGCGGGCCGGACTTGGTCATCGTCCGCTTGGCGATGCCGCCGCCGGCGGTGGTGATGATGACGTGCAGGCCGCCGAGCTCGTCGACCGCGGTCTGCAGCGTCTCCTCGGTGCCGGCAAAGTCGGTGACGTCGACCGGGTAGAACGAACCGCCGACGGCCTCGGCGACGGTCTTGCCGTCGGAGCCCTCGCGGTCGAGGATGGCGACGTCCGCGCCGCGTTCGTGCAGCAGCTCGGCGCTGGCGCGACCCATCCCCGACGCGCCGCCGATGACGACGACCTTCTTCCCGTTGATCTCCATCCGGGCCTCCTTTTCTAGGCTTGTCAGAATCCATCAAATTTGTAACGTTTCCTAGGCACGCTAGCGTGTCGGCCCGGCGGGGTTGACCCCGCCTTGTTCAAGAGCCGTGCCAAGCTCGGATGCGTGCTCCTCCTCGACGTCGCAAGCACCTCGCTTAATGTCGGCGGCACGTCGTCGCGGCTGACCAAGGTCGCCCACATCGCCGAGCTGCTGCGCCGCGCCGCCGGCGACCCGCAGGCGGTGGCGATCGTCGTCTCGTGGCTCTCCGGTGAGCTGCGCCAGCGCCAGATCGGCGTCGGCTGGGCGTCGCTGCGCTCCCGGCCGCCGCCGGCGGCCGAACCGGTGCTGACGGTCCTCGGCGTCGACGCCGCCTTCACCGAGATCGGGGCGGTGTCGGGCAAGGGCTCTCAGGCGCGTCGGGCCGAACTCCTACACGCGTTGTTCGCCGCGGCGACCGAAACCGAGCAGGCCTTCCTGGCGCGGCTGCTCGGCGGCGAACTGCGCCAGGGGGCGCTGGCCGGGATCATGGCCGACGCCGTCGCCAAGGCCGCCGGAATCCCCCTCGCGGCGGTGCAGCGCGCCGCGATGCTGGGCGGGGACCTGCCGGCCGTCGCGGCCGCCGCCCTGTCCGGCCCCTTGTCCGGCTCGGCCGCGGCCCTGGACGCGTTCACCCTGCGGGTGGGCCGGCCGGTCAGCCCGATGCTGGCCCAGACCGCGACGGGCGTGGCCGACGCGATCGAGCGCCACGACGGCACAACGATTTTCGAGGCGAAGCTGGACGGCGCGCGCGTGCAGATCCACCGGGCCGGCGACGACGTCACGGTGTACACCCGCAGCCTCGACGACGTCACCGCCCGGCTCCCGGAGGTCGTCGAGGCGACGCTGGCGCTGCCGGTCACCGACCTGATCGCCGACGCCGAGGCGATCGCGCTGCGCCCCGACAACACACCGCACCGCTTCCAGGTCACGGCATCGCGGTTCGGCCGCTCCGTCGACGTGGCTAAAGCCCGTGCGGCGCAGCCACTCTCGGTGTTCTTCTTCGACGTCCTGCACCGAGACGGCTCCGACCTGCTGGACGCGCCGACCACCGACCGGCTGACCGCCCTGGACGCGCTGGTGCCGCCCACGCAGCGGGTCGACCGGTTGACGACGTCGGATCCCGCGGCGGCCGCCGGCTTCCTGGCCGCCACGCTGGCCGCCGGCCACGAGGGGGTGATGGCCAAGGCGCCCGGCGCGGCCTACCTCGCGGGCCGGCGCGGGGCGGGCTGGCTCAAGGTGAAGCCGGTGCACACGCTGGACCTGGTGGTGCTCGCCGTGGAGTGGGGTTCCGGGCGCCGGCGCGGCAAGCTCTCCAACATCCACCTCGGCGCCCGGGACCCGGCCACCGGCGAATTCGTCATGGTGGGAAAGACTTTCAAAGGGATGACCGACGCCATGCTGGACTGGCAGACCGCCCGGTTCAGCGAGCTCGCCATAAGCGGCACCGACGGCTACGTCGTGGAATTGCGCCCCGAGCAAGTGGTCGAGATCGCCCTGGACGGCGTCCAGAAATCGTCGCGCTACCCGGGTGGCCTGGCGCTGCGCTTCGCCCGGGTGGTGCGCTACCGCGACGACAAGGGCCCCGCCGAGGCCGACACCATCGACGCGGTGCGGGCGCTGTATTAAAACGCGCGTTGTCCATTTCGCGCGCGTAGGGTTTTTCGCCGTGGCAGTCAAAGAGCACGACAAAGGCGTCAGCTTCATCCGCACCCACGAGCACCTCCCGCCGGTCGCGATCATCGACCGCTCCCCCATCACCACCCGGCACAAGATCGTCTTCGCCGTCATCGCCGTGCTCGGCGCCGTCGCGTGGGCGATCATCGCGTCCGCCCGCGGCGAGACGGTCAACGCCGTCTGGTTCGTGATCGCCGCGAGCTGCACATACATCATCGGCTACCGGTTCTACGCGCGGCTGGTCGAGATGAAGATCGTCCGCCCGCGCGACGACCACGCCAGTCCCGCCGAGGTTCTCGACGACGGCACCGACTACGTGCCGACCGACCGGCGCGTGCTGTTCGGCCATCACTTCGCCGCCATCGCCGGGGCGGGACCCCTGGTGGGTCCGGTGCTGGCCACCCAGATGGGCTACCTGCCCGGGGCGATCTGGATCGTCCTCGGCGCGGTGTTCGGCGGCTGCGTGCAGGACTACCTGGTGCTGTGGATCTCCACCCGGCGCCGCGGCCGCTCCCTGGGCCAGATGGCCCGCGACGAGCTGGGCGCGGTGGGCGGGGTCGCCGCGCTCGCCGGTGTCCTCGTCATCATGGTGATCCTGATCGCGGTGCTGGCGATGATCGTGGTGAAGGCGCTGGCCGAAAGCCCATGGGGCGTCTTCTCCATCGCCATGACCATCCCCATCGCCCTGTTCATGGGCGCCTACCTGCGGTTCCTGCGTCCCGGGCGGGTTTCGGAAGTGTCGCTGATCGGGTTCGCGCTCCTGATGCTGGCCGTGGTCTCCGGCAACTGGGTCGCCGAGACTCCCTGGGGCGCAGCCTGGTTCACCCTGTCCCCGGTGACCCTGTGCTGGTGCCTGATCGGCTACGGCCTCGCCGCGTCGGTGCTGCCGGTCTGGTTGCTGCTCGCGCCCCGCGACTACCTGTCGACGTTCATGAAGGTCGGCGCCGTCGGGCTGATCGCCGTCGGCATCCTCATCGCCCGGCCGGAGATGCAGGCCCCCGCGATCTCGCAGTTCGCCACCCGGGGTAACGGCCCGGTGTTCGCCGGCTCGCTGTTCCCCTTCCTGTTCATCACCATCGCGTGCGGCGCGCTGTCCGGGTTTCACTCGCTGATCTCGTCCGGGACGACACCGAAGCTGCTGGAGAAGGAAGGCCAGATGCGGGTGATCGGCTACGGCGGCATGATCACCGAGTCGTTCGTCGCCGTCATGGCGCTGATCACCGCGTCGATCCTCAACCAGCACCTGTATTTCGCCCTCAACGCGCCTGCCGCGCAGACCGGCGGCACCGCGGCCACCGCCGCGCAGTACGTCAACAAGCTCGGCCTGCCGGGCGCGCCGGCCACCGCCGACCAGATCGCCCAGGCCGCCACCAGCGTCGGCGAGAAGACCATCGTGTCGCGCACCGGCGGGGCGCCCACGCTCGCGTTCGGGATGTCCGAGGTGCTGCAGCGGGTCTTCGGCGGCACCGGCCTCAAGGCGTTCTGGTATCACTTCGCGATCATGTTCGAGGCGCTGTTCATCCTGACCACCGTGGACGCGGGGACCCGGGTCAACCGCTTCATGCTGTCCGACGCACTGAGCAACTTCGGCGGACCGCTGGCCAAACTGCGCAACCCGAGCTGGCGCCCCGGCGTCTGGCTCTGCAGCCTGGTCGTCGTCGCCGCGTGGGGCGGCACCCTGCTTATGGGCGTGACCGACCCGCTGGGCGGCATCAACACCCTTTTCCCGCTGTTCGGCATCGCCAACCAGCTGCTGGCTGGGATCGCGCTGACCGTGGTCACCGTGGTCGTGATCAAGAAGGGCCTGCTGAGGTGGGCCTGGATTCCCGGGGTTCCGCTGCTGTGGGACCTGACCGTCACGCTGACGGCGTCGTGGCAGAAGATCTTCTCCGGCGATCCCGCGGTCGGCTACTGGACGCAGCACTCCCAGTACCTGGCGGCGAAACACGCCGGCAAGACCGCGTTCGGCGCGGCGAAGAACGCCCGCCAGCTCGACGAGGTCATCAGGAACACCTGGATTCAGGGCACCCTGTCCATCGCCTTCGCGCTGGTCGTCGTCATCGTGTTCGCCGCCGGAATCGCCGTCGCGCTCAGGGCGATTCGCGGCGGCGGCCGGCCGTTGACCGAGGACGACCCGGTGCCGTCGCAGCGGTTCGCGCCCGCCGGGCTGATTCCCACCCCCGCCGAGCGGGAGTTGCAGCGGCAGTGGGATGCGCACCCCGTACCGGCCGCGGCCCAGACGAAGGGGTAGTCGACTACTCACGACGAACGCCGCTCGTCGCTCTTACCGTGGTTGCACAACGACCGGTTCGCCCCGGTACGTGACCACATCGGAAAAGAGACAGACGAAATGTTGGTATCACCAGCGGGACTCGCCGGCACGACCGATCCCGTAACCGAGAGCACAAGTCGACCCCCCTCGGTGGAGGCGTCGCCCACCGAAGTCCTGATCAGCACGCAGCAGGTGGTCTTCGGCACCGCGGCCGTCCTGGGCGCGCGCCGCGAGGGCGCCGGCCCGCCGCGAAGGCACTACCCGAAGCATTACGGGTTCCTCGAGAGCGCCCTCATGTCTCGCGAAATGGAAAGACTATGAACGTCGTCGTCACTCTCGCGTCCGCGATCGTGATGGTGATGATCGCGACGGGCACCTACAGCCTGCAATGGCGGCTCGAGCGCGCCGACTACAACCGCCATTTCGAGGATTGACCGCCCACGCCGGGACAGGATGGTGCCGGAAAGCGTGGCGCAGTCCTAAGATTGCGCGATGAGAGTCGGCATCGACTTCGGCACCACCCACACCGTCGTTGCGGCCGTAGACCGGGGAAACTATCCGGTCATCTCGTTCGACGGCCTGGACGCGTGGCCTTCGCTCATCGCCGCCAACACCGACGGGCGGTTGCGGTTCGGGGTCGACGCCGCCGCTGTGCGCCACCAGCCGGGCTGGTCGGTGCTGCGATCGTTCAAGCGCCTGCTCAACGACGCCGGCCCGCAGACCGAGGTGAACCTGGCCGGCCGCAACCACCGGCTGGCCGACCTGCTCACCGGCTTCCTGGCCGCGCTGAAGGCCGACCTGCAAAGCCGCTCGAACGCCACCCTCGCACCCGGCGAGGCCGTCGAGGCGGCGATCAGCGTGCCGGCCAACGCCTCCAGCGCCCAGCGCCTGCTTACCCTGGACGCCTTCGTCGCGGCGGGATTCCACGTCGTCGCGCTGCTGAACGAGCCGTCGGCAGCCAGCCTCGAGTATGCGCACCGGTACCGCTCCACCATCACCGCCAAGCGCGAGCATGTCCTCATCTACGACCTCGGCGGCGGCACCTTCGACGCGTCGCTGCTGCGGATGACCGGGCATGAGAACGAGGTCGTGGTCAGCGAGGGCGTCCAGCGCCTCGGCGGTGACGACTTCGACGAGGCGATCGTGGACCTGGTCCTCGGCCGGCTGAACATGCACGGGGTGGATCCCGTCACGCGCGAGCTGCTCAAGGACGAGTGCGCCGCGCGCAAGGAGGCCGTCGGCCCGCAGTCGCGACGTTTCTTGGTGGACCTCACGGGAATCGGCGCGGTCGACCGGCCCCCGTTCTCCTGCGGAATCGACGACGTCTACTCCGTGTGCGCGCCGCTCGTCGACCAGACGACCGAACTGCTGCATCGCGTCCTGCACGGCCCGGCCCGGGACGGCAGGGACGTGGCCTGGTCGGAGGTGGCGGGCATCTACGTGGTCGGCGGGGCCGGGGGCTTCCCGCTGGTTGCCCGGATGCTGCGCACGGCATTCGGGGAGAAGCGGGTGAAGCGCTCCCCGCACCCGTTTGCGGCGACGGCCATCGGCCTGGCGGTCTTCCTCGACAAGGAGGCGGGTTTCGCGTTGTCCGAACGCTTTTCGCGGCACTTCGGGGTATTCCGCGAGGCGCGGGCCGGGACCGACGTGGTCTTCGACCCGATCGTGCCCAAGGACGCGTCGCTGCCGGCGGACGGGCGCACCCCGCTGGTCGTCAGGCGGACCTATCGGGCGGCGCACAACATCGGTCACTTCCGGTTCGTCGAGTGCAGCCGCCTGGTCAACGGGCGGCCCGACGGCGACGTCACGCCGTATGACCCGGTGCTCTTCCCGTTCGACCCGGCCCTGCGCGACCGGGACGACCTCGGGCGCCAGCCGGTCGGGCGGTGGAGCGAGGGTCCGGATGTCGAGGAGCGCTACGTCGTCGCTCCCAGCGGCGCGGTAGAGGTGACGCTGACGACGCGGCCGGCCGGCTTCGAGCGCACCTTCCGGCTGGAGCGGTGCGCCGCCGCGGGCGCGTGATCATTCGATGGCGTCGGCGTAAATGTCCAACAGCCGGAACCGGGTCGCGTCGAGATGCTCGCCGAGAACCGCGATAACCCGCTTCTGCAACTCGTAGCCGAGTTGGTGATCCTCTTCGCACTTTGCGCGCAGGCACTTGCCGTCGAACACGATGGCTCGCGTCGCCTCGGCCGCGCGCGCATCGAACCGCGAGTTATACGGCGGCACCAACCACGACCATCCGAGGATCTCGCCGTCTCCGAGGGTCTGCACCGTCACGGGTCCACGACCCGGAAGATGAGTTTCGAGCGCGATCCGGCCGGCACGAATGAGATAGAAGTGATCGGCCGGGCTGCCCTGGCTGAAGATCAACTCACCCGCGTCGAAGCGCACGTTGGCGGCACACCCGACCGCCAGCTTCAAATAGCGCGGGTCGATCCCGAAGAAGAACGGATGCCCGGCCAGAACCCCTTCCAGCGTCTTCATCACTTCGTCCCTTCGCTGGTGGCAGTCAGCGCTGGACACTGACCCCTGGTGACTATTAGGGCACTGTCGAGGTTCAGCCCACAAGGCCTGCGGCCTGCTCCAAGTGGTCCGCAGCAACGACAAGAAGCGGGCCCGGATCAACGCCATGCGCTACGTTCTCGCCAAGTCCGACTACGACGACAAGGACCATGAGGTCGTGGGCGAGCCGGACCCGCAGATCGTGGGACGCGCTTTGATGGACTGAGCCGCGCCCGACCGGAAGGAGACACGTCATGTCCACCTGGCTCATCACCGGCTGCTCGACCGGGCTCGGCCGCGCGCTCGCCGAGGCCGTCATCGCGGCCGGGCACAACGCCGTCGTCACCGCGTGACGTCGCGAAGGTATCCGACCTGGGCCCGACGGCGCGGGTGCTCGCCGTCGCGCTCGACGTCACCGATCCCGCGCAGGTCGCCGCCGCGGTGCGGCAGGCCGACGAGCGGTTCGGCGGTGTGGACGTTCTGGTCAACAACGCCGGCTACGGCTACCGCGCCGCGGTGGAGGAAGGCGAAGACGCCGCGGTGCGCGAGCTGTTCGAGACGCACTTCTTCGGCAGCGTCGCGATGATCAAAGCCGTCCTGCCGGGGATGCGGGCGCGCCGCAGCGGCGCGGTCGTGAACATCTCCTCGATCGGCGCAACCGTCACCCCGGTGGGATCGGGGTACTACGCGGCCGCCAAGGCCGCCATCGAGGGGATGAGCGGCGCCCTGCGCGGTGAGCTCGCCCCGCTGGGCATCTCGGTGACCGTCGTCGAACCCGGCGCGTTCCGCACCGACTTCGCCGGCCGCTCGCTCACGCAGGCGGCCACGGTCATCGACGACTACGCGGGCACCGCCGGGCAGCGCCGCAAGGAGAACGACACTATGCACGGCAACCAGGCCGGCGACCCCGCCAAGGCGGCCACCGCGATCATCGCGGCGGTCGAGTCGAGCGAGCCGCCCGGATTCCTGCTCCTCGGACCCGACGCCCTGGGCCTCTACCGCTATGTCGCGGACGCCCGCGCGGCCGAGATCGCGAAATGGGAAGAGCTGACTACGGGAACTAACCTGGGACCGTAACCTGTTGCCGCAGATTGCTTTTGACAAGCTTGCCGGTCGGGGTTCGGGGTAGGTCATCGACGAAGTCGACCGTGCGGGGCGCCTTGTAGTGCGCGATCCGATCACGGACGTAGTCGATGAGTTCTTTTGCGAGGGAATCGGATCCGCGCACACCGGGCACGAGCTGGACGAGCGCTTTCACTTCCTCGCCCATCTCGGGATGCGGTACGCCGATGACGGCGACATCGAACACCGCGGGGTGCAAAGCGAGGGCATTCTCTACCTCCTGCGGGTAGATGTTGACCCCGCCGGAGATGATCATGAAGGACTTTCGGTCGGTCAGGTACAGGAAGCCCTCATCGTCGAGATAGCCGAGGTCGCCGACGGTCGTCCAGAACGGATGTTTCGGATGGCAGGCTGCGGCCGTCTTTTCGGGGTCGTTGTGGTATTCGAAGGGCAAATGATCGCGTTCGAAGTACACCGTGCCGACGGCACCTGCGGGCAGCTCGCCACCGTTGTCGCCGCAGATGTGCAACACGCCGAGCACACTCCGGCCGACCGACCCGGGGTGGGTGAGCCATTGCCGAGAATCGATGAACGTAAGGCCGTGCGCCTCGGTGGAGCCGTAGAACTCGTAAAGGACTGGGCCGAGCCACTCGATCATCGCCCGTTTGACGTCGATGGGGCAGGGCGCGGCCGAATGCATGAGCATCCGCAGGCTCGACAGGTCGTAGCGGCCACGGGTGGTCTCGCCGAGTTTGAGCAGGCGCACGAACATAGTGGGAACCAGCTGCGCGACGGTGACCGCGTACCGCTCGATGTAGCGCAGGGTTGCCTCGGCGTCGAACTTCTTCGCCAGTACCACCGTCCCACCGAGCGCCTGCACCATGCCGCACCAGCGCAGGGGCGCGGCGTGGTAGACCGGCGCCGGAGAGAGGTAAACGTCGGTGGCTTGGATACCGTAAAAATGGCTGGCCATCGCCACGATCGGATCCCCCGGTTCGTCGACTCGCCGGTCCGGTAGCGGAGGCTTGACGCCCTTGGGGAATCCCGTTATGCCAGAGGAGTACAGCATGACGGCGCCGGCTGGTTCGCCGTCCAAGCGGGGACCGGCCTCGGCGAGGGCGGTTTCGTAAGAGGTGTAACCGGGCACATCGCCGGCGAAAGCCAACCGCAGTCCGGGGTTGTCGGCCTGCGCGGCGACTTGGGCCGCCAGGTCGGCCAGCGCGGCCGAGACAATCAAGGCGCGCGCCCCAGAGTCGCGCACGATGTACGCGGCCTCCTGCGCCGTCAGATGGTGATTGACGGCCGTGATGTACAGGCCCGATCGTTGTGTCGCCCAATACACCTCGAAGACCTGGGCGGCGTTGTCGGACAGCAGGGCGACGACATCGCCACGGCGGAGCCCGGCGTCGTGCAGCACCCGCGCCAGTGCAGCGGAGTTGTCGTCGAGTTGCCGGTAGGTCAACACATTCCCGGTCTCGGCGAGGACGACGGCTGGGCGATCAGGCCCTTTCTCCGCATGGGTACCCGGATACACCGATCAGGCCGTTTCCGCGGCCGCCACCACAACGGCATAGACCCGCTTGGCACGGTCGTTCGTCATATCCATATGCACGAACTTCTGTTCGGTGTACTCGTCGAGCGCGTGGGGCCCGAGCTCGCGCCCCAGACCGCTTTGCTTCATACCCCCGAAGGGGAACATCGCATTGACCATGTGCCAGTCGTTGATCCACACCGTTCCCGATTCCAACTGGCGGGCGATACCCAGCGCGCGTTCATTGTCCGTGCTCCACACGCCCGCGGACAATCCGTACTCGCTGTCGTTGGCGATGGCGACCGCCTCTGCGTCGTCGGCGTATTTGATCACCACCAGCACCGGTCCGAAGATCTCCTCGCGCGCCACCCGCATGTCGTTTGTCGCGTCGCTCAGGATGGTCGGCGCGACCCAATGGCCATCCGCGAGTGCGGCTTCGGCAGGCACCGTGCCCTGGAACGCGACCTTGCATCCCTCCTCTTGGCCGAGCGCGATGTACTTTTCCACTCGCGCTTTCTGTTTGGCGGATATCAGCGGGCCGATGTCCGTGGTCGGGTCCATCGGATTACCGACGACAAGCGTGGACGCGCGCGTGACCAGCCGTCGCACGAACTCGTCGTGAACCGATTCATGCAGCAGCAGCCGCGTTCCGGACTCGCAGGCCTGCCCACTCATCAGCAGGAATCCGAACAGCGTGCCGTCGACCGCGAGGTCCAGATCGGCGTCGTCGCAGACGATGTTGGCGCCCTTGCCGCCCAACTCGAGGGTGACCTTCTTGACGTTGTCGGCGGCGGCGCGCATCACCGCTTTACCGACCTCGGTTGAGCCGGTGAAGGCCACCTTGCGCACATCGGGGTGTTCGGCGAGCCGGGCGCCGACGACCGGGCCGGGTCCTGTCACAACGTTCAGCACCCCGGCCGGCAGTCCGACTTCGTCTGCCGCCCTGGCTAATTCGAGCAGCGTCAGCGGGGTCTGATCGTCGGGTTTGAGCACTATCGTGTTGCCGGCCGCCAAAGCGGGGCCCAGCTTCCACACCGCCAGCAGCAAGGGAAAGTTCCACGGCACAATACCGGCGCACACCCCCACCGGCTCCCGGCGAAGCACGCCGGCGGCCAGCGTGGGCGCTTCCATCAAGGGCCCGGTTTCCTCGAACGCGTACGACCGCGCCAACGAGGCGAAGTATTTCAGGTGGGCGATCGAGTAGCCCAGGAGAAAAGCTCCCGCGGAACGTGCGGTAGCACCGTTTTCGCGTACCTGCAGGGCGGTCAACTCGTCGAACCGTGCGGCGAGGTTGTCAGCGATCGCGTCCAGGGTTCGAGCGCGCTCCGCCGCGGGTGTCAGCCGCCAGGTACCGGAGGCATCTGCTGCTTTGGCCGCTGCGACCGCCTCGTCGGCCACGGTGACATCGCCGTGGGCGACGGTCGCGACCAACTCATCGGTCGCGGGATCACGCACCTCTAACCTGCGTGACGTGTCCCGCCAACGGCCGTCAATGTACATCGAATAGTGCGGAATGGCGGTCATCTCGTCCTCGCTGTCATCGGATCCGTGGGCGCGATCGTGCGAAGCTCCTGAATCGGTCGGCGGCGTGGTGCGCGGCGCTGACTCCGGCCGGGATTCCCAATGGGGCAACATAAATGACGGCGATAGTGATCAGGCTAATCATCGGCAGCCGATTCAGAACCGGATCAACCCGCGGAGGTTCACCCCGGCGTGCATGTCGGCGTAGCCCGCGTTGATCTCCTCGAGCGTGTACTCGCGCGTGACGAGTTCGTTGAGCTTCAGCTGCCCGGCGCCATACAAATCGAGCATGCGGGGAATGTCCCGACGGGGATTGGACGAGCCGAAAAGCGATCCACGAACCTGCTTTTCGTACAGGGTTAAATCGAACAGCGACAGGTCGACGCTAGTGTCGGTCGGGTGCGGGATCGCGGTCATCACCACCCTGCCGCGCTTGCCGACCAGGCTCAGGGCCTGCGCCACATAGCTCCCCTCGGCCGAATCGGTGCTGACCACGCAGACGTCGGCCAACTGTCCGCGCGTGAGGTCGGTGATCAGGGCTTGGGCCTCGTCGATGGTCGCCGCGGTGTGGGTGGCGCCGAACTCGAGGGAGCGGCTCCTTTTGTACTCCACGGGATCAAGGGCGACGATGACGCGTGCCCCCGCGATCCGTGCGCCCTGCACCGCGTTCATGCCGATACCGCCCACACCCATGACCACCACGGTGTCGCCGTCGCGCGCTTCGCCGGTGCGCACCATGCTGCCGTAGCCGGTGGTGACTCCGCACCCCACCAGGGCGGCGGTGTCCAGCGCGGTGGACGGACCCACCTTGATCACCGAGGCCAGTGGCACCACCGTGTATTCGGAGAACGTTCCCAGCACGCACATCTGGCCCAGGTCTTGGCCTTTCGCATGGAACCGGAAGGTGCCGTCGAGTTGCGGTCCGGCGATGATTGCGGCCCCGAGCACGCACAGGTTGCTCATGCCGCGCGAACACGGTTCGCAGCGACCGCAGGCCGGAATGAAACTCAGCACCACCGAATCGCCTTGGGCCACTTCGGTGACGCCCGGGCCGACATCCACGACGACGCCCGCGCCCTCATGCCCACCGACCACCGGTAGCTGCATCGGCAGGTCGCCGGTGATCAGGTGGTCATCGGAGTGGCACAGCCCAGCGGCCGCCATCTTGACCAGGACCTCGTTCTCCTTCGGCCCGTCAAGGTCGACCTCTTCGACTTCCCACTTGTGGTGCAGCCTCCAGAGCACCGCCGCTTTCGTTTTCATCGAAACTCCTCGCGATCAAGGCTTCTCGGGTGTCCAGGTCGCCGGCAGGCTGTTGACACCATTGATGAAATTGGCCAGGGCGTAGTTGGGCTCCGGCGCCGAGATGTCCGGGATGCGCGTATAGACCTCGGTCAGCAACGCCTTGAGCATGGTGCGGGCCAGCGCCGCGCCCAGGCAGAAGTGCGGGCCACCGCCACCGAAGGCGATGTGCGGGTTCGGGTTTCGCAGGATGTTGAACGAATGCGGATCTTCGAAGACGTCCTCGTCGCGGTTGCCCGAGTAGTACCACAGCACGACCTTGTCGCCGGCCTTGATCTCCGAACCGCGCACGGTGATGTCCTGAGTGGCGGTGCGGCGCATGTGCAGCAAGGGCGATCCCCAGCGCAGCACCTCCTCGACGGCGGTGCCGACGCGGCCCTCGACGTCCTCGACGAGCAGCGCGCGCTGGTCTTCGAACTTCGAAAGGGCGGCGATGGCGTGGGCCGAGGCGTGCCGCGTGGTGTCGTTGGACGCGACGCCCATCAGCACGAAGAACGCCTTCAGCTCGTCGTCGGTCATCTTCTTGCCGTCGAACTCGGCCTGCACCATCCAGGTCATCAGGTCATCACCGGGGTTGGCCCGCCGCTGCGGGATCAACACCGTCGCCACCTCGTGCAGGTCCATCACGGCGCCCATGAACAGTTCGAGTTCGCTCTGCTCGCCGCGGATGTTCGGGTCTGTCCAGCCCACGAGCCGCTGGGCGGCGGTCACCGCCTTGTCCCGCAGTTCGCCTTCGGGCAACCCGAAGAAGCTGCCGAAGATGCGGCCGGGCAGCTTGACTGACACGAGCTGGACGAAGTCCCCTTCACCTAGGTGCGCCATCTCGCTGACCAGGTCGTGGGCGTGTCCGCGGATCCAGCCTTCCAAGCGGCGCACGTTCTTGGGCTTGAATGCCTCCGTCGTGATCCCGCGCAGCTGGGTGTGCCGCGGGGCGTCCATGGCGATGAACGACTGCGCGATCTCCACCGCCTCGGGGGCGAAGTCCTCCATCGTGATGCCCTGAGCCGAGGAGAAGATCTCCGGGTGGCGACTGGCCATCCGGATGTCGTCTTGTTTGGTCAGCGACCAGAAGCCCTTGGTATTGAGCTCGGGGGGCAGCAGATCCGACTCCGCCGGGCGGCTCCACGGCACCGGGTTCTCTGCGCGCAGGACGGCGAACGAGGCGTCCCGCTCCTCCGGGGGCTTCGCCCAGAACGCGCGCGCGCTCAGATCGATGTCCTTATGGGTGGGGGCCGTTGTGGGTGCGGTCATGTGGCCATGCTGGCCAGCGCGGCGGCGGCGCGGCACAGCCCCGAGTGCCAATCACTGGCCTGTACGGGCCATCGGGTGGAACCGGCGATCAGGCGATGGGTGCGCGGAAGGTGGCGACGAGGCCGCCGCCGTCGCGCGCGGCGAAGTCCACCCGGCCGCCCATCGCTTCGGCGATCTGCTGCACAATCCACAGGCCGAGCCCGGCGGTGCCACGTTGGCCGCCGACGCTGACGTACTTGGTGGTCAGCTCGCCGAAGCTTTCGGCCGGGACACCGGGCCCGCGGTCGGCCACCGTGAAGACCAACTCGTCGCCTTCCCGCGAGCACGTGACGTCGACCGGCTCACGTCGGCCGTGTCGGGAGGCGTTCTCCAGCAGGTTGGTCAACAGCCGGCGCAGCCCCTGAGCGTTCACGGCCACGGCGTCGACTTCGCCGCTGACGCTCAGCCGCAACCGCGGTGCCGCCAGGCCCACAGCGTCGGCGGCGGCAACGATGAGATCCGCCACGTCGACGCGGCGAACCCGGCCCGCCGAGAACGTCGGGCGGCGGCTCAGCGCGACGTCGGACAGGGCGTCGAGCATGTCGGCCAGGTGGCGCACGTGCCTGGCCACCAGCTGCAGACTTGTGTCCCGGTCGACCTCCGACATTGGCTGCTTGGAAGTCAGCGCCTCGGTCAGCGCCTCCAAAGACGTGACGGGAGTGCGAAATTCGTGCACCAACACCTGAAGTCCATCCTGCTGCGACTGGTAGGAGCGCAGCAGGCGCGCCCGCAGGTCACGTTCCTCCTCGGCGGCGGCGTGTTCCGCCTCGGCCTCTACCAGCGCATGCAGCCGGGAGCGGTGTTCGCGTTCGGCGAGCGCGGATAGCCCCGCGGTGATGATCGCGACGAAGATGAGATACACCGCGGACCAGCCCGCCTGTAGCGCCGGGGCCGCGGTGACCGGAAGTCTCGGCGACGACGTCAGCGCCACGGGGATGTAGGCGGTGCCCAAAAGGACCGCGAGGAGCAGGGTTTCGCCGAAGGACAGCCGCGCCGCCGAGGCGATCACCGCCAGCGCCAACACCGCGACCACCGGGCTGTAGACGCCGCCGCTCAAGGCGATGAGCGCCAGCGTGAACGCGGAGTCGAAGCCGGTGACCAGCCACGAATACCGAGTGCGCCGGACCTCCAGCTGCGGGTAAGCCATCAGGACGGCCGAGTAGATCATCGCGGCGCCCAACACCGCCACGGTGGCCGCCGTGTGCTGACGAATCCACTGGGGTCCGATCGCCACCAGCACACCGATTGATGCCACCACGGCGACCCGTACCGCGACGACGGTGCGGGCCAGCCCGTAGTCCTCGCCGTCGAAGTCCACCGTGGTTCGGAGCTGATCGAGCGTTCTCACCCGGCTGACCATAGAGTCGGGGCTAGCATCGCGGCAATGACTCGCACGCCGTACGTCGTGGTGATCGTGGACGACCATGAGCTGTTCGCGCAGGGCCTGGCCCTGCTGCTCACCCGCGAATGGGGCGAACTGTTCACCGTCGGCGGCCAGACGACATACGTGGAAGAGGCCGCCGACCTGGCGGCCCGCTGTGACGCCGATGTCGCGATCATCGACCTGTCGATGCCGCCCCTGGGCGGGGTGGCCGCCATCCGCCACATCAAGGCGCGCCGGCCGAGGACCCGGATCCTGGCGCTGTCGGGGACCGACGACCTGGCGTTGGCCGAGGAGGCGTTGCGGGCCGGCGCCGACGGCTTTCTACCCAAAACCGCGCGGCCCGAGGCGCTGGCGGGGCCACTATGGACGATCGCGGAGGGCCTGCGGGTCATCGACGGCGCGCTGCTCGATGCGCTGCTGAGCAACATCCGCAAGCCGCCGCCCGAGCTGCTCGACAACCTCAGCGCCCAGGACCTCCAACTGTGGACCCTGCTCGCTACCGGCATGGAAACCGGCGACATCGCCGACCGGATGCTGGTGTCCGAGCGCACCGCCAAACGCATGGTGGCGACGCTGCTGCACAAACTCGGCGTCAGCAACCGCGTTGCCGCCGCCGCATTGGCCGGGCGCTACCGGTTGCTCGACGACGTTGCGGAAACGGGCCGGATCAGTTAAGGATCCGGATCGCTTGGGCCGGGCACATCGCGGCTGCCCGAATCACCCGTTCGCGGTCCGCTTCGGGCGGGTCCGGCTGGAGTACCACCACTTGTTCGGCACCGTCGGGAATGTCGAAAACATCGGGAGCCCCCAGTAGGCACTGCCCGTGTCCCTCACAGAGGTCGTAGTCGACGGTGATATGCATGAGAGCCAGTATCAGCCCCGGCCGGCCACCGCCGTCGGTCCGTAAGCGCCAGATATGGCCCGTTCGGGCCAGAGAATAGCTTCGCGATTTCGGAGAAGGTTATTCTCCTATGCCGAGAGAGACATTACGATCGGTGGTGATCGAAGGAGACCCTCGGCAGTGCCACACACGCTCGAACTCGACCGGCCCCGCGACGGCGTCGTCGTCGTGCGGTTGAACCGCCCGGAGCGGCTGAACGCCATCAACGCGGTCATGCAGTCCGAATTGGGCACGGCTCTGGGCGATTTGGCGGCCGACCGGTGGGTGCGTGCGGTCGTCCTGACGGGCGCCGGGCGCGGCTTCTGCGTCGGGATCGACATGCGCGACTTCGGGCCCGATGTGCCCGAGTCGAGCGCCCCCGCCCTGGACCGGATGCGCTTCCAGGAGCGCATGGCCGCGCTCGCCGAGGGCGTGCGCGCGCTGCCGCAGCCGGTCATCGCCGCCGTCAACGGCCCCTGCGTCGGCGCGGGGTTCGCGCTGTGCCTGGCCGCCGACATCCGGATCTGTTCGGCGCAAGCCTCGTTCGGCAACGCCGCCATCCTGCTCGGGCTGTCCGGCGCCGAGATGGGCATGAGTTATCACCTCCCCCGCGTCGTCGGCACCAGCGTCGCGGCCGACTGGATGCTGACCGGACGCACGGTCCCGGCCGCCGAGGCGGATAGGCACGGGCTGGTCAGCGAGATCGTCGAACCCGATCGGTTGCTCGAGCGCGCCGTGGAATTGGCGTCGCTGATCGCCGGCCTGGCCCCGCTCGGCGTGCAACTGACAAAGCGTGCGCTGCAGGTCAATACCGACGCGGCGAGCCTGTCGTCGGCCCTGGAGCTGGAGAACCGCAACCAGGTGCTTTCGCACGCCACCGAGGAAGCGGCCGAGCGCCGAAAGAAATGGCAGTGACAAGAGAGGGGACGACGGATGTCGTGGGACTTCTCCACCGACCCGCAGTGGGCCGAGCAACTGAAGTGGGTCGAGGAGTTCGTGCGCAACGAATGCGAACCGATCGACCTGATCGTCAAGGAGTCTCATGACCTGAACGACCCCGTGCGCCAGGCGCTGATCCCGCCGCTGCAGGAGATCGTGAAGGAGCGCGGGCTGTGGGCCACCCACCTCGGTCCGCACCTGGGCGGGCCGGGCTACGGTCAGGTGAAACTGGCTCTGCTCAACGAGATTCTGGGTCGTTCGGAATGCGCGCCGATCGTCTTCGGCTCGCAGGCCCCCGACTCCGGCAACAGCGAGATCCTCGCGCACTACGGCACCCCGGAGCTCAAGGCGCGCTACCTCGAGCCGCTGCTGGACAACCGCATCGTGTCGTGCTTCTCGATGACCGAGCCGCAGGGCGGCGCGGACCCCAAGGTGTTCCGCACCACCGCGGTGCCCGACGGTGACCACTGGATCATCAACGGGGAGAAGTGGTTTTCGTCGTTCGCGTCGATGGCGTCGTTCCTCATCGTGATGGCGATGACCGACCCCGACGCGCCGCCCTACCAGCGCTACTCGATGTTCGTCGTGCCCGGCGATACCCCGGGCATCAACGTGATGCGCGACGTCGGGTTGGGGTATCAGCCGGTGGGCGGCGGACGCGAAGGGTACGTCCGTTACGAAAACGTGCGCGTCCCCGCGGATCACATGCTGGGCCCGCGCGGCGGCGCGTTCGTCGTCGCCCAAACCCGCCTGGGCGGCGGGCGAATTCATCACGCCATGCGCACAGTGGGCCTGGTCCGCCGGATCTTCGACATGCTCTGCGAGCGGGCGGTGTCGCGCTACACCCAGGGCGAGGTGCTGGCCAACAAGCAGCTGGTGCAGGAGATGGTCGCCGACTCGTGGATGGAGATCGAGGCGTTCCGGTTGCTGACCCTCCAAACCGCTTGGAAGATCGACCAACTCAACGATTACAAGGCGGTGCGGGCGGACATCTCGGCGGTCAAGGCAATGATGCAGAAGGTGTTGCACGACGTGTCGGCGCGGGCGCTGCAGCTACACGGATCGCTTGGCACCACGCACGAGATGCCCTTCGTGCAGTACCTGGTCGAGTCGTTCGTGCTCGGACTGGCCGACGGTCCCACCGAAGTTCACAAGGTGACGCTGGCCCGCCTGTTGCTGAAGGATCGCCCGCCCGCGCCGGATCTGTTTCCCTCAGAACACCTGTTGCGGTTGCGCGCGGCCGCCGAGGAGAAGTTCGCCGACAAGCTGGCGGGCATACCCCGCTAGACGGCTTTGGTGTTGCCGACGTAGGACAGCACCACGTCGGATTGGTCGGTCACCCGGGTCAGCACCGCGTAGGAGCGAATGAACGATTGCCCCACGCACCCATCGATCTTGACGTGGAAGTTGCTGATCATGACCCAGGGGTTCGGCGCCTTGAACTGCTTCTTGACCACCGGCACCACGATAATGAGGCCCGGCTTGAGACCCACGCTGAGCACGCCGTTGACCGGCGTGGAGATCAACGGCAGAAAACCCGTTGTCGTGCCGGGCAACAGCGCCGTCGTCCCGAGCGACGGGGTGATGCCGGTGCTTCCCGCCATCGTGACGCCGTTGGACGTGCTCATGTCGATTCCGCAGCCGATCTCGTAACCCACCTCGAGCTCGCCGCGAGGCTGTTCGGGTCCGATCAGCGAGGCGACGAATATCCCGCTCGAGAGATATTCGCGGGACGAGAGCGCCGTGGTCAGGGGCGCGACGGGAACTTGCATCTCGTCCCTGGCGCCAAGGCCCAACGTCCAACCGTCAGGGGTGGTGACGGTGGCGGGCGGGGGGGAGGGCACCAGCGCATCGGGCGGCACCCCCGCCGCGGCGGCAGGCTCGGCCTCCGGATCGGCGCTGGTGGCCGGGGCCGTGGCCATCACCATGACGAGGCACACGACGAATACCGCCGCGCGGCGAACGACCACGGTTAACGGCCTCACCCGCGACACCGTACGCACAGTGCGATTGCCGTCGGTGAGTTTGCTGGGACGTCGATCAGAGTCGTTGCGCGTTCGTAACTGTTACGCGATATCCGCCCGGGATGCTGGCGCTGGCGGGGTAGCCTCAGGAAAGGTCGGCAATTCACGGCGACGACAGAGAGGGCGGCGATGAGGCTTCACGCATGCGCCGGCGGCCTGCTCGCCGCTGCGGTGACCGGCATCGCCGTCGCCGCCGGCAGTGGCGTGGCGCACGCGGAGCCGGACGACACCATCCCGGCGCCGGGACCCGCGATCATCAATCAAATACTGACCGAGACCCCAGCGCTGGCCCAGGACCCACACGATCGGGACAATCCGGGAACCTACTGGGGTGGTACGGGAATGTATTGCGAAAATCGATGGGCTCGGTGCCAGTAACCAGCGGCCGCGGCTAGTCCAGCAGTGACCGGGCGCGTTCCAGCAGCCTCGGCAGACTCGGTGCCATGGCTTCCAATTCGGCTCGCGGAGAACGCCGTCGGCGGTTGTGCTTGACGATCAGCGACCAGGTCGCCGCCGACTTGAAGCACGCCAACGCGGTGAACCAGCCCAGGTCGCTGACCAGGCAACCCAACTCGCGTTGATAGATGCCGGCGAGCTCGCCGGTCGGGGGCGCGATGCCGGACGATCGCACGCGCCGGTAGGTCTCGGGGTCACAGTTGATCAGGAACCAGCCCACGTCGATCCGCGGGTCACCGATCGCCCAGATCTCCCAGTCGATCACCGCGTTGATGCGGGCGCCGTCGGCCAGCAGGTTGCCCAGCCGGAAGTCACCGTGGATCACGCTGGCGCCCATGGCCGCCGGCGCGCAGGCCAGCAACGCGTCGCGAACGCCCGGCCAGCCGGGCACCAGCGCCGCGTCGACGGTGCCCAGCGTGTCCGACCAGCGCCGCACTTCCGCGGCGGGTTCCAGCAGCGGTTCATCGGCCAAGCCGAGGTCGGCCGGTGACAACCGGTGCAGGGCGGCCATGACGCGGGACGCGTTGCGGTAGCGCCCGGCCAGCTCGGCCTCGGGCGGGCAACCGTCGAAAAGCGGCTCCACGCAGTCGCCTTCGACCCGCGAAATCACGAACAGCGGCGGGCTGCCCGCGTCCTCCCAGAGCACCTCGGGAACCGGAACGCGGCTCCCCGCAAGCGCTTTCATGACGCGCGCCTGACGCAGCACGTCGCGGTGCGCGACCGGCTCCACACCGGGCGGGGCAACCTTGATGACCACCGCCCGCCCGCCGCGCGCACCGGAGAACGTGAGGCTGGACGCGCCACCGATGAGGGGCGCGACGTCGGCCACGCCCGCCGCCGCGAGTCGCGCCCGCAGCGCGTCCAGGTCGGGCTCGGTCACTCAGCCGGCCGGCTTCGACCAGCCGACTTCGGCCAGGAAGGGCTGGGTGTGCGCGATGCGCCCGGTCACGGCCCTGGGATCGCACGTGCACAGCCGCAGGGCGGTCTCGGTGATCAGTTCGATGTCCTCGGTGTCGGTCTTGGCCAGGTCCAGGGTGCCGGCCCCGGGGGTTGCCACCGGGTTGGACGGCGCGGCGGCGTTGACGGCGATGCCGTCGTCGTACAGTTCGGCGGCCAGGCTTTTGGTGAGCCGGTTGAGTGCGGCCTTGGCCGTTCCGTAGATACCGAACCCCGCGGTCCGGTCGAATTCGGAGAACGGCGGTCCCGGGGGCAGGTCGCCGCCCACCGACGTGAGGTTCAGGATCCACCCGCGCCCGCGCTCCCGCATCGCGGGGATCGCCAACTGGCTCAGATGCAACGGGCCGAGCAAGTGCATCTCGATCATCAGCCGGGCGCGCCGTTCGGGGAACCCGTCGAGCGGCCGCAGGAACGTGACGGCGGCGTTGTTGACCAGGATGTCCGGAGCGCCGACCGCGCTCACCACCTCCGCGAAAAGCCGCTCGCGCTCCTCCGATTGGGAAAGGTCCGCCGGGACCGCGACGGCGCGGCCACCGGCGGCCGCGATCTCGTCGCGGGTCTGGCTCAACGATCCCTGGTATTTGGCGTCGGGTTCCATCGTGCGGGCGGTGAGCGCCACGGTGGCGCCGTGCGCGGCGAGCCGCGCGGCGATCGCCTTGCCCAGGCCCCGGCTGCTGCCCGTGACGAGCGCGACCATCCCGTCGCATCGGCGGTCTGCGCCCATTCGAACGTCCTCCACTCCGAGCTGGCTATGGAAATGGCTTCTCCAATACAGAGAATGCCATTATCGCCGGTCGAGCGGAAGTAAGGGGAGGGAACCTGTCGGTGACAAGATTCCCTGGTCATCCGAACGGGAACCTGATGGGGCATGGCCACACCCCGCGAGGTCATCGAACTCATCGACGCGCTCGCCGAAGACATCTACGACGCCTACGACAACCCCCGCCTCTACCCCGCGCCGGAGAAAGCCAAGGCGCTGACGGCGTCGCGCTACCTGGCCAGAAAGCTGGTCAGGAAAGGCTGGCGCAAAGGCGGCGGCATCTACCTGCCGCGCTGCCCGTACGGGACCGTCACGTGCTTTGACCCCGAACCGCACCCCCACTGCGAGACGTAGCGCGTCCGGCGCGTAGGGCGTCGACGGAATAGCTCCCGCCGCCCACGAAGACGAGCAGGAAGAACGCGAAGCAGAACAGGATCGCCAGCAGTCCGCCGTTGCCCGCCGGTGGATCCCCCACGGGCCAGAGCGCTTTGGGTTGATGCATCCAGAAATAGGCGACCGCCATTTGCCCCGACGCGATGAAAGCGGCGGCGCGGGTGAACAATCCGGGCGCGATCAGAAGCCCGGTGACAACCTCGATCACGCCGGCGTACCACCCGGGCCAGCTTCCGGCCGCGACCGCATACGTCGGATGGACCGGCCAGGCGAACACGATATTCGAGCCACAGGCGGCGAAGAGCAATCCGTAGACGAGACGGAAGAGGCTCAGCACGGCGGGCGAATACTGGTCGAGGGTTTTCGTCATGCCCTCGAGGTTACGGTCGCCGCCCAATCGAGCAGGCGCCTCCACAGCCGCCGCCGGCTGGACGCCATGTTGTGGCAGTGCGCGCTGTCGGGCAGCACGACGGTCGTGAGGTCGGGGCTGCGGCGGTAGGCGCCGGCCTCCGCGTGGGGGTCCGGTGAGACGTCGACGACGCCGAAGCCGACAAGCACGGGAACGTCGATCTGTGCGGCGTGCTCGGCGACCACGCCGGGGACCATCGCGGTGCCGAACACCCGCGGTACCACCGACTTTGCCGTGACACAGTCCGCCGCCACGACGTCGGCGGGCACGTCGGCCAGGTGGAACCAGCTCTGCAGATACTCGCGCGGGCCCTCGGCGTAGGGCTCGGGAAGGGCGGCGAGGATCTGCCGGGCCAGCTCGGCGCGGCCCTCGGCGGTGGCCGCCCGGGCGATGAAAGCGGGATCGAGGTTCAGCGGCGCGACGTGTTGATTGGTGCAGCCGAGAACCGCCAGCCCCGCGTAGCTGGAATACAGCGACTGCTGAACGATGGCGAGATACCCGCCCAGCGAGTGCGCCACGGCGAGGGCGGGGACGCGCTCGCCGATTTCCTCCGGCAGCGCGGACACCGCCCGCGCGAGCGCGGCGGCGATGTCGGTGAAGTCGAAATCGCGTGCCGGCTTGGAACTTTCGCCGGTGCCCAGCGGATCGATCGTCACGACGCCGTAGCCGTTCTCGGTGGCGAAGTCGGCGAAGCTGTAGCCGCTGCGGCCCGGGAACTTCAGGTCCCAGTACTCGCGGCTGTAGGTGCCGCCCGGAAGGCAGACGAGCAGGGCGTCGGCGCCACGGGGCGCGGCGTAATAGGTCGCCGCCAACGACGCCTGTTCGCCGATGACGTCGCTGACGTCGAAACGCATCGGTCGTGCGGAGCCGGTCATGGCGCGCCTTTCGTCGTAGCCGTCATAGTTTCTACCGTCGTACCGTGATGGTTGGTGGCAATACGCGGTTGGGAGTCGGCGATGGCGTCGGGCCGAGTTGGCCGCCGGCGAGCGGCCGTCCTCGGAGTCGGTCAGCGCGGCGCGTCACCGCGCCGAGGAATCCCTGCAGTTCGCCCAGGACGCTCACCACGCCGCCGCCAGGCGCCACGAGGAGTTGGCGCGCGTGCACGAACGAGCGGCCAACACCTACCAGCGCGCCGCCATGCAGGGACCGGATTCCTCCGCGTGGCTGCAGAACGCGGCTGATCAGCACTGGCAGGCCGCCCACGACAGCCACCTGGAGGCCGTCGAAGACGAGGCGCGCGCGGAGAACGCCAAGAAGTAACGCCGCGGCGCTCCTTTCAGACATTCACGGCATGATCGGCAACCGCACTGCGACCGCGGCCCGGGCCGCCGGCGTCGCCATGCTGGTCAGCGCCACCGCGCTGGGCCTGGCGACCGGCGCCGCGCACGCCACGCCCGACCCGCCCCGCGGCGAGGGCACCCTTTACGGCAACCCGGCGGCGGCCGCGGCGTTCTGGCGCTACCAGGGATACGACGACGACTGCGTGGAAATGGCCGTCGCCGATGTCGTCGGTGAACTGACCGGCAAGCCGCCCTCCGAGCAGGCCATCGTCAAGCTGGCCCAATCCACCCCGAGCGCCGTCCACCCCGGGCCGATCTACACCAAGCCGAAGAAGCGCAAGGCCGGCAGCGGCACGTCCTTCGACGACGAGCCTGCGCTGCTCGCGCACTACGGCATCCACGCCACCTCAACCGACGAGCAGAGCGCCGCGAAGACCGGTGTCCCGACGGGGATGTCGGCGCTGCAGCAGGATCTGGCCAAGGGCCGCAAGGTGATCGTCGGGGTCAACTCCGAGGTCATCTGGCGCGAGCCCGTCGAAGACAAGACCCCGGACGGCCAGCCGGAAGCCAACCACGCCGTCGTGGTCACCGGCGTCGACACCGCGGCCGGCGTCGTGCACCTCAACGACAGCGGCAGCGAGCAGGGCCGCGACGAGCAGGTGCCGATCGACGTCTTCGCCCGGTCGTGGGCCAGCAGCGACGATCAGATGACCGTCACCGGTTAGCGACGGGAGCCGCGTTGAGCAGGCCGACCAGCGCCTCGGTCACCTCGCGGGGACGCTCCTCCATGACGTAGTGGTCGGCGCCGGGCAAGTGAACCAGCCTGGCGTCGGGAATGCGCTCGGCGAGTTCGCGCGCCGTGCCGAACGGGATGTAGGGGTCGCGCTCACCCCAGATCACCGCGACCGGGCACCGGATGGTCGCGAGCCCGTCCGCCAGCCAATCGACGGCTGGAACCGGGTAGTGGGCGAAGAATTCCCAAAACGTGCGCCGGCCTTGCGGTGTCCTCATCCAACCCAGGTATTCGGCTTGCAGCGCGGTGTCGAAGCAGCCGAGTTTTCGGTAACGGTCCAGGGCCACGTGGTGTATCTCGGCCAGCGGCAGCCTTCGCGCGGCGGCGGACAACACGGGGTTGGTCGCGATCCGGTGTTCCGCCAACGAGAACCGGTAGAACCAGGGCCGAAAGATCCCGTGCGCCCGGGTGTTCAGCAACGCGAGCCGTTGCACCCGTTCGGGGTGGCGAATGGCGTAGCCGAGCCCGATGAAGCCGCCGTAGTCGTGGGCGCACAGGTTGAATCGCTGCCACCCCAACCGCTGCACGAGCCGTTCGAGGCGGTCGACCTCGTTGTCGTACGTCGGCGGTGTCGACGGCGGGTCGGACCGGCCGAACCCCGGCCAGTCGGGCGCCACGACGTGATGGGTGTCGGCCAGCGCCGCGATCTGGTGGCGCCAGCAGGACGCGCTCTGCGGATACCCGTGCAGCAGCAGCACCGGCTCGCCGGTGCCGGCGGCCACGCCAAACACCTTGCGCCCGTCGACATCCCACGTCATCGCCGTCATGCCCGGAATCTATTGAAAATTCGCCGGGCGCCGCCCCACGTTTCGGGACGAACGGCGCACGATTACGGCCGGTGTCTGGTGCACGGGTCCTGGCAGGCGTGGTTGATGCCGGGCAGCACCTGCCGCGCGAAATCCGCGCCGGAGCGGACGGTCAGCGCCGCGATGCCGGCGCCCAGCAGGCAAGCGGCGGCGGCAATGACCATCGCCACCGAGAACCCGGGACCGAGCGGCTGCCCCGGGCCCGCGCTGATGCCGGCCGCGACCGGCAGCACTGCGACGGCAAGCAACCCGGCGAGGCGCGCAACGGCGTTGTTGACGCCGGATGCGGTGCCCGCGTAGCCGTCGGGGACGACGGACAGGACGGCCGCGGTCAACGGCGCCACGGTGATCGCCAACCCGACGCCGAACACGACCACGGCGGGCAGCACCGCGCCGAGATAGGTTGCCCCGGGCACGATCCGCGCCATCAACGCCAAACCCGCCGCGGCGATCACCGGGCCCACCGTCATGGGCAGCCGCGGCCCGGCCCGCTGCCCGAGCGCGCCGGCCCACGGCGAGCCGATCAGCATGATGATCGTCATCGGCAGCATCGCCAATCCCGTCGCGAGCGCGGAGTAGTGCAGGCTTTGTTGCAGCTGCAGGGCCAACAGGAACAACGCGCCGCCGATCGCGGTGTAGACGGCCAGTGTCGTGAGGTTGGCGCCGGTGAATTGCCGGGATCGCAACAGCTGCAACGGCAACAGCGGCGATTGCGCGCGCCGTTCGATCACCGGAAAAACCAGCAGCGCCGCCGTGCCCACGACGGCGGCCGTAGCCGTGACGAAAGTCCAACCGCGCGAGGGCGCCTCGATGAGCGCGTAGATCACCCCGGACAGCCCGACGCTGACGGCGGCGGTGCCCAGGACGTCCGGACGGCCGCGCGCGGTCGGATCGCGCGATTCGGGAATGTGCCGGGCGGCGATCCACAGCACCGCCAGCGCCAGCGGAAGGTTCAACAGGAACACCCAGCGCCACGACGCCGCGTCGACGAGCCAGCCGCCGATGAACGGACCGAGCGCCGTCGTCACGCCCGACATCCCCGCCCAGATCCCGACGGCCCGGCCCCGGTCGTCGTCGACGATGCCGGCGTCGATCAACGCCAGGCTGCCCGGAACCAGCGCCGCCGCGCCCACCCCCTGCGCCAGCCGCGCGCCGACCAGCCATCCGACCGTCGGCGAAAGGCCGCAGACGACGGAGGCCGCGGTGAAGACGACCAGCCCGGCGACGAAAACCCGTCGGCGGCCGTAGCGGTCGCCCGCGGCGCCTCCGGTGAGCAGCAGCGCGCTCAGCGTCAGCAGGTAGCCGTCGAGGACCCACTGCTGACCGGTCAAACCGCCGCCCAGGTCGCGCCCGATGGCCGGCAGCGCGACGTTGACGACGGTGCCGTCCAGCAGCGCGATACCCGAACCGAGGACGGCCGCGGCGATCAGCCAGCGCGCACCGGCCGAGGCCAACGGCAATTGGTCCATGCTTGAGGATTCTGGCCTACGATCTCCCGCATGCCGATCCTCGGAAACGCGACGGCCGTCGCCGCGAAAGTGTCTCGGGCGACGTCCAACGCGTTGCGCGTCGAGCTCACCACCCCCGACGGCGCCGAAGTGGCGCGCGCTCAGCAGAAGGGCGGCGTCGGCGTCCTGCTCGGATTCAAGAACGGCGGCAAGAGCGACTACACCCTGACCAGCCCGGCCGGCGAGGAACTTCGGCTATCGGTGGCCGCGACGACCACCGTCACGAACCAGAACACCCCCATAGGAAAGATCGTCCCGTCCGACGGCGCGGCGCGATTGGAAGACGGCGGGGGCACCGTCCTGGCGGCGATCCGGCCGCACACCGGCGCCAAGGCCGACGGCGCCTGGCATCACCCGATTCTGTCCCCCACCGGCGACCAACTTGGCGTCCTCACCCTGATGACGGTCCACACCGGTTGGCGCGACATCGAATTCGAGGCCATCCAACTGCTGGCCAACACCAACATCGCCACCCTGAAAGCGCCGTCGGCCGGCGCGATGCTCGAACTGCGCGCACCAGTCCACCCCGTGCTGGGCGACATGCTGGCCGCGGCGTGCGTCGACTTCGCCGTGCTGCCACGCGGATACATCGCATAACCCGGCGCCCATCCGAACGCCATTTCGTCACCGGCCCGTGAGGTTGTGTTTACGCCACGGCCTTCAATTGCGCGCCTGATGTGCAAACACCGCTGCCAAACTGACTCACCTGCCACCCCACCCCTAGGGAGTAGGACCCACGATGACCGATGTCGAGCAGACACCCTCCGACGGAATCTCCCCCAGCCCGACGCGGGCCGACCTGGCCGAGCACTCCCGCACCGGGATGGGCGCCGCGGCGCTGCAACGGGCGATCACCGATCACCTGCGCTACTCGATCGGTCGTCCGGCCGCCGCGCTGCGGCCCGAGCATTACTACCGGGCGCTGGCCCTCGCCGTGCGCGACCGCATGCAGGACCGCCGGGTGGCCTCGACGCAGACCTCGCTTGACCTCGGCCGCAAGGTGACCTGCTACTTGTCGGCCGAATTCCTGATGGGTCCGCAGCTGGGCAACAACCTGCTGAACCTCAACATGGAGCTGGCGGCGAAGACGGCGCTGGCGGCGATGGGACAAAATCTCGAGACGGTCCTCGCGTGCGAGGAAGAACCGGGCCTGGGCAACGGCGGCCTGGGCCGGCTCGCCGCGTGCTACCTCGACTCGCTGGCCACGCTCGAGCGGCCGGCGATCGGCTACGGCATCCGCTACGAATTCGGCATCTTCGACCAGGAGATCCGCGACGGCTGGCAGGTCGAGCAGACCGACAACTGGCTGGACCACGGAAACCCTTGGGAAATCCCGAAACCCGACGTCAACTACTTGGTCAAGTGGGGCGGCTACGCCGCGCACTACACCGACGATACCGGCCACGATCGCGTCCGGTGGGTGCCCGGGCGCGTTCTCAAGGGCGTCGCCTACGACACGCCCATTCAGGGTTACGGCGTCAACACCTGCAACGTGCTGACGCTGTGGAGCGCGCGGGCCGTCAAGTCGTTCGCGCTGGACGCCTTCAACACCGGCGACTACTACGGGGCGGTCGAGGACGAGGTCATGTCCGAAACCGTCACCAAGGTGCTGTACCCCAACGACGAGCCGGAGGCGGGCAAGCAGCTGCGCCTGCTGCAGCAGTACTTCTTCGTGTCCTGCTCGCTGCAGCACGTGCTGCACATCATGGACGACCTCGCCGACGCGGGCGTGCGGGAACTCCCCCAGCGATTCGCCCTGCAGCTCAACGACACTCACCCCTCGATCGGGGTCGCCGAGCTGATGCGGCTGCTGGTCGACGAGCGCCAGCTGGACTGGGACGAGGCGTGGGACATCACGGTCGCGACGTTCGGATACACCAACCACACCCTGCTGCCCGAGGCGCTGGAGACCTGGCCGCTGGAGATGTTCTCCGAGGCGCTGCCGCGCCACATCGAGATCATCTACGAGATCAACCGCCGATTTCTCGACGAGGTCCGCGCCCGCTTCCCCGACGACGAGGACCGGCTGCGCCGAATGTCGCTGATCGGCGAGGACGGCGGCAAGAACGTCCGGATGGCCCACCTCGCCACGGTGGGCAGCCACGCCATCAACGGGGTGGCCGCGCTGCACTCCGAGCTGCTGAAAAGCAGTGTGCTCAAGGACTTTTACGAGTTGTGGCCGGAGCGGTTCAGCAACAAGACGAACGGCGTGACGCCGCGCCGCTTCCTGGCCCTGGCCAACCCCGGGCTGCGCGAGCTGCTGGACCGCACCGTCGGTGACGGCTGGCTGACCGACCTGAGCCGCCTGCGCGGGGTGGAGCCGTTCGTCGACGACGCGGCCTTCCGCCGGGAATGGCACGACATCAAACGCACCAACAAGGCGCGCCTGGCCAAGTACATCCGCTCGGTGGCGGGCGTCGAGCTGAGCCCGGACTGGATGTTCGACGTCCAGGTCAAGCGCATCCACGAGTACAAGCGCCAGCACCTCAACGTCCTTCACATCGTCGCGCTGTATCACCGGCTCAAGCAGGACCCCGGGCTGTCGATCCCGCAGCGCGCCTTCATCTTCGGCGGCAAGGCCGCTCCGGGCTACTTCATGGCCAAGCGAATCATCAAGCTGATCAACGCCGTCGGCGAGACGGTCAACGCGGACCCGGACGTGAACCGCTTCATCAGGGTGGCGTTCGTGCCGAACTTCAACGTGCAGAACGCGCACATGATCTACCCCGCCGCCGACCTGTCGGAGCAGATCTCCACCGCGGGCAAGGAAGCCTCGGGCACCGGGAACATGAAGTTCATGATCAACGGCGCCCTGACCATCGGCACGCTCGACGGAGCCAACGTCGAGATGCGCGACGAGGTCGGGGCGGAGAACTTCTTCCTGTTCGGCCTGACCGAGCAGGAGGTCCAGGCGGTCAAGGCGGGCGAGTACCGGCCCGCCGACTACATCGACGGCCCCCAAGCTGGAAATGACGAGCTGCGCGCGGTGCTGGATCTGATTGCGGGCGGGACGTTTTCGCACGGCGACACCGAGGTGTTCCGGCCGCTGGTGGACAACCTGCGCCACGACGACCCGTTCCTGGTGTGCGCCGACTTCGCGTCGTACCTGAAGTGCCAGGATCAGGTGAGCGCGGCCTGGCGGGACACCGAGTCGTGGACGAAGATGTCCATCTTGAACACCGCGCGCAGCGGCAAGTTCTCGTCGGACCGCGCCATCACGGAGTACTGCGACGAGATCTGGAACGTCTGGCCGCTGACCGTGAAGATGTGATTTGGTCTCAGTGATAGCCGGGCAGATCCGGCACTCCGTTGGCGGTCAACCAACCGCCGCCGTCGACGACCAGGACGGCGCCCGTCACGTAGGACGCCGCGTCGCTGGCCAGGAACAGCACCGCTTCCGCGACCTCGGTGGTGGAACCGGGGCGCCGCAGCGGGTTCTGGGTGGTGCGATGCTGGGCGTCGCCGGTGATTCTCTTGACTCCCTCGGTGCCCGACATCGCGCCGGGGGCAACGACATTCACCCGGACGCCGTCGGGGCCCCATTCGATCGCGCAGGCGCGGCTGAACGCGTCGACGCCGGCCTTGGCCGAAACGACGTGCGCCTGCAGGGCCATGCCGCGGTACTGGATCGCGGCGCTGACGTTCACCACCGCGCCGCCGTGTTCGCGCAGCCAGAGGTCGTACGCAACCTTCGACACGTTGAAGGTTCCCAGCAGGTCGATGTCGACGACGGCCTTGAATCCCTTTGGGCTGAGGTCGCTTATCGGCACGGGGAAGTTTCCGGCGGCGTTGTTGACGACGATGTCGAGTTGGCCGAACGTTCGCAGCACCTCCTCGACGACGTCCGTCACCTCGTCGTCCCGACGAACGTCGCAGACGCCGTAGCAGGCCTCAATCCCCTCTTCCCGCAACGCCGCAACGGCCGCTTCGAGATTGGGTTCCTTGCGGCTGCAGATCGCGACGCGGGCGCCGTGGTTGCCGAGGACGCGGGCGACCTCCAGGCCGAGCCCGGTGGCGCCGCCGGTGACCAACGCGACCTTCCCGTGCAGGAGGTCGGCCCGGAACGGACTGTGGCGGGTGGTCACGGTCGCGACAACCGCTATTGGGAGTTAACCGCTCTCGCGTGATACGTAGACCGCGACATACCCGATCGGGATGCCGGTGCGGTTCGCGATGCACTTGCGCGCCCCGAGCTCCACCGCGGCCCGACGGCTCACGCGAGTGACCCCGCCGATCTCGGGAATCCGGATAATCCATCCGTCTGTGACGCGGCTGACCTCGATGTCGAAGCACTGGCCGACCGTCGGGCACTGTAGGCGGCGAGCGACCCGGCGCGTAGCGCTGGTGCGCATCAGGTTTGGCCGCCGCAAAGTGGGCTGTATGGGCATGGCTGCTTTCCCGAGTCGAAGAGGAACCGCGCGCAAGAGTAATGCTTCCCGGGCCCAAAAACCTAATCGGGCCAGGCCACCTCAGCTATCCCAGTTGGGGATCAGACCCAACGTCCGCATCAACTGGCCCTCGAAGCCGGTGAGCAGCGAGACGCCGGTGACCGACGACTGGGGCAGCGGGAAGTTGAGGCCGGGATCGAGCACCGGGTTGAACGGGTAGCCGGTGGGCATCATCGACGGCGGCAGGAACCCGAGATCCACCAGCGCCGCCTGCGGGCCCTGGACCGCGCCGTGCACCAGATCCGGGACGATCGTGAACGGGTTCGGCAGTTCGAACAGACTCGCGGGAGTGGGGATGTCGGCGTACTCCCCGGACCCGTAACCCATGTCGACGATCACCCGCAGGTCCGGCTGCAGCAGGTCGGCCAGCGCGTTGCCGAACGGTTGCGGCAGGGCCAAGCGCAGCGGCGCGACGAGCGGCAGGTTCTGCGTCAACAGCTCGTAGTACCTGGTTTCACCGGTGTAGCCGGGCGACGTCGGCAGTTGGATCGCGTTGGCGATCTGCCCGGGCGTCGGGTCGACGTAGTCGTGCGTGCCGTGGAAAAGCGCGAACCCCATGAACGCGTTGAGATCGCTGACCGGATTGAGCACGTACTGCGGCAAGTTGGTCACCATGTCGTACTGATTGCTGAAGATCACGGTGGGATACGGCGAGTTGGGGGGCGTCGCGCCGTTCATCAGCACGTCGAACAACGGGATGTACAGGCCCGGGAAGCGTTCGAAGAACCCGCCGTTGGGATTGCCCGGGTCGCCGGTCAAAAAGAACGACAGTTTGCTTGGATCCGGCGGGTTGGCCATCGCCATCAGGTTGCGGATCTCGTTGGTGGCGATCAGCGAACTTTGTGAGGTGCCGTAGACGACCACATTGTTGCCCGCCGCGAGTTCGGTGTTGATGGCGGTGTTGAGCAACTGCACGCCCTGTGCCACCGACTGGCCCAGCGTCAGGTTCCCGAGTTGCGGGGTGACCGGCCAAAACTGCTCCGGCGTGTAAATGGCCTGCCCCGTCGCCCCGAGGAGTGGCGACAGCGTGGGGTTGTCGAGGAAGTTGGCCATGATCGAGCTGACGTACTTGCCGTCCGGCAGCGGGAACGTGGTGCCGCCGACGATCAGCGCCACCGAGCTGTTCGACGGCACGTTCAGCGGCGGGATGCTCGTCGGCGCCGGGTTCTCGGCCAGCGCGGCAAACGGGGCGAGGGGCGCTTCCAGCTCGCCGATCACGTCGCGCAGCGCCTGCAGCGCGGCCTGCTCGGTTGCCGTGTAGGCGACGCCCGCCTCGCTCAGCAGTTGCGTGAACCGCTGCTCGAACGCCTGGCCCTGTGCGAGCAGTTCCCGGTAGATCCTCGATTGTTCGATGAACAGCGGCGTGATCGCGGCGCTGACCTCGTCGGCCCCGGCGGGCGGGATGCTGCTCGTGCGCAGGGCCGCGAGGGCGTCGGCCTCTTCGAGCGCGGCGCCGATCTTGCCGACGTCCTCCGCCGCCGACACCAGCCCCTCAGGAACGACCTGCACCCGCCCATTCTGGTCAACGACGGCGGCGGGTGAGACGTCTTCGATGAATTCCTGCCGACGCCGCGCCTTACACTGGGCCGTCGGAAGCGCGACCGAAGGTGATGAACCGGTGAGGACCCTGACGAAGCTAGCCGCCGGCGGGCTGGTTGCCCCGGCGTTGCTGTTCGGCCCGGGCGTCGCCCGCGCCGATAATTTCCAGGAAAAGGAAAAGCAGGCCTGCCAGCTGATGGACGATCCGGCCGGCCCCGAATCGGGTTATGCGCCAGCCGAATACGCGTTCATGATGCTGCGCGCCAAGATGTCGGCCGAGGACGCGCGCAATGCCATGTCGCAGGGCGCCCAGGACTTTTGCCCGAACCACATAATCGATCTGCCGGCGAGCTGGCGGTAATAGTCGATCTCGAGCCATTGCCGCTTTCAGCCCGCGGCAATCAAGATCGGCGATCTTATTTTTTCGCAGTTCAGCCCTATCTTTACTCAGTCGAAATTCATAGGGTTCACCAGAGATAGTCACCGAAACCGCAAAGGTGGCTGGATATGCACAGTTCGCGTGGTCCGCCCAGAACTCAAATAAGCGGTCATCGCCCGGTAACCCGGGCCGCGGTACCAATTTGTCCGATATCACCCGGCGCGCTTCGTGTTGCGCCGTCACAACAAGGGGGGGTTTGCCACCGAAGTCAAGCTAAGGAGACGTGACACAATGGATTTCGCGTTACTACCCCCGGAGATCAACTCCGCCCGGATGTACACCGGCCCGGGGTCGGGTTCGCTTCTAGCCGCCGCCGGCAGCTGGGACTCCCTGGCCGCCGAATTGACCACCACGGCCGAGACCTACCAATCTGTGGTCTCGGGCCTGACCACCCTGAACTGGCACGGCCCCGCGTCCGAGTCGATGACGGCCACGGCCACCCCCTACATCGGTTGGCTGAATATGACCGCCGAGCAGACCAAGCAGACCGCCATGCAGGCCAGGGCCGCCGCGGCGGCCTTCGATCAGGCATTCGCGATGACCGTGCCCCCACCGGTGATCGCGGCCAACCGCACTCAACTGGCGTCGCTGATCGCGACGAACTTCTTCGGCCAGAACACCGCGGCGATCGCCGCTACCGAGGCGCAATACGCCGAGATGTGGGCTCAGGACGCCGCCGCGATGTACGGCTACTCCACTAGCTCGGCGGCGGCGGCGGCGTTGACGCCGTTCACCCCGCCGAACCAGACCACCAACCCGGCCGGTGCGGCCAGCCTGGTGGACGCGGTCAACCAGGCGATTTCGTCGGCATCTCACATATTGCAGAGACTCGCGTCCGGGTCCACCCCTCAATGGCTCCAGAACTTCCTTAGTAACCCCTTTTTTGGGAACACGGGGTTTGGGCCCGACGCCCCAATATGGAGCGACCTATCTTCGGCTGGGGTTTTCCAGCTGCCAGCTACGCTTAACATTGCTGGTTTTGCCGGCAAAAGCACTAGTGATGCGGACACCATAGCCGGGGCTATTAACAGTCTCAACATTCCGAAAGTAGCACCTGAGGCAGGACTGGGGGCTGAGAACATACCCGGCCTGCTTGGTGATGCAGACGCAATCACCGCGTTCACAGGTGCCGGACGCACAGTGTCCGCGGTCCTTACCGGCGCCAAGCCGATCGGTCCAATGTCGGTTCCGGCGAGCTGGTCTACCCCGGCGGTCAGCCACATATCGGCACTGTCGGGCACCGGTTTAACCACGCTCCCGGGAACCGAGGAGGCAGTCGGGGCGGGTATACCCGGCGTGCCCGGAATGCCGGCGGCGACGCGAGCCTCGGGCGTCATACCCCGATACGGCACCCGGCTAACAGTGATGCCACGCCCGCCGGCCGCGGGCTGACACCCCTCAGCTCTCCACGAGGTCGGGGATAGGCTCCGCGTCGGTCAGCCAGTGGCGTCCGACCTGGCGGGCCGCCTCCCACTTGGGAATGCTCACCGCATCGTCCTGTCCCAGGTCCTTTGGGGTCGGGCCGATGCGCTCGACCAGGCCCGCGAGCGCACCCACGTCGAAGTTGTACACCTCGGCTGCGGTAAGCCCGAGGATTTGTCGCGTCTCGTCTATTGGAATGTCCCAGAACGAGCGCCGCAACCAGTCGCGGGTATGCGGCCATGTTCCTTCAGGGTGGGGATAATCGTTGCCCCACAGCATGTTTGGAACACCGATCTCGTAGCGACGGGCCAGTTCCCGGCGCTCGGTCGTGGTGGCGCCGATGAAGCAGTTCCGGTCGAAGTACGCCGAGGGTGGCATCGTCAGATCGCCCTCCAGCAGGCGGCTCATCTTCTTGGCCGAGTGCTCACGCATGAAGCGGGTGTCCATCAGCCACAGCAGATCGTTGGCCCAGTAGGCACCGCACTCGGTGGCCCCCCAGCGCAGGTTCGGGAAGCGCTCGAACACGCCGGCCCACAACGCGAACCACAGCGGCCGGACTCCCCACCAGCGCACCTCGGTCGTATAGATACCCAGGTGTGGGCCGTACTGCTCACTCGGTGCGGGACCGACGTGGGTGTGAACCGGCATCTGCAGGTCCTGGCAGGCGGCCCACACCTTGTCGTAACGCCGGTCATGGTAGGGCGGATAGTCACCCCAGAGCACCGGAATCATGATGCCGCCGCGCAACCCGGCCTCGGCCGCGCGAGCGATCTCGGCCACCGCCGCGTCGACGTCCGCCAGGATCGGCACGACGGCGACGCCGGCCCGCCGCTCGGGGCTGTGGCTGCACAGCTCAGCCAGCCAGCGGTTGTGGGCCCGCGCGCCGGCCATCGCACGTCCCGGGTCCAGGTCGCCGGACTGCCCTAGGCCCGCGCCGAAGGGAGCCCCAGCGACGCCGGTCACGGCGTCGGCGTCGGGAAAGATGACCTCACCGGCGACGCCGTCGCCGTCGAGTTCGCGGTCGCGCTGGGCGACGTCCCAGCCACCCGCGATGCCGTCTCCGTGTTCGTCGAACCACGCTTGCGCGAACTCCTCGTCGATGAAGCCGCTGGCCTGCGCCGCGGCGGCAATCTTTTCGGCGAGGAAGGTTTCGAAGTCCTCCCGGTACTCCGGGTCGATGTACTCGCGATACTGCTCAGTGGGCAGCTCGGCGTGGGTGTCTGCGGAGATGATGAGATAGGGCTCCACGATGATCCTCTCGCTTACCAGGCACGAATGGGGTCGGGCTCGAAGACGGTGCTGCTCGCGTCGGCGGGCACGGCCGCCAGCGGCTCGGCGACCTCGGCCACGGTCGGGCCGATTCGGTCGACAAGGGGCGCGAGCGCGTCGAGGTCGAAGCCGTAGACGGCGGCCGCGTTCCCGCCGACCATGGCCGCCACCTCGTCGGGCGGGACACCGCTGAAGGTGTGGCGCAACGCTTCTCGGGTGTAGGGGGCGGTGCCCTCCATGTGCGGATAGTCGCTGCCCCACATGATCTTCTCGACGCCGATCCGGTGGCGCTCGGCACACTCGACGGGCCGCATGAAGCTGGCGCCGACGTAACACTGGCGGGCCCAAAATTCGCTGGGCCGCAGCGTCAACGAGCCTGCGGTGGGCCCGGCGAATCGGGCGATCGCCGAGTTCGCCCGTCCGTAACGGGCCGCCGCCACGTCGAGCGAGTCGAGGGTCGCCGGTATCCATCCGGCGCCCTGCTCGGTGAAGACGACGGTGAGGTCCGGGTGGCGATCCAGTGCGCCGCTGAAGATCAGGTGCCACAGCGCTCGGTGGGCAAACCAATGCGTCTCGTAGACCCAGATCGCGAACGAGCTGCCCCATCCGTCCGTCGGGTTCGGTCCGGCGTTACCGCCGTGGTGGTTGACCACCAGGCCCGCGTCCGCGCACGCCGCCCACAGCGGCTCCCAGTGCTCGGCGTAGAGCTGGGGAATGCCTGCGCCCGGCGGGATCCCGGGCAGCAGCACCCCGCCGCGCAGACCCAACTTGGCGATGTGCGCCACCTCGGCGACGGCCTCGTCGAGGTCCCCGAGCAAGATCTGGCCCACCCCCGCGCGCCGCTCAGTCGACGACGAGCAGAAGTCCGAAAGCCAACGATTGTGCGCACGCAGCCCGGCCCAGCGCAGCTCGAGCTCGCGAGCGTCGACCGGCTGGGGGGCGGCCAGACTCGCCTGGGGAAAGAACGGTGGCACGGTATTGGGGAAGATGACCTCGCCCGCGACGCCTTCGGCATCCAGATCCGAGTTTCGTCGAGCGCTGTTCCAGTTGCGCTCGGCGTCGGCCTCGGTGAGGTCGCCGAACGGGTTGACGTATGCCTTTGCCCAGCCGTCGAATTCGTCCCGGTACTGCGGATCGAGGTAGTCGCGGTAATCGAGCAGGTCGGCGCCGGCGTGGCAGTCGGCCGAGATGACCGTGTAACGGTCCATGGCGCTAGGCCCGTGCCGGCTCGGGCCTGGGGGCCGCGAGCAGGGCCACGTCGTCGTAGCGCTGGTGCACGTACGGCAGCAGCCATTCCTGCGGCACTCGCTCCGCGATCCGCCCCACTTGGATGGTGCGCCGGCGACACCAGGTGATCGAGGTGATCTGGCGGATCGCGATGTCGGCCACCGGGTCCAGCGGCGAATCACCCAATTCGACTGTGCCCTCGATGTTTTCCAGCAGTTCGTAGTGGCGGTGGTATTCGCCGTAGACCAGGTGGGGGTCGGTGATGCCGCCGCCGTCGGGGGCCCGCAGGAACTTGAAATAGAACTCGGTGTTGACCTGGTCGGGCGGCAACTCCGCCGCGCCGGTGATCCGGCCGTTCACTCGGATGAGCTGATAACCCAGCCGGTCAACGGTGGCGCTGACGCGATCGCCGTCGCGCTGCACCTCGATGTTCGCCAGTTTCTTTGGCTCGCCGAATGTTTCGCGGCCACCGGTGACCGACTGCTCGGTGGACTGGGGCATGAATAGGGGATAATCGCCCGCGAGTTCGCCGTGCCGGGCGGTCACCGAGAACACCGCCGACCCGAACGGCGGCCTACCCTCAATCTGCACCCGCTGAAGCTGAAGACGCACCAGCGGTTCGGCCGCCGGCTCCAGCGGCTTGGGCAGCACGGCCGCCACGATCTCCGGATCGGTGAGGTACGTGACGGTGATCGCCTCGGTGGCAATGGGCGCCTTGGTGGCGTCGATCTCGTGGTCCACTTGCGCCCCGGGTGCGCGAGGACCGTAGCGAATTTCGTTGGCGCTCACCGTGTTCCTCCTTCGGTTTTTTCGGCATGCTGGCCCAGGACGTCAACCAGGTAGTCGGGCTCGCCGCGGGCGAGGATCGATGCCGCCTTCCTGCTCACGACTTGATCGCCCGGTGTGGGCGGCCCCATCATCCAGAAGCGATCCGCCCGAAGCCCTTCCACGACGAGGTCGGCGACCGTCTCGAGCGGGGTGAACTCGACATGTGCGCCGGCGGCCTCGAAGCGGGCCACCACCTTTTCCAGTGTCTGGTCGGGCGTGCGTCGTTCCTGCGTCGTCGCATACTGCTCCGGTCGGTGGCGCCACGACTCCCAGATGCCGGTGTTCAAGAAGCCGCCGGGGAAGAGGACGTGCGCCCGCACCCGCGTCCCGGTCATCTGCAGGTGGGTGTAAAGGCTTTCGGTCAGACAGAGCACCGCGGCCTTGGTCATCGGATAGACGGCCGTGGCCGGTCCGCCCATGGCCCCGCGGGCAATTGGCGCAAACCCGCCGTTGCCCGAGCAGGTGTTTACGACGTGTCCGTCGCCCTGCTCGAGCAGGATCGGCACGAAAGCCTTGATGCCATGGATGACGCCCAGCACGTTGACGTCGATCCCCCACCGCCAGTCCGCGAGGTCGTGTTCCCACATGTAACCCTCGGAGACCCCGCCGGTGCCGGCGTTGTTGCACACCACGTGCACCGCGCCGAAGCGATCCGACGCCTCCTCGGCCAGCGACTCGACGGAGGAATAGTCGGTGACGTCGGTGACCACGCCGACCGCGTCGATGCCCTCGTCGACGAGGGCCCGGGTCGCCTCGTCCAGCGGTTCGGGCAGGACGTCGGCCAGCACCACCTTCATGCCTTCTCGGCCGAAGCGCCTGCCCATGGCCCGGCCGATGCCCCCGGCTCCCCCGGTTACGACGGCGGCCTTGCCTCGAAGGTCAGTCATTGTGGCAATGGTCACACGGTCGCGCATATCACCGCAAGAAGTCGCATTATGCGACCATTGACCGATGGCTCCGCGCCCCTCCCCGCAGACCGAACGCGTCGTGAACCTGTTCGAGCAGCTGGCGGGTGACGGCAGCCCGGGGATGACGTTGGCCGAGGTGTCGCGCCACTTGAGCGTGCACAAGGCCAGCTGCCACTCGATGCTGTCCGAACTGCTCCGGGCCGGCTGGCTGCTGCGCGACCCGGTTCGCAAGACCTACCACCTCGGTCCCGCTCTGGTCCGCCTCGGCCGAGAGGCAGCGGGCCGCTACCCGGCCCTGGTGTTGGCCCGCTCCGCGATGGCCGAGCTGTCGGCCGCGACGGGCGCGCACTGCGTTGCCTTTTCGGTGAGCGAGGACTACTCCACCGTGGTCGATCAGGTCCGAAGCCGTCGCGGCGGCGGTCACCCGATGCCCATCGGCACCCAGTTCCCGCACCGCCCGCCGTACGGGGCGTCGACCGTGGCCTGGGCCGCCCCGGAGGCTCGGGAGCGCTGGCTGGCCACCCTGCCCGAGGACGTGCGCGATCGGTATCGCCAGGCCATCGCGGCCGCCAAGGAGCGTGGTTACGCGGTGGGCCTGCACATCCTGCCCGATCTGCGCCTGCGGGAACTGGCGCAGATCGTGCGCAGCGCCGAGGTGCGTTCCACCCGGCTGAGCCAGCTGGCGCAGGAATTGACCGACGAGCTGATCCATCAGGAGGAGTGGTTCCCGATCAGCCTGGAGCCGGACCGCACCTACGAGGTGAGCCACATCGACTCGCCCATCTTGGAATCCGGGTCGCGCATCGCCCTGATGCTCAGTCTGGTCCCCAGCGCCGAGCCGATGAGCGGCGCGGCCGTCACCCACCTGGGAGCCCAACTCTCCTCTGCGACACGGCGACTCAGCGCCGCCTTGGCCGAAGAGTCCGGTTAGCTTCACGACGATGGCCAGCGAGTGGCATTGCCGCCCGAGCGTGGCGCGAACCTTGTCAGCGGCCCGTTTTTGGTGGAAAGTCATGCTCGAACGCGGAATGCATGGAGTTCGCCGATGGAAGTCGTCCCGTTGGGTCCAGGCTTTGCCGCCGAACTTCGTGGAGTGACCATCCACGACGTTGCGGCAAGCGAGTCGGCCTACGCGGCGGTGCGCGCGGCATTCGAGGAGTACTCGGTTCTCGTCCTCCGTGATCAGGACGTCACCGATGAAGCGCAACTCGGTTTCTCGCGCCGCTTTGGCCCGCTCGAGTTCACCAAGGTGGGCTCGGCAGGCTATGGCAGCAACCTCGTGATCCTCAAGACCCTCGACGAGAAGGGCAACGTGGTTCCGGAAGATCACCGGATCTCCTTGGAAAACAAGGCAAATCAGCTCTGGCACACCGACAGCACGTTCAAGCGGGTGCCGGCGCTCGCTTCAGTGTTGTCGTCGCGCGTCATTCCGGGCCGAGGAGGCGAGACCGAGTACGTCTCCACGCGGATCGCCTTCGAGCGCCTCGATTCGGCGTTGCAATCGCGGCTGGAAAATTCCTTCGCGTGGCACGAATACGCCTATTCCCGCGGGAAGATTGCGCCCAACCTCGCCAGCCCGGCGGAGCGGACGGCGTTGCCGCCGCAATGCTGGCGTCTCGTTTGGAAGAACCCTGTCAATCACCGGAAGGCGTTATACGTCGCCTCGCACGCCTACGCGATCGAGGGCATGGAGCGAAAGGCCGCGCAGGAACTGCTCGCCCAGCTGATCGACGCGGCGACCGCGCCCGGTGCAAGCTACCTGCACTCGTGGCGCGCGGGCGACGTGGTGATGTGGGACAACCGCGCGACCATGCATCGCGGCCGGCCCTGGCCGGCGTCGGAGCCGCGCTACATGGTGCGCACCACCATTTCCGCGACAGAATCCGACGGGCTCGAAACGATGCGTCGACGCGCCGCAGAAACCAGCAGCTAACCATGTCTAGCGTGCGCCGCACTCGACGAGGTCCTATGCATCACCACCCGCGCCTAGTGCCGGCCGGCCGACGTCGACGCCGTCGGTGACGTTTGACGAGCGGCCATCTATGCGGCCTTAGGATCCTTGTCATGTCCGACATCCATTCCCTGGCCGCGGGGCGCTCCTTCTTGGAGGGCCCGCGCTGGCACGATGGCGCGCTGTACGTCTCGGACATGCACGGTGACGCCGTGCTGCGCGTCGGCGAGGACGGTGACGTTCGCACCGTGGTCGAGCTGGAGCAGCCGTCGGGGCTGGGCTGGCTCCCCGACGGCTCGATGTTGATCTCCTCGATGGCACGTCGTTGCGTAATGCGCTTCGACGGTTCGGACCTCGCCGTGCACGCCGACGTGAGCTCATTCGCGTCGCATGAGATCAACGACATGTGCGTCGATCGCCACGGCCATGCCTTCGTTGGCCAGTTCGGCTACGACTACGCCGCGGGCGACAAGCCGGTGGCGGCCGCCCTGTTGCGCGTCGACCCGGACGGCTCGGCCTGCGAAGTGGCCGACGATCTCGAATTTGCCAATGGCATGGTGATCACGGCCGACAGGTCGACGCTGTTGGTGGCAGAGAGTTTCGGACGTCGCATCACCGCGTTCGACCTAGCGGACGACGGCTCGCTCGACAATCGCCGAGTGTGGGCCGAGCTGGAGGATTTTCCCGACGGCATCGCCATCGACGAGGACGACAGCGTCTGGGTGGCGAGCCCGGCCTTCGACCGGTTCGTGCGCGTCATCGAAGGCGGCGCGGTGACGGCAACCGTCGACACCCCAGGGCGCCACGCGATCGCGTGCGAAGTGGGCGGCGCCGACGGGCGCACGCTGTTCATGCTCACGGCCACCACCCTTGGTCAGCGCGTCGAGTCGCAGACTGCGTTGGGCGCCGCCATCGAGACGACCCGCGTCTAGAAGGGCCCCGCCGTCAAACTGCCGTGGTGCCGCCGTCGACCATCAACTCCATGCCATTGACATAGCTCGAGTCGTCCGAGGCGAGAAACAGTGCGACCGAGGCAATCTCCTCAGGGCTGCCCATCTTTCCCCGCGGGATCAATGCCTCAAACTGCGCCTTGGTCTCCTCGTCGAACAACTGCTCCTGTATCGGCGTGGCGACCTGGCCCGGGGTCAGCACGTTGACCCGAATCCTCCTGTCCTTCAACTCGTTCAACCACACGCGGGCGTAGGCACGCAGTACTGCCTTGCTGGCCGCGTACACACTCCAGTGGGGGAAACCTTTGACCGAAGAGATCGACCCGGTCATGAAGATCGAGCCACCGTCGTTGAAAAGCGGCAATGCCTTCTGCACCGTGAAGAGCGTGCCACGCGCGTTCAGCCCGAAAGTCGCGTCGAATTGCTGCTCCGTGATCTCGCCGAGCTTGCCCTCCTCGCCCATCCCGGCACTCGCCCACAACACGTCGACGGCGCCCTTTTCCCGCCTGACCGCATCGAACAACCGATCCAGATCGTCCAGGTTGGCCGAATCCGCTTGCACGCCGGTCACATTCCGGCCGATCAGCTCGACGGCTTCGTCCAGCGCTTCCTGCCGCCGACCCGAGATGAAGACGTGGGCTCCTTCTTCGACGAACAACTTGGCACCGGCCAGCGCCATTCCGCTTGATCCACCGGTGATCACCGCTACCTTGCCGTCAAGCTTTCCCATCATCACCCCATCGATCGATTACCTGGCTCGCGAAGTCGAGCATCTGGTCAAGGGTTGGGAACATCGCAAAGGCATCCACGATTCCCTCGTCAGCCCCCGACCGGGCGAGGCGCTCGAGCCTCACGGCAACCGAGTCAACGGACGTGCCCGGTTCGAGGTTGATCCGCATCGCCGTCTTCAGCGCATCGGGATCACGGCCGGCATCCTTCGCCGCACGGCGCGCAATCGACCACAGGTGGTCGGTGACCTCGTCCTGCAGCCCCTCGACTCCGAGCCAGCCGACGCCGCTGCGGCCGACCCGGCGCATCGCGGCCTCGCTGGCACCGCCGATCCAGATGGGCGGGCCGCCGGGCTGGACCGGGCGCAGGTCGGCATGGACCGGCGGCAGCGAGAAGAACTCGCTCTCCCAGGACACCGGGGTGGTCGTCCACCATTCGTGCAGGAATGCCAGCAGGTCGTCGAGCATCCGCCCGCGCCGGCGCCAGTCCGCGCTGCGGGCGATGTCGTGTTCGTCCTTCATCCACCCGATTCCGACGCCAACATCGAGGCGGCCTTCGCTGAGCACGTCGAGCGTCGTCAGCAGCCGGGCCAGGTGCACCGGCTCGTAGTAGAACGTGCTGAGCGTGCTGGCGTTGAGCCGCACCCGGCTGGTCGCCGTCGCGGCGACGGTCCACAGCAGCACCGGATCGAGGTAACGGGTCATCTGCGGCGGGTACGGCTGCTCCTTGCCCGGATAGGTGCTGTGCATGTCAACCGGCGTCACCAATCGATCGCCGACCCACAGCGTGTCGTAGCCAAGGTCCTCGAGACCGCGGCAGAACGCGCTCAGGCCGGCGGCGCTGCTGATAGCGGGCCCGACTATCGGAAGTGCGAAACCGAGCTTCATCGCGAATCCTTTCGGTGATTCATCAACCAAACGCTCAGGCGGCGGAGCTCACGCCAAGAGCGAAGTCGAAGTCGCCCACCCCGTGGCGGGCGAGACCCATCACGACCAGGCCCGTTCCCTCCAGCCAGTGCGCCATGCTCAAGCCGCCGACGTCCAGCGGACGCAGCCCGAGGCTCTCGATGAACTCCGCCACACCCGCCTTGGCGCCCGCGTCGTCGCCCGCGACGAAGACATCGAGCGACCGGCCCTGAGCCAGGACGACACCGAAGACGGTGTTGAACGCCTTCACCACGCTGGCGCTGGCCGGGGCCGCCTTGGCAACTTCCTGCGCGACCGAGGTCTGCTCAGGGATGGCCAGTCCGTCGGCCGCGGAATTGAACGGGTTGCTGATGTCGACGATGATCTTGCCCGCGAGGGCGTCTCCATATTGGGCGACGACCGGAACGACGTCGGCGTACAACAGGGCCACGACGACGACGTCCCCGGCCGGGACGGCGCCGAACTCCCCCGTCGTGGCGCCGCCGCCGAGAGCCTTGGCCAGGTCAGCGGCCTTAGCCCGATCGCGGCCGATGACCTCGACGCTGTTGCCGCCCGCTACCGCCAGCGCGCCGATGGCGCGGGCCATGTTTCCGGTGCCGATGATGCTGATGCTGCTCATGGAAGTTCCCCCTTGAAGCGATTAAGGAAAAGGTTGACTCCTCAACCTTAAAGAGCCTTTGTTGATGCGTCAACCAATCGGCTAGGATGGGCGTCGATGGAACCGAACTGGCTGACCCCGCGTGAAGACCGCGCCTGGCGCGCCTTCAAGCACGCGCATCATCAGCTCGGCGTTCACCTGAGCCGGGGCCTGCAGCGATCGGGCTTGTCCGCGGCCGACTACGAGATCCTGGCGGTGCTCTCGGAGCACGACGGGGACCGCATGCCCGCGCACGACCTGTGCAACACGCTGGGCTGGGAGAAGAGCCGCGTCTCCCACCAGGTGCGCCGCATGCAGAAGGACGGGCTGATCAGCCGGGAGCCCAACCCGGACGACGCCCGCAGCACCATGGTCTGCCTGCTGCCGGCCGGCCGCGCCGCCATCGAGAAGGCGGCGCCCCGGCACGTGGAGGACGTCCGGCGGAAATTCATCGATCTGCTTTCCCCGGCGGAGCTCGACATGCTCGCCGCCCTCAACGAACGCGTCCTGCATCACTTGGCCAACGACGACGGCTCCGCCGCCGAAGACGAGCCCTCAGGACGAGAACCCCCGGCCCCCTAGCCACAGCGGGGGCTCCTGGTCGTTGTACATGCTGTTCGGCCGCCATCTCCGTCTGCGCAACAGGCGACCGGCGTGGTGCTCGGCAACGTCCTTGAGGTACTCGACGTCGTCGCTGGTCCACGGGTGCTGGCCGGTCCCGTCCAACCACCACCTCGGTTGGCCGTCCTGCTCATATCGGGTAATCCGGTAACGCCAGGCGACGTGCCTACCCTTGGCGTCAATCTCCCAGTCCAGCAGCCGCGGGCGGAGGGCCTCGGGCGTCGACTGGAGAGATTCCCAGGGGTGGGTTATGCGGATCTCGACGAAATCGCCACCCATGAATCAACCCTAATCGAGTTGATCGAGGCCGCCACGGATCAAATTCGAAGCGACTCGTGTTGTAAGGCCTATCTAGTGTGTCAACGAAGCTTTCGCCGCCAGCTTGCGGTGATCTTTAGGTTGGAATGATGAGCGACCTTCAGTCCCAATTCTCGGCCCTGAAGCGAACCGCCGATCCGGACATCGCGGACGCAATCGCGCGGCTGATCCAGGACGGCGAAGATCATGAGCTCAATCGAATCAACGCGCTGGACTTTTCCAAGCGCACCGGCTTCGACGAAGAGAAGGTGATCTCCGGCTTCCTGCATGCCTCGCGGCTTGGCCTGTTCGATCTCACCTGGAACGTGCTTTGTCCCGGTTGCAGCGGCGTGCTGGACGCGCATGACACGCTGAAATCGCTGCGTGACGACGACTATCGCTGTGGACTGTGCGCCTGCGGCTATGAGCCTTCCGTCGATGAGCAGGTCGAGGTGGCGTTCACGGTCAGCCCCAAGGTCAGGCGGATAGCCGCCCACGATCCCAACACGCTCCCGCTATGGGATTACTACACGCAGGTGTTCTGGAGTTCGGGCATCGATCTCGGCGAGGATTCTCTTGCATCGCTGACCGGGGAAGCCACGCTGGATGCGATGGAGCTGGCCGCCGGCGAAAAGGCTGTGCTGTCCTTGGAGCTTCCGCCGCAATTCATCATCGTTTTCGAGCCGGTGACGCATACCGCACACTTCATCGACGTCCAGGGCGAGCCGACCGAGGAAAGCCAGCAGCTCGGGCTGACCTTCGACAAAGCCCATCCGCCGACCGAGTCGATCACCTTGCGACCAGGCCCGTTACGGCTCGCACTCGACAATCGGTGCAGCGTGCGGACACTGCCCACCGTCTTTGTCACCGACGCGCTCCACAATGTGCTGGCCAAGCGCAGGCCGTTCCTCACCGCCAAGCGGATGCTGTCGAATCAGACGTTCCGCGATGTGTTCAAGGCTGACAACCTCACCATCGATCAGCGCCTCAAGATCACCTCGTTGACCTTTTTGTTCACCGACCTCAAGGGGTCGACCGCGCTTTACGAGCGGGTCGGTGACCTCGCCGCGTTCGACTTGGTGCGCGCGCATTTTCATGCGCTCCTGGAAATCATCTCGGCCGAAAAGGGGGCCGTGGTCAAGACCATCGGGGACGCTGTCATGGCGACCTTTGTCCAGCCGGACCACGCGCTCGCCGCGGCCTTGCGGATGCGGGCGGCGATGGACAAGCTCAATGCCGAGCGCGGCAGGACCGACCTGATCGTCAAGATCGGCATCCATGAGGGGCCGTGCCTCGCGGTGATGCTGAACGAGCGGCAGGACTATTTCGGCCAGACCGTCAACATCGCGGCGCGGGTGCAGAGCCTGTCGACCGCGCAGGAGATCCACATCACCGGTCCCGTGATCGACGCGCCCGGGGTCGCGGCCATCCTGGAGAAGGAGTCGATCCGACCGGTTCGGAAGGAGGCCGCCCTGCGCGGCATCGCCGACAAGATGGTTGTCTACGAGATCCCGTAGCTCTCGAGCGCTAGTAGCCATTTGGTTTGTAAGCGGCTCGCTGTGGTCGACGAGGCCCTCGGCCTATCGTGGGGCGATGTCGATAGCCCAGCGCGAACGTTCCGCCATCGTCGGAATCATGCGGGCGGTGGGACCGGATGCTCCCACCCTCTGCGAGGGGTGGACCACCCGCGACCTCGCCGCGCACCTGGTCGTGCGCGAGCGCCGCCCTGATGCGTTGCCCGGCCTCGTGTTCGGGCCGCTGGCGTCACACACCGCGCGCGTGCAAGACCGGCTGGCGGCCTCCACGACGTACGAGGACCTGGTCGAACTCCTTGTCTCCGGCCCGCCGGTTCTTTCGCTGTTCAAGGTGCTCGACCCGCTGGCAAGTATCCACGAGATGTTCGTCCATCACGAAGACCTCCGCCGTGCGCAAACCGGCTGGGAGCCAAGGGAACTCGATGCAAAAACCACAGCCGCGGTTCGACGGCGCATCCCTTGGGTCAGCCGGGTCGGGCTGTCGAAGTCAATGGCGGCGCTGCCCGCTCGACTGACGCTGAACACCCCCGACGGTCGGACGGTGGTTGCGGTCGGTAACGGATCGCCGGTGACCGTGACCGGCGAACCGCAAGAACTGTTGCTCTTCGCGTTCGGCCGCAACGCCGTCCACGTCGACTTCACCGGGGACGACGACGTCGTCGCCGCGGTGCGGGCCGCCAAGCGGGGCTTTTGAGCGGAACGACACGGACGCGATTTGATATCACTTCAAACACGCCATCTTTCAACAGCAGTCACGTTGTTAACATCACGCGATGGACTTGTCGGCGTGTCTAAACTTCCGGCGGCCGCGCCCAATTTCCCGGCGTGACGTATTGCGCTGCGCCGTCGCCATGTCTGCACTGCCGGCGGTGTACGCGGCATCGGCAAGTGTCGCCGTCCCGAAGGCGGCTGCCATCCCCACGGCGGTTCCCGCCACTCCTAAACTGATCGACTTCGCCATGCGCCAAGTTCCCGCGGAGCAAATTCGAGCTGCTGGCTACGCAGGGGTCATCAATTACGTGTCGCTGTCGCGTCCCGGCTCGGCCATGGGCGCCAAGCCGATCACCCGGCCTTACGCCGAGCAGCTGACCGCTGCCGGGCTGATGATCGTCAGCAATTACCAGTACGGCAAGCCAGGCGGGACAGCACCATCGGATTTCAGGCGCGGGTTCGAGGGCGGCGTCGCCGATGCTCGCACAGCCTGGAAGCTGCATACCGCGGCGGGCGGCGCTCAGAGTGCCCCGATCTTCTTCAGCGTCGACGAGGACATAAATCACGACACCTGGAACAACTTGGCGCTCAAGTGGTTTCGCGGAATCAATTCGGTGCTGGGAGTGCAGCGCACCGGCGTCTACGGCGGTCTCGATGTCTGCAAATGGGCCGCCGAGGACGGCGTCATCGGTAATTCGCGGACCCCCGGCCGCCGGTGGGCGTGGCAGACGAAGGCCTGGTCCCACGGTCAGGTCGACCCCGCCGCGGTCCTCTACCAACGGGTGGTGAGCACGGCGTCGAACCCTGGCCCAGTAGTCGGCGGACTCGAAGTCGACGTCAACGACGTCCTTGCCGACGATTGCGGTCAGTGGAACCTACATCCCTGAGCCTGAGGCGGCCTCGGCGCTCGTCAGCGAGCCTTGACTGACGATATGGTCGTGTGTGACGATTTCGTCACCCGAGGGTCTAAGCGCACCGTGCGGTGAGCGCGCAGCACCCTCTCAACAATTAAGGCGATCTGTGGTGCACCGACCTCGCGAGATTCCGTCGTACCGGCCTGACGTCTACAGCACATCGGCCATCCTCGACCCTTACCCGCACTATCGGACTCTGCGGCGCCTTGGCCCCCTCGTCTGGCTACCTCGCCGCCGGATGATCGCTCTCCCCCGCTACGCCGAGTGCAAGGCCACCCTGCGAGCCGACGACTCGTACCTCTCCGGACATGGTGTCGCCGCCAACGCCGCTGCCAACCGGATGTCCCGCGGCACCACGCTCAACAGCGACGGGGCCGACCACGACCGGCGTCGCAAGCTCGTTGCCCACCGTCTAATGCCCAGGGCGCTGCGTGGAGTCACTGCCTCCGTGGAAGACGCGGCGGGCGCCATCGTCGACATCGCGCTCACCAGGGGCCGGGTCGACGGTGTCGCCGATCTGGCGACCGCGCTACCGCTGGCTGTGGTCCCCGATCTGGTCGGCTGGCCGCAGGACCAACGCGAGCACCTGATCCCGTGGGCCGCAGCGACCTTCGACCTCCTTGGACCGCTCAACCGTCAGGCGATCCGAGCCATCCCGCGCAGCATGCAGATGCTGCGCTTCGCGCGTGCTGTGGTGCGTGACCGAAACGTCCTGCCCGGCAGCATGGCTCACGAACTCTTGGCCGCCGTCGATGAAGGCAATCTGTCGTTCGAGGACGTGCCCCCGCTGGTAATCGACTACATCGCACCGTCGTTGGACACCACCATCAGCGCCATCTCCAGCGCGATCCACCTATTCGCGACCCACCCCGAGCAATGGGAAATACTCAGAGCAGAACCAGAATTGCTGCCGAACGCGATCAACGAGGTGGTGCGGTACGAATCGCCGGTGCGGGCGTTCACGCGGAAGACCGCCCGCAATACCTCAATAGCCGGAACGAACATCCCCGCCGGAACCCGATTACTGGTGCTGTATGCCTCGGCCAACCGGGACGAACGCGAATGGGAGAACCCTGAGGTGTTCGACATCCGCCGTGACGCTGGACGCCACATCGGGTTCGGCAACGGCGCGCATGCCTGCGCCGGCCAGGGCCTGGCCAGGCTGGAGACCGCCGCCATCCTCTCCGCGATGCTCGAACGCGTCAAGCGCATCGAGGTCGACGGGACTCCAAAGTGGGGAGTCAACAACGTGATTCGTCGGCTCGAACGGCTGCCGGTCACTCTGATTCCGACCTGACCTCGCAGGCACGACGGTTGGGCGGCAGAGTCCGGCTAGAAAGCCACCGCAAGATCTTGGCGAGTCAATCTGCGAACGCCCCAGAAGTAGGTTACGAGGGGCATGGTGCACCACAACAGGTTCAGGACAACGAACTTGATCCACATCTCGACCGGGCTCGTCATGCTTTGCATTTTGTTCGCGATCTCCACGCCGAAGTAGACCGCCGGCAATGTGACCTCCACGATCATTCCGCCCATGATGAAGGACAGTTGAGTGCTCGTGAATCGCTTGCCATTTCGGAAGAACTGCACCATCGCATACGCTTCGAACAGGCCGATGAAGAACGCAATCCACTCAAGAACCACGATGAGCGGGTCGCCGTTCAGATAGCGCGCGTCACCGCCCAACAGGATGGGCGACCACATGTACGTCCACAGCACGCCGTTCTCGACGCCCGCGCGTATCTCCTTGAAGAACAGCAGCCACGGGAGTTCCCAGATGAACCGTGGCGTCAGGGCGATGAAAACCCAGACGATCACCATCGCACCCAGCCGTTGGGATTTCGTCCAGTCGCGTTGGCCCGGCAAGGGTAGCCACGGAAGAACAAGCGCGGTCACGAAGCAGCCGACGACAAAGAGGACCAATGTCGTGGATGCGACGACGTGGGACACCCCGGCGTGAAATTCGAGGTACCAGAAGACGATGTGAATGACGAAGAAGAACGCCAAGATGCCGAAGAGGCACTTCTGCAGCGACGACAACCCGTGCTTCGTCGACGAATCGGGTTTGCTGTCTTGGGGAATCGTGTCCGTCACTTTCAACCTCCATGGACTGTGCGGGACTCGCTAGCCCGAAAGGCGATCCGCGAAGCTCTGTTCCCGGCAGTCGTATTCAGTAATAAGCGCCAACGGACCACGCATTCCGCCCGACTTCCGGCGTTCGCCGCAGCAGGCGCTCACATCTTCGCTAGCATGGCACATGCCATGTTTGAATTGCAAGAGCTGACGGTCGCCCGATGTCATAGGGTGCTACGGATGAGGCGACATCCGAGGCAGGGCGGATCGCAATGACTGGGCGCAGATCGCCCGACCGACCCGCCATCGGCCGTCGGGAGCGAGGCGACCGCACCCGTGAACGCCTCATCGACGAGACGGTCCGCTGCATCCGGGAAGAAGGCTTCTCCGCCGCAAGCGCACGGCACATCATCGAACGTGCCGGCGTGACGTGGGGTGTCATCCAGCACCACTTCGGCGACCGTGATGGCCTTTTGATCGCGGTCATCGACGACGCCATCGATCGCCTCGTTGCCTCGCTCGAAGGGTTGTCCGACCCCGACCAACCGGTCGACACCACGCACTTGGTGCGGGGCGCATGGGAAGCATTCGCCAACCCCAAGGCGATGGCGGGTCTAGAGATCCTCATATCGACCAAAGAGCTGCGTTCCGGACTCGACAGCCGGCACCTGGAGCGACTCGGCTCGGCACTCGCCGGCCTGAGCCAACGGTTGGAAGCCAGCCACGATGGCCAAGACGCCGTTGCACTGGGCATGCTCCTGTGGACGACGCCCGTTGCGATGATGATCGCTGAAATGTTCGCCACACTGCCGCTCGAAGTCAGCGAAGCCCAACAGGCGATCATCAACCTGATCGATCGCCGACCGGGACGCGGGCCCGTTCACAAGCCGGGTTGATGCAGGTGACGATCTGATTCAGCTCGAGATGCCTTGCAGCACAGCGTCTATCACCCCTCGGTAACGCGCCGTCGTTTCTCGCGCGGATGCCGTCACGCTGAGCGTTCGGTAGAGCGTCGCTCCGATCAACGCGTCGGTGGCAGCTTCGATGTCGGCGTCGTCGCGGATCTGGCCCGCCGAGACTCCGACGCGCAAGCGGTGCGATACGGCTTCGTGGACGCGGCCAGTCAGTTGTCGGTACAGGGTGTCACGATCGCGTAGGTCTTCCGCCGCCGCGGCGGCAAGCGAGCGAATGAGTGCGACATTCTCTGCGGACGAACCGATCTTGGCGTAGGCAAGCATCCACGTCGTCAGGTCCGCGATCGTGTCTCCCGTATCGGGAAGCGTGAAGTCGGCTTGGTCGTAAGCCTGCATAACCGCCTCGGCTACCAAAGGAGCCTTCGAGGGCCAACGGCGGTACACCGTTTGAACGGCCACCCCCGCGACCGCTGCGACCTTGTCCATCGATACCCCGCGGTAGCCCGATTCGACGAGCAGCGTGCGCGTGGCGTCCAGGATCGCCTCGTGCACGGCGGCGCTCCGCGGTCGCCCTCGCCGGGATTGGCTCACACGAACAAGGTAGAGCAACGGTTTCGCCCGGCCCCCTAGGCAGCGACGCAAATGTGTGTCACCATTTACGAGAAATTTTCTCTCGTAATAGACGAGACCGTGCAGATGGAGCCCATCGCCATGATCAACAGCGACAATGTGGGCTCACGACGACGCCTGGGCCTGTCGGTCAGCGTGATCGGTTTGGCGCACTTTGTCGCGCCACGGTACTTCGACCCCATCAACCGGCTCGGCTTCCCCAACCACGCCCGCGCGTTCACCTACGTCAACGGTGCGCTCGAAACGCTGATCGGACTCCTCATGGCGAGTCCCGGGACGCGTCGGCAGTCCACGGTCGTATCCACCTGCTACGTCGTCTATCTCGCGATTGCGATCCTGTTCACCCAACTGAGAACCCTTCGCGCCCGGGGCCACGGCGTCGCGCAATCGGGTTAGGAACCACGATGTCGATCACCAAGAAGGCCCGGAGGATTCACAACGCCATCGAACCCGTGGGCAGTGCGGTCCGAATGAACGTCGCAGCCGCCGTCCGGACGCGCCGACGGGGCTACGACGGTTGGACCGGCGCAATCAACACCGACTACGACCCGCAGGATCCCGTCACCGCCGCTCAGCCCTTCGAGGCGTACCGCGCTCTGCACCGCGGCGGGCGCGTGCACTACAACCCGCGGCGCGCAACCTTCATCGTCAGCCGTCTCGACGACGTGCGGGCGGCGCTGCGCGACACCGACCAGGTCACCAGCACGCAAGGCGTTACGCGCCTGCGCATGTCCGCTCCATTGGCGGTCCTCACCGACGGCGACGAACATACCCGGCTGCGCAAGCAAGTCCAGCCGGGATTCAGCAAGGGCGCCATGAACTCCTGGCAGCAGATGACCGAGAAGCTGGCCGTCGAACTCGTCAGCGACGTCATCAACGACCCCGGATGCGATGTCGTGCAACGCTTGACGATACCGATGCCGATACGTCTGATCGCCCAGATCCTGGGCGTGCCCGACTCCGATGTCGACGACTTTCGCCGATGGTCGGAACGCGGCGTTGGAATCATGGAGTTCACGCCGACGCCTTCGGGTGTCGCCAACGCCGGCAAATCGATGACGGCCCTGGTGGCGCTACAGCGTTACTTCAGAACGCAATTCGCGGCGGGCGGACTCAAGGGGTCGAATACCGTTCTCGGGCGGCTCATCGAGCACAACACCGACGGCAGCCTCACCGATCAACAGCTCCTGCTCATCGCCATCCACCTGCTGATCGCCGGCAACGAAACCACCACGAACCTGCTCGGCGGAATGTTCGACACCCTCGCACGTCACCCCGATCAGTACGATCTCATTCGCGCCAACCCCGAGCTGATTCCGCTCGCCGTGGAGGAACAACTACGGATCACGACACCCATCCAGAACCTCTACCGCTACACCCGAGCCGACTACCGCATCGGCGACGTCACCATTCCCACCGGATCACGCGTGCTGCTGTCCTTCGGCGCCGCGAACCGCGATCCCACCGCGTTCGACGAGCCCGACGAGTACCGCGCCGACCGCGACCCGAGAAAGCACATCGCGTTCGGCTACGGCGCCCACATGTGCCTGGGAGCGCCACTGGCCCGCATGGAAGCCCAAGCAGTTCTGCGCCAACTCGTCACCCGCGTCGCCCGAATCACCCCGGATGGCCCGACACGATGGTCGAGCCACAGCTCGCTGCGCGGACCAACTCACCTACCGATTCGCCTCACCCCGGCCTGACAAGCTGGCTGGACGGTTCGGGGTGCGAACGCGTTCCCTCAGTCAACGAGCGCCCGAACGAATGCTGCCTTGCTCGGTGGAGCTAAGGGGACTCGAACCCCTGACCCCCACACTGCCAGTGTGGTGCGCTACCAGCTGCGCCATAGCCCCAAGTCGTGCCCATCGAAGCTACACCACCCGCTACCGTCCTTCAAAGTTGCTGGTCAGGCCGGCTCGAGCGCTGTCCGCGTCTCCGGCGCCGGCACCCAGGCGACGGCGGCGATCAGCAGGACAACCCCGCTGATCGCGAACGCCCAGCCGTAGCTCAGCCGCTCGGCGACCCAGCCGACCGCTACCGAGCCGACGATCGCGCCCAGGTCCGACGCCATCTGCACGGCGGCCACCGGCGTGCCGGCGCGCGCCTCCCTACCGAGGATGTCGGCGACGGCGGCCTGCATGGGTGACATGAAGATGCCCGTCGTCACGCCGGACACAAACCCGACGACCATGAACGCGGGCAGCGAAGTCGCGACGCCCAGCCCGGCGGTGGCCGCACCGGACGCCGCCAGGCCGACGATCAACAAGCTGCGCCGCCCCATCCGGTCGGACAAGTAGCCACTCGGAATGACGGCCACGGCATTGCCGGCCGCGAACGCCGCGAGCACCACGCCGATGACGCCCACGCTGCGGCCCATGACGTCGGAAATGAACAGCGGGACCAACGCGACTCGCAGCCCAAACGCCGACCAGCCCATCGCAAAATTGGATAGCAGCGCCGACCGATACGCGCGGAACCCCAACGCCTCTCGGATCGTCACCGTCGATCGTGTCGGCGGCAACGGCGCGGCCAACGTCGAATTCCGCAGGCCGTAGAACAGCACCACGGCCACCACCAGCATTGCGGCGCCGTAGACGATGAAGGGAGCCGTCAGCCCCCAGCCCGCCGCCAAGGCGCCGACCGCCGGCCCGCCGACCGCGCCGATCATGAACGAACTGGTGAAAATGCCGGCGATTCGCCCGCGGGCGTCGGGCGGACTGATGTGGATCATCAGCCCCAAGGCCGCGACGTAAAACAGCGTCGAACCCAATCCGCTGAGGGCGCGAAAAAACAGCAGTTGCCAGTACGCCTGGGAGAACGCGCACGCGGCCGTGGCCAACCCCACGATCAGCAAACCACCGATGTAGATCCGCCGTTCACCCAACCGTTGCGCCAACAGTCCGCTTATCGGTGCGAAACACAGTCGGGTCAACGAGAAGACGGTGACCAGAAAGGTCACCGCCTCGATGCTGACCCCGAAAGTGCGGGCGAAGGCGGGCATTGCCGGCGAAATGACGCCGTAGCCCAGTGCCACCATGATGTTGGCCCAGCTGAGGATCCAGACTTCGCGCGGAAGCCGCGCAGAAGAAGAGCCGCGTCCCCCCGGGCGGGCAAGTCGGAGGGAGCAAGTCACCCAATGACTTTATTAACTACCTCGCGCGCGGTTTCCTGCACCTCCACCAAATGCTCGGGTCCGTTGAACGACTCGGCATAAATCTTGTAGACGTCCTCGGTGCCCGACGGCCGCGCAGCAAACCACGCATTGGCGGTCGTCACCTTTAATCCGCCCAGCGGTGCGCCGTTGCCGGGAGCGGTGGTGAGCTTCGCAGTGATCGGCTCCCCAGCGAGCTCGGTGGCGGTCACCTGCTCGGGCGAGAGCCTGGAAAGCCGCGCCTTCTGGTCCCGGTCGGCCGGAGCGTCGACGCGCGCGTAGAACGGGGTGCCGTATTCGGCGGTCAGCTCCCGATACCGCTGCGACGGGCTCAGGCCGGTGACGGCCAGGATCTCCGAGGCGAGCAGCGCGAGGATGATGCCGTCCTTATCGGTGGTCCACACCGACCCGTCGCGCCGCAGGAACGACGCCCCGGCGGACTCCTCGCCGCCGAAGCCGATGGTGCCGCCGATGAGGCCGTCGACGAACCACTTGAACCCGACCGGCACCTCGACGAGCTTGCGGCCGATGCCGGCGACCACCCGGTCGATGATCGACGAACTGACCGCCGTCTTGCCGACGGCGATGCCGTCGGGCCACGAGGGCCGGTGCGTGTAGAGGTAGTCGATGGCCACTGCCAGATAGTGATTCGGGTTCAGCAGCCCCTCGTCGGGCGTGACGATGCCGTGCCGGTCGGAGTCGGCGTCGTTGCCCGTGGCGATCTGGTAGTGGTCCCTGTTTGCGATCAGCGAGGCCATGGCGTCCGGCGAGCTGCAGTCCATCCGGATCTTGCCGTCGTGGTCCAGCGTCATGAACCGCCACGTCGCGTCGACCAATGGATTGACGACGGTCAGGTCCAGGCCGTGGCGCTGGGCGATCTCGCCCCAGTAGTCCACGCTGGCGCCGCCGAGCGGGTCGGCGCCGATCTGTACCCCGGCCTCCCGGATGGCGGCGACGTCGACCACGTTGGGCAGGTCGTCGACGTAGGTACCCAGATAGTCGTAACGCTCGACGCTGTCCAGCGCGCGGGCCAGCGGGACCCGCTTCACCTCCGCGCCCCTGGCCCGCAGAATCTCGTTGGCGCGCTTGGCGATTGCGTTGGTCGCGTCGGTGTCCGCGGGGCCGCCGTTGGGCGGGTTGTATTTGAAGCCGCCGTCGGGCGGCGGGTTGTGCGATGGCGTGACGACGATCCCATCGGCCAGCCCCTCAGTGCGGCCGCGGTTGTACGTGAGGATGGCGTGGCTGACCGCCGGCGTCGGCGTATAGCGGTCGCGACTGTCGATCATCGCCACCACGTCGTTGGCGGCCAGCACCTCGAGCGCCGAGACCCACGCCGGCTCCGAGAGGCCGTGGGTGTCGCGGCCGATGAACAACGGACCCGTCGTGCCGTGAGCGGCGCGGTATTCGACGATGGCCTGGGTGATGGCCAGGATGTGCGCCTCGTTGAATGCACCGTTGAGCGCCGAACCGCGGTGACCCGACGTGCCGAACACCACCTGCTGAGCGACGTCGTCCGGGTCGGGCTCGATCGAGTAGTACGAGGTGACCAGGTGGGGCAGGTCGACGAGGTCTTCGGGCTGGGCCGGCTGACCGGCGCGCGGGTGGGCCATGGTTACCAATTCTGCGCGTTGCCGTAGCCGCGTGTCCCTCTATGCTGCGAAGCGTTCATCCGCTGGAAAGGAAGCGATTCGTGGCACGACCCGACTATCGCGAGCTGGCCGCGGTTTTCGTCGGCGGGGCGATCGGCGCCCTGGCCCGTGCGGGGCTGAGTACCGTCCTCGTCCGCGACACGTACCAGTGGCCGTGGCCGACGTTCATCGTCAACATCGTCGGCGCCGCGCTGGTCGGTTATTTCACCACCCGGCTGCTCGAGCGGCTGCCGGTGTCGAGTTACCGCCGCCCGCTTCTCGGCACCGGATTCTGTGGCGGCTTAACGACTTTCTCGACGATGCAGGTCGAAACCGTGCGGATGATCGAGCACGGCCACTGGGCGATAGCCGCGGCCTACAGCGTCAGCAGCATCGTGCTGGGGTTCCTGGCCGTCTACATCGCCACCGCCTTCGTGCGCCGGGTCCGGGTGCGCGGATGACGACGGTCTTGGTCTGGTCCGGCGTAGCGCTCGTCGGCGGCATCGGGTCGGTGCTGCGGTTCGTGATCGACCGCGCGGTGGCCCGCCGGGCGGCCCGGTCGTTTCCCTTCGGGACGCTGGCGGTCAACATCAGCGGCGCCCTTCTGTTGGGATTCCTCGGTGGGCTGGCGCTGAGCAAGGACGCGGCGCTGGTGGTGGGGACCGGCTTCGTGGGCGCCTACACCACCTTTTCCACCTGGATGCTGGAAACGCATCGCCTCGGCGAGGAACGGCAGACCTGGACGGCGCTGGCCAACGTCGTCGTGAGCGTCGCCCTTGGCATCGCCGCGGTGGTACTCGGGCAGTGGGTGGCGTCGCAGGTTTGAGTCCGGCGCTCAGGCCTCGCGGAGCCTGGGCACGTCGTCGGGGGTGCGGGGCAGCGCATACAGCGCCATTCGCCGATTCGACATGTCGTGCTCGCCCAGGAACACGCAACCGGCCCGCTCGCAGAATCGTCGTGCCGTCTTGTTCCGGTAGTCGGGATCGAACATGATCCGGCGACACCGCGGGTCCTGGCCGAGAACGCTGGCGACGAAGTAGGGCAGTATGTATCCCGCGATCCCCCGGTTCACGAATTCTTCGTCGGCGATGGCGGCATGTATCCCCAAGTCGTAGGGGTCGGCCTCGTAGCGCGTGGCGATGGAATCCTTTGCGGCCCGGTACAATTCGATGTAAGCGTGGTCCTGCCCATCCTGGCTGGCGAAAAACGGTCGGGAATAGCTGCCGTCGAGTTGCGCGCTGAGGTATCGATGCCAGCGCTGGGGCGGCCACGCGTATTCCCAGGACTCGGCGAGGGCGGGCCGGTTCATCCACTCCGAGATCATCTCGGCATCGTTGTCCGGGTCGGCAAGCCGGAAAGCGTACGGGTCGGGAACCTCGGCGGCACCGGGCGGCGGCGGCACGCGACGCACCTCGTCGTCGATGTCGGTGAGTTCCCGCGGCAGGATCACTTCGGGTTCGCTCATATCAACCGCGCAGCCTACTTGCCGGGTCACAGGAGCGTCGCCAGCACCGCCGCGTGACTGCTGTCCACCTCGCGGACGGCGGTCACCAGGGTCACGACGCCGCGCTTCGCCAGCCTGCGCAGCTCCGCCAGGGCCGCATTGCCATGCAACTCCTCGGTGTAGCGCGCCTTGAATTCGTCGAACCGCTCCAGGTCGTGGTGGTACCACTCGCGCAGCTCCTTCGACGGCGCGACGTCCTTGCACCAGATGCCCACCCGCGGGTCGTCCTTGCGGACCCCACGCGGCCAGATGCGGTCGACCAGCACGCGCTGGCCGTCGTCGGGATCGGCGTCGTCGTACACGCGCGCCACCCGGATTCGGCCTTTGGCGCTCACACCGACCACGGTAGCCGTGTCGGGGGCCTCGGTTAGTATCGAAAGTATGTTCGAATGCAATGCCGACGAGGCCGCCCTCATCGAGGGGATTGCCGAGTTGGAGCGGGAGAAGTCCGCGGCGGCCGCCGGCCAAGCGCGGTTGGCCGCGGCGCTGGATGCGCTGCGCCGCTCGAACGAGGCCGACGCCGGGGTCCCGGCCGCCCAGCGCGGCCGCGGACTGGCCAGCGAGATCGCCCTGGCGCGACGCGATTCCCCGGCCAGAGGCGGCCGGCACCTGGGCTTCGCCAAGGCCCTGGTCCACGAGATGCCGCACACGCTGGCAGCGCTGGAATGCGGCGCGCTGTCGGAATGGCGGGCCACCCTGATCGTGCGCGAGAGCGCGTGTTTGGACGTCGAGAGTCGCCGCACGCTGGACGCCGAGTTGTGCGCCGATCCGGCCGGCCTCGATGGCATGGGCGACGCGCGGGTGGCCGCCGCAGCCAAGGCGATCGCCTACCGGCTGGACCCGCGCGCGGTGGTCGAACGGGCGGCGAAGGCCGAGAACGAGCGCACCGTCACCATCCGGCCGGCGCCCGACACGATGACGTACGTGACCGCACTGCTGCCGGTGACCCAGGGAGTTTCGGTGTACGCGGCGCTGCGCCGCGAGGCGGACGTCCGCTGTGATGGGCGCTCGCGCGGCCAGGTCATGGCGGACACCCTGGTGGAGCGGGTGACCGGACGCGACGCGGCGGTCCCCACCCCGATCGCGGTCAACCTGGTGCTGTCGGACGCGACGCTGCTGGGCGGCGACAGCGCACCGGCCGAGATCTACGGCTACGGCCCCATTCCGGCGGCGGTCGCCCGGGCGATGGTCGCAAGCACGCTCGCCGACCGGCGGTCCCGGGCGACGCTGCGCAGGCTCTACGCGCATCCGCGGTCCGGGGCGCTGGTGGCGATGGAGTCACGGGCACGCCTGTTCCCGCGCGGCCTTGCGGCCTTCATCGAGCTGCGCGATCAACGTTGCCGCACGCCCTACTGCGACGCGCCGATCCGGCAGCGCGACCACGCCCAGCCGTGGGCGTCGGGCGGGCCGACCAGCGCGGACAACGGCCTGGGCTGCTGCGAGCGGTGCAACTACGCGAAGGAGTCCGCGGGCTGGCGGGTTCGCACCAGCACGGACGAAAACCAGACGCACACTGCGGAATTCACCACGCCGACGGGCAAGACCTACCGGTCGACGGCACCGCCGCGCGCACCCACGATCGAATACACCGAGGTCGAATTACGAATCGGCGTCGCTCTGGCTCGACACGCCGCTTAGGCGTTCGACGTCGATGACCTCGCCGCGATTGATGCTGACCCAGTCACGCCCATCGATATAGGGCCGCAGGCTCCGGCCGATGAGTTCGAGATCGGCCGGCGCCTTGGGCCGCTGCAATTCGTAGACGTGCGGCAGCTCGGCCATCCCGCTGACGACGTTCCACAGCGTCACGGCGGCCGGACCGGTCGGCGGGTCCACCAACACGGGCCCAAACAGGCACTGGCCCAACAGGAATAGGGTCGGCACGCCGAACCCGCCCGCGTCGACGACGCGCTGATGCTCCTCGCGGATCTCGTCGTGGGTGGTGGGGTCGGCCAGCGCCTCGTCCAAGACCGCGGCGTCAAACCCGATGTCGCCCAGCAGTTTTCGCGCCACCGCCGGATCGTGCGGCTTGCCGCCCAGGGTATGCAGTTCGCGTCCGATGGCGCCGTACCACCGGTCCAGCAACGACATGTCCGTCCGGCGCAACAGCGCCCCGATCCGCATCAGCGACCAGCCGTAGGACCACTCCCGCTCCCACGGGTGCTTTTGGCCCTCCGACCGGTTGATCTCCTCCAGGCTGAAGAACCGCCAATTGACGGTTACGCCGAGCTGCTCGCGAACGTCGCGGATCCACAACGATGTCTGGTAGGCAAAGGGGCACATGGGGTCGAAATGAAAGTCCACGATCGCGCTCATCGGACTGACTCCTAGTAGTGATACGTATCCGACGGCGCGGGCGAGTGAACCCTTTCCTCGTCGTCGAACTCCGACACCTCGATGCCGTACGCGCGGGCCAGCTCGAGGATCTTGGTGGCCCTCGCGATCCGCGGCAGGTCGGAGCCGTTGCGGATCTCTCCCCCGTCACGTTCGAACTCGGCGAAAAACTCCTTGGCCCAGGAGATTTCGTCCTGCGAGGGCGACAGCCCCTCGTTCACCACCGCGCACTGATCCGGCGTGAGGCAGATCTTTCCGGTCATCCCGAACTCGACGGAAACGGCCGTGGCCTCGATGAGCTTCAAGGCGTTGGAGCCGATCGTCGGCCCATCGATCGCGCTGGGCAAGTTGGCCGCCTTCGCGGCGATGGTGAACCGCGAGCGCGCGTACGCCAGGGTGCTCGGATCCTCCCCGAAACCGGTGTCGCGGCGGAAATCGCCGATCCCGAACGCGAGCCGGAAGGTGCCCTTGGCCGCAGCGATCTCGGTGATGCGCTCCAGGCCCCGGGCCGTCTCGACCAGCGCGACGATGGGCACGTTCGGCAAGCGTTGGGCGGTCTCGGTGACGTGGTCCACCGACTCGACCATCGCCAACATCACCCCGCCGACGGGGGTACCGGCAAGTGCCGCGAGATCGTCGGCCCACCATGGGGTGCCGAACCCGTTGATGCGCACCCAGTCGGTGTTGTCGGCGCCGAGCCAGCGCACCACGTTGTCGCGGGCGGCCTGCTTGTCCTTGGGTGCGACCGCGTCCTCGATGTCGAGGACGACGATGTCGGCGCGGGAATGCGCCGCGGACTGGAACCGGTCGGCGTGCGCGCCGTTGACCAGCAGCCAACTGCGGGCGAGAACGGGATCGATGCGCCAGCCGATGTCGGAGGGATCCGGTGCCTGGTCGTCGACCTGTTCGTACATCTGATCTGTCGCCATGTTCATTCCGTTGGGTGAAATTCGTGTTTCTTACCGTAGTCGCCGGGCGAACCGACGATCACGCGGGCTTGCGCGAGCGCCGCCACAGCAAGCCACCTACCGCCAGCACGGCGAACACCAGGAGCGCGGCCAGCAACGACTGCAGCGCAAAGACCGCGAAGTCGTTGACGTCGTAGGAGTCGCCGTCGCCGACGCACTGGAAGCTCACGCTGGTGCCCGACTGGCCCGGCTTGTAGCTGTAATGCGAGGTGTTGTAGGCCATCGCGTAGCCGCCGCGACACACGATGGGGCTCATCCACAGCCCCGTCGACGGAACGAGGGCGGTCGCCGCCGCCGCGATGCCGACGCAGAGGCCGATCCCCCCGCCGAGCAGCGCGACGATCGGCCCGATCCAGCCGGCCCCGGAGAGCGTGCGCCGCGGCGCCGCGAGGCCCTGACCGCCATACGCTGCCCGCGGGCGCGGTGCCAGGAAAACGGGATCGGATGGGTCACAACGCTGGTAGACGACCTGGCCGCCGACTTTGATCGTGCCGCCCGCGCGCAGGCCGGCGCGATCCAGGACGTCTCGGTACTGCTGCTGCGACAATCCCGCGTCGACGACGGCACGTGAAAGCGCCTCCCGAAGCGGCGCCGGCCCGCCGAATGGCTGACCGCGGTCGGCCTGCAGCGCCTGCGCCAGCCGGCGCGCGTGCTCGTCGATGGCGGCCAGCTGCGCGGCGGAGATCTCGGCCGGCTCGTCGACGGGTTTGACTGCACCCACGGCCGCCCTGGCGTCGGCCAGCTGACGCTCCAGATCCGCGATGCGCTTCTGCTGGGCGAGCTGGAGCTCCAGCTCGGCGATGCGCTGTTGCGGGTCCGGCTGATCCATCAGCAAATGATCTCACTTCGCAAAAATCCTCGCGTGCGGTTTCATCCCCCGCCCACCGGGTACCCCAAGCCTTGCGACGCTTCGGGCCTTGTTCTCGCGTCGCTTTTCATCACGGCTGGAAGCGACTGGCCCCAAACACTTTCTCACTCATTCGCTCGATCGAGCAGAACCAAATCAGGAGCAAACATGCGTAAGACAATTGCGGTCATTTCCGCCACCGGCGCACTGCTATTCGGCGGTGCGGGCGTCGCCAACGCCACCAATCAGGGTGCCCCGGCGCCGTCGTCGACCACAACGACGTTGGCGGACAACAACAATGGCCAAAACACCGACCAACGCAGCGACAACAATGGCTTGTGGGGGCTGCTCGGCCTGCTCGGCCTCGGTGGACTCGTGGGGCTGAAGCGCCGCAAGGACACCGACACCGTCATCGGTGTCGCGACACCTACGACCCCCGGGCGCGGCGTCTAGCGTCTCCGCCGAAGCCCCCGTCGGGCACCACGTCTGGCGGGGGCCGGCGTTTACGCATTTCCCCACCGGGTATTTCTTCAACTCCCCTGATTACTGGAGGTATCGGCGATGGCCGAGATGATTGTCCAATCACCCGAGGAAGTTGTCGCGTTCCTCAAAGCGCAGCACAACCTCATCGAGGACATGTTCGACGAAGTGCTGCACGCGTCGGATCCCAAGGCGCGCGAGAAGCCGTTCGTGGAACTGCGCCAATTGCTGGCCGTGCACGAGACGGCCGAGGAGATGGTGGTGCATCCGCGGATGCGCCGCGAGGGCAACGACGGCGACGCGATCGTCGACGCCCGGCTGAAGGAAGAGCACGAAGCCAAGGAACTGCTGTCGCGGATCGAAAAGCTCGACACCACCTCGCAGGAGTTCGTCGACGAGCTCACCAAGCTGCGTGACGCGGTGCTCGACCACGCCCGGCACGAGGAGGACGAGGAGTTCCCCGTGCTGCAGCGCGAAGTCGACCACAACGACCTTAAGCGGATGGGGTCTGCGGTGCGTGCGGCCGAGGCCATCGCCCCCACGCGCCCGCATCCGGGCGTGGAGTCGGCGAAGCTGAATTTCGCCGTCGGGCCGTTCGCCTCGATGCTCGACCGCGCCCGGGACCTGATCGGAAAGGCCATCGGATAGCGCGGCACTTTTCCGTAGTCTCGGTGAAGTGAGCGTCGCGCCGGACACCACCGTTGCTTTGCAGGACCGGTTTTTTCGCCAGCTGCCGGAAATGGCCGTCCGCTGGCAGGCCGAAGCGGCCCCGGACTTGCGGCTGCTCGCGCTCAACGAGCCGCTGGCCGCGGAGCTCGGCATCAACGCCGGCTGGCTGCGCAGCCCCGAGGGGCTGCGGTTCCTGGCGGGCAACCTCGTCCCCGGCGGCGCCACCCCGGTGGCCCAGGCCTACTCGGGCCATCAGTTCGGCGGGTACGTCCCGCGGCTGGGCGACGGGCGCGCCCTGCTGCTGGGCGAGCTCGCCGACGACGGCGGGCGCCTGCGCGACATCCATCTGAAGGGCTCCGGCGCGACGCCGTTCGCGCGCGGCGGCGACGGCCTGGCCGCGGTGGGCCCGATGCTGCGCGAGTACATCGTCAGCGAGGCGATGCACGCACTGGGTGTCCCGACGACGCGATCGCTGGCCGTGGTCGCTACCGGACGGCCGGTGCAGCGCGAGACGGTGCTCCCGGGCGCCGTGCTCGCCCGCGTCGCCAGCAGTCACCTGCGGGTGGGCAGCTTCCAATACGCGTCGGCCACCGGCGAGATCGATCTGCTGCGGCGCCTCGCCGACCACGCGATCGCACGCCACCATCCCGGCGCGGCGGAGGCGAAGCGGCCCTACCTGGCGCTGTTCGAAGCGGTGGTCGCCGTCCAGGCGTCGCTGGTCGCCCGGTGGATGCTGATCGGTTTCGTGCACGGGGTGATGAACACCGACAACATGACGATCTCCGGCGAAACCATCGACTACGGACCGTGCGCCTTCATGGAGGCCTACGACCCGGACACGGTCTTCAGCTCGATCGATTTCTGGGGACGCTACGCCTACGGCAACCAGCCGGTCGTCGCCGGATGGAACCTGGCCCGGTTCGCGGAGTCACTAATTCCGTTGCTGTCCAACGACCTTGAGGAGGCGGTGGCGCTCGCCGAGGAGGCGTTCGGAATCTTCCGGCCCAGCTACGACGCGGTGTGGTCGGCCGGCATGCGCGCCAAGCTGGGCCTTTCCGACGGCGTTGACGCCGAGGTCCTCGCGCCGCTGGTCGACGAGTTGCTCGCGCTGCTGAACGAAAGCCACGTCGACTACACGTCCTTCTTCCGCCACCTCGGCCGCGCGGCGCGAGGCGAATCGGAAAGCGCGCGAGGGCTGTTCATCAACCTCGCCGGGTTCGACGACTGGCTGTCGCGCTGGCGAGCCCTGCGCCCGGACGCCGAATCGATGGACCGCACCAACCCCGTCTACATTCCGCGCAATCACCTCGTCGAGGAGGCGCTCACCGCGGCGACGGCCGGCGATCTCGATCCACTCGGACGCCTGCTCGCCGCCGTCACCGCCCCATACGACGAACGACCGGGTCTCGAGCGCTACGCCAGCCCCGCGCCGGAGGATTTCGGCGCGTACCAAACATTTTGCGGCACTTGAACTATCGCGCCACAGCGCGGTTCTCGTAGGCCGCCGTCAGCCAGAACACGGCGCGCTCGATCCCGGGCACGATCTCGGTGACCTCGATCTCGCCCTGCGCAAAACGTGCCAGGAACCCGAAGACGACGCCCGTCAGGATCAGCTCGAGGTCTTCCGCGTAATCCGAATCAACCCGGGCCGTAATCGATTTGGCGACCGGCACCACCGCGTCCACGCCGCGTTGGATCAACCTCTCGCCACCCGGGCCCGATCGCGCGCGGAAGTACGACCGCAGCATCGTGGGGTGCCGCTCCCACGGCTCGAAAATCGTCCGCATCACAGCCATCAGATCCGAGTACAGCGAGTCGCCGCTCGCGCCCGCCGGTGACGGAAGGTTCGCGTAGCGATTGGTGTCCATCCACCAGTCGAGGGCGGCGACGATGAGCTCGTCGCGGGTGGCGTAGCGCTTGTAGATCGTCGCGAGGGACACCTTCGCGCGCCTGGCCACCTCGCGGAGCTGCACGGCCTCGTAGCCCTCCGTGTCCAGCAACTCGACCACGATCTCGATGATCCGATCGGGCCGACCCCCTTCTGCAAGCACGGTAACCATGTTACTGTACCCGAGCGAGTAACCACGTTACCGAGGGGCAGAATCAAATGGGCCAACTCGAAGGCAAGGTCGCCTTCATCACCGGGGTCGCCCGCGGTCAGGGCCGCAGCCACGCGATTCGCCTGGCGCGCGACGGGGCCAACATCGTCGGCATCGACATTTGCGATGACATCCCGGCCAACGGCTACCCGATGGCCAGCCGCGGTGAACTCGATGAGGCGGTGGCCCTCGTCGAGGGCGAGGGCGCCAAGATGCTCGGGCTGGTGGCCGACGTCCGCGACTTCCATCAGGTCAAGTCGGCCGTGGACGCCGGCGTCGAGCAGTTCGGTCGCCTCGACATCGTCCTGGCCAACGCGGGAATCGCCCCGGTGGCGTTCCGCGAGCTGACCATCGAAGAGGAACTCGAGCAGTGGAAGGCCGCGACGGCGGTCAACCTCGACGGCGCGTATCACACGGCGTGGGCGGCGATTCCGCACCTGCTCGCCGGTAATCGCGGCGGGGCGATCGTGTTCACCAGCTCGACGGCCGGGCTCAAAGGCTTCGGCGGGCTGCAGGGCGGCGGCCTGGGCTACGCGGCGTCCAAGCACGGCATCGTCGGGCTGATGCGAACACTCGCCAATGCGCTTGCGCCGGTGAACATCCGGGTCAATACCGTGCACCCGACCGCGGTCAACACCATGATGGCGGTCAACCCCGCCATGACCGAATTCCTCGAGAACTATCCCGACGGCGGCCCGCACCTGCAGAACCCGATGCCGGTCGGCCTGCTGGAGCCCGAGGACATCAGCGCCGCCGTCGCCTACCTGGTCTCCGACGACGCCAAGTACGTCACCGGGGTGACCTTCCCCGTCGACGCCGGATTCTGCAACAAGTTATGAGTGCCACCGGGCGAGTCGCCGGCAAGCGGGTGCTGGTAACCGGCGCCGCGCGCGGAATGGGCCGCAGCCACGCCGTGCGGCTGGCCGAGGAGGGGGCCGACCTGATCCTGGTCGACATCTGCGCCTCGCTGCCGGAGATCGAGTATCCCCTCGCCTCGCGCGCGGACCTGGAGGAAACCGCGCGACTGGTCGAAAAGCACGACCGCCGCGCGGTCCTGCGCGTGGTGGACATCCGCGACGCGGCGGCCCTGGCCGCGGCGGTCGACGACGGCGTCGCCGAATTGGCCGGGCTGGACGCCGCCGTGGCCAACGCCGGGGTGCTGACCGTCGGCACCTGGGACACGACGACTTCGCAGCAGTGGCGCACCGTCGTCGACGTCAACCTCATCGGCACCTGGAACACCTGCGCCGCCGCGCTTCCCCACCTCGTCGACCGGGGCGGCAGCCTGATCCTCGTCAGTTCGTCGGCCGGGCTGAAGGGCACCCCGCTGCACCTGCCGTACACGGCGTCCAAACACGGCGTCGTCGGGCTGAGCCGCGCGCTGGCCAACGAGCTTGCCGCACAGAGTGTTCGCGTCAACACTGTGCACCCGACCGGCGTGGAGACGGGGATGCGCCCGGAGTCCATGCACGCGCTCCTCGCCGAACAGCGACCGGACTTGGTCCCCATCTTCCTCAACGCCCTGCCCACCCTGATGGCCGAGGCGATCGACATCAGCAACGCGGTGCTGTTTCTGGTGTCGGACGAGTCCCGGTTCGTCACCGGGCTGGAATTCAAGGTGGACGCCGGCGTCACGCTGCGCTAGGCGGCCCAACGTTCAACGAAGAGAGCAGATTTCATGCCAGAACGTTCGCAACGCGGGCTGCGCCAGTTCGCGGAGGTAATGACGGTGCCCGCGCCCGCGGATGTGAACCCCACGACCAGCGCCCTGATCGAGTTCATCTTCGCCGAGGTCTGGTCGCGGCCGATTTTGAGCCGCAGGGACCGGCGTTTCGTCACGCTGCCCTGTGTCGCGGCCGCCGACGCCGAAGGCCCGCTGCAGGATCACGTGTACGCGGCGTTGAACAGCGGCGACCTGAGCATCGTCGAGATGCGCGAAACCGTGCTGCATTTCGCGGTATACGCCGGGTGGCCCAAGGCGTCGCGGTTAAACATGGCCGTCGACGCGCAGTGGGAGCGGATCCATCGCGAGCGCGGTGAAGCGGTGCCGCCGCCCCAGCCGCTGCTGCCGCTGGTCACGCCGAGCGATCCGGAAAGCCGGTTGGCCACCGGGGAGGAATGCTTCAAGGCGGTCAATTGCATTCCGTTCGTGCCGATTCGGGACAACCCCTACTCCGGCGCGGGGATTTTGAATTTCGTCTTCGGCGAGATGTGGCTGCGACCGGGGCTGGGCATGAAGGAGCGGCGCCTGATAACGGTGGCCTGTGTCGCCATCCAGGACGCGCCGATCCCGATCCTGAGCCACGTGTACGCCGCGCTCAAGAGCCGCGACGTCTCCTTCGACGAGATGGACGAGCTGGCGCTGCATTTCGCCGCCTACTACGGCTGGCCGAAGGCGGCCAACCTGAGCCAGGTGATCGGCGAGCAGAAGCAGCGCGTCACGGCCGAATGGCACGCGGAAGCGACCGCGACGTGAACTCGTCGTTGCCGGGCGGACTGCTGATCGCCGGCGACCGCGTCACCCGGTCTTCCGGCGGGACCCACCAGCACATCTACCCCGCCACCGGCCAACCCAACGCGAGCGTGCAACTGGCGGGGGCCGCCGAGATCGACGACGCCGTCGCCTCCGGCTGGCGGGCCCACCGGGAATGGATGTCGCTCACCGCCGATCGCCGGCGGGACAAGTTGATCGATCTGGCCGACGCCGTCCATGACAACCTCGACGAGCTGGCGCGGCTCAACGTGCACGACTACGCCGTCCCGATCTCGTTGGCCGGCAACGCGATTCTGCTCGAACGATTTCTGCGCCACTTCGCGGGCTATGTGGACAAACCGCACGGCGTCAGCACGCCGGTGGCCGAATCGTTCGACGTCAACCTCGTCGAACGCGAGCCCTACGGCGTCGTCGGCGTCATCACGCCGTGGAATGGCGCACTGGTGGTGATCGCGTCGTGCGTCGCCCCGGCGCTGGCGGCGGGAAACGCCGTCGTGCTCAAGCCGTCGGAGGTGGCGCCGTTCGCAGCGCTGCGCTTCGGCGAGCTGTGCGTCGAGGTCGGGCTACCGGCCGGGCTCGTCAACGTGGTGCCGGCCGGGCCCGAGGGCGGCGACGCCCTGGTCCGTCACCCGGGCGTCCGCAAGGTGCACTTCACCGGCGGCGCGGCGACCGCCCGCAAGGTCCTCGGAGCGGCGGCGGCGAACCTGACACCCGTGGTCACCGAGCTCGGCGGTAAGTCGGCGATGATCGTCTTCGACGACGCCGACCTGGACGCGGCGGCCATGCTGTCGGCCCACCAGGGCCCGCTGATCCAGTCCGGACAAAGCTGCGCCTGCGCCAGCCGGATCCTGGTGCACGAATCCGTCTACGACGCGTTCGCGGAGCGGTTCGTCGGCGTGGTCAACAGCGCCACGGCGGGTGACCCGTTCGACCCAGGTGTGGTGTTCGGACCCGTCATCAGCCAGGCCGCCGCCGACCGCATCATCGCCGAGATCGACGCCGCGGTGGGCAGCAACGCGGGCGAATTGCTCACCGGCGGAAGCAGATTGGGCGGCAAGCTGGCGGCCGGGTACTACATCGAGCCGACGGTCTTCGGCGGCGTGGACAACGCGTCCACGCTGGCCCAGACGGAGACCTTCGGCCCGGTGGTGTCGCTGATGAAGTTCGGCAGCGACGCCGAAGCGGTGCGCATCGCCAACGAAACACCGTACGGTCTGAACGCCTTCGTCCAGACGCGCGACCTCGCCCGCGCCCATCGCACGGCGCGCCGGCTCGAGGCGGGCTCGGTGTGGATCAACACGTTCAGCGACATCTCGCCGCAGGGACCGTACGGCGGTTTCAAGCAGAGCGGGTTCGGCCGCACCGGCGGCCTGGACGGCCTCCACGAATTCCTGCAACTCAAGAACATTCGCATCGGCATGGGCTGAAGCATTTAGAGTTCCAGGATGGCCGGAAACGTCGCGGTGATCGGGGCGGGACCGGGCGGTCTCATCGCGGCGCGCTGGCTGCTGTCGCAGGGCTTCGAGCCGACGATCTTCGAGCGCTCACCCGTGCTCGGCGGGCAATGGGCGGGGCTCGACGGCCGCAGCGGCGTGTGGCCGAGCATGCACACGAACAGCAGCCGCCTCCTGACCGCCTTCGGCGACCTCGAGCACGACACCGACCTCGTCTATCCGTCCAATCGCGACATCCTCGACTATTTGTGTCGCTACGCCGCAACGTTCGGGCTCGCCGAGCGGATCCGGTCCGGGACCGAAGTCGACCTCGTCCGGCGAGACGGTGCCCGGTGGCTCGTTCGTCACCCCGGCGGGGAGGAGAGCTTCGAGCGGGTGGTGGTGGCGACGGGCAGGTTTCACTCCGCCGCCATTCCCCCGGTGCCCGGGCTCGAGACGTTCGCCGGCGCGGCGGGCGCGACGCCGACGTACGACTACCGGGGGCCGGACGCGTATCGGGGCAAGCGGGTTCTGGTGGCGGGCTGCGCCATCAGCGCGCTCGAGATCGCGGCGGAGCTCGCCCAACTCGGCGCAGCGCGAGTCGTGGTGACCCAGCGGCGCCAGCGGTACGTCTTGCCCAAGTTCGCCGCCGGCGTCCCTTCGGATCACCGGGTCTACACGCGCTACGAAGCGCTGGCCAGCGAGACGCTGCCGCCGGCCGAGACCGACCGGCAGCTGAAGGAGCTCGTGCTCGAGTCGGCGGGGAGCCCCGAGCAGTACGGCGCGCCAACGCCCGACCCGTCCCTGTCCGCGGCCGGCCTGACCCTCAACCAGCACTACCTGCCGTTGGTGGCGGAGGGCCGGATCGCGGTGCGCCCGTGGATGGCGTCGATCGCGGACACCGCCGTGGCGTTCGCCGACGGCCGCACCGAGGAATTCGACGGGATACTGTTCGGCACCGGGTTCAGACTTTCGATGCCGTTTCTCGACGAGGACATTCGGCGGATCCTCGACCTGGACTCGGAGCACATGGACGCCGACCGATACACCTTCCATCCCGACCTCCCGGGTCTGGCGTTCATGGGCATGTGGGACCAGTCGGGCGGATACTTTGTGCCGCTTGAACTTCAAGCCAGATGGATCGCGTACACGTGGGGTGGCTGCATCCCGTCGCCCCCGGAGGCGGACCAGCGATCGGCGATCGCGGCCTATCGCTCGCGGCGCGGGACGTCCCAGAAGACGAAGATGAACCTTGTCGCCGTGGCCTTCGCGCGGGCCGCGGGGGTCGAGCCGAACCCCGATGATTGGCCGCAGCTGCGGCGCGCCCTGCTCTTCGGTCCGCTGGCGCCGAGTTGTTTCCGGCTCGAAGGCCCGGACGCGTTGCCCGACGCGCCGGCCCGGTTTGCGCGCGACGCCGCCACCTTCGGCGCGATCACCTCCAACGAGCTGACCGAGCGGGAGCGCACGCATTTGTCACTCCTGCAAACGGCCGGTTAGGTCGACCCCCAGTCAAGACGCCGATTCGCATGTGCGGTCCCCTTTCGCTCCACCCGGGATCCGTCGAGTCGCGCCCCAGAGCCCAACGCCGATACCGACGACGGCACCCCCCAGCCCGATGAGCCGCTGAGACGGCTTCAACTCGTCGTGCACACTGATCCCGCCGAGCAGGTCGGCCGCGTCGGCACCGCCGGAGGCCAGGAACCAGCCGCGGGTTCCCTTGCCGCGCAGCGCCGCCGCGGCCAGCAGCCCGCCGATCAGCGCATCGCGATAGCCCATGGAACGCAGCAACAGTCGCGCCGTCGGCGTCGGCTCCTCGGGATCGCCCCACAACCGGTTCGCCCGGAGCGGGTCGACGAGGAAGGAGATGCCCGACGCCAGTCGGATGCTGCCCGCGAGGAGCGCGGCCCGGTCAATAGCCATGGCCCGCAGCCTAGAGCCAATCGCCACGGTTCACGAGTATGAGGGTTCGCCCGGCGGTAAACCATAGTTCACTGAAATCGCCGTTTTCAAGTTAATAATTTGTCCGGCACGGGGCGCGAGAAATTTGCGGCACGCTGGCCGACATCAGCAAACCTGTTCCCGTGAAACGCAATTGAGTTACCGCCGTTAACACCATGCGAACGGCCCCGGCAAAAGCCCCGAGACCAGCCACAAGTCCACAGGAACAAATTTGCGCTGAACAATTGTGCATTCGTCTAATAGTGGCCCCGGCCAACATTTTTCCGATACACACGCAAACTCACCCGACACGGGGTTCCCGAAAGTGATGTGTACTGGCGATCAGCAGATTATTTTTACTACCTATGACGGGGCAGGGGGATCCGCGAGCGCGTCCGCAGCAATATGCCGGCCATACGGTCACGCCACGACGCAAGAAGCTTCCGCCCGACCCCGACGTGCGCCGCGCGATCGTCGACGCTGCCTCGAAATCGGTTCGCGAGCAGGGGGTTCGGGGGCTCAGCGTCGCCACGGTGCTGGAACGCGCGCAGCTGAGCACCCGGGCGTTCTACCGGCATTTCGAATCCAAGGACCAGTTGGTTGCGGCGGTCTTTCTGGAGATGACACGCAGCGAGGTGTCGCGGCTGCGGGCCAAGATGTCGGACGCCACCGACCCGATCAAGGCGGTGGCCGCCTGGATCGACGGGCGGCTCGACCTCGCGTTCGACGAGGACATCCGGGCGGAGCTGCGGCAGGTGTCGCTGGAGGCCCAATCGAAAGTGTTCTCCACTCCCGAGATGGTCACCCCCGCGTTCAGCGCCATCCTGGAGCCGCTCGTCGAGCAGCTCCAGCGGGGCCTGGAACTCGGCGTGTTCAGGGACATCGTCCCGACGGTCGCTGCCAAGTCGATTCACGGCGTCGTGTGGGCCGGCACGCAGCGGCAGTGGGCGACCAACCATTGGGACCGCGACGACGTCCGCGACCGCGCGGTGCGATTCTGCCTGCGGGGGCTGGGCGTGGCGCCCCAGACGATCGAACAAGTCACCGCCGCGAGTTAGGCGACGCGGAGTGAAACCATTAATTTTCATTTGGGCGGCATCGAAAGGTTTCCGGGACCGGTTCGGCGGGGTACCTAGGCACCTATGAAACGTCTGTATAACCGGGCCACCCTCGTCTAACCACCATGACCAGCTCGTTAACGCAACGACGGAACAAGCTCGCCCCCGATCCCGACGTTCGGTGCGCCATCGTGGACGCCGCCTCCCAGTCAATGCACGACCACGGGGTCCGCGGGCTCAGCGTCGCCGCCGTGTTGGAGCGTGCGCAGCTGAGCACGCGCGCCTTCTACCGGCACTTCGACTCGAAGGATCAGTTGGTCGCAGCGGTCTTCTTGGAGTTGGCACGCATGGAGACACAGCGGCTGAGGGGCAAGATGGCCCACACCGCCAACCCGGTGGAAGCGGTGGTCGCCTGGGTCGACGGGCGACTCGAGCTCGCATTCGGCGAGAACGGCGACTCCGGTGCGCGCCGCCTGTCGCTGGAGGCTCATTCGAAGGCGTTCTCCTCCCCCGAAATGGTCGCGCCCGCTTACGGCGCGATACTCGAGCCGCTCATCGAGCAGCTCGAGCGCGGCCTCGAACTCGGCGTGTTCGAGGACATCGTTCCGTCGACCGCCGCGAAGTCGATTCACGGCGTGGTGTGGGCGGGCACCCAGCGGCAGTGGGCAACGCATCGATGGGACCGCGCCGTCGTTCGCGAACGCGCGCTGCGGTTCTGCCTGCGCGGGCTGGGCGTGGCGCCACACACGATCGAACGGGTCACCGCGGGCTAGTCATTTGGCCGGGCAGGCATCGGCGATCTGGATCGAAGCCGGCCACAGCGCCGCCGTCAGCCCGAAGGCCGCGGCTTCGGGGGCCGCCGGGACTATGGTTTCCAGCCGCGCCTGAATTCGCTGCGTCTGCTCGGTGTGCATGGTCGCCCAGACGAAGCCGATGGCCAGGTATGGGATCGCGAGCCACAGCGCGATCTCTATCAACGCCCCGACACTAACCTCGTACTGCAGCCCGCGCCGAAGCAAATCCATGGGGGCCGACATGACGCGAGGTTCTCACAATCGCCCGCCGATGGCTACCATTGCGGTCATGGCCGAGCCGTCCCCGGCTGCCGACGAAACGTTCGGGCTCAACCGCGCCGAGACGGTTGCCGTACCCAATCACGCGGCTTCGGATGAAGCCGACCGCACGTCCGCGCGCGACTACGACGACGTCGCCGCCGAACCGCCGGCCGAGCGCGAATCATGGAGCGCCACTTGGCGTAAGGCCGGCGCGCTGCTGATGGGCGGTCTCGGCCTGGCCGGGGTGATCGTCCTGGGCTTCTGGCTGTTCAGTCCGCCCCCCAAAAGTGCGCAACCGGCCGCGCCCAACGCGGGCTCGACGGCATCCGCGGCGCCGTCGGCCTCGGCGACCGGGCCATCCGCAATCGTGTCCACGCCGGATCAGGACAACAAATACGTGCAGAATCTGAACGATCACGGCATCTCGTTCGCCAATCCCGAGGCAGCCATCCACAACGGCAAGGTGGTATGCGACGACATCCGCCAAGGGATGACGGTGCCGCAGATCGTCGGAGCATTCCGGACGAGCAATCCGGGTCTCGACGCCGACACCTACGTGAACATCTCCGTCCACGCGTACTGCCCGCAGAATGCCAACCTGCTCGGGCCGGCGTCCTAGCGCACTGTACGGACCGCCGCCGCCGTGACAGACTGCGACATCGGCCATTGACGTGTCGTTGAACTCCGGAGCGCAAACGGTGCGATATTGATTGGACTTGGGGTTGCCTGGGGAGCCCGGGCGAGGGGTCGGCGTAGTCCACGAAGCGCGCGCGCCCTTGGCAACCATCCGGGAGTCGGAGGAGGCCGGGCATGACGGGCAGCCAAACCAGGCAGACGCCGGTTGGGGTCCTCATCGGAGGGGCGGCGCTCGCGGTGGCCGCCCTGGCGGGTCTCATCTCCGTGGGCGTGTACCTGTCGCGAGACAAAACGGCGATGTCGCCGGGGCCCGCCACCGTGACGGTCAGTGCCTCGAGCGCGGCCAACGCCCCGGCCGACGGCGCGGACGCCCAATTCCTGTCCACGCTCGACAGTTACGGAATCGGCGATAGCGGCAAGGCTGCCATCCGCCAGCGGTTCATGGAGCTCGGCCACCACACCTGCTTCCTGATGTTGCCGCCGCGGCCGGAGCCACTCGAGTCCACGGTGAACAACATCCTGGCCGCACAGAACCAGGACAAGGCCGCGGGCAACGCGTGGCCGAAGCGGTTCAGTAATGACGACGCCCTGCATTTGGCGCAGGCCGCCGTCGCCGCGTACTGCCCGGGCGCGGCGAAGTAAGAGCATTGGACATGGACCGCCGTCAGCTGTTCCGGCTGGCCGGTGGCGTCGGCCTGGCGTCGGCGGTCGGCGCGAGTGCGGCACGGACGGACGTTGCCGCGGCGGCCCCGGCCGCTGGATCGGCGCAATTGCTCTGCCGGGACGCATGGGGCGCGCGGCCTGCCCGCGCCGGTGGGAAGCCCCACACCATCACCCGGATGACTCTGCACCACGAGGCGGTGGTCCTCGGCGACAACCGAAATGCCCCGAGCCACTTGCGCTCCGACCAGCGGTACCACCAAGACGACAAGGGATGGATCGACATCGCGTATCACGTCGGCGTGGATCGCAACGGCAACGTCTACGAGCTGCGAAGCACCGAATTCGCGGGCGACACCGCGACCGACTACAACACGACGGGCCACTTCCTGGTCCTCTGCGAGGGCGACTTCGACCAAGAGGCCGTGTCGGAAGCCCAGCTTCAGGCAGCGGCCCTCGCGTTCGCCTGGGCCGCCCAGAACTTTCACGTCGCCAGCAGCACATTGGCGGGCCATCGCGACCTCGCCGCGACTTCGTGCCCGGGCGCGAACCTGTACGCCCACCTCACCTCGGGCGACCTCAAGAGGCGCATCGACGACCTGCTGGCGGCCGGCCCGGTGGACCTCCAGCGTTTTTGCGGACCCGACGCGGCCGCGAAAGTCGCGGCCATCGAGGCGGGCTGACCAGGCGTCACACGTCGTAGTACAGCGCGAACTCGTACGGGGTCACCCGGAGGTTGAACGGCGCGATCTCGTAGTCGCGCTTGTAGGTGATCCACGTCTCGATCAGGTCGGGCGTGAAAACGCCGCCCTCCGTTAGGTATTCGCTGTCCTCCTCGAGACGGTCGATCACCGCGGACAGCTGGGTGGGAGCCTGCACAATTTCCGCGGCCTCCTCGGGCGGCAGCTCGTAGAGGTCCTTGTCGATCGGGGGTGGCGGCTCGATCTTGTTCTTGATGCCGTCCAGGCCGGCCATCAGCATCGCCGAGAACGCCAGGTAGGGGTTGCCCGACGAGTCGGGGCAACGGAATTCCAGCCGCTTGGCCTTCGGGTTGTTGCCGGTGATCGGGATGCGCACGCACGCCGAGCGGTTGCGCTGGCTGTACACCAGGTTGATCGGGGCCTCGTAGCCCGGAACCAGGCGCTTGTAGGAGTTCACCGTGGGATTGGTGAACGCCAGCAGCGACGGCGCGTGGTACAGCAGACCGCCGATGTAGTGCCGCGCGGTGTCCGACAGGCCGGCGTACCCCTCCTCGTCGTACATCAGCGGGACGCCGTCCTGCCACAGCGACTGGTGGCAGTGCATGCCGGAGCCGTTGTCGCCGAACAGGGGTTTGGGCATGAATGTCACGGTCTTGCCGGCCTGCCATGCGGTTTGCTTGACGATGTACTTGTACATCTGCAGGTCGTCGGCCGCGTGCAGCAGCGTGTTGAACTTGTAGTTGATTTCGGTCTGGCCGCCGCTGCCGACCTCGTGGTGGCCCTTCTCGAGCAAAAAACCGGCGTTGGTGAGGTTGGTGAGAATCCGGTCGCGCAGGTCGACGTACTGATCGGTGGGGGCGACCGGGAAGTATCCGCCCTTGGGCCGGACCTTGTAGCCGCGGTTGGGGGTGCCGTCGGACTCGAAGTCTTGTCCGGTGTTCCACCATCCGGATGTCGCGTCCACCTTGTAGAACGAGCTGTTGATGTTGGAGTCGAACTTGACGGAGTCGAAGATGTAGAACTCCGCCTCGGGGCCGAAGTAGGCGGTGTCCGCAATGCCGGAGCTGATCAGGTAGTTCTCGGCCTTGCGGGCGACGTTGCGCGGGTCGCGCGAATACAACTCCAGGGTGAAGGGGTCGTGCACGAAGAAGTTCACGTTCAGCGTCTTGGCCTCGCGGAACGGGTCGATGGTCGCGGTCTCCGCGTCGGGAAGCAGCAACATGTCGGACTCGTGGATGGATTGAAACCCGCGAATCGAGGAGCCGTCGAACGCCAGGCCCTCCTCGAACACGTTCTCGTCGAACACGTAGACCGGAATGGTGAAGTGCTGCATGGTGCCCGGCAGGTCGCAGAAGCGGACGTCGACGTACTCGATGTTCTCGTCCCTGACCAGTTTGAAGATGTCGTCGGGCGTGTGTTCTGACACGGCATCCTCCTTGGCTTTCACGGGGCGCCCGGCGGACGTCGCCAGCGTTTTGTACACCTCGACTATTTCGTCAACGTGACGGGCCCGAGTCGAACCTGTTGCACCGCAGGACTTTCTGTATCCGCGCTCCTCCGGTGGCACTCCCCGGACCGGTGGCCGATAGTCATATGAACGAAAAGCGAAAGGCCGAACCATGAAGACGATGTCATCGGCTCCCCGGCTTAGGGCACAGATCGACCTTATCGACGAGCGCATGGGGCAACCCGGTCCCCAACCGACGCGCGAGATCATGCATCGCGAAATCATCGTCGCCGGTGACGACGCGCTGTCGAGAACGATCGCCGAGGAGCTGCGCGGCGCCGGCGCTCGGATAATCAAGATCAACACCGCCGCCGATCTGCTTGGCGCCGGGGTACATCGCGCTCGCGCCGTCGTCTGCGCCGGGCCCAACGACGCGATCAACCTCGAGATCGCCTTGCTGGCAAGGCAATACAGCCCGGACGTCCGCGTGGTGGCCCGTCTCGCGAATGACGTGCTGCGCGAAGCGGTGTCCACCGTCAACGGCCCCGGCGCGATCCTGGACGTCGCCGAGCTCGCGACGCCGTCCCTCGTCGAGGCGGTCCTGTCGCGCAACGCGCACCAGTTCGACACGGCCGGCATCGAATTCGTCGTCTGGGGAGCAGAGGCGCCGCACGACGGGACGCTGCGCGATATCTACGGCGACCTCGCCCCGGTGGCGGTGGTCCACGGCAAGCAGTCGCCCTCCCCCGGCGAGGTGGTGCCATGCCCGGGACGGGATCAGCGGGTCTACACCGGCGACTGGACCTCGATGATCGGCGTCAAGGACGAGTTGGAAGCCCGCGGGATCACCGTGCCCCCGCCGACCTCGACGCGCGCCCGCCACTCCCGGGTGCGGCGCATAATCGACGCCACGCGCGCCATGCGGGACGACATCAACCCGATGCTTTATCCCTCGTTGGCGTTCGCGCTATTCCTCATTCTCGGTTCGACGGCCGTGGTGCACTTCACGTACCGCAACCCGCGGATGTCGTGGGTCGACGCCCTGTATTTCACCTCCGAGACGATCACCACCGTGGGCTACGGTGAATTCAACTTCACCCAACAACCCGTTTTCCTGCGACTATTCGCCGTCGGGTTGATGTTCAGCGGTGCGATCGTGACCGCCATCCTGGTCGCCTTCCTTGCGGACCTGCTGCTGTCGCGCCGCTTCGTCCAGTTGGCCGGACTCCGGCGGGCACGCCAAATGCGCGGCCACGTCGTGGTTATCGGACTGGGTTCCGTCGGCATCCGCGTCGTCAGCGAGCTGGCGGCTGCCGGATATGACGTCCTGGTCATCGAGAGCGACGAGAACAACCGCTTCCTGTCGACCGCGGCGGAACTCGACGTCCCCGTGATCTTCGGGGATCCGGCAATGCGCCAGACGCTGGAGTCGGCCCGCGTCGATCGGGCCCGCGGGGTGGCGGTGGTGACCAGCGACGACATGGAGAACATCGAGACCGGGATCGTGCTGCTCGAGATCTTGGGATCCGATACCAAGACGCCGATCGTCATGCGCGTGCAGGGCCGCGCGCTGGGCACCGCGGTGAATCAGCGGTTCGGATTCGAAAACGTGCGCTCGATCGTCGACCTGGCCGCCCCCTGGTTCATCGGCGCCGCGATGGGCCTGCAGGTGCTGGGGACGTTTTGGGTCGGGCAGCGCTCGTTCATGGTGGGCGGGATGCTCGTGGCGGAGGGCAGCGAGCTGGACGGGCTGCGAATGGTGGACATGTCCACCCAGACGCGCGTGATCGCAATCATCCGGCCGGAGGGGCCGGTCAGGCTGCGCCCCCGCCGCGACGCCCGACTGCAAGCGGGCGACACCGTCTACCTCATCGGCCCGTACCGCGAGCTGATCGCGACGCTGCGCAAGGGTCAGCCGCCCCCGCTGACCGCGATCAACGGTGGCAGCGCGGCGTCGCTGGCGGCGGCGCGTTCGCCGCATGCCCGACAAGCGCGCCGGCCCAGATGGGCGCAAGACACCGAGGTTTGAGGAAGTCGCGCGGTAGCGTTGGGACGATGCCCTTCCAACGGCCGTGTGCTGTGCTGGCGGAAGTGCTCGCAGCCGGCGTCGTGCTGGTGCAATGCACCGCCGCGCCCCCGCACGCGGCCAAACCTGAACCGTCGTGGTCAGCGGCCGTGTCGTCGTCACCCGCCGCGCCGCCGACGGCGAGTCCGCCGCCCGCACCCGCCGGTGCGACCGTGGAGCCGGTCAGCGCCGCCGAACTCGGCACGACCTGGCGGCCGGGCTGTCCCGTCGAGCCGGAACAGCTGCGACGGGTCGACGTCAACTTCGTCGGCTTCGACGGCCAGACCCACCGCGGCCAGCTGATCGTGCACGAGGACCTGGTGCCCGACGTCGTCGCGATCTTCGAGCAGCTTTACCGGCTGGGCTATCCCGTCGAAAAGATGCAAACGGTCGACCATTACGCGGACGCGGACGACGAGTTGTCGATGGAGGACGACAACACGTCGGCGTTCAATTGCCGACTCATCCCCGGCACCGACGAGTGGTCGCCGCACGCGTACGGGCGGGCGATCGACATCAATACGCGTATCAACCCCTGCCTCTACGCCAGTGGATATTTCGAACCGCGCAACGCCGCGGCTTACCTGGACCGCACCCGCACCGACCCGGGGCTCCTGCATATCGGCGACCCGGCGGTGCACGCCTTTACGGATCGCGGCTGGCGTTGGGGCGGCGAATGGACGGCTCCCCTGGACTACCAACACTTCGAGCGGGTCTAAAGACCTAGGGCTCGTGCCGCCGCCGTCGCCACTTCCCCGCGCAAATCGGAGATCGGCTCGCTGCCCCGCGTATGGATCGAGTTCGTCAGCAGGACCACATAGGTGTCCGAGCGCGGGTCTATCCAAACCGAGGTCCCGGTGAAGCCGGTGTGGCCGAAACTGCCGATGGGAAAGCTCGCGCCGCGCGCCATCGACAACGGGGTGTCGATGTCCCAGCCGAAGCCGCGCAGGTTTTGCCCCGGTATCGCCGGATAGTGCGGGGCGAGCAGCGAACGTGTCGCATTCGGTCTCGTCGCGACCGCCTCCCGGATGGCGTCGTTGGCCGCCTGCAGTTGCCGAGGCGTGTGGCCCGGCTGCTGGGGAGCCGTCATTGCCTCCAAAGTCGTTTGGGCCAATGGGAATTCGCTCGGACGACCCGCAAGCCGATCGAGCAACGCCTGCGCGAAGACGCCGACGTCGTGCGCCGTCGAGAACACACCGGCGTGCCCAGCCACCCCACCCATGCGCCGCGCCGTCGTGTCCTGCACCGTGCCGCGCAGCAGGTAATCGAGATCGGGATTCCGGGGCGGATCGGCCCTGCCCTCTTCATCGTGTGCCGTCGGCGCGATGCGCGGCAGGAGATCGGTGCTCCACGCGCCCGCGGGACACGCCTCCCCCGTCGACGCGGGGGCCCACCCGATCGCGGCTCCCCGCACGGTGTGCGCACCGCAGGCCTTGGCCGCCGGGAGATAGCGGGTGTCCTCCAATCCGAGCGGCCCAAACATGTGTGCGGCGACGTATTCGTCTTCCGGCTCGCCGGTGAGCTTCTCGATCAACGCGCCGAGCAGGATGAAGTTGATATCGGAGTAGCGGAAACCCCCGCCGGGATCGGACTCCAGCGGCGTCGTGAGCGCGCGATGAACGCCTTCCGCTTTGTCCACTGCGTCCAGTCCCCACGGATCTTTGAGTTCGACGTCCCCCGTCTCGCCCGACGTGTGGGTCAGCAACATGCGAACGGTCACCTTCGCGCGCCGCGGGTCGTTCGCCTCGTTGAAGTCAGGCAAGTACTGCTGCACGGGATCGTCGAACTGCACCTTGCCCTGTTCGTAGAGCTGCATGACGGCCGGCGCGGTTGCGAGGATCTTCGTCAGGGACGCCATGTCGAAGATCGTGTCCTCGGTCATCGGCTCGGCCGGCGCGGGCGATCCGTCCAGCCCGGGCTCGCCCGCGAGTTTGCGCGAGCCATATGCCTGGTGGAAGACGAGCTGGCCGGCGTGGCCGATCAGGACCACGGCACCCGGCAGCCTGTTCGCGGCGATCGCGTCGTTGATCAGCTTGGAAACCGTTCCGAAGTCAGCCGCAGGAGTCGCATCGGGGGGCTTGGAGACCGGTGGGACGCTGGGGGCGGGCGCGGGTGCGGGTGCGGGCGCAGGAGCGGGAGCGGCGACCGGCACCGGCGTCGGCTGCAAACTCTCGGTTACCGCTGTGTGTGACGCCTCGCCGCGCGAGCAACCCGCCACGAGCGCGAGCACGACGACTCCAGCGATGGCCTTCCGCTTGGCGAAGGCGCGGCTGCTGAGCGAGCTGTCGACGTTCACGTGATTCCCCTGTGTCGGCCGGTGCCCATTATCGTGCCCTCCCGATGACTGCGTCACGCACGCGTCCCCGCGCCCGGTCGAGCCGCGCCACGGCCTCGGCCGCGTCGACGCCGGCGAGCAGCGCGACAATCGCGGTCTTGGCGTGACCGCCCGCGGCGGCGAGCGCGGCGGCCGCGGACTCTTCGTCGACGCCGGCCGCGTCGCGCACGATCCGCACGGCGCGGCGGCGCAGCTTGGCGTTGGTGGCGCGGACGTCGACCATCCGCGGTCCGTAGGCCTTGCCGAGCCCGATCATGACGCTCGTCGAGAGCGCGTTGAGGACCACCTTCTGCGCCGTCCCCGCGGTCAGCCGGGTGGAGCCGGCGAGCACCTCCGGCCCGGTCGGCAGCTCGATCACCACGTCGGCGGACGCCTCGCTGCCCGGGTTGTTGACGATCGCGACCGTCAGCGCGCCCGCGGCGCGCGCATGCTCGAGCGCCCCGAGCACGTACGGCGTTCGGCCGGAGGCCGTGATCCCGACGAGCGCGTCGGCGGCGGTCAGATCGGCGAGATCCGCGGCGTCGAACGCGTCCTCCGCCCCGTCGATCGCCTCGGTCAATGCCGCACTGCCCCCGGCGATTACGGCCCGCACCAGGTCGGTGCCGAACGTCGGTGCGCACTCGGCCGCGTCGAGCACTCCCAGCCGCCCGGGCGTACCGGCGCCGGCATAGATCAGCCGGCCTCCCCGCTCCAGCCGCGCGACGATGGCCTCGGCCGCCGCCGCGATCCGCGGAACCGCCGCCGCGACCGCGCCGTGCGCGTCGCCCTCGGCGGCGACGAGCAGCGCCACGACCTCGCCGACGGGCCTCAGGTCGAGGTCGTCGAGGCCGGGAAGGGACGCCTCGGTGGCGAGCGCGTCGAGCCCAAGGCGGCAAGCCGCCGCCCGCACCCGGATCACGTGCGGCTCGTGAATCGCGCCGAGCCGCAAGGCGCCCTCGAGCGCGTCGCCGGCGGCGGGGATCAGGTCGAGCCGTCTGCGCAGGGCCGCCGCGCCCGCCAGGCCGCCGACCATCGCGACCGGGCCGTCCCCGGCCGCGCGGGCGGTCGCGGCGAGTGCCTCGGCGGCGGCGCCGACGATCGCCGACGCCACCGGATCGTCGTCCGCGGCGAGGACGGCGGGCGCGAACGACGCGAGCGCCGCGGCATCGGCCAGCTGCCCCGGCCAGGTTCTCGGCGCGCCGAATCGGGTGCGGGCGGCATCGAGCAGGGTGGTGGACGGGCCGCGGCGGTCGTGCGCGCGCAGCGCGGCGCGCAGGCCCGCCGCGCCGATCCACGCGCCGCCACCCTCGTCGCCCAGCCACGGGCCCCAGCCGTCGGCCGTTCGCAACGCGCCATCCGCGTCGATGGCGAGCGCCACGGCCCCGGTGCCCGCGATCAGCACGACGCCCGGCTCCCCGCCCAGCGCGCCCGCGTGCGCGATCACGCCGTCACTGGTCACCGCGACCCGTTCGGCCCGCAGCGACGCCAGCAGCGCCTCGCCGAGCGCGCGCGCCGCCTCCGGAGCGGCCAGCGCCCCGGCCGCGCCCACGACCACCTCGTCGACCGGCCCGAGATCTCGCGCGACGGCCAGGATCGCCGCCTGCGCGGCCCGCATTCCGCCGGGCGCCGCGAGGCCCGGCGCGCCCGGCCCCTCGGCCCTGCGGCCGCCCGCGGACGCCCGGCACGACGTCTTGCCCAAATCGATGGCGAGGATCACCGGATCACCCGCCTCAGTGCACGAGACCAAGTTCCTGGTCGATCTGCGCCCAGAATCGGGGGCCGGTCGGAGTGAGCAGGATCCAGTCGTGCACTTGGCCCTGAGCCAGCACGAAGCCCATCGGGGCCCCGTCGGCCAGGGCCGCTTGCTGCAGGGCGAGCGTCTCGTTGAAGAGCGAATCGAACGAGCCCGAGTAGACATACGTCGGCGGAAGCCCGGTGAGCGACCCATACAGCGGACTCACCTCATAGTTGGTCACCGAGAGGTTGTTCGCCCAAACCCTGCCGATCTGCCCCCCGTCGTGCGCGAGGTCTAGCCAGGGGGACAGCAACACAATCGAGGAGGGCACGGTTTGGCCATGGGCCACCAGGTATTGGGCGGACGCCAGGGCGAGATTGCCGCCCGCGGAGTCACCGATCACGCTGACGTGCGAGGCCCCGTGCAACCCGATCTCCGAGGAGATCAGGCCGGCAATGTTGGGCACCACCGTGCCCGCGGTGCCGCCCTGCTGCAGCAACGGGTAGATCGGCACCTCGATGGTCGCGCCGGTCTGGTAAGCCATCACCGTGTAATCGATCCAGTGGAAGATCGACGGCGGCAAGATGAACGCGCCCCCGTGGATGGCCACCACGTAGTCGCCGTTGGGATGAGCCGGCGTGATCTGCACGACGGGCATCCCGTTATAGGTGGTGTGCTGCACCGTTTCGCCGAGGAGCAGCGGCAACAACGGCGGCGGGTTGTTGGTCCCGACGATTCCGGTCAACGGATTGTCGCCGGTAAGCAGCGCCAGGAGCGGTGACTGTGGGTCCGCGAATAGAACATTGAATTCCTGGTTGAATCCGGCCGCCAGCGTCGTGGGGATCTGCTGGATTTGCTGGGGCACACCGAGCAGCGCCTGCTCGAGGGCGGCCAAAGGCGATACGTTGGCCGCCTCGGCGGCGGTGTACGCGCCGGAGGCGCCGGTCAGCGCCTGCACGAACCAGTTGTGATACGCCGCCGCCTGCGAGCTGAGCGCCTGATAGCCCTGGCCGTGGGCCGAGAACACGGCGGCGATCGCCTCGGAGACCTCGTCCTGGGCCGCGGCCAGGACCCGAGTCGTGGCGGTCGCCACGCCCTGGTCCGCCGTTGCCACCGTCGAGCCGATCGAGGCCACGTTCGTGGCCGCGGCGGACATCACCTCTGGCAACGCAAGAACAAAGGACACCGCGCCGCTCCCATTACCTCTGCGATCGCCGAACAGCCAGAGCTTATGCCCGCCGCGCGGAGTCAGGTAGGTGTTTGAAAGGACTGACCAAGTGGAGCCGACCGGCGCTCATTGCGTGCCGAAGGCAAAAACCGTTGTCGAATCGTAGGTCTGGCCGGGATTGAGCGTCGTGGTCGGGAAGTTCGGGTGGTTCGGCGAATCCGGGTAGTGCTGGGTCTCCATCGTGAATCCCGCCGCCTGCCGGTAGGCATGCCCGCTGGTGCCCGTGAACGCGCCGTCGATGAAGTTGGCCGTGTAGAACTGCAGGCCGGGCTCGGTCGTGGAGACGGTCAGCGTGCGCCCGGTCCGCGGATCTTCCGCCTTGGCGGCCTGGGCCAGGCCGGTGTTGTTGGCGCGGTTGATCACCCAGTTGTGGTCGAACCCATGGGCCAGCAGCAGCTGCGGGTCGTTCGCGGTGATGTGCGCGCCGATGGCGGTCGGTGAGGTGAAGTCGAACGGTGTGCCGTGCACCGGGGCGATCTGGCCGGTCGGGATCTGTGTCTGGTCGGTCGGCGTGTAGTGGTCGGCGTCGATCGTGACCTTCTGGTCGTAGACGTCGCGCGTTTCCTCACCCGCCAAGTTGAAGTAGCTGTGATTGGTCAGGTTGATCACGGTCGGCGCATCGGTGGTCGCGTGGTAGTCGATGCGCAGTTCGTTTCTCCGGTTGACGGTGTAGGTGACGCTCGTCGTCAGCGTCCCGGGATAACCCATTTCGCCTTCGGGACTGACGAATTGGAGGTTCAGGCCCACGCTGTCGCTGCCGTTCTGCTGACTGGCCTGCCACACCTTCGTATCGAAGCCCGCGGTTCCGCCATGCAGGCTGTTGCCGTTGTTGTTGATCGGCAGGTGATACTCGTTGCCGTTCAACGAAAAAGCCCCCTTGGCGATCCGGTTGCCATAGCGGCCGATGATCGCTCCGACGTAGGTCTTGGCGGGTCCGGTGTTGTCCAGGTAGCCGGCCAGCGTCGGAAAGCCCAGCACCACATTGTCGACACGTCCGTTGCGATCGGGTACCTCGATCGACTGAATGATGCCGCCGTAGGTCAGGATTCGCACGCGCATGCCGTGCCCACTGTCGAGCGTGTAGCGGCTCACCGGGGTCCCACCCACCTGACCGAACGGCTCGCTGGTAATCATGGGCGCCTCTGCGGGTTGAGTCGTCGGGTGGCTACATGCCGCCAAGCCCGCCACACCGGCGATGGCGATCAGTCGAAGCAACCTGGGATGCACGTGCAGATTCAGCCTGCCCATACGTCCTCGACGTAGTGGTCGGATTCGATGAGAGCGTTCAGCCAATCGCGGGCCTGACGGTCGTCGGCGCCTGTCCGCGCCCGGTAAATGTCGAGAAAGGACCCGCGCACCGCGGGCGCCATCCGCGCGCCGTCGCCGCAAACGTAGACATGAGCGTCCTTGGCCGGGTCGCCCAACAGATCCCACACGTCGTCGGCGTCCGCGGCGATCCGGTCCTGCACGTAGCGAACCCCGTCCTGCGGCGCTCGGGAGAACGCCGGGCGCATCTGCACGATGCCGATGGCCTCGGCCTGCTCGAATCGCTCTCGGAAGATGTAATCGACCTCCGGGTCACGCACCCCGAAGAAGCACAACGCGGGCTCCACCGGCGCTCCGGCCTGTTGTGCGGCCAGTCGGTCACCGAGGAAACCGAGGAACGGCGCGACGCCGGTACCGGCGCTGACCAGGATCACGTTCTTGGCCGGATCGGCACCGGCCCTAAATGCCTGCCGGGCCGGGTCCACGCGCGCCCGGATCACTTGTCCGGGTTGGACGGTCGCGAGGTAGTTGGACGCGACACCTTTGAACATGCCGCGACCGGAACGGGCCGGCGCATCGAGCACACTGACGACCAGTCCCACCGTGCGTGGTGACAGCATTGACGACGATGCGATCGAATAGTGTCTCGGCACCATCGGGTCGAGCAGTTCGAGGAGTTGGGCTCCAGTGAGATCGCAAGCCGGGTACTCGTCGAGGCACTCCACCACGCTGAGCGGGCAGCCGTCTGGGACCTCGGCCAGTTCGCTGAGCCGCTGGCGCTCCGAAGGATTACTGTTGGCCGCCGCAAGAGTGCGTAATTGACTGCTGGTCACCGGTTTGCGCAATTCGACGAAGTGCGTGAGCAGCTCTCGGGCGCTGACCTCTCGGTCCAGCGCGATGAGCCGCCGAGAGCTGCGCCGAGGATTGATCGCCAGCCTCAGTCCAGGGTCGATGCCAAGTTGCGCCAAAACCGCGTCGACGACCTCGGGTGGGTTGTCGGCCATCACGGTGAGGTGGTCGCCCGTCTGGTAGTCGACGCCGTCCGGAAGGTCCACGCGGACATTGGTTTTGGCTTGACCCAACCCGGGCCTGACCAGTTGGGTGTTCTCGACGATGGTCATCGGGATCACCGCCGACCGTGCGTCCATCGCCGCAGTCACCGGCCCGACGATCTGGCGCAACTCGTAAAGCGGTTCGGCCGCGTCCGTGACCGGCGCGGCGTCGGGGTCTCCGAAGTGTTCGGCCAATGATGACCACAGCGCGGCGGCGAACTCCTCGATCGTGCCGACCATGTCCCCCGACGTGTCGGCCGCTGCCCGCGGGACCAATCGGTTGGCTCCCAGCTCGCCGAGGCGCTCATCGATGCGCTGCGGGATCGCCTGGTAGGTGTCCGCCCAGTTGTGGTCACCCACGCCGAGAACCGCGACGTTGGGTGTCGGATTCAGCGTGGTGTTCGCATCGAGCAGCCAGGTGAGGAAGGCGCGCGCATCGTCGGTCGGCTGCCCATTGTAGGAGGACGCGATGATCACGATGGCCTCGGCTTCGGGGAACCCGCCCACGGCGTCGTCGAGGGGTGCCACCGTCGCCGTGCAGCCCAATGCCGTGGCGTCGTCGGCGAATTGGCGGGCCAGCGCGCGGCAGGTGCCGAGGTTCGAGCCGTGGAAGATGGCCATCCTGGTGCCGGCCGTGATTGCCGTGGGGTGCTGCTCCACGTTCTGCACGGCCGCGGCCGCAACGCCGGGTGTGTCGCTCTGGCGGTCCTGCGGTGTGCGCCGGAGGACATCGAGCCGGAATCCGACCGGCCGGCGACTGAGGGGGGTTTCCCATTGCGGCACATAGTGGTACGCGTCGATGAGGCGATAGCGATGGATGAGCCGGGATAGCGCCATCGCCGCCTCATGCAGCGCGAACTGACGGCCGATGCAGGATCGTGCGCCGGTTCCGAAGGGTTTGAACAGCGCGGACGGCCGGGAAGCCGAGCGCTCGGGAGCGAAGCGGTCGGGGTCGAAGAGTTCGACATTGTCGCCCCAGCCCGGCTGGCGGTGCAGCGCGCCGGTCAGTACCGTCACCGCCTCGCCGCGCTTGATCGGATACTTGCCACCGATCACGGTGTCTTCCAAGGCCATTCGATCGAAATTGAGCACCGGCGGGGTTAGCCGCAGGGTTTCCTCGATAGCCTGCCGCAGATAGGTCAGCTTGCCGATGTCGTCGTAGCCGGGCAGGTAGTCATCTTCGGTTCCGAAAACGGTGTCCACCTCGGCCTGTACCCGGTGTAGCACCGTCGGATCGCTGACGATGTTGTACAGCGTATTGGGCATCAACTCCGACGTGGTGAGCTGGCCGGCGATCAGGAAGGTCATGATTTGATTGCGGATGTTCTCCGTTTCCAGCACAGGTTTCCCGTCCGGATCCTGTTGCAGCATCAGCGCCAACAGGTCGTCGAACTCACTGTCACCGGATCGGTGCTCCCCTATGAGCCCGTCGATGAACGAGTACAACGTGGCCAACTCGTCCTCGAACACCGGTGTTGGGGCGTCAGATTCCAACTCCCCCAGGGCGGTCGTGAAGCTCTGCGGGATCGGAGCCAGGCCCGGGCAGTCGAAAGAGTCGAAGCGCGAACCGAATCCGGCGAGCGCGACGGTGTCCATCGCCAGCTTTTGCAAGTCGGTTGACACATCGACCGGCCCGACTCCGGCGCTGGCGTCCCACCGGTCGATCAGTTTGCAGTTGATGTCCAGCATCGCGCCGTGATAGGCGCGCAAGCCCGCGTAACTGAAACCCGGTAACAGGACGTCGTGGGCTTTCTGCCAGTTCGGTTCGCCGTGGTAGGCCGTGAACAAGCCGTCGCCGGCTAACGGCCTGACTCGGGCGAGGGTCGCGGTCAGATTCTTGGCGAAGCGGCTTTCGTCGCACAGCTCGGTGACGAGCTCCAGCGAGCACGCGTAGAGCTTCCTGAAGCCGCCGTTGAAGTCGGCGTAGAACAGCGGACCGTGCAATTCGCCGAGTAGGTCCACGGCCAACGCGCGGGGGCGGCCGACCAATTGCTCCGGGCCGGGCAGGGGCCCTTCGGCCGAGGGGATGCCGGGCAGATCCGGCGGCGGCGACGCATGAAACTCGCTCATGTGGGCAGCATAGGTTTCGCCGCGACTGTGCAGTCTGCGATCCGCGGATGTGATCCTTGTCGCGACCAACCACGTGGCAGGAGGGCCAAAACGCGGACGTCGTCAGCCTGCGTCGCCCGGAGCCGCCGGGCTCGTGGGACTCGTTGAGGTCACAGGACTTGTTGTGGTCACAGGACTCGTTGTGGTCGCGGGACTCGTTGAGGTCGCGGGACTCGTAGGCCGCACAGAGCTCGTAGGACTCGTTGAGGTCGCGGGGCTCGTAGGCCGCACAGAGCTCGTAGGACTCGTTGATGTCGCGGGGTTCGTAGGACTCGCGGGCGTAGGACTCGCAAGGCCAGGGCCTTCGCCACACCAGGCCGCCACATCCTTCGGGTACTGCTCAAGTGGTGGAGGGCAACGCTGACCGGGCGGGAAATTGGCGCCGGCGTTGAGCAGGTCGCAGGGCACGTAGACCTGCTTGCCACTGGGAATGTTGGTCAGACACTTCGTCGGCGGTTCGCCATGGGCCGTGACGGGAATGATGGCCGCCACAACCACTGCGCCGAGCACCCAAGCAACAGGGCGATAGGTCATGAGAGCTCCTCGTTCTAGCTGCGAAAGTTCACACATGTTCTCGTGATGCGATGTCGGGCGTGCACAACGCGACATCGCCGTCGTATGACGATTAAAGCCGCTCACCCCAGGTGCAATCCAATTCTTGGTGGAGCTGCCGGGAGTCAAACCCCGCCCCGGAAATGGCGGTAGCTGCGAAAACATGTGTTGATCGCATCAACAGCAGGCCGCAACCGGAGACAACGCGTCATACAGCGACGCCGCCGTCGACGGTCATCAGCGATCCGGTGGTGTAGCTCGAGGCATCGGACAGCAGATAGATCACGGCGCCGACGATTTCGTCAGGACGTCCTATCCGATCCAGTGCGATGGGTCGCAGGATGTCAGGCAGGAGAGCAGGGTCCCGCACGAAGCCCGAAGCCGCGTCGGTGTCAAAGGTTCCGCAGATGACTCCGTTGACTCGAACACCCACTTGCGCGTATTCGATGGCGGTCGCGGTGGTCAACGCGTTCAACCCCGCCTTGGCCGCGGCGTAGACCGTCGTGACGGGCGTGGGTCTCACCGACGCGAGCGAGCTGACATTGACGATCGATCCCCCGCCGGTGCGGGCCATGGCCGTAGCGGCCAGCGCCGTCAGGCGCGTCGGCCCCTTGAGGTTGACGCCGATCACCTTGTCGAACAACGTCTCTGAGGTCTCCAGCAGCGACGGAGCCAATGGACTCATCCCGGCATTGTTCACCAGGCCGTCGAGCCGACCCCACAGCGCGGCGGCGGCATCGACGACGGCGTCCAGCGTGTCCCAGTGACCGACATGGCAGGCCAGCGGATGAGCTTGACCGCCCGCATCGGTGATCCGGGCGGCGAGTTCCTGGCACGCAGACAGCTTTCGACTGGCGACGATCACCCGCGCCCCGCGCTGCGCGAGGCCGAGGCTCATCGCCGCGCCGAGGCCCCGGCTGCCACCGGTGATCAGGACCACGCGATCGCTGACGTCGAACAGTGGATCGGTCATCGCGCGAACCTTCCGGCGCGCAGGAGGAGTTGGTCGGCAATAGGCCCGAAAACCTCGTGCAGTGGGTTGCGGGATTCACCGCGAAGGAACGTTGCGTAGGAGCCTTCGAGCACGATGGCGAGCTTCCATGCGCTGAACGCCTGATACCACCCGAATCGGGACAGGTCGCGTCCCGTGGCATCCGCGTAGCGGTTCACCAATTCCGAAGGCGGCTGGCAGGATTCGGACGCCATGCCGTTGGGCGTGCCCGGGGCGGCCAGGGCGATGGAGTTGCCCTCTTCGGGCCAGAAGATCATGGCCCACGCCAGGTCGATGAGCGGGTCGCCGACGGTGGTCATCTCGAAGTCGACGACGCAGGCGACCCTCGGTGGCGCGGCCGGCGCCCAGATCAGGTTGTCCACCTTGTAGTCGCCGTGCATGACGGTCAGTTCGCCGTGCTCGGGCATGTTCGTCTTCAGCCAGCGCGCGATGTCGTCGACGCCGGCGAGGTCGCGGACCCGGTAGCTGTTGAGTTGAGTCATCCAACGATCGACCTGCCGGTCCAAAAAGCCCGCCGGGCGCGATATCTCGGTAAGCACGGTCTTGGTCCAGTCCACCGCATGGAGATCGACGAGCGTGTCGATGAGCTGCTCACCGATCAGACTCTGCGAGCCGGGGTCGTCGCGCAGTTGCGCTGGCAATCCGTTTCGGCGGATGACGCCACCGTCGACGAAAGACATCACGAAGAACGGAGCCCCGAGGACGCTGACGTCTTGGGACCACGCCAGCACGTGAGGCACCGAAACCCGCTGTGCCGCCAGGGACTTCATGATGCGCGCCTCGCGAACGACTTGGTGGGCCGTATCGGACACCGCGGTCCGCGGGGCGCGCCGCACCACCCACGATTCACCGAGCCGGTCGACGCGGAACATCTCGCAGCTACCGCCGCCGCGAATCGCGCTCACCTCGAGGTCGGCATCTTCGCCGGTTTTCTCAGCCAACCATGCGGCGAAGTGCCGCACGTCGAAATCGACCGCAGCCCAGCTCATCGCATGCCTTCCTCGCGTGCGATGCCCTCGATGAGGTAGTCGATGTGGGACGTGAACAATTCGCCGATCTCTTCGGCAGTCACTCCCTCCGGGTCACTGCCGGCCAGCCGGTTCCGGCGTCGAGACGATGCGGCCGACGGCGGGTGATCCATCGCGACGAAGCCCACGGTCGCCCACGTCAGCAGGCGGCACGCGCGAACCGCCGCGTCCCGCGACATTCCGTCGCGGCGCATGCATTTCAACAGCGGTCTGGTCGCCTCCAGATACGTCGGCCGCTTCACCTGCAGAAATAGCCTGCTGTCGGCGGCCGCGGTGAGGCGCTGGCGTATCTGCTGCGTCCACCGTCGGGCGTAGTCCGGCCAGGGTTCGTCGGGCTGCACGGCAGGCGCGGCGTCGGAGAGGAAGTGCTCGGCGATCGCATCCAATAGGGCGTCCTTGTTGCCGATCCGCGCGTACACCGGAGGCGGGGTCACCCCCAAGCGCCCGGCGACGCTGCGCATGCTGACCGCATCGAGGCCGCCCTCGCGGAGGATGTCGACCGCGGCGGCCACGATTTGCTCCGCGTCGAGCTCTATCTCATTGGGCACGTACACCTGCTGCCTCGCACAATTCGGACCATTTCCGTTGTGCGGCAGGTCGACGCGAGGGCAGGTGCTCGGTTGGCCACCCCTCGACGGGTCGGTACTTCTTGAGGACGTGACGCGCCAGCACGGACTTGTGCAACTCGTCCGGGCCGTCACCGATCGAACCGAAACGGGTCATGCGGTACCACTGCTCGACGGGCAGATCGCCGGAATATCCCAACGCTCCGCATACCTGGATTGCCCGGTCGAGCACCGCCAGCACCACCTTGGACACATGCGCCTTGACCATGCCCAGCTCGGCGCGCACCGCGCCGGCCCCGTCCCGATCCATCTTCCACGCCGTCTGGAATGTCAGCAGGCGTGCGGCTTGAATCTCCATGTGCGATAGGGCGATATAGTCCTGCACCATCTGGTGCTCGCCGAGCAGCCGGCCGTGCGATCGCCGAGACACCGCCCGCTCCCCCATGATGTCAAGGGCACGCTGGGCTTGACCGAGCCAGCGCATCGCATGATGAATGCGGCCGCCGCCAAGTCGCTGTTGCGCCAGCCGGAACCCCTCGCCGCGGGCCCCGATCAGATGATCGCCGGGCACGCGGCAATCGTCGAACACCACCTCGGCGTGGTTGCCGCGACGGCCGAAGTCGGGATCCGGGTGGGCCATCGTGGGAATCTCGCGCAGGATCTGCAACCCGGGCGTACCCGCCGGCACCACGAAGATCGAGGCGTGCCGATGCGGACGACCGGCCGGATCGGTCTCGGCGACAACCAAAATGATGTCGGCGCACGAGGCATTGGTGGTGAACCACTTGTGCCCGTTGATAACCCAGTCGTTGCCGTCGAACACCGCCGTGGTGTCGATCACCGTCGGATCGGCGCCAGCGAGGAAGGGCTCGGTCAACGCGAACGCGCTGGAGATCTCCCCGCGCAGGTTCGGATACAGCCACCGTTGCTTCTGGGCTTCGTCGGCGCCATGGGCGAGCAACTCCATGTTGCCGCTGTCGGGTGCCTGCACGCCGAACAACTCCATCGAGACCATGCAGCGGCCGATGATCTCTGACATCAGCGCGAGTTTGAGCTGACCGGAACCCGAACCGCCGAGGCTGGGGTCGAGGAACATCCCCCATAGTCCCTGGGCCTTCACTCGGTCCTGCAGCATGCGCTTGACCGCCGCCCATTCCGCGGTCGGCAGCTCCGACAGGATGGGTTCGAGAGGGATGACTTCCGTGTCGATGAATTCGCGCATCCACGCAAGCTTCTCGTCGAACTCGGGGTCGGTCTCGAAGTCCCACGCCATTCCCGACCCCTTCCAATCGATGAAATCACAGTGTAATCATGGTGTGATCGTTATTGGCAATACCGTCGACCGGAGGACTCCGATGAAGGCGTGGCAGGTGGATGGGGCCGGCGAGCCCGCCGACGTCATGCGGATGGTGGAGCGGCAGCTCCCCGATCCGGGGCCGGGCCAGGTGAAGATCCAGGTATCCGCGGCCGGAATCGGGTTGCCGGACGTCCTGATGTGCCGCGGCACCTACCCGCTGACGCCCCCCGTGCCGTTCACGCCCGGACAGGAACTGGCCGGCACGGTTGTCGCGGTCGGTTCCGGCGTCGACTTGTCCCTCGGCACCCGGGTCATGGGTGTCAGCGACTTCATGAACGGCAACGGCTCCTTCGCCGGCGAGGCGCTCGCCGCGGCAGACACCGTCCTCCCCGCCCCCGACGGGATGGATGATTGTGCCGCCGCAGGCTTTTGGATCCCCAACATGACCGCGTGGATCGGGCTGGTCGACCGCGGTCAGCTTCGGGCAGGCCAACGGCTCGTGGTCCTCGGTGCCGCCGGGGGCAGTGGAATCGCCGCCGTTCAGCTGGGCAAGGCCCTCGGCGCCGAGGTCGTCGCGGTCGCGGGCGACGAGTCCCGGGCCGAATTCTGCCGGTCATACGGTGCCGACCATGCGGTGGTGTGCAGGGGCGACACCGCCGCCGATGGACGGCCGCTCGCCCAGGTACTACGCGAGCTCACCGATTGGCACGGTGTCGACATGATTTTCGACCCCGTCGGCGGCGCGCAAGGAACAAACGCGATGGGCGCACTCGCCCGCGACGGCAAACACCTCGCCGTCGGATTCGCAAGCGGCACATGGCCCACCGTCAACGTCGCGATGATGACGCTGACCAACACGTCACTGGTCGGAGTCCTCGCCGCCGGCTATTCGCGCGAGCACGTTGAGGGCATTCTGCACGGCCTGACGGCCCTGGTGAACCGCGGCGAACTTCGCCGAACGATCCTAGAGACGGTGCCTTTCGGTGAGGTCCCCGAGGCGCTGACGCGGGTCGCGGCCCGAACGACGCTAGGGAAATGCGTTGTTGAAATCGGCGGCTGAGTGCATCCAGGCAGGCGCCACCGGTCGCAACGCTGGCGCGACTATTCCGGTCTCGGTACAGCTAAGAGCGGTGAACCTGGCTCAATAATTAGACAGTCGAGTTCCCGGTTCAATCCGGTCGCGAGTGTCGTGGGGAGCTGCTGGATTTCCTGCTGAACACCGAGCACCGCCTGCTCAAGGTCGCCAGAGGCGAAGCGTTGGTCGCCTCAGCGGCGGCATACGCACCGGCCGCGCCGGTCGATGCCTGCACAAACCGCCCGCGAAAAAGCCACCGGCTGTGAGCCGAGAGCTTGGTAGAGCCTGCCGTGGACGGACAACAACTCGGCGATCACAGCGGACACCTCGGCCGCAGCGGCGGCCGATATACCGGTGGTGGCGCCCGCCACGCCCTGGCTCGCCGTCCTGACCGCCGAACCAATCGAGGCCACGCGCGCGGCCTCGGCCGACATCATCTCCGGCAACGCCAGAAACATGCGACACCGCGCCTCTCCCATTATCTCTGCGATCGCCGGACAGCCAGAGCTTATGCCCGCCCCGCCGGGTCAGGTAGAAATTTGCAGGGACTATCTAAGTGGAGATGTGTAATGCTCTTGAGAGAACGTCATGCTAAATGGCACCGATCGGTCAGCTAGCGGATCATCGCCGCCGTCGCAGCTGCCTTTCATCGCGACTTGCGATCTCGCTACCCGTCAGCATGAACCCGATGGCTCGCGGCGTGGGTGAGCAGGCATGTTCTAAGTGGAGCTGCCGGGAATCGAACCCGATGCTCTACCAGGCATTTTGGGTTCTGATCTGCCCGTTCGTTCCATTTCGGCCCAGTTCAGTCCCGCTCGTTGCCAGCGGTTTCGCTTTCGAGTCTTGACGGCGTCAAGAGCAGTCGAGGCGCGCCGTAGGGGCCCGCGACTTCGCGCAGCACATCGCGTTAGCCAGTTTGGGCGCGATCCTCAATCACCGGCGAGGCCTTGTGGGCCAAGTCAGCGTTTCTTGAATTTTCGCCGCCTTCGCGGGAGCGCGACCATATTGCGTCATTCACTCGTGCAGGTCGTCGGGATCATGGCAATCTAGGTTCGGAAGCTCTCGTCCGGTCGGGGTAACTCGAAACTTGGTACATCGAGGAGTGCGATGGCACTTTATGAGCCATCACCCGTGACGGAGTCGACGCAGGAACTCCGACTCGCCACGACGATGACAGGCGGTGTCAGTCTCGCGATCTGGATGGCAGGCGTTGCGCGGGAGATCAACTTGCTTTCGCAGGCGTCACAATGGCGCAGGGTCGGGAAACCGTTCCCGACGCGCAGCAATCTCTCCAAAGAATCGGCCGATTGCCTGAAGCTCTACGCCGAACTCATCGACCTGCTCGACATGGTCGTCGACGTCGATGTCCTGTCTGGGACAAGCGCAGGTGGCATCAACGCGGCTGTGCTTGCGTCGTCGCGAGTCCAGGGGTCGGACCTCGGCGGGCTTCGTGACCTCTGGCTAGACCTCGGGGCTTTGACTGATCTCATTCGAGACCCGAGAGACAAGAACACACCGTCCCTGCTGTACGGCGACGAACGCATGTTTGCCGCGCTGGCGACGGAGATTCCGAAGCTCGAGATCGGGCCATTCCCGCCCTCGGCCTTTCCGGGGGGTGCCTGCACCCCTTCCACCACGCTCTATATCACGACGACACTGCTGACCGGCGAAACTAGCAGGTTCACAGACTCATTCGGCACGCTCGTGCAAGACGTCGACCGCCGCGGTCTCTTCACCTTCACCGAGACCGACCTCGCAAAGAACGGCACCTTCCCGGCACTCGCATTGGCCGCTCGCAGCTCTGCGTCGTTCCCCGTCGCGTTCGAACCCTCGTTCATCCCCTTCACAGCCGGAACCGCGAAGAAGGGGGCCGCTCCAGCCCGGCCGGCGATGGCGCCCTTCACCAATCTCACCCGCCCGCACTGGGTTACCGATGGTGGCCTGCTCGACAACCGGCCCATCGACGTGCTACTCCAGCGGATCTTCGATCGTCCAGCCTCCAGGTCGGTACGCCGGCTGCTTCTCTTCGTGGTGCCTTCTTCTGGTCCAGCACCCGACCTGGTGCAAGAACCTCCATCGGATGACGTCAGCAAGCCTTTTGGGCTTGTTGACGGGCTCCTCAAGGACTTGGCCGCGATCACGACACAGTCGATCGCGGCGGACTTGAGGGCAATTCGAGCCCAACAAGACCGCATGCAAGCGCGAACCGACACCCGACTGCGCCTGGCCGAGCTAGCGGCAAGACTGCCTGAAGGATCGCGCCTTCTCACCACGGCCCTCCTGACCGACTACCAAACCCGCGAGGCGACCAGACAGGCTCACGCCATTACCCACGCTCTGCTGCGCCAGCTCGGTACCTGGCCTCCAGCGCCGAGCGAGTCCACCGAAAGCATTCCCGAGACCTGGAAGGACGACCTAGCCGTCGGAGGCGACCCCGAGACACTGTGCCGACGACAGATCACAGATTCGATCCTGGGTGGTTGGTCGCAGCCGCCCAACCGCCCACTCCCCGAGACTGCAGCCGATCTTGCTCGGTATGGCCAACCTGCATGTGACCTAGTGAAAGCATTGGCAATCACCGTCGCCCAGGCGGCATACCAGCTCGCAAAGTCCGACGCCGAGACCGCTGCCGTTGCGGAAATCATCCAAGGAATCTTCAGAGCTTGCCAACCACCCAAACCGTTCGATCTTGGTGAGCTCGTTCGCAAGGTGTGCACCAACCCCGCGGTCCGACAAGAGTCACTTCAGAACGCGGCCAGCCTGCTCGCTGCGGAGTATCTCGAACAATCCGCGGTGAAAGAGGAAGCATGGGAAAGGCTTGGCGGGGTCTTCGTCGATGGCTACCCGTCCTTGAAGCGACTTGCCGCAAGCGCATCGTCCACCGCTGGCGCCCAGGCAGATTCCCTGCTCGCACAGGACCATGTTGCAGCCAGCCAGCTCGCTACATACCTCGATTATCTGAGACCTGCGAGCAACCCGCGGACCGTGGCAACGAAATTGTTCGACCTGGCCGCCTCTCAGCGCGCGATGCTTCGGGCCGACGCAGACGTCGAGCAATCCCTAGACCTCGTGCAACTCAGCGCCGATACGCGCAATTTGCTCGCACCTGACTGGCAGACAGCCCAGCAAAAGCTCACCGGCATGCAGTTCCATCATTTCGGCGCCTTCTACAAACGGTCATGGCGCGCCAACGACTGGATGTGGGGTCGCCTCGACGGCGCAGGATGGCTCGTCCACGTACTGCTTGACCCGCGCCGTGTGCTGCGGACTACCCAGGCTCATGTCCATGAGCGCAAGAAGAGCGCCGACGGGGACGAGACCGGAGCGCAATGGTTTTTGCGAAGACTCAAAACACTTGGGGCACCTCAGTTTCCGAGTTCGGGCTACCGCCTGCCAGATGCCGGCGGTGGACGCTGCCAGTATCTGACCGAGGACATGCTGCTAAACGAACTTGCGTTCCTCGACGACCCATCGACGGCGATACCGCGTAGCATTCCGAAGACATCGCTGTGGCTGGCGCAAGCATGGCAGCAACGAGTCCTCGACGAGGAATTGGACGGGCTGGCCAACTCGGTGATCGACCCACAACCAGGACAGAAACCGGATTGGAGCCCCACGCGTTCCCGAACATGGGCCAAGAAGGTCTTGGCCGCTAGCCCAGGAGACGCCAAATACGCTCTCCTGAACGAAGATCCGGTCGCATGCGAGACGTTCGCCACCGACAAGGGCTCACCCCTGATGGCACAGACCATCACGAAAGCCGCCGCGGCGGTATCCGGGGCGGCTGGCTCCGTGCGACAGCTGCCTGGCGCCCTCAAGCCTGCGCTGACTACCCTGCGAACACTGACGCTCGGTGGATATCACGTTGTGTCGGTGACCAAAGGCGTTGCTAGGTCGATCATCATCGTCGGGGCCGTGCTCCTCGTGCTGGGTGCTGCAGCCGCGATTCAATCCGGCACGCTGTTTGGGGTCACCGGCCTAATCATGGCCGGGACTGGCGGCTATCTCATCGCCCTGGGGACCTGGCAGCTCTCTAGCCGGCTGCTATTCGCACTACTCTCGCTAACCCTAGTCGGCGCAACGCTTTCCCTCACCACGTGTGTCGTACGGGGTTGGCTGTTCGGTGATCACGGCATAGTCATCGCCCATGTGTACTGGCTGGGCGCAGAATGGTGGCACCCTCTCGTCGTCGTCGGGGCGATCGCTTTGGCCATCACCGTGATCGCAGCTGCCAAGCCGCGCCGAGGATGAGGGCCGCCCTTTGCGCGATCACGTCAACAAACACCGGTGATGTCAACAACCGTCGAGTCGTGATCTGACTTGATCCGCCCGTGCCGAGGCAAGAGTAGCCATCGTTATCGATGCCTTCGCCGGCGGCCACAGACCGACCGGGTTCAGGATCAAAGGTGACAACCTCTACGTCACCCACTGCGGGGTGATGCGGGTGGTGATTGGGCGCATCTCGGTCCGATATGACAATCAGACGATGCCAAGGGTGACGAGAAGGGCGCCTCCGACCACCCCGGCGGCCGCGACTACACCCGCCTTGCCGACGTTGGCTCCGTCCAGGGGCCTGACCGGAACGAGCATCGATCCGGCCATTATGAGTGCTGCGACCGCGAACGATTCACTGAGCGGCACATTCAGCCAGGCTGACTCGACGAAGAGGATGACGGCGAGCACTGCCAGTGTGACCGGCGCGGCGAGGTGCACGCGGTGGGACTGCGGGTCGGCCTTGGTCACCGGAAGCGGTGCCCACGGAGTACCGAGAGCACTGGTGACTAGCCCGAACAGTAACCCGGGAACCCAAGACATCTGCGCCGCCGACACTTTGGCTCGTGCCGCCACGGCCATCCGCGCATACATCGTCGCACCGGCCAGGAGCATGATCCCTAACGAATAGGCGACCATCTCGGTCGGGCTGCCGACATGACGCAGATAGGCCGCGGCGAAAGAAACGACGGTCGCGGCGACAGCCCAAATGGGTGGCCGCAGCCATGCCGGGCCGCGAATGTTGTCCAGTCGATTGCTGATTGGATCGAACCAGCGCTTGCCGAAGTCGCGCCCGCGCTGGCTCGATACCCGGGCCAGCCCGACGGCCAGAAGTGCGACGGTCAGCACGCCGGCCGGGGCGACCGGCGCTGTCTTCTGGGTTTGCGCGAAGCTCCAGCGCGGTGGTATCGGCTGGGACAGGTCAAGGGCCGTTCGGTACACCTCGCCGTCGATTGTCAGTTCATGACGTCGATCCTTCAGCGTCTGGTCGAGCGCGAATGCCTTCGCAAACGCCCCCTGGGAAGCCAGCAAATACATTGGGCCCCTATGGGCTTCGAGTACACCGAGGTTGAACCAGCCGAGGGCGTAGTCGGGCTTGGCTCCCACTGCTTGGCGCAACGCGATTTCCGCAGCGGCGTAGTCGCGCTTACGCGCAAGTTCGACGCCCAGATCATTGGCGGCAGGGAACGCACCCGGGTCGCTGTGTAAGGCACGTCGGTCGTAATCGGCCGCCTGCCCTGTGTTGCACGCGCGGTCCGCGATGGATCCGGCAGTCATCAGAAACACCGGATCCATGGGGTCGGCTTGAATTGCTTTGTCCGCGTTGGCTGCTGCCAAGCCGGTCGCTCCAGCGCCGAGGTACGCCAAAGCGAGATTGTTGTACACGACCTCGGGCCGGACGCTATGGTATTGCCGCAGCTTATCCGCCCAACTCGCCGCCAAGTTGTAGTCGTCGATCGCACCGTGTAGATCACCGGTCGCGCTCTCGTAGTCGCCGAGCTGAATGGCAGCGTAGTAGGACAAGGTCGCCCACTGCGCCGCTGCGTCAGGCCTCGAATCGCGGCTCATGTTCGAGTTCTGAAGTATTGCGTAGCCTCGCGTGCCGACCACTTCGAGTGGGCGCAGCAGGGCGAGTGCCTCTGCGCTCCGGTTGGCCTTCAACAACGCGGCCCCGCGGTCAAGCTCGGCCCGTCCCGCGTTGAGGTCGTCGTCGTGCGATGGCCGCACATGCGCCCGGTGCGCGGCTACGCCGAACTGGGCAGCCGCCTCGTTGTAAGCGCCTTGGCGGAACGCCACTTCACCCAGGCGTAGAGCCGGCAGCGGGCTATCGTCTCTTTTGAGGTCATCCCAAGCCGCTACCACGGTTCTGGCGCCGGGTAGATCTCCCGCCCAGCGCAACATGTTCTGCCATTCGTCGGTGAGCTCATTTCTACCGAGAGAGGAGTGTCCGGTGAGTGGCTGGTGAGCGGCCAACTCGGCGATCGAGCGGAGAGTATCTGTTAAGTCGCCGCACCCGTATTGCACCAGGTTAGGCCGACTGGCCGGCAACTCGGCCGGCCAGTCGACCAGCGCCGACGCGGCCTGCCCGGCGATAATCGCGTCTCGCCGCCACGCCAGCGATGGACAATCGGTGAGCGTAGAGGTCATCGGACGGGCGTCACGGTACTGGGGAATAAACCCTAAATCCTCGACCAGCCCACCGCCACGACCGCCCGCCGGCGTCAAGTCGACGTCCAAAGGAGCAAGAGTGTCTGCCCCCACGGACAGGGGCAGTGTTCCATCGAACCGCTCGCCCCGCTCGGATGTACTTGGCGCTGGGTAGAACACCGCAGCGTCGGGATACGCGGCTGACCCCAACCGCTCGAGGCGGTGAGCGACTTCCTGTGCAGCGTCGAAATGGTGGGCAGCCTGCTCGGCGGCCAGCAGAACCTCAAGTGCGGCACCGGGATGAGGCGAATCAGCAACGGCGCGCGTCGCAAGCGGCATCGCTCGCTCGGGATCTTCCAGACTGATAAGAGCGCGGGCGCGCCCCAGATCTGCACTGTGGCGATCACCTCGTTCAGCAGCCCTGTCGTATTGCGCCACAGCCAGCCGAAGGTCGTCGCGCGCGGTGAACGGATTGCTCGACAGCAGGAGCAGACCCGCTCGCAGGTAGGCGTCACCGAGCCCGGTGACCACCGACGTGTCTCGGGGAAACCGGTCTACCAAACCCTGGAAGGTCGCAAGCGCCGCGGCGAGATCGGTGCGCTCATAGTCGTCGATACGAATGGGAAGCTGCTCCTCGACATGCCCGAGTCTGCGCATCATGGCCTGCCCCGTGATCCAGCCCGGCGTCGGGTCATTCGGACATGCGGCCGAGCTGCTCCGGTACTCCCCCGCCAGGATCTCCGCGGAGGTATACGAGTCGCCGGCCACGAGCAACAGTAGGTCGAGTTGCGCGTCGCAGCCGCCCGAGGTGCGTGTCCGGTCGAGCAAGGCATAAGCCGCGGACGCCGCCCCTCGCATGATGTAGCCGGCTTGCGGTTGGCTTTGCGGTTGCCCGGCGAGCTCGGTCAGCGCCGCCGCCAGCGCGGTCGCATTGCGGCGAAGTGAGGCCTCGGGCGCGTCGGCCAGGATCGGCTCAAACGCCGGGTAATGGTACGGATAGTCGAAGAAGCCATGCGGTTTGGGATGAGACGACGTGTCTGGTGCAAGCTCGGCCGCTGACGACACCACACCCATCAGCGCTTGCGCGCCCGGAACGCCGAGGGCGGCCACCGCGTAAGGGTAGACATCCTGAACACTCGCTATCCTATGGCCGGGCGGCAACCCGACGGGCAGTTCACGAATTGCACTGGTGCCAGATTTGACGGAGCCCTCGACTAGTGGGGCGGGGCCAGTGGGCGGCAACGGCAGCCTGCGGGCGGCGAGGTATGAAGCCAGCGCGAGCGCGACGATCAGCAGCACGCCGAGCAGTGTCAGAGCGGGGAGGACAACCGTCGACAGCCGAGGTGGCCGGCGCCGATTCGTCATCTCCGGTGATTGGTCAGGACCCACGTGGACTGCAGTCATGCCGCCCATCCATACGTGATGCGAACCTATATCCCGCTCCGCCGCCGGCGAGTAATAACCTTGCAGGACAACTGCTTTCGCATTCGCGCAAGTGCACCGCAGACTGAACCGAGGCTGTTGAAAACATCGAGTTATGGCTGGCCGCTGCCACATATTCCGGTGTTCGAATCATGGCCGTTACCCCGATTCGCCTTCATGTCAGTCAAGCGGTCGGGCAATTGGCCGCATTTGGTTTGCCCTAGCCTCGCAGACCCGAACGCCCTTCAGAAGAGGCTTAGGTCCTGATCCTCGTCCGGCGCGGATGGTTCCCCGCCGCTTGCGATTAGCCACCCGAGGTCGCTTCCTTGCAGTGCCCAATGCGAAGGCCGGCTAGTACAGATTCGCGCAACGTCTCGCGTAGAGCTTCCTCGATCTGTTCGCCGGTCGTCAAGGCTGCGGGCCCCCACAACCGGGCCGGCCGCGTCTTATGTCCACCGCCTCTCCCCCGGTGACTTTGGTCACTAGTGGCACACCGTTGGAGCGGTTAGCGTCGGTCGCAGCCAAAAGAAGCCTCTGGCAATCGAGTTGGCGAATCAAGGTGGGGCAAAAATGCGTTCAGCGAAGCATTCTGGATCCGTTGGCATCATCAATCGCGACCTCAAGGCGGTCGCGTTCCGTGCGCCAGCGAAGACAGGCAACGTTGTCAACACAATCGCCGTCGGCCATGGGCCGACTGGGTTGGCGATCAAAGGTGACGACCTCTACGTCACCAACAACCTCGACAACACCGTGATGGTGATCAACACCAAGACGGACACTCTCAGCGGCGCACCAATCGTCGTCGGCAACTCTCCGGGCGGTATAGCGGTTGCCGGTAACCGTAGTTACGTCACCAACTTCAACGACGGAACCGTGACGGTGATCAATACAAAGACCAATACCGTTGAGGGCGAACCGATTACCGTCGGCGGCCAACCCGCCGCGGTGGTGGTCCACGGTGAACGCGCGTACGTCACCAACCACATGAACGGTGCCGTGACGGTGATCAACACCAAGAAGAAGAGCGTCATCGCCACCATCACCGTGGGAAGCCGTCCCCTCAATGCCGTATTCAGCGCGGACCGCCTTTATGTCACCAACTACGGCAGCAACACGGTCTCGGTGATCGACACGAAGAAGAACACCGTCATCGCCACCATCGCCGTCGGCAATAGTCCGCACGGAGTGGCGGTGCTGAGCGGGCACCGCCTCTATGTCGGCAACGCCGACAGCAACACGGTGACGGTGATCGACACCACCACCAATAAAGTCACCGCCACCATCGCGGTCGGCAATCATCCGATCGGGGTGGTCGGCAGTGGCCAGCGACTCTACGTCACCAATTTCTTCGACGGCACCGTGACGGTCATCAACACCAGCAAGAACACTGTGATGAGCACGATCACCGTCGGCAACAACCCGATCGCGATGGCGGTCCGCGCCAAGCACCTTTACGTCGCCAACTACGGCGCGAACACCGTATCGGTGATCGATACCCAAGGGGCCCCACCTCCCCCCAACACCCCGCCGGTAGTAGCGGATCCGGCCTACACCATCGGGCTCGTGCATGCCGACGGCGGCGCGGTGGATGGCACGTTGCATGTCACCGACCCCGACGGCGACACCCTGAGCTATGCCAGCCCGATCACCACCGACAAGGGCGGCAATGCGGTCATCAACCCGGACGCCTCATTCGCCTACACGCCCACCCTCGCGGCTCGCCACGCTGCGTCCGCCGAGGACGCCACCCCCGCGGACCAACAAGACTCCTTCGTCGTGACCGTCAGCGACGGCCACGGCGGCACCGCCACGGTCGCGGTCAGCGTTCCCATCACCCCGGCCAACACCGCACCCACCGCCACCGCCACCGTCGGTGACCCCAACCCCGACACCGGCATCGTCGCCGGCACCATCGCCGCCACCGACCCCGACGGCGACCCACTCACCTACACCCTCACAGCTACACCGGCAAGCGGTCAGGCAACGGTGAACTGCGCCACCGGCGCCTACACCTACACCCCCACCCAAGCTGCTCGCCTACACGCTGGCCTGACCCCCGAAACCGACACCGACAGCTTCACCATCGCCGCCGACGACGCCCACGGCGGCACCACCCCCGTGCACATCAACGTGCCTGTCTCACCGGCGCACGCCAACGTCACTGCCACGATCCCGGTCGCCAGCGGGCCCTACGGGGTGGCGGTCAGCCCCAACGGAAGCCACGCCTACATCGCCAACGTCAACACCTGCACCGTCTCGGTGATCGATACCGCCACCAACACCGTCACCGCCACCATCCCCGTCGGTGCCGGCACGATCCCGACCCGGCTGGCGGTCAGCCGCGACGGCATCCGCGTCTACGCCACCAACTACAACACCAGCACCGTCTCGGTGATCGACACCGCCACCAACAGCGTGATCGGCAACCCGATCCCCGTCGGTACCAACCCGATCGCGTTGGCAATCAGCCGCGACGGCACCCGCGCCTACATCACCAACGCCAACGGCAACACCGTGTCAGTGATCGACACCAACTCGCAAAGTCCGACCTATAACACGGTGATCGGCAACCCCATCGCGGTCGGCAACTTCCCGGATGGAGCGGCGATCAGCCCCGATGGCACCCGCGCCTACGTCACCAACGGCTACAGCAACACCGTGTCGGTGATCGACACCACCACCAACACCGTCACCGCCTCCATCCCCGTCGGCACCGCTCCCATCGGGGTGGCGCTCAGCCCCGACGGCACTCGCGCCTACGTCGCCAACGCCCTCGGCAACACCGTGTCGGTGATCGACACCACCACGCACACCGTGATCGGCGACCCCATCGCGGTCGGCACCGCTCCCGTCGGGGTCGCGGTCAGCCCCGACGGCAGCCTCGCCTACGTCACCAGCAACACCGGCACCGTGACCGTCCTTGACACGACCATCAACACCGTGATCGACGGCCCCATCCCGGTCGGCAGCACCCCAATCGATGTCGCGGTCAGCCCCGACGGCATCCACGCTTACGTCACCAACCAAAACGCCAACACCGTTTCTGTCATCTCGTTCGTCACCAGGCAGAACCACGCGCCGGTGGCCGCCGACCCCGCGTACACGATCACGACCGTGGATCCGGGCACCGGCAGCGTCGAGGGCGCACTGCATGTCACCGACCCCGACGGCGACACACTCAGCTACGCGAGCCCGATCGCCACCGACAAGGGCGGCAATGCGGTCATCAACACCCACGGTTCGTTCGCTTACACGCCGATCGGCATCGCCCGCCACGCCGCCTCCGCCGACGACGCCACCGTCGACGAGAAGCAGGACTCCTTCACCGCCGTGGTCAGCGACGGCCGCGGCGGCATGGTTAGTGTGCCGGTCAGCGTTCCCATCAGCCCCACCAACGTCGCGCCCGCTGGCTCGGCGAGCATCGGTGCCCCTGATCTCGTCACTGGCGTCGTAGCCGGCTCGGTCGCCGTCACCGATGCGGACGGCGACATGCTGACCTACACCGTCAGCGCTGCGCCGTCGCAGGGCGCCGTCACCGTCGACCCGGACGGCTCATTCACCTACGTCCCCACCGACGCCGCCCGCCTGCATGCCGGCCAAACGCCCGAAACCGAAACGGATCGCTTCACCGTGACCATCGCCGACGGCCACGGCGGCTCCGCCCCCGTGTTGGTCAGCGTGCCCGTCTCGCCGGCGCAGGCCACCGTCACCGGCACCATTCCCGTCGGCAGCAGCCCTTACGGGGTGGCCTTCAGTCCCGACGGCCATCGCGCCTACGTCGCCGCCCAGGCCACCGGCACGGTGTCGGTGATCGACACCGCCACCAACACCGCCACCGCCACCGTTCCCGTCGGCGGCGTTCCGACGTTCGTGGCGGTCAGCCCTGACGGCAGCCACGCCTATGTCACCAACGCCGGCGGCAACTCCGTGTCAGTTATCGACACCAATCCCGACAGCCCCACCTACAACACTGTGACTGCCGCCGTCGGCGTTGGCACCGGTCCGCAGGGGGTGGCGGTCACCCCGGACGGCACCCGCGCCTACGTCAACAACTTCAACTGGCATGGCCCCGGTTCGGTGACGGTGATCGACACCACCACCAACACCGTCGCCACCACCATTCCCGTCGGCTCCAGCCCGTGGGGGATTGCGATCAGCCCCAACGGCACCCGCGCCTACGTCGTCAACACCTTCGGCAGCTCAGTTTCGGTGATCGACACCGACACCGCCAGCCCCACCTACAACACCGTCACCGCCACCGTCAGCGTCGACTACTACTCGCACGGCGTGGCGATCAGCCCCGACGGCACCCGGGTGTATGTCGCTAGCTCCAACAGCAACACGGTGTCGGTGATCGACACCGCCAGCAACACTGTCATCGCCACCGTTGGCGCCGGCAACTTCCCCAGCCAGGTGGCATTCAGCCCGGACGGCACCCTAGTCTACGTCGCCATCGAGAGCAGCAACGCGGTGGCGGTCATCGACAGCGACCCCACCAGTGCCGCCTACAACACCGTCATCACCACCGTGCCCGTGGGCATCTCGCCGTGGGGGGTGGCGGTCAGCCCCGACGGCGCCGTCTACGTCAGCAACGTCGGCACCGGCGACAACTCAGTGTCGGTCATCTCCCTCGCCGCGCCCGGTATGAACCATGCCCCGGTCGCGGGCACGCCCACGATCGATAGCGCCAACCCGGCGACTGGCGTGGTGACCGGCACGCTCGGCTTCACCGACCCCGACGGTGATCTCCTCACCTACACGGTCACGGCTGCACCCGTTAGCGGGACGCTCACCATCGACACCAACGGCACGTACATCTACACCCCCACCCAAGCTGGCCGTCTGCGTGCCGGCCTGACTCCGGAAACTGACACCGACGGTTTCACGGTCGCCGCGAACGATGGCCACGGCGGCATCACCCACGTCACTGTCACCGACATCCCGATCGCACCAACACAGGCCACCGTTACCACCACCATCCCGGTCGGTGACTACTCCGGGCCATCTCGTGTGGCGTTTAGCCCCGACGGAACTCGCGCCTACGTCGCCGACTACGCCGCAGGCTCAGTGTCGGTGATCGACACGGCCACCAACACCGTGATCGGCAATCGGATCCCGGTCGGCAGCCAACCGCAGGGAGTGGCGGTCAGCCCTGGCGGCGGACTGGTCTACGTTGCCAACCTTGGCGTGGGGGCAAATTCGGTGTCGGTGATCGACACCAGCGCCCAGACCGTGACCGCAACCATCGCGGTTGGGAGAACCCCTTGGGGGGTGGCGTTTAGCCCTGACGGGAGTTGTGCCTATGTCACCAACCACGAGTCCGACTCCGTGTCGGTGATCGACACCTCCAGCAACAGCCTTAGCACCATCCCGGTCGGTGGTGGCCCACGCGAAGTTGCCGTGAACCGCGACGGCAGTCGTGTCTATGTCGCCAACGCCGCCGGCTCGGCGTCAGTAATTGACACCGCTACGAACACCGTCATCGCGACTGTCCACCTGGTCCCGAACGTGTACGGGGTGGCGGTCAGCCCTGACGGCGCCCACGCTTATGCAACCAACAACGAGCTCGACACGGTATCAGTCATCGACACCAGCACCAACACCGTCACCGCCACCATCACCATCGACGGCGCGGGGGTTGTAGCGGTCAGCCCCGACGGAAGCCTCGCCTACGTCACCGGCGGTGACTTCAACGCCGCCACGGTATCGGTGATCGACACGACCACCAACACCGTCATTGGTAATGCCGTCCCTATCGGCCAATCTGCGAGCGGGCTGGCGGTCAGCCCCAACGGCAGCGTCGTGTATGTCGCCAACTGGGCCGGCAACGCCGTGTCGGTGATCTCACAGGAGGTACACCAATGAAATCCGATGATTACGCAAAAGCCATCATTGCCGAAGGTCAACGGCGAGGGATCACACCGAAGGGGATCCAAATCGCCTTGGCCACAGCGCTTGTCGAATCAAACTTGAAGATGTATGCGAACGAGGCTGATCCGCCAAGCATGAAGTTTCCACACGACGCTGTCGGCTGTGATCATCAATCTGTGGGGCTGTTTCAACAACAACCTTGGTGGGGCACAGTTGAATGCCGCATGGACGCCGCGTGTTCGGCGGGGCAGTTTTACGACGGCGTGGGTGGCTCAATCAAAGGATTGAGAGCCTTTAATTACAATTCGGATGCTCAAAGTCCCGGTTCCTACGCGCAGCTTGTGCAACGCTCCGCAGTTCCTGATGCGTACGACAAAAGATGGAATGATGCTGTCGCACTTTATAATCGATTGGTCACGCCCGTGGACCCAAATGCTTGGCCGCTGCCGCCTGGCGTTTACTGGGGACCGCAGCAGGGCCCGGACAATGCCTGGTCAAACCTGGATGGGTCTGAGCCCCAGTCTTCTCACGACGGGCTCACGCGCTGGCAGACTGCGTTAGGCATTCCGGCCAGTGGAAAATTCGATGACACAACCAGGGCCGCGGCGATCGTCTGTCAGCAGTCCCACGGTTGGCATGTGACGGGCAATGTCTATCAAGGAGAGTGGGACGCAGTCATTAATCAGGGATGGCGACTTCCTGACGGGGTTGCGCTGCCGAAGACTGGCCTCCTACGCGCCAACATCGACTTCTGCAAGCAAGGTTTTAATGCCCGAATCGGTGACCGCTATAACTACGGGGGTTACTTCGACCCTGTGAACGTCAAGCAGGGCACCGACTGTTCGGGGTTGGTCGACTGGGCACTCAAGGCGGTGTTGTGGGGGCCGACCAATATGATCTGGCAGCGTACGGTCACCACTGAGAGTTGGCCGCCTGGAAGCCCACCCGGCACAGTGGGGCCTTTCAACACTATTTGCATTGGTGGGCAGCCGCCGCAGTGGCCGGCCAACGCGGTCGTAAAGGTGTCGATCCTGCACGGCGGTGGCGGGATGAACAGCCACATAGTTTGCGAAGTCGACGGCGTCCTAATGGAATCGGGCGGCAACGGTGACATCGTTGAGCCTCCTACAGCGGCTACTCCGATTGATGATTCGAGTTGGACAGATTTCTGGTATCTACCCGGCCCGATCATCGAGAACGCACTGCCAGGTCCGGTCGTGATTCCCCAGGCGCCCCCGGACTACCTACGGCTCGTCTACGAGCAGCTGGCTGGACCGGTGGGTTCGGATGGATACGGGCACGGCTGGCCAAAGCTCGGCTCCGACGCCAGCGGCGCCGACCTGACCCTTGTGGACTTCCTAGCCAAATACAAGCCCGCACTGGACGCACTGCTCACCCAAGCCGCGGCGCCTCCCAAAAAGTCGGTGCCCCGTAGACCAAAACCGACCGCAAAAGACGCGGCACCCGTCAAGACAATTCCGCCCGCAAAAACCGCGGCGCCCGTCAAGACGATCGCACCCGCAGCGGATGGCGCAAACCGTACCCCGTCAGCGAGAAAAGTGGTTGCCGGGAAACGAAATTCGAGGAATGCGTGAGAGATGCCCGATGATCCAAGACACGTTGCGCCCGATGGTGAAGCGAATGGGCCTATGAGGTTGGACAACAGCACGGTGGCAGCCCAGAACGGGTCACGCCTCTGACCCCATGATCGCCACAGTCTGCATATCGAGGCCCCCAGGTTGTAACTATGCCGAATTGAAGGATGGAGCCAAACCAACGACCTCAGTACCTGCGGCGTGGTAGGACGTCGCGGGTCGGACAGAAAGTGAATCCTGATGCCTTTGCCCTACCGACTCGGATCGAATGGACCAGAGATCATCCACTGGCAGAGCTGGTTTCAGCGGTGGTACCCCTCCTATGCGCCGTCGGCCGATGGCGCCTACGGCAACGACGAAGTGGTCGCGGTCAAAGAGATGCAGCGCCGCCTGGGGCTACCGCAGACTGGTGAGTTCGATGTGGTGACCGCGGCCCGGGCCGGCTATACCGCTCCCCTCGGCACACCGCCACCGGCCCTCAGAGCAGAAGGCCCGCGTCATTTAGCAGTAGTGCATCGCGGCACCGGCGGCATCATCGGCGAGGACCCGGTCAGTCGAGTCTGCCAGGCCGTATCTGATCTGGTCGAAGAGCAGAATCCAACGTGGGCGGCAACAATGGGCGGGATCCCGGTCGGCACCGCCGGCAACCCCGCAGACCCATCGATGAACGCGGCGGTGGCCGAAGCACTCGCCGCTGCCCAGAACATGATTACGAGCGCCCTGGAGGCCAACCCCAAGCGGAAAATTATCCTCGGCGGCTATTCCGCCGGCGCCGAGGTCACCGCACGGCTACGCAAGTGGATGACCGAGACTCACGCCGACAACTACTTGTGCAGCTTTTCAATGGGCGATCCGACACGCCCCCCGGGGGGATGTTTCTACCCCTACGACGGATGGGATCCCGGCGGCCAGGGCATCGCCTCGTGGCAGTACGGCGACATACGCGATGCGCGGCACTGCTGGCTAACCAACATCAGTGCACCCGGCGACATGTACGCCCGGGTGCCACGGGGCAAGACTGGCGAAATCATGCAGGACGCCTACGACATGGTGACCAACTTCAGCTTCCGCGACCCCGTCTACGCCGCACAGGCGATCGTGAAAGCCATTCCTGAGATCGCCGAGGATTCCGGCATCGAAGTGCCCGACGCCCTAAAGGCGGTCGCCGGCGGGGTTGGCGGCATCGCGCAGTACATGATCCCGCTGCTGCTGGCCGGGTTGACCGGGCTAATCGGTTTCGGCAACCCCGACACCTTGACCGGCACCGCCGCCGCGGCCGCGGCGGCACGAATCGGCTTGACATTCCTGGCCGCCGGCACCGGTCCGCACATCCGCTACCCAATTGATGAGGTGTGGCCGGGCCAGACGTATCTTGGGCTCGCAATTCAGCACGTACGCGACTGGGCGACGCGGGTTGCGCCCGTCGCTGCCTAAACACAAGCTGCCCCCGAACGAGTGGTGATCGGCGCCCGACAATCCACCACTAGCCCGTCGCTCCCACAGCGAGGCGGATGCCGGACCGAAATGGCTTTCGGCGCAATGCCATTGAAGCATCCGTGCTGCCACATACGACTTGCTTGCCCGTTGGCTACAGCGGAGCCTCGATGAGTCCCGGGCCGTAATAACCGCTGCCATCCCATACTCAGCGATGCTGCGCACGGACCTTTCGGTTTTCGGGGCGTCATGCTGCCGGTTATGCGATGCGCCGTCGGGCTATATCGAGGCTGCATCGATTGCGGCAGACAGCCGTTATACCTCTGCGGTCTGACTATCATCCATTGATTGTCACCGGGCAACACACGGATGGAGCGGGTGACGGCTGCGACCCGGAAGGGATGACCGTTGTTGGTGATGTCGGTGTGACCCTACTTATCCTCTGACGTCCAGTTCAGAGTTGCGGTCCATTCGCAGGTGCGAGTAGTCGTAATCGCTGTCAGATAGCAGACTTCTGGTGCCCCATCGCTGACCGTGGGGGGCAAGTTACCCGGAAGGCGGTCCTCCTGGCCGGCGGCAACGGCCGATTCCGCGGGGACAGGAGCAACGGCAACGGGTGTCGTGTCCAGGTTTGCCTGGAAGCCATACCTTGGGTAGGTCCGCACCGTGCCCAGGTGCTCGCCCACGTACTCTGTTGCGGGTCTGTGTGGGAGACCACGTTCACCGAGATGCTGTCGACGATAACCATGTGTTTGTTGCGCCCCTGCACATCCACTTTGACGTTGTTGCCAATTGCCGGGATGCCTCCATCAGCGGCCGCCCACGCGTCCGTGCTATCCCCGGGAAGGACAATGGGCAACTGCTGGGGATCCTTCTTGAAAACCCATCCTTCCCACCAAGCCGACAGTTGGCTTTGGGCGACAGAACAGTTGGGGTGGCAGACAAGTACTCCTCCGGACTGATTTTGAACCAGCGTGCCCACCTCGGCCGTCGACGCAGCGGGTCCCCTCTAAGCTGTTCAGCACTTGGGCTACGGCCGGGTACTGGACTGGGGCAGCGATTCCAGTACCAGAGCCTTGAGACGCTCATACGTCGACGCCACCCGTTAGGTCTTGTGGCCTCCCTGGCCGGACCCATTAAAACGCTAGCTTAGCCGGCTTAAACGGATTTGGCGGTGATGCAAGCCAGCCGACCGGCTCGTAGGCCACCAGCGTCCGCGCCCAACGGCATGTGGGGTACTCCGACAGAAAGCAGCTGCGGTTGCTGCGCGAACGGTCGAAGCCGCAGTGGCGGCTATGTGCAGCCTTCGATCCGCTTGGTGCGGAGCGTATGATCTGTGGTCTGCTCAGGGATTTCTTTATAGCCTGACCCGAGCTGTTGGTTGGCTTCATCCCTATGCCATCCGCCGTTCGGATCTTTGAAATATAATGTGCGCGCCGGGAAATTTGGCTGCAGCTCGTACATTTCGCACGGTGCAATTGTATAGATCCGAGTAACTCGGTTATCAGTTCCCTGCACCCAGACACCGAAAATTGGGCTGCCGCTTGCGTTGTAGACCCAGTTGTTTGCCCGGTTCGTATCCGGATCAGCCATGCTGCTTGGGCCTTCGCTGAGGAATACCTTGGACGCGTACGTCTGCATGTCCTGGCGGTCCAACCGAGCTTGACCGGCTTTCGCAACCCGGTAAGAGTTGATCGACACGGCAAGAGCGGCTCCGGCAAGAACAACAGACAAAACCGCGACCGCACCCTGAACAGACCCGCCAGTTATCCCGCTCCGCGACACAGCTAATCTCCTTGGGTGCCAGTGTTCAAGGTCGGGTAGGTTTGCGACCCGTCAGGCGTCAAGATGTCGTACGACACCCCGCGGCGCATGCTGGCCTTTAATCGGTACCACCAATCAACACGTGATACAAGCTCGGACATTTGTCCGACTGAGGTCCAAAAGTGGGTTGCCGCGCTGAAGCTTTCGGCATCTTCCGTGGCCCACGCCCATACCGTGCTGGCGGGAATCCTGGACGATGCTGTGGCCGACCGCCGTCTCGCCACGAACCCCGCGAGGGGCGTCAAGCCCCCCATAAGACCACCACGGCGCGCAAATACCTGACCGCCGCTCAGGTATCCAGTTCGGCCGACGAGTCCAAGCACCCCGACATCGTGGTGCTGCTCGCGACGACCCGGCCTGGGTGGGGCGAGATGGCCGCGCTTCGGGAGCTAAGGCACGCTGCCGCCTCGCTGATGATCGCTTCGGGGGCCAACGTCAAGACGGTGCAGGCCCCAGTTGGGCCACAAGACGCCGACGATGACACTCGATCAATACGGCCACTTGTTCCCTGATGACCTTGGCGACGTGGCCGACAAGATGGACGACCTGGTATCAGGGTGTGCCCAAAATGTGCTCAGAAAGGAACCAGGCCAGGGCGGAAATGCTCCCTGACCTGCTTATTCCCTTTGTGGAGCTGCCGGGAATCGAACCCGGGTCCTACGGCATTCCCTCAAGGCTTCTCCGTGCGCAGTTCGCTATGCCTCTACTCGGATCTCCCGGTCACGCGAACCAGCCAGGATGACGATCCCAGTCGCTGTGTATGTCCCGATGAGTCCCGCGACCGGACTCACCGGTGGATCCCTCTAGCTGACGCCAGGCTCCGGGTCGAGGGCGTTCCCGGTCTGACGGACTAGCTGTCGCTTAGGCAGCGAGAGCGTAGTCGCGCTGATGTGAATCGGCGCTTATATGGTTGCAACGACGCTTACGGTGGTCTCTTGCCTGCACCGGCACGCTTCCCTTGATTCGATGCGCGAAGTCGAAGCCGTTCAGCCCCTTGTCTATCTTTTCGAGCATCCCCGCCGACTTTCGGCAGGACTATCAATGGTACGCCGCTCTCAACGAGCGGCAACGGAATTATGTTCCCGGCCAGGCGGCGGTCAGATCACGAAATTCAGATTCTCGACGACCCGGTTGGCCACGTCTTGATCGCCGCCGACCTCGACGTCCTGGGCGCGCGCGGGGCACATGGGCCGCCCGCCCGACAGCCTGGTGAACTGCAGCCCGTCCAGCCGGATCGTCGCCGTCGGTTCCTGGCCGCCGAAGTCGTCGACCAGCTGCGCCCGACCGTCCACGCCGACGCGGATGTCGCGGGCCACCGGGCCGGTCAGCTCGAACAGGATGCGGGAGCCGTCGGGCGCCTTGCCACGCTTGCCCACCACGTAACCGATGGTGGCCGCGATCTCGTCAAGCGACAGTTCGGCCGCCATCGTGTCGAGCTCGGATTCGGACGACGGCCGCGCCAACGCCTCCCGGATGTCCTGCTCGTGCATCCAGCAGTCGAACGCGCGCACCCGCATGAACCGGCCGTAGCTTTCCGGGCCCACCGGCGTCACCGTCACCGCGTTCCACTCCTCGTCCGACATGCTGGTCAGCGCCTTGCGTCGGTCGGCGGTGATGTCCCTGAACCGCGCCAGCACTTCGGCGCCGGACTGCCCGCTGAGGTGGCGCACCCAGCACTCGTTCATCGCGCCGATGTCGTTGCGGACGTGCTCGAGCGCCGAGACGTCGATGTCGGGCTGCGGGGCGGCGATGCCGGCCAGGAACGACTCGGTGCCGATGATGTGCGAGACCACGGCCTTGACGTCCCACCCGGGCAGCGGCGTCGGCGCCAGCCAATCGCCCTCGGGCAGCCCGGCGAGCAGCGCGTCGATGGAGTCCCACACGGCGAAGAGCCCGGAGAGGACGTCGGATTTATCCAGCAGCGTGACGGGGCGGTCGGCCATGGTCGGATAGTAAGCCGATCGCGCGCCGATCCGTTAGCTTGCGGCGATCATCGCCACGGAACCCATGGCCATCACCATGCCGACACCCTGGCAACGGCTCACCCGCTCCCGCAGCACCACCATCGCCAGCACGACCGTCGCCGCCGGATACAGCGAGATCAGGATGCTGGCCAGGGAGAGCAGCCAGGTGTGCAGCGCCAGCAGCATGGTCACGTTGGCGCAGATGTCCAGCACGGCCACGCCCAGGGCCAGCTTGAGCGGCTTGCCTCGCGGCATCTTGAGGTTCTTGCTCATCGCGGACATGGCGAACACCACGGCGGTGGCGGACAGCCGGGCGAACACCAGCGGCCACAGTTTGGTCTCGTGCGGTGCCTGATGAAGGAACACCAGGTTCAGCCCCATCGCCGAGCCCGCCACGACCGTGAGCCAGGCGACCTTCGGCGTGAATCGATAGGGCGTGGTGCCCTCGACGGTGGCCTCGCGGCTGACCAGCATCACCGCGACCAGGGCCAGCACGACGCCCAACGAGGCCGCCTGGCCAGGCCGCTCCCCCAGCGCCACACCGACCGCCACCGGCACCGCCGCGTTGAGCACGGCCGCCAAGGGCGAGACCACCGATATCGGCCCGGCGCCCAGCGCGGCGAAGAACGCCCACATGCCGAACGCCATCCCGATGCCGTACAGGCCGCCCCAAATGACCGCGCCGGACTGAATGGGCCCGCCCACCACGACGGCCAGCAGACCCAGCAACACCGCCTCGATCGGGTAGGCCACGAGCATCACCCGCAGCGCCGCTACCCGTCGGGCGGCCACACCGCCCACGAAATCGCTGACGCCGTACGTAACGGCAGACAGCTGGGCGTAAGCCGCCCCGATCAGCTCATGCCCTTGGCTCGCCGGCCCAGTTCGCGACTTACCTCGCGCTGGGCATCGCGGCGGGCCACGTCCTGACGCTTGTCGTAGGCTCGCTTGCCGCGCGCAAGCGCGAGCTCGACCTTGACCTTTCCTTCGGTGAAATACAGAGACAACGGCACGAGGGCGAGGTTACCATCACGTATCTTGCCGACCAGTCTGTCGATTTGTTGCCTATGTAACAACAACTTTCGATTGCGACGTGGCTCATGATTGGTCCAGCTACCGTGCTCGTACTCCGGAATGTGCAAGTTACGCAACCACACTTCGCCGTCGTCGACGGTTGCGAAGGCGTCGGCCAGAGACGCGTGGCCCTCGCGCAGGCTCTTCACTTCGGTGCCCTGCAAAGCCACGCCCGCCTCGAAAAGCTCGAGGATCGAATAATTGTGCCGCGCTTTGCGATTGGTGGCCACGATCTGTTTGCTGCCGCGCTTGCCGCCCGCCGCCTTGGCCCGGCTGGAGTCGTTGGCCACAGCTACCGCCGTACGTACAGGCGCAACGTCACGTAGGCGGTCAACGCGGCCATCGACACGCCGAGCAGGAACAGCCATGGCGAGATGTAGATGATGTCGGCGTAGTCGACCCGGGCGATCAGGTTGGCTTGGTAGAACTGGTTCAGCGCGTTGTCCAAAAACGTTGCCCGCACCAGGATTAACCCGGCGACCGCGATGGCGACACCGACCGCCGCGGCGACCATCGCCTCGACCAGGAACGGCAATTGGGTGTACCAGCGGCTGGCACCGACCAGGCGCATGATCCCGATCTCCGTGCGGCGCGTATACGCCGCCACCTGGACCATGTTGGCGATCAACAGGATCGCGCCGACGGCCTGCACCAGGGCGACGGCGAACGCGGCCTTGCTCAGGCCGTCGAGCACCGCGAACAGCCGGTCGATCAGGTCCTTCTGGTTGAGCACGGAGAGCACCCCGGGCTGACCCTGCATAGCGGAGTCAAAGTCCTTGTGCTGTTCGGGATTGTCCAACTTGACGATGAACGAGGCTGGGAAGGAATCCTTTCCGGCAACGTCCTTGTACTGCGGGAACTTCCGGATGGCGTCGTCGTAGGCGTCCTGGCGGTTGAGGAACCGCACGGATTTGACGTCCTGTCGGGCTTCGATCTTTTCGCGCAACGCCTTGCACGGGTTGGTGCCGCAGGACGGGTCGTTGGCGGAGACGTCCTCGGTGAGGAAGACCTGCGTCTCGACCCGGTCGAGGTAGATGGCCCGCGAGTGGTCGGCCAACAGGACCACCAGCAGTCCACCGCCGAACAGGCCGATCGAAATCGCGGTGGTCAGGATCATCGCGGTCGTCATGGTGACGTTGCGACGAAGGCCGGTCAGGACCTCGTTGAGCAGGAAGCCGAAGCGCACTTAGCGATCCATCCCGTAGATGCCGCGCTGCTCGTCGCGAACGAGCCGGCCCAGCGACAGCTCGACGACCCGCTGCCGCATGGAGTCGACGATGTGGTGGTCGTGCGTGGCCATCAGCACCGTGGTGCCCGTGCGGTTGATCCGCTCCAACAAATCCATGATGTCCTTACTGGTGTCCGGGTCGAGGTTGCCGGTCGGCTCGTCGGCCAGCAGCACCAGCGGGCGGTTGACGAACGCGCGGGCGATGGCGACCCGTTGCTGCTCGCCGCCCGATAACTCGCCGGGCAGCCGGCTGGCCTTGCCGGACAGGCCGACCGTTTCGAGCACCTCGGGCACGGTCCGGTTGATCGCCTCCCGTCGCTTGCCGATGACCTCCAGCGCGAAAGCGACGTTTTCGTACACGGTCTTTTGCTGCAGCAGCCGGAAGTCCTGAAACACGCAGCCGATGACCTGACGCAGCTTCGGGACGTGGCGCCCCGCGAGCTTGTTGACGTGAAACTTCGAGACCCTAATGTCGCCGGTGTTCGGGCTCTCCTCGGCCAGCAGCAGCCGCATGAACGTCGACTTGCCGGAGCCCGAAGGGCCGATCAGGAAGACGAATTCACCCTTGTCGATTTTGACGTTGATGTCGTCCAGCGCCGGCCGGGCCGACGCTTTGTACTTCTTGCTGACGTTGTCAAGGGTGATCATCACGGCACGCCAGTGTAGCCGTGAATTTCGCTGGCGAGCCAAGTCAGCTGGCCGGTGGCGGGGAACTCGGCACCGGACCCGGGCCCGGCTGGGGTAGCTGCGGCGGCGGTGGCGTCGCGCTGGTGCTGGGCGGGCAGAACGGCGGCGGCAGCAGGCACGGCGGCGTCGGCAGCTGGAACGGCGGCGGCGTGGTGGTCGTCGTCGTGACGGGGGGCGGCACGGTGGTGCTCGGCGTGGTGGTCGGCGTCGGGGTGACCGTGACCGTTGGCGGAGGCTGCTGCACTTTGCTTCGCGGTACCCAGGTGTAGTTGGGGTCGGGCACGAAGCCCGGCGGCACCACCTGCGGGGCCGGCGGCTTCGGAGCCGTTTCCGGACGGTAGGTGTCGTAGACCCACCACACCGCGAAGAACGCGACGATCAATATCAGCGTGGACGTGCGCATGCGGCCGCCGAAGAGGTGGCTCCAGCGTCGTCGTTGCCTGTCTTCGCTGCGCCTCTCGAAGATGCTCACGGTGAACTTCACCGCCGTTGCACCGCGTCTTCGGCTTTGCCGTCGGTCGACTTCTCGGCGGCCTGCGCGGCCGGCACGGAGGGGTCGTCCTCAACCAGGCCTATCGTCGCGTCCGCCGCGGTCACGATGCCCACCCGGGCCAGCGCCCGAATGACCAGGACACGCAGCTGCCGGCCGACCTCGAACTGTTTGCCGGGCAGCGTGCGCGCCACCACACGAAGGGTGACGGTGTCGACCTCGATGCTTTCCACGCCCATCACGGTCGGCGGGTCCAGCAGCAATTCCCCGAGCACCGGGTTCTCCATCGCGCGGTCGCACTCCTGGTGCAAGACCTCGTTGACCCGGTTCAGGTCGGCGCTGGTCGACACCGGGATGTCCACCACCGCGCGCGCCCAATCCTTGGACAGGTTGACCACCTTGACGATCTGCCCGTTGGGAATGGTCAGCACCTCGCCATCCGGCGAGCGCAGTCGCGTCACCCGCAATGTCACGTTCTCCACGGTGCCGGTGGCCTCGGTTGCGGAGACGACGGTCAGGGTGACCAGATCACCGAACCCATACTGCTTCTCCACCAGGATGAAGAAGCCGGACAGCAGATCCCGCACCAACTGCTGGGCGCCGAAACCCAGCGCGGCGCCGACCACGGTGGCGGGCGCGACCAGTCCCCCTACGGAGAACTGCAGCACGTTGGCGATCTGCATGATGACCCAGATGCCGATGATGACGACCGACACCCAGGAGATCACCGAGGCCAGCGCCTGACGGTGCTTGGACGTTTCCGAGCGCACCAGCGCGTCGCTTTCAGCGAAGCCCTCGGTGAGCTGACGGGTCACCTGTTGTGCCACCCAGTTGACGAACCGGGCCATCAGCACCGCGGCGATCAGCACCATGACGATGCGCAGGCCGCGGGTGATGATCCATTGCCCGGCTTCGCCGCGCCAGAAGTCGTGCCAGCCCAGCGCCTTTATCGAAGCGGTCGATGCAAGAACAGTTGTGTTAGTCGTCATCTTTTCGGTTGCGCCACCGGATTCCCGCTTCCAGGAACCCGTCGATGTCTCCGTCCAGTACGGCGGCCGGATTGCCCACCTCGTATTCGGTTCGCAAATCCTTGACCATCTGATACGGGTGCAGTACGTAGGAGCGCATCTGGTTACCCCAGGAGCTGCCGCCTTCACCCTTCAACGCATCCAGCTCAGCGCGCTCTTCTAATCGCTTGCGCTCCAACAGCTTTGCCTGAAGCACTCGCATTGCCGAGATCTTGTTCTGCAGTTGCGATTTTTCGTTCTGGCAAGTCACGACGATACCCGTTGGGATGTGGGTTAAACGAACCGCCGAGTCGGTGGTGTTCACCGACTGACCGCCCGGACCGCTGGAACGGTAGACGTCCACCCGCACGTCGCCGTCGGGGATGTCGATATGGTCGGTGGTCTCCACCACCGGAAGCACCTCGACTTCGGCGAACGACGTCTGGCGCCGGCTCTGGTTGTCGAACGGGCTGATCCGGACCAGCCGGTGCGTGCCCTGTTCGACGGACAGGGTGCCGTATGCGTATGGCGCGTGCACCGCGAACGTCGCGCTCTTGATCCCGGCCTCTTCGGCGTAGGAGGTGTCGAACACCTCGACGCCGTACTTGTGTTGCTCGGCCCAGCGGATGTACATCCGCATCAGCATCTCGGCCCAGTCGGCCGCATCCACCCCGCCGGCGCCGGAGCGGATGGTGACCAGCGCCTCGCGCTCGTCGTACTCGCCCGACAGCAGCGTGCGCACCTCGGCGGCCTCTATATCGGCGCGCAGCGCCTTGAGTTCCGCGTCGGCCTCGGCCAGGGCGTCCGCCGCGTCCTCCTCGGCCGCCAGCTCGTACATGATCGGGAGATCATCGAGGCGTTGGCGCAGTTCTTCGATGCGGCGCAGCTCCCCCTGGGTGTGCGATAACTGGCTGGTCACCCGCTGCGCGTTGGCCTGGTCATCCCACAGTTTGGGATCGGACGCCTCGTGCTCCAGCTTTTGGATGCGGCTGCGCAGACCCTCCACATCGAGCACCCGCTCCACCGTGGTCAGGGCGGAGTCCAGGGCGGCGATATCGGCTTGACGGTCGGGTTCCACAGCCGCCCACGTTACCGGCGACGAATGCACAGCTCGTCGTCCGGGCCGCAGCGTTTAGCATCAGGTGACCAGTACGTGCAGCCCGGACCGCGACGCTCAGCCCCCTTCGCGCGCGGCCCGGCACGACCCAGAAGGCTGAAGCATGCGGCCATACCACATAGCGATCGTCGGCTCCGGGCCGTCGGGATTCTTCGCAGCGGCGTCCCTGCTCAAGGCGGCCGACGCGGCGGAGGACATCGACGTGGCCGTCGACGTGCTCGAAATGCTGCCGACGCCCTGGGGGCTGGTCCGCTCCGGCGTCGCGCCCGACCACCCGAAGATCAAGTCGATCAGCAAACAATTCGAGAAGACCGCCGAAGACCCCCGGCTGCGGTTCTTCGGCAACGTGGTGGTCGGTGAGCACGTGAGCGCCGCCGAACTCGCCGAGCGCTATCACGCGGTGATCTATGCCATCGGGGCGCAGTCGGATCGGTCGTTGAAGATCCCCGGCGAGGACCTGCCGGGCAGCATGGCCGCCGTCGAATTCGTGGGCTGGTACAACGCACACCCGCACTTCGAGCAGGCGACCCCGGATCTTTCGGGGGCCCGGGCCGTGGTCATCGGCAACGGCAACGTCGCGCTCGACGTCGCCCGCATCCTGGTGACCGACCCCGACGCGCTCGCCCGCACCGACATCGCCGACCACGCCCTGGAGTCGCTGCGCCCGTGCGGCGTCGACGAGGTGGTGGTCGTCGGCCGGCGGGGGCCGCTGCAGACGGCGTTCACCACGCTGGAGTTGCGCGAGCTGGCGGACCTCGAAGGCGTCGACGTGATCGTCGACCCGGCGCACTTCGACGGCATCAGCGAGGAGGATGCCGCCGCGGCGGGCAAGACGACTAAGCAGAACATCAAGGTGTTGCGCGACTACGCCGCGCGTGAGCCGCGGCCCGGGCACCGTCGCATCGTCTTCCGCTTCCTGACGTCGCCGATCGAGATCAAGGGCGACGGCAAGGTCGAGAGCATCGTGCTGGGCCGCAACGAATTGGTCACTGACGAGAGCGGGCGGGTGGCGGCCAAGGACACCGGCGAGCGCGAGGAACTGCCGGCCCAGTTGGTCGTGCGGTCCGTCGGATACCGCGGCATGCCCACGGCGGGGCTGCCTTTCGACGAGTCCAGCGCAACGATCCCCAACACCGACGGCCGCGTGCACGGCAGCCGCAACGAGTACGTCGTCGGGTGGATCAAGCGCGGGCCGACTGGTGTGATCGGTACCAACAAAAAGGACTCCCAGGACACCGTCGACACCCTGCTGAACGACCTAGCCGGCTCCAAGCAACAAGAGGCGCTCGCGGAGTTCCCCGACGACCACGCCGATACGCTGGCCGAATGGCTGGCGTCCCGGCAGCCGAAAGTGGTGACGTCCGCCCACTGGGCGGTCATCGATCGCCACGAGCGAGCGGCCGGCGAGCCGCACGGGCGCCCGCGCGTCAAGCTGCCGAGCGTGGCCGAGATGCTACGAATCAGCCACGGCTGACGGGGCGCCTCAAAACCATTGGCGGTGAGTGCGATTGGGCTGGCGCGCCAGACCCAATTTGACCAGCAGGCGCGACACGTGGTTCTTGACGGCGTCCTCGGCCAGCAACGTCCGGTCGGCGATTTGCCGGTTGGTCAGGCCGTCGCCGAGCAATCCCAACAACGTTCGTTCCCGGTCGTTGAAGGCCCACAGCCCGTCACTGTTCTCGATGGTCCACCACAGTCTCGCCATCAGTGCCGCCGCGGCGTGGGTGTCGAGCAGCGAGCGTCCGGCTCCCACTTCCTTGATGGCGGAAGCCAATTCCATGCCCTTGACGTCTTTGACGACGTAGCCGCTGGCGCCGGCCAGGATCGCGTTCAGCATCGCCTCGTCGGAGGTGTGCGACGTCAGGATCAAGCAGCGCAGATCCAGCATGCACGACAACAGTTCGCGGCACAGTTCGACGCCGTTGCCGTCCGGCAACCAGTCGTCGAGCACCGCGACGTCCGGGCCGATCGCGGGAATCGTGCTCATCGCTTCGGCGACGGATCCGGCCTCACCGACGCAGTCGAGTTCGGGGTCCGCACAAAGCAAATCGACAAGGCCGCGCCGCACCGGCTCGTGATCGTCGACCAGAAACACCCTCAACGTTGCCCCGCCGGAGCCCAACAAACTGCCCACCCGCGCGGCCTACAGGTTGCTCGAACGCGTGGCGAGGACGGAGGTACCCGGGTTGTGCGCGCCGCACAGGTCGTGACAGGCGCGCGCGTCGGTGACCAGCAGCTGGTCCCGCTCGGTGTCGGCGGCCAGGTATTCCTCGAGGGTCCCGCGAACGACCGCGGACTCGACGCGCACGGCGGGATACAGGCGGGTCCAGCGCGCGAGGCGTCGCCTCAGTTGGGCTCCCGCCGAACGTTTCGTGTCGGCATCGCCGTCCCCGGTGGCCACCACGATCGCCAGCAGCGGCGCCTGTCGCAGTGTCGCCTCCTCGAAGGCGTGCCCCAGCGCTACCGCGCTGTCCGCCTGCACGATGACACGACTGACCTTGGCGGTCACCGGTCCGCCCGCCGGGCGCCGGACCACGGCCACCGGACAGAGCGCCGACGCGGCCAGGCTCGCCGAAGTGGATCCGACCCCATGCGCGGCGTGGTTGAGCCCGATGGAGCCGACACAGATCATCGCCGCCGACCTCGACTCTTCCATCAGCTTGGCAAGTGGGCTGCCCCAAAGGATTTCGGTTTCGATCTTCACCTGTTCCCCGGTCGCCTCGACCACCCGGCGGGCGTCGTGCAACACGGCGCGGGCGGCGGTCAGTCGGCGGTCGTGAGCCCAGCGCGGCTGAGGATCCGGCCGGGCGACCACATACACCAGTCGCAACGGGATGTCGCGGCTGACCGCCTCGTCGACCGCCCAGCGCGCCGCATCGGTGGCGGCTTTGGAGCCGTCGACACCGACGACGACCGTCGGGGCTGGCTGAAGCATGCGGTCTCCTATTCGTCCCCCTCGAAGCTATTGAGCGGGGACCGGCGCCACCCAGGGGCATTCGGTTCACAAATCGGGGCCATTGGTCCCTACCGACGACGGCGTGCACGGTCACCTTCATCGCGATGCCGCTCACGTGGCGGACGCCCGGGAGCATAGGCGAATTTGGCCGTTTTCAGGCATTGGAAATCGGGACGGCCGTTATCGCCATGACCCACTTGCCTTTTCGTCCTAAAACTCCAGTACAAACGCGGATTCGCGCCTACATTCTTATGACCACCGCCAATGGGACGGCGGAGGAAAAGGTGCCGATTCGGGCTCGGCACGGTTCACCAGGCACACCCTTAAGGGAGATCTGACGATGGATTACGCCTTTTTTCCGCCCGAAATCAATTCCGCCAGGATCTACAGCGGCCCCGGTTCCGGTTCACTGATGGCCGCGGCGGGAAGCTGGGACTCGTTGTCGGCCGAATTGGGCACCACGGCCGAGACCTACGGCTCTGTGCTCTCGGCCCTGACCACCCTGCACTGGCATGGCCCGGCGTCGGCGGCGATGACCGCCGCGGCGACCCCGTACGTGGAATGGCTGAGCACGACCGCCCAGCAGACGAAACAGACGGCCATGCAAGCCAGGGCCGCGGCGGCGGCTTTCGATCAGGCCTTCGCCATGACGGTGCCGCCGCCGGTGATAGCGATCAACCGGGCGCAGTTGCAGGCACTGATCGCGACGAACTTCTTCGGCCAGAACACCGCGGCGATCGCCGCCACCGAGGCCCAGTACGCCGAGATGTGGGCCCAGGACGCCACCGCGATGAACGGCTACGCCGTCAGCTCGGCGGCCGCTTCCCGGTTGACGTCCTTTGCGTCCCCGCAGCAGACCACCAACCCCGACGGCGTGAACGAGCAGACCGCCGCGGCCAATCAGGCTGCGGGCAACCCGTTTTCCGATTTGTACTCGACGCTGCAGGCGTGGAGCGATCAGATTTACGACAACCTGAACGCCTTGCTCAAGCTCAGCCCCATTCCCATCACCGCCAACGGGCTGGACAGCCTGAACCTGCTCGACTCCATCCAGCTCGCCAACACGGCGATCTCGGGGACCGGAACCATGGCCGGGATCCCGGCATCGCTCAGCGGCAACACGGCCAATCTATTCGGCATCCAAGCAAATATGGCGTACCTGGCCGGCCTCGGCGGGCCCGCGCCCGCGCTCGGGCCAATAGGGCTCGGCGGCGGGATGCCCGGATCGGGACTTGGCGGTCTGCCCAACGCGGTCACGGCGAGCCTGGCCCGCGCGAACGCGATCGGCCCGATGTCGGTGCCGGCCAGCTGGTCCGCGCCGTCGACCAGCAGCATCTCGGCGCTGCAGCCGGCCGGCCTGACCACTCTTGCGGGCACCGACGAGTTGGCCGGTTCCGGCTATCCGGGTGTTCCCGGGATGCCGGCGGGGACGCTGGCCCGGGCCTCGGGCGTCCTGCCGCGCTACGGGACCCGGCTCACCGTGATGACGCGCCCGCCCGCGGGGGGCTAGGCGGCCGGCGGCTGGGCCGGGGCGAACCGCCAATTGTCCGGGTTCTTCGGCGAATACACCACCGGGAGCAGCTGACCCACGGTCGGCCAATGGTCGACGTCGACCGCCATGCGCTGGTACACCTCGTGCTCGTTGACCGTGGGTCCGTTGATGACGCCGGCGACGGTGACGTATTGCTCGCCGGCGGCGTCCGGCCGCGGGCTGACGCCGGTCACCAGCAGGGTGCCGCTCGCGAGCTCACCGCGGGGGCCGCGCGGGGCGAACCGCTGGGCAAGCGCCACCCCCAGGACCGCCACGAGCAGAATCAGGACACCGTATTCCCACACCCGGCCATGGTAGGACTTGCTCCATGAGTCGCGACGATCTGGCGCTGGCGCTGGCCCTGGCCGACCGCGCCGACACGCTGACCTCCGCGCGGTTCGGCGCGATTGACCTGCGCATCGAGACCAAACCCGATCTGACGCCGGTCACCGACGCCGATCGCGCGGTCGAAACCGAACTGCGCGGCGCGCTGGGGCGCGAACGGCCCGAGGACGGCGTCGTCGGCGAGGAGTTCGGCGGGACCGCCACCTTCAGCGGGCGGCAATGGATCATCGATCCGATCGACGGCACCAAGAACTTTGTGCGCGGGGTGCCGGTGTGGGCCACTTTGATCGCGTTGCTCGAGGACGGCGTTTCGTCGGTCGGCGTCGTTAGCTCGCCGGCGCTGCACCGCCGCTGGTGGGCGGCGCGGGGCCGCGGTGCGTTCGCCTCCGTCGACGGCGGCCCCCCGCGATCACTATCCGTTTCCTCAGTGGGACAACTGGATTCGGCGAGCCTGTCGTTCTCCAGCCTGTCGGGATGGGCGCAACGCGGACTGCGCGATCGCTTCGTCGGCCTGACGGATGCGGTGTGGCGGGTGCGAGCCTACGGCGACTTCCTGTCGTATTGCCTGGTCGCCGAGGGCGCGGTCGACATCGCCGCCGAACCGGAGGTGTCGGTGTGGGATCTGGCGGCGCTCGACGTCCTGGTGCGCGAGGCGGGCGGAACGTTCACCGGCCTGGACGGGACCGCGGGCCCGCACGCCGGCAGCGCCGTGGCGACCAACGGTCTGCTGCATGAGCAGGTGCTTTCGCGCCTGCGGGCCTAGTCTTGTGAATTAGTTAACACGCGTTCCCATCTATCTTACTCCGGAGTAAGATAGGTTCCGTCCGCGACGCCCATCGACAGAGGCTGAAATGACCGACACCCGTTCCGGTTCAAAACAGACTTCAGAAAACACCCGCTCACGCGTCAAACGGCGCGGCCGCAAGACCGGCGTCGGGCTGCAGCCGCACAAGCGGACCGGCATCGACATCACCCTGGCGCTGCTCACCCCGCTGGTCGGCCAGGAGTTTCTGGACAAATACCATCTGCGTGACCCGCTCAACCGGGGCCTGCGCTACGGCACGAAGACCATCTTCTCCACCGCCGCCGCCACGTCCCGCCAGTTCACGCGGGTTCAAAACCTGCGCGGCGGACCGACCCGCCTGAAGTCCAGCGGCAAGGACTACTTCGACCTCACCCCCGACGACGAGCAGAAGATGATCGTCGAGACCCTCGACGAGTTCGCCGCGGAGGTCCTGCGTCCCGCGGCGCACGACGCCGACGAGGCCGCGACCTACCCTCCCGATCTGATCGCGAAGGCCGCCGAACTGGGCATCACCGCGATCAACATCCCCGAGGATTTCGACGGCATCGCCGCCCACCGCTCCAGCGTGACCAACGTGCTAGCGGCCGAGGCGCTCGCCTACGGCGACATGGGCCTGGCGCTGCCGATCCTGGCGCCGGGCGGCGTGGCCGCGGCGCTGACGCATTGGGGCAGCGCCGACCAGCAGGCCACCTACCTTCACGAGTTCGCCGGCGAGAACGTCCCGCAGGCCTGCGTGGCGATCGCCGAACCGCAACCCCTGTTCGACCCCACCCGGTTGAAGACCACGGCGGTGCGCACCCCGAGCGGCTACCGGCTCGACGGCGTGAAGTCGCTGGTTCCGGCCGCGGCCGAGGCCGAGCTGTTCGTCGTCGGCGCCCAGCTGAACGGGAAGCCGGCACTGTTCATCGTCGAGTCGTCCGCCAAAGGCCTTACCGTCAAAGCGGATCCGAGCATGGGAATCCGCGCCGCCGCCCTAGGCCAGGTCGAGTTGTCCGGGGTGTCGGTGCCGCTGAGCGCCCGGCTGGGCGAACCAGACGCGGCCCCTGGCGAACATGACGCGGCCTACTCCGAGGCGATCGCGCTGTCCCGGCTCGGTTGGGCGGCGCTCGCCGTCGGCACCTCGCACGCGGTGCTCGACTACGTCGTCCCATACGTCAAGGACCGCCAGGCCTTTGGCGAACCGATCGCGCATCGCCAGGCCGTCGCCTTCATGTGCGCCAACATCGCCATCGAGCTGGACGGGCTGCGGCTGATCACGTGGCGCGGCGCGGCCCGCGCCGAGCAGGGCCTGCCGTTCACCCGCGAGGCGGCGCTCGCCAAGCGGCTCGGCGCCGACAAGGGCATGCAGATCGGCCTGGACGGCGTGCAGCTGCTCGGCGGCCACGGCTTCACCAAGGAGCACCCGGTCGAGCGCTGGTACCGCGACCTGCGGGCCATCGGCGTCGCCGAGGGCGTCGTCGTTATCTAGGTCGTCATCTAACCCGAGCCGAAAGACCAATCATGGCAATCAATCTGGAACTGCCCCGCAAGCTGCAGTCGGTGATCGTCAAGACCCATCAGGGCGCCGCCGAGATGATGCGGCCGATCGCGCGCAAGTACGACCTCAAGGAGCACGCCTACCCGGTCGAGCTCGACACCCTGATCAGTCTTTTCGAGGGGGCGTCCGAATCGGTGGCATTCGCCGGGGCCGACGCGCTTCGCGACGAGGACGAGGACCGGGACCGAAACCACAACGGCGCCAACATGGCCGCGCTGCTGCAGACCATGGAAGCCTGCTGGGGCGACGTCGCGATGATGCTGTCGGTCCCCTACCAGGGGCTGGGTAACGCCGCCATCTCCGCGGTCGCCACCGACGAACAACTGGAACGACTGGGCAAGGTATGGGCGGCGATGGCCATCACCGAACCCGGCTTCGGGTCCGACTCGGCGGCGGTGTCCACCACCGCCAAGCTCGACGGCGACGAGTACGTCATCAACGGCGAGAAGATCTTCGTCACGGCGGGCTCGCGCGCCACCCACATCGTGGTGTGGGCCACGCTGGACAAATCACAGGGCCGCGCCGCGATCAAGTCCTTCATCGTGCCGCGCGAACATCCCGGCGTCACCGTCGAACGCCTCGAGCACAAGCTCGGCATCAAAGGCTCGGACACCGCGGCGATCCGGTTCGACAACGTCCGGATTCCCAAGGACAACCTGCTGGGCAATCCCGAAATCGAAGTCGGCAAGGGCTTTTCGGGGGTGATGGAGACCTTCGACAACACCCGCCCAATCGTCGCCGCCATGGCCATCGGGGTCGGCCGCGCCGCGCTGGAGGAAATCCGCAAGATCCTCACCGAGGCCGGGGTCGAGATCTGCTACGACCGGCCGTCCCACGCCCAGAGCGCCGCCGCGGCCGAGTTCCTGCGGATGGAGGCCGACTGGGAGGCCAGCTACCTGTTGTCGCTGCGGGCGGCGTGGCAGGCCGACAACAAGATCCCCAACTCCAAAGAGGCGTCGATGAGCAAGGCCAAGGCCGGCCGGATGGCCAGCGACGTCACCCTGAAGTCCGTCGAATTGGCCGGCACCGCAGGGTTTTCCGAGCAGTCCATGCTGGAAAAGTGGGCGCGCGACTCCAAGATCCTGGACATCTTCGAGGGCACCCAGCAGATCCAGCAGCTGGTGGTCGCCCGCCGCCTGTTGGGCCTGTCGTCGGCGGAGCTCAAGTAGCGACGGCGTTCAGCCCCGCGCGGGCAACGGAAAAGCCACCGAGTGGAAAGGATTCCATCCGGTGCGGTTAGCGTCGTCGGTATGGAAACGTTTCAAGCGCTGGTGGCGCGCCAAGACGGTGAGAAGATAACCACGTCGGTCGAGACGCTGAGCGCGTCCGACCTGCCGCCCGGCGAGGTGACGATCCGCGTGGAGTATTCGAGCGTCAATTTCAAGGACGCGCTGGCAGTGACGCCCGGTGGCGGCGTGGTGCGCAACTACCCGGTCGTCCCGGGCATTGACCTGACCGGCGAGGTCGTCGAGTCGCAGTCCCCCGACTTCGCCGTCGGCGACAAGGTGCTGGCTCACGGTTATGCGATCGGCACCGGCCACCACGGCGGCTACGCCGAGTACGCCCGGCTGCCGGCCGACCAGGTGGTGGCCCTAGGCAACTTGAGCCCGTACGAGGGCGCCGCGATCGGGACCGCCGGCTTCACCGCCGCCATGAGCGTGCAGGCCCTGATCGACTGGGGTGTCGAACCCGGCGCGGGGTCGGTGGTCGTCACCGGCGCCTCAGGCGGCGTCGGCTCGGTCAGCGTGGACCTGTTGGCGGCCGCCGGCTACCGGGTGGTGGCCTCGACCGGCAAGGAGAAGGCGACCGACCTACTGAAAGGGCTTGGCGCCGCGGAGGTTATCGGGCGGCTGCCGGAAGACCCCGAGGCCAAGCCGCGGCCGTTGGCCAAGGCGCGCTGGGCGGCCGGGGTGGATTGCGTCGGAGGCGCCACACTGGCCGACGTGCTCAGCGCCGTGGACTACGGCGGGGCGGTGGCCTGTAGCGGGCTGACCGGAGGTCCGGCGCTGCACACCACGGTGATGCCGTTCATCCTGCGCGGCATCGCGCTGCTCGGCATGGACTCGGTGCTGCTGCCGATCGGCCCGCGCCGCAAGCTGTGGGCGCTGCTGGGCGACTCCTTGCGGCCGCGTCACCTCGATTCGCTCACCAGCGACGTCGACGTCAAAGACGTGGTTGGCGTGCTCGACCAGCTGCGCGCGGGCGCCTTCACCGGCCGGGCGGTGGTGCGGGTCGCCGGCGGGTTCTGAGTCGGCGTTAGGCTGACCGACCATGCGGGCGGCACGGGTGACTCGGCTAGATGGTCCGGATGCGATCGAGGTGGCGGAGGTCGACGAACCCTCCGGCGACGGTGTGGTGGTCGAGGTGCACGCCGCCGGCGCGGCCTTCCCCGACGCGCTGCTGACCCGTGGTCTGTATCAGTACCGGCCCGAGCCGCCGTTCGTGCTCGGCGCCGAGATCGCCGGCGTGGTGCGGTCGGCGCCGAACGGGGCCCATGTGAAAGCCGGCGACCGGGTCGTCGCGTTGACGATGCTGTCCGGCGGCATGGCCGAGGTGGCCGTCGTGCAGCCGGACCGGGTGTTCAAGCTGCCTGACAACGTGAGCTTCGAGGCGGGCGCCGGCCTGCTCTTCAACGACCTGACGGTGTACTTCGCGCTGACCGTGCGTGGCCGCCTGTCCGCCGGCGAGACCGTGCTGGTGCACGGCGCGGCCGGCGGGATCGGGACCTCGACGCTGCGGCTGGCGTCGCTGCTCGGGGCGTCTCGCACCATCGCGGTCGTCAGCACCGAAGACAAGGCCGAGGTCGCGACCGCGGCCGGGGCCACCGACGTGGTGCTCGCCGAGGGGTTCAAGGACACGGTCAAGGAGCTCACCGGCGGCCGCGGCGTCGACGTGGTGGTGGACCCGGTCGGCGGCGACCGGTTCACCGATTCGCTGCGCTCGCTCGCCCCCGGCGGGCGGCTGCTGGTCATCGGGTTCACCGGCGGGGAGATTCCCACCGTCAAGGTGAACCGGTTGCTGCTCAACAACATTGACGTCGTCGGCGTTGGCTGGGGAGCCTGGACGGCGACACACCCGGACGCGCTGGCCGAGCAGTGGGCGGGCCTGGAGGCCCTGCTCAGCTCCGGCCGGCTGGCGGCCCCGACGCCCGAGGTCTACCCGCTGGAGCAGGCGGGCGCGGCGGTCGCCTCGCTCGAGAACCGCACCGCCAAGGGGAAAGTCGTGGTGCGCGTCCGCGATTGAGGACCCCCTTGTGCGCGGCGAAAACAAAAAGTAATGTCACTTTCAGTTTTCTGCCGATCGCCAGAGCCCGGGAGTCAGCCATGGAATCCTTCGTTCACTTGCGAAAAGGCAAGACGCCGCGTCGGCTTCACGCCGATCTCGACGGGCTCAAGGACGACGAGCTGGGCCGGGGCGGGTTCACCGGCCGGACCGCCAACATGTACCGGCGCCACGACCCCACCGCCTATCGGGCGGTCGGCCCGCTGCGCCCGGTCGACGTGCTCGCCGGCGAGCTGAAGCCCAGCGACGCGACCGACGCCGGCGGCGGGCCGCTGCTCATGTTCAGCAACGACGACTGCCGAATCCTCTTGAGCCGCCGCCACGAGGCGATGCCCTTCTACACCCGGCACGTCGACGGGGATCTGCTGTGCTTCGTGCATCGCGGCGCGGGCCTGCTGGAGACCGAGTTCGGGCCGCTGCGCTACCGGGAGGGCGACTGGGTCTACCTCCCGAAGGCGTGCACCTGGCGTCAGGCGCCCGACAGCGAGACCACGCTGTTGATGATCGAGGCCAGCGACGAGTTCCGGGTGCCGCCGCCCGGCGCGCTGGGCCGCCACTTCCCGTTCGACCCGTCGCAGGCCACCATTCCGGAGCCGGAGCTGATCGCCGACGACGACCGCGAGGAGTACGAGGTGCGACTCGTGCACCGGGATATTTTGCAAGGCGGCCCGACAACCCTTTACTACCAACATAATCCGCTGGACGTCGAGGGCTGGCGCGGCGACAACTTCGCTTTCACCTTCAACATCGCCGACTACAACGTGGTCACGTCGGACAGCATTCACCTGCCGCCGACAGTCCATCTGTTCATGCAGGCCACTGGCGTCTACGTGATGAACTTCCTGCCCAAGCCGGCCGAAGGCGTGCCCGGCACCGAGCGCACGCCCTGGTATCACCGCAACGTCGACTACGACGAGATCGCCTTTTTCCACGGCGGGTCGCTCTACGGCATCCCGATGCCGCCGGGCCTGATCACCCATGCGCCGCAAGGGGTTCACCACGGCGCGCCCGAGAAGGCGCGGGAACGGGCGCGCCGCAAGTTCGAGGAGCATTCGCGGGTGGACTGGCAGGTCATCGCGGTCGACACCCGGCGGCGGCTGACACCCTCCGCAGAGGTGCTGGCGCACGACCTCGGGCAGCACTGATGAAACACGAATACGACCGCATCCCGTATCTTGTTGCGTTTCAGAATAATTCCGGGGTCCGCGACGTGTACGGCGGGCTGGCGGAGATCACCGTGCTGGAGAGCTATCTGCTCAAGCCCCGGGACAAGCCGTCCGACACCGTGCTGGTGTTCATGCATCCCATCGGCGGCGGCGCCTACCTGCCGATGATCAATGCGCTGGCCCGCGCCGGCCACCACGTCATCTACTGCAACAGCCGGTTCCGGGGCACGGATTCGGCGCTGCTGATGGAGAAGGTGGTCGAGGACCTCGGCGAGTGCATCAAGGACGCCAAGAACCGGCTGGGCTACGCCAGGGTGGTGCTGGCGGGATGGAGCGGCGGCGGCTCGCTGTCGCTGTTCTACCAGCAGCAGGCCCAGCACGCGACCATCACGTCGAGTCCGTCCGGGGACGGCCCCGACCTGACGCGGCTCGACCTGCCCGCGGCCGACGGCGTCATGCTGCTCGCGGCGCACATCAGCCGGCACGGCACGCTCACCGAATGGCTGGACGCGTCGATCCTCGACGAATCCGACCCCACCAAGCGCGATCCCGAGCTCGACCTCTACAGCCCGGACAACCCCAACCAACCGCCCTACACCCCGGAATTTCTGGCGCGGTACCGCCAAGCGCAGATCGAGCGCAACCGGCGAATCACCGCGTGGGTCAAGGAAAAGCTGGCCGCGCTGAAGGCGGCCGGGCGGCCGGACGAGGAGTTCTGCTTCGTGGTGCACGGCACCATGGCCGACCCGCGCTGGCTCGACCCGAGCGTCGATCCCAACGAACGCACCCCCGGGACGTGCTACCTGGGCGATCCCCGGGTGGTGAACATGAGCCCGGTCGGGCTGGCCCGGTTCTCGACACTGCGCGGCTGGCTGTCGCAATGGAGTTACGACGACGCCCGCGGCGACGGGATGGCCTGCGGGCGCGATCTCGCGGTCCCGGCGCTGGTGATCGGTAACCTGGCCGATGACGCCTGCACGCCCAGCCACACCCGACGGCTCTACGAGGCGATCGGGCACCCCGACAAGGAGATGCACGAAATTCCCGGCGCCACGCACTATTACGCGGGTCCCGACCAGCGGGACAAGCTGCGCCACGCCGTCGACGTCGTCACCGACTGGCTGGTCCGGCACGATTTCGCGAGCAAAGAATGAGCGTCACCGGCCCCCTGGACGGCATCCGGGTGCTCGAGCTCGGCACCCTGATCGCCGGGCCGTTCGCCGGCCGGCTGCTCGGCGACATGGGCGCCGACGTCATCAAGGTGGAACCCCCCGGCGCCCCGGACCCGCTGCGCACCTGGGGCCAGGCCGAACTGGACGGGCACCACGTCTTCTGGACGGTGCATGCGCGCAACAAGCGGGCGATCACGCTCGACCTGCGAAAGCCGCACGGCCGCCGGCTTTTCCTCGACCTCGTCGGCGAGTCCGACGTCATCGTCGAGAACTTCCGCCCGGGCACGCTGGAGAAATGGGAGCTGGGCTACGACGTGCTGTCCGAGCGCAACCCGGGCATCATCCTGGTCCGGGTCTCCGGCTACGGCCAGACCGGGCCCGAGGCGCACAAGGCCGGCTACGCGTCGGTGGCCGAGGCCGCCAGCGGGCTGCGGCACCTCAACGGCTTTCCGGGCGGCCCGCCGCCCCGCCTGGCGCTGTCCCTCGGCGACAGCCTGGCCGGCATGTTCGGCGCCCAGGGCGCGCTGGCCGCGCTGTATCGCCGCTCCGTTACCGGGCGCGGACAGGTGGTCGACGTCGCGCTGACCGAATCCTGCTTGGCCGTGCAGGAATCCACGATCCCCGACTATGACGTAGGTGGCGTGGTGCGCGGCCCCTCGGGCACCCGGCTGGAGGGCATCGCGCCGTCGAACATCTACCGCAGCGCCGACGGCTCCTGGGTTGTGATCGCCGCCAACCAGGACACCGTGTTCGCGCGGCTGTGCAAGGTGATGGGGCGCCCGGAACTGGCCACCGACGACCGCTTCGCCACCCACGGCGCCCGCGGCCGCAACCAGGACGAGCTCGACGAGATCATCGGCGCGTGGGCCGCCGACCGGCGACCCGGCGACATCATCGAAACCCTTTCCGCCGTCGGCGTGATCGCGGGCCCGATCAACACCGTCGCCGAGGTGGTCGACGACCCGCAGCTGCGGGCGCGCGGCATGCTGGTCGAGCACTACGACGAACGGGTCGGCCGCAACGTGCTGGGGCCGGGCGTCGTCCCGGTGCTCTCGGAGTCCCCCGGCGGAGTCCGCACCGCCGGCCCCGCGCGCCCCGGACAACACAACGACGACGTGTACATCGGGCTGCTCGGCAGGACGGCCGAGGAGCTCGACGAGCTGAGGGCTGAGGGGGTGTTATGACCCACGTGAATATTCGCGAGGTGGCCCTGCGCGACGGCCTCCAGATCGAAAAGCCGATCCCGTTGGCCGCCAAGCTGGAACTGCTGGCGGCGGTGGCGGCAACCGGGGTGCGGGAGGTCGAGGCCACCGCGTTCGTGTCGCCGTCGAAGGTGCCCTCGATGGCCGACGCCGCCGAACTCGCCGCGCACCTGCACGACTACCCGGACATCGAGTTCTCCGCCCTGGTGGCCAGCCCCAACGGCGCCCGGCGCGCCGTCGCCGCGGGGCTGCGCTCCGTCGAATACGTGGTGGCCGCCAGCGACGCATTCAGCGAGGCCAACGTGGGGCGCGACAGCGCCGAGGCCACCAGGCAGATCGAGGAGATCGTCGCCATCGCGCACGACGCCGGCGTCACCGTCGAGGTCATCGTCGCCACCGCGTGGGACTGCCCGTTCGACGGGCCGACCCCGCCCGAGCGGGTGCTCGAGATCGCCGCGGCCGCGAAAGATCAACGCGTCGACCGGTTCTCGATCGCCGACACCATCGGCACCACCTCGCCGCGCCGAGTGAGTTCGCTCGTCGCCCAGCTGCGCCCGGTGATCGGCGACACGCCGCTGGGCGGGCATTTCCACAACACCCGCGGCACCGGGCTGGCCAGCGCCTACGCGGCCGTCGAATCCGGGGTCACCCGATTGGACGCGTCGGTCGGCGGGCTGGGCGGCTGCCCCTTCGCGCCGGGGGCCACCGGCAACATCGCCACCGAGGACCTCGTCTACCTGCTGACCGACAGCGGCGTCGGCGTCGACGTCGACCTGCGGGCCGCGATCGCCGCGGCCGGGGTCGCCAAATCCCTTGTCGGCCATGATTTGCCGAGCGCCCTGCTGCGCGCCGGCGACCGAATCCGGAACTGATGCCGACCGAAGCGCTTACCGCAAAGGGCCGCCAGACCAGGCAGGCCATCGAGCAGGCCGCGCGGAAACTGTTCGCCGAACGCGGCTTTCACGGCACCACGCTGGCCGACATCACGTCGGCCGCGGGCAAGTCGCCGGCGGTGTTCTACCGGTATTTCGCCGACAAGGAAGACCTGCTGGCCGCGCTGGCGGAGTCGTTTCTGCACGAGGTGGTGGCGCCGCCCGGGCTGCGCCTCGAGCTACCCACCTCCCCGGATGACGACGCGTTCTTCACGTCGGTGGTCACCGGGTACTGGAACATGTTCAAGCAGAACATCGGCATCATGATCGCCGTGGCGCAGCTGGCCGCCACCCAGCGGCGCTTCGCGAGCGTACAGAACGAATTCCGGCGCTTCGGCATGGACATCGTGGCCGCGTCGGTGCGCCGCGCGCAGGAGCAGGGCTACGGAACCGAGCTCAACCCCCAGCACACGGCGGCCGCGATCGCGCTGCTGTTCGAGAACTTCACCACCGTCTTCGCCGGCCCGTCCGGCCTGGGCCTTCAGATCAGCGACCAGGACGCCATCGCCACCCTATCCACGGTCTGGAAGAAAACCCTCTACGGCGCGTAAGGAGTTCACATGGATTTCACTCTGCCAGAACATCTTCCGGGATTGCTCGCCGAGATGGACGCGTTCATCGACTCGGAGATCAAGCCGCTGGAACGCGACCACATCCAGTACTTCGACCATCGCCGCGAGCATGCCCGCACCGATTGGGACAACGACGGCATCCCGACGCGCGAGTGGGAGGACCTGCTCGCCGAGATGCGCAGGCGGGCCGATAAGGCGGGCTGGCTGCGCTACGGCCTGCCGACGTCGCTGGGTGGCCGCGATGGCACCAACCTCGACATGGCCGTCATTCGGGAACACTTGGCGCACAAGGGACTTGGCCTGCACAACGATTTGCAAAACGAGTCGTCGATCGTCGGGAACTTCCCGCAGGTGATCATGATGGAGCGCTTCGGCACCGACGAGCAGCGCCGCGACTGGTCGGAGGCGTTGATCACCGGGGAACGGTCGATGGCGTTCGGGCTGACCGAGCCGCGGCACGGCTCCGACGCGACATGGCTGGAAACCCGCGCCGAACGCGACGGAGACGGCTGGGTGCTCAACGGCTCCAAGCGATTCAACACCGGGGTGCACCGGGCCACGCACGACCTGGTCTTCGCGCGCACCTCCGGCGAACCGGGGGCCGCGCTAGGCATCACCGCGTTCCTCGTCCCCACCGATGCGCCCGGATTCCGCGTCCCCTACTACTGGTGGACGTTCAACATGCCCACCGACCACGGCGAGGTCGAGTTGACCGACGTCCGGGTACCCGCCGACGGGGTGCTCGGCGAAGTGGACCGCGGACTGGAGGTCGCGCAGACCTTCCTGCACGAGAACCGGATCCGGCAGGCGGCGAGCAGCCTGGGCGCCGCCCAATACTGCATCGACCGCGCCGCCGAATACGCCGGCAGGCGCACGGTGTTCGGCAAGCCGCTGTCGGTCAACCAGGCCGTGCAGTGGCCGCTGGCCGAGTTGCAGACCGAGGCCCAGATGGTGCGGCTGCTGGTGCAGTACGCGGCCTGGCACCTGGACCGCAACCACCACATGGAGGTCTCCGACAAGGTGTCGATGGCCAACTACCGCGCCAACCGGCTGGTCTGCGACGCGGCCGACCGGGCCATGCAGGTCTATGGCGGCCTCGGCTACAGCCGCCACGAGCAGTTCGAGCACATCTACCGCCATCACCGCCGCTACCGGATCACCGAGGGCGCCGAGGAGATCCAGATCCGCCGGGTGGCGCAGCGGCTGTTCAAGTTTGGCCACAAGTGACCGACACCGAGGCGCTGGCCGGCAAGCTGGCACGGGTGCTGGCGCCGGCGCTGGGTGCGACCCCCGCGATCGAGAACCTGCGGGCGCTGACCGGCGGCGCCAGCCGCACCACGTGGGCGTTCGACGCCGTCACGGGCGAGCAGCGCCGTTCGCTGATCCTGCGCACCGGCCCGCCCGACGACGTGCACGCCGGCATGGGGCTGGAGGCGCGCGCGCAGGCCGCGGCCGCCGCGGCCGGCGCTCCGGTCCCCCACGTCCTGGTGGCCGAGGATTCGGTTGCCGCACTGGGCAATCCGTTCCTGATCTGCGACGAGATCAAGGGCGAGACCATCGTCCGGCGCATCCAGCGTCAGCTCGACGCCGGCGACGGGCACGCGGGCCGCACACGGCTGCTGCACCAGTGCGCGCAAGCGCTGGCCGCCATCCACCGCGCCGACGCCAAGATTCCCGGGCTGGAGGCGGAGGACCAACTCGCGCACTGGCGCGAGCGGCTCGACGCCATGGGCGACACCACCGCCACCTTCGAGTGGGCGTTTCGCTGGCTCGAGCGCAACCGCCCGCGAGCGTCCGCGCCGTCGTCCCCCGTCCTGGTGCACGGGGACTACCGGATGGGGAACCTCATCGTCGACGGCTCCAACCTGGCGGCCGTCCTCGACTGGGAGCTGGTCCACCTCGGCGAGGCGTACGAGGACCTGGCCTGGTTCTGCATCCGGGCCTGGCGCTTCGGCGCCCCGGCCGGCCTGGCGGCCGGCGGCCTCGGGAGCACCGAAGCCTTCATCCGGGCCTACGAGGACGCCGGCGCAACTAGCGTCGACCGGGTGGCGTTTCACTGGTGGCTGGTGCTGGCCACGCTGCGCTGGGGTGTCATCTGCCGCTACCAGGCGGAGCGGCACCTCAGCGGCGAGTTCCGCTCGGTCGAGTTGGCGACCATTGGCCGCCGCGTCTGCGAGACCGAGTGGGACCTGCTCGACCTGCTGGAGCTGGGCGCGTGATCGGCGCGTACGGGCGCCCGCTCGCGGCCGAACTCGTGGCCGCGGTGGCCGAGTTCCTCGAAACCGATGTCCGCGCGGCGACCAGCGGGCAGGTCAACTTCCACGCCAGGGTGGCCGCCAACGCGTTGCGCATCGTCGAGCGTGAACTGCTCGACGAAAGCGAAGCGGAAGCGGGCACGGCGCTGGCCGGCCTGGGGTTCGCCGACGAGGAAGAGCTCGCCGCCGCGATCCGGGCCGGCGAACTGGACGGCCGCGCCAACGACGTCACGGCCTGCCTGCGCACGCTGGTCCGGCGTCGCCTGGCCATCGCCCATCCGGGATACGAGGAACCCGACAATCAGACAGGAGGGTGACGATGCGCGCTGCCACCGCCCAGACCATCGTCGACTTGGCCGACCGCCTGTTCACGGCGATCGAGAACGGCGACGCGACGGCGGTCAACCGGCTGTGGAGCAACGACATCGCGGTCTGGCGCACGGGCGCACGCCGCGACGACGATAAGTCGCGCGCGATGCGGGTCATCGACTGGTTCATCACCGCCACCACCGAGCGTCGCTACGAGATCCTCGACCGGCGCCTCTTCGACGATGGCTCCGTCGCGGGCTTCGTCCAGCAACACGTCCTGCACGCCACCGGCCAGGCCGGCCAATCGATCTCCATGCGGGTCTGCATCGTGATCAGGGTGGGCGCCGACGGGTTCATCGATCGGATCGACGAATACTTCGACCCCGCCGAGATCGCGCCGTTGCTCGCCTAACGGCTAGATTCGCCACGAGTCACTGGGGAGGACGATGACGACTCTGGAAATACTGCTGAGCGATCCCGATCTGGCCGGCGTGTGGAACCTGGTTCCCGATCGCTCGGCCATCACCTTCAAGGTCAGAAACTTCTGGGGCCTGCTCAATGTCAAGGGCCGCTTCGGCGAGTTCAGCGGCGACGGGCAACTCACCGGCAAGGGCGCGATCTTCGGCCGCGTCGACATCCGCGCCGCGTCGCTGTCCACCGGCATCGGCCGTCGCGACAAGCACCTGCGCTCGGCCGACTTCTTCGACGTCGAGCGTTTCGGTGAGATCAGCGTCGTCGTCACCGCGGTAAACCCGACCACAGGCAGCGCCGCCGACCTTCGGGCCAGCTTCACCATCAAGGGCGTCACCGCGCCGCTGCCCCTGCCCGTCACGATCACCGAGCTGGACGACGGCTCGATTCGGATCTCCGGCGAAACCAAGGTCGATCTCGCCCGATTCGACCTGGGCTGGAACAGGTTCGGCATGATCGGCCGGACGGCGACGGCGGCCGCGCAAGCGGTCTTCGTTCGGTCGACCCGGTAGGGTTTGCGCGCCACCAGTACCATCTGAGCGTGCCCGACTCCAGCAGCGCCCTGCGGATCCTTGTCTACAGCAGCAACGTCGAAACCCGCGAACGGGTGATGCGCGCATTGGGCAAGCACCTGCACCCGGACCTACCCGAGTTGACCTACGTCGAGGTGGCGACCGGCCCCATGGTGATCCGCACGATGGACGAGGGCGGCATCGACTTGGCCATCCTCGACGGCGAGGCGACCCCCACCGGCGGCATGGGCATCGCGAAACAGCTCCGGGACGAACTCGAGACCTGCCCGCCGATCCTGGTGCTCACCGGCCGCCGCGACGACGAGTGGCTGGCCAGTTGGTCGCGCGCCGACGCGGCCGTGCCGCATCCCCTGGACCCGATCGTGCTGGGCCGCACGGTGCTCGGGTTGCTCCGCGCCCCCACTCACTAGCGATTACCCCGCTCACCTGCGCCGACACGGAAACGTAGACCGTGTGGGCGGGTGCTCAGCACCCCCGCGGCGACTCGCCCGGATGCGGGGACGTTAAAACCGGGCAAATAGCACCACCCCGAGCACGTGCGCCGACGCCAACGACGCTATGTTGAAAGTCACTGTGACGGGCCACAGACCCGGTTCGTCACAGCAGCCCGGTCACCGCCTGGCCGCCCGCTCAATCGAGAAGGCGGCCACATTACGACGGATCATGGAGCGAGTTGAACGTCTACATACCCATCCTGGTGCTCGGCGGGATAGCCGCCGCGTTTGCCGTAGGTTCGGTCGCGATCGCGAGCATCGCCGGCCCGAAGCGCTACAACAAGTCGAAACTGGCGGCTTACGAATGCGGCATCGAACCCACGGAAACCCCGGTGAGCGGCCCGCACGCGACGGCCGGGCAGCGATTCCCGGTGAAGTATTACCTGACCGCAATGCTGTTTATCGTCTTCGACATCGAAATCGTGTTCTTGTATCCCTGGGCCGTTAGCTACGACGCGCTGGGAACCTTCGCGTTGGTCGAGATGGTGGTGTTCATGCTGACGGTGTTCGTGGCCTACGCCTACGTGTGGCGCCGCGGCGGCCTGACATGGGATTGAGGTAGAAGTGGGCCTGGAAGAACAGCTGCCCGGTGGCATCCTGCTGTCCACCGTCGAGAAGGTGGCCGGCTACGTGCGCAAGAACTCGCTGTGGCCGGCGACGTTCGGGCTGGCGTGCTGCGCGATCGAGATGATGGCAACCGCCGGACCGAGGTTCGACATCGCGCGCTTCGGCATGGAGCGGTTCTCGGCGACGCCCCGGCAGGCCGACCTGATGATCGTGGCCGGGCGGGTCAGCCAGAAGATGGCCCCGGTGCTGCGCCAGATCTACGACCAGATGGGCGAGCCGAAATGGGTGCTTGCCATGGGCGTGTGCGCGTCGTCGGGCGGGATGTTCAACAACTACGCGATCGTGCAGGGTGTCGACCACGTCGTGCCGGTCGACATCTACCTGCCCGGCTGCCCGCCCCGCCCCGAGATGCTGCTGCACGCAATCCTCAAGCTGCACGAGAAGATTCAGGAAATGCCGCTGGGCGTCAACCGCGAAGAAGCCATCGCCGAGGCCGAGCAGGCGGCGCTGGCCGCCACGCCCACCATCGAGATGCGCGGACTGCTGCGATGAGCTCTCCCGACCACGACCCGACGGTGGCGGCCAGCGAAGTGGGGGGCTCCGTCCCCACCGCCGACGAAGAAGTCATCGACGTTCGCCGCGGCATGTTCGGGGTGCGCGGCAGCGGCGACACCTCCGGCTACGGACGGCTGGTGCGCGAGATCACGCTGCCCGGCGGCAGCCCCCGGCCCTACGGTGGCTACTTCGACGACATCGCCGACCGGCTGGCGGAAGCGCTGGGCCGCAACGACATCGAATTCGACGATGCGATCGAGAAGATCGTCGTCGACCGCGACGAGCTGACCCTGCACGTGCGCCGCGATCTGCTGCCGCAGGTCGCGCAGCGGCTTCGCGACGAACCCGAGCTGCGCTTCGAGATGTGCCTGGGCGTCAACGGGGTGCACTACCCGCACGAAACGGGACGGGAGCTGCACGCCGTCTACCCGCTGCAGTCGATCACCCACAACCGTCGGCTGCGGCTGGAAGTGGCTGCGCCGGACAGTGATCCGCACATCCCGTCGCTGTACGGCGTCTACCCGACCAACGACTGGCACGAGCGCGAGACCTACGACTTCTTCGGGATCATCTTCGACGGGCACCCGTCGCTCACCAGGATCGAGATGCCCGACGACTGGCACGGTCACCCGCAACGCAAGGACTATCCGCTGGGCGGCATCCCGGTCGAGTACAAGGGCGCGCAGATACCTCCGCCCGACGAACGCAGGGGTTACAACTAATGACTCAAGCTGAAACGGTCCTGGTCGCCGGCGGTCAGGACTGGGACCAGATCGTCGACGCCGCCCGCAACGCGGACCCCGGCGAGCGCATCGTCGTCAACATGGGCCCCCAGCACCCGTCCACGCACGGCGTGCTGCGGCTGATCCTCGAGATCGAGGGCGAGACGGTCACGCAGGCCCGGTGCGGAATCGGCTACCTGCACACCGGGATCGAGAAGAACCTCGAATACCGTTACTGGACCCAGGGCGTCACCTTCGTGACCCGAATGGACTACCTGTCACCGTTTTTCAACGAGACCGCCTACTGCCTGGGCGTGGAGAAGCTGCTCGGCATCACCGACGAGATCCCGGAGCGGGTGAACGTCATCCGGGTGATGATGATGGAGCTCAACCGCATCTCGTCGCACCTGGTCGCGCTCGCGACCGGCGGCATGGAACTGGGCGCGATGACCCCGATGTTCGTCGGCTTCCGCGGGCGCGAGATCGTCCTGAAGCTGTTCGAATCGATCACGGGCCTGCGGATGAACAGCGCCTACATCCGGCCGGGCGGCGTCGCGCAGGACCTGCCGCCCAACGCGGAAACCGAGATCGCCGACGCCCTCAAAGAACTGAAGCAGCCGCTGCGCGAAATGGGCGAGCTGCTCAACGAAAACGCCATCTGGAAGGCGCGCACCGAGGGCGTGGGCTACCTGGACCTGACCGGCTGCATGGCGCTGGGCATCACCGGGCCGATCCTGCGTTCCACCGGGCTGCCGCACGACCTGCGCAAGAGCGAACCCTACTGCGGCTACGAGAACTACGAGTTCGACGTGATCACCGACGACGGCTGTGATGCGTACGGGCGCTACATCATTCGCGTCAAGGAGATGTGGGAGTCGATCAAGATCGTGGAGCAGTGTCTGGACAAGTTGCGGCCGGGGCCGACGATGGTCGAGAACCGCAAGATCGCCTGGCCCGCCGACCTGAAGGTCGGCCCGGACGGCATGGGCAACTCGCCCGAGCACATCGCGAAGATCATGGGCAGCTCGATGGAGGCGCTGATCCACCACTTCAAGCTGGTCACCGAGGGCATTCGCGTTCCGGCCGGCCAGGTTTACACGGCGGTGGAATCGCCCCGCGGTGAGCTCGGCGTGCACATGGTCAGCGACGGCGGCACCCGGCCCTACCGCGTGCACTACCGGGACCCTTCCTTCACCAACCTGCAGTCCGTCGCCGCGATGTGCGAGGGCGGCATGGTCGCGGACCTGATCGCCGCGGTCGCCAGCATCGACCCGGTGATGGGCGGGGTGGACCGATGACCGGGCCGCAGGGTCAGCCGGTGTTCATCCGGCTCGGACCGCCGCCCGAGGAACCCAACGCGTTTGTGACCGAGGGTGCGCCACAGTCGTATTCGCCCGAGGTGCGGGCCCGTCTCGAGGTCGACGCCAAGGAGATCATCGGCCGCTACCCCGACAAGCGCTCGGCGCTGCTGCCGCTGCTGCACCTGGTCCAAGCCGAGGATTCCTACCTGACACCGGCGGGACTCGAATTCTGCGGCGAGCAAATCGGATTGACCGGTGCCGAGGTGTCGGCGGTCGGCAGCTTCTACACGATGTACCGCCGCGGCCCCACCGGCGATTACCTGGTCGGCGTCTGCACCAACACGCTGTGTGCGGTCATGGGCGGCGACGCGGTATTCGACGCGCTCAAAGAACATCTCGGCATCGGCAATGATGAGACCACCGACGACGGCTCGGTCACGTTGCAGCACATCGAGTGCAACGCGGCGTGCGACTTCGCCCCGGTGGTGATGGTCAACTGGGAGTTCTACGACAACCAGACCCCGGAGTCGGCACGCGAACTCGTCGACTCGCTGCGGTCCGGAAATCCCAAGGCTCCCACCCGCGGTGCGCTGTGCAAGTTCCGCGAAACCTCGCGCATCCTGGCCGGCCTGCCCGACGAGCGCCCCGACGAAGGCCAGGGCGGCGCCGGTGCAGCCACTTTGGCCGGGCTGCAGGTGGCGAAGGAGAAGGGCATGGAAGCCCCGCCGGCTCCCGGAGGCGAGTCATGACCACCCCGCTGACCCCGGTCATCAGCGCCTACTGGGACGACCCGAAGTCGTTCACGCTGGAGACCTACCAGCGCCACGACGGTTACCAGGCGCTGAAGAAGGCCCTGAAGATGGAGCCCGACGCGGTGATTGGGGCCGTGAAGGACTCGGGTCTGCGCGGTCGCGGCGGCGCCGGCTTCTCGACCGGAACCAAGTGGTCGTTCATCCCGCAGGGCGACTCGGGTCCGGCCGCCAAGCCGCACTACCTGGTAGTCAATGCTGACGAATCCGAACCCGGTACGTGCAAAGACATTCCGCTGATGCTGGCGACGCCCCACCTGTTGGTGGAGGGCGCCATCATCGCCTCCTACGCGATCCGGGCCAGCCATGCCTTCATCTACGTGCGCGGTGAAGTGGTGCCGGTAATACGCCGGCTGCAGAACGCGGTCGCCGAGGCTTACGCCGCCGGCTATCTGGGCCGCGACATCGAAGGATCCGGCTACGACCTGGAGCTGGTGGTGCACGCCGGTGCGGGCGCTTACATCTGCGGCGAGGAAACCGCGCTGCTGGAGGGTCTGGAGGGCCGGCGCGGCCAGCCCCGGCTGCGGCCACCGTTCCCCGCCGTGGCCGGGCTTTACGGTTGCCCCACGGTGATCAACAACGTCGAGACGATCGCCAGCGTGCCGCCAATCATTCTCAACGGCGTCGAATGGTTCCGATCGATGGGCAGCGAGAAATCGCCTGGCTTCACGCTGTATTCGCTGTCCGGACATGTCACCCGCCCGGGCCAATACGAGGCCCCGCTCGGTATCACGCTGCGCGAATTGCTCGACTACGCCGGCGGGGTCCGCGCCGGGCATCGCCTGAAGTTCTGGACCCCGGGCGGGTCGTCGACGCCGCTGCTCACCGACGAACATCTGGACGTGCCACTGGATTACGAGGGCGTCGGTGCCGCCGGCTCGATGCTGGGCACCAAGGCGCTGGAGATCTTCGACGAGACCACCTGCGTGGTGCGCGCCGTGCAGCGCTGGACGTACTTCTACAAGCACGAGTCGTGCGGGAAGTGCACCCCGTGTCGCGAGGGCACGTTCTGGCTGGACCAGATCTACACCCGGCTCGAGACCGGCAAGGGCACTCACGAGGATCTCGACAAGTTGCTCGACATCTCCGACGCGATCCTCGGAAAGTCGTTCTGCGCGTTGGGCGATGGCGCCGCCAGCCCGGTGATGTCGTCGATCAAGTACTTCCGCGACGAATACGTCGCCCACGTCGAGGGGGGCGGCTGCCCGTTCGACCCGCGCGACTCGGTGCTGAACGCGAACGGAGAGGCGTGACGTCGTATGACTAGTGCGGCCAAGACCCAGACCGGTGACGGCGAGGCGACGCCGCCTGACATGGTGACCCTGACCATCGACGGCAACCAGATCTCGGTTCCCAAGGGAACTCTGGTGATCCGCGCAGCCGAGCTGATGGGCATCCAGATCCCGCGGTTCTGTGACCACCCGCTGCTCGACCCGGTCGGCGCGTGCCGGCAGTGCATGGTCGAGGTCGAGGGACAACGCAAGCCGATGGCGTCGTGCACCATCGTGTGCACCGAAGACATGGTGGTGCGCACCCAGCTCACCTCCGAGGCGGCGGACAAGGCCCAGCACGGCGTGATGGAGCTGTTGCTGATCAACCACCCGCTGGACTGCCCGATGTGCGACAAGGGCGGCGAATGTCCGCTGCAGAACCAGGCAATGTCCAACGGGCGGGCCGATTCCCGCTTCGCCGATGTCAAGCGCACGTTCGCCAAGCCGATCAACATCTCCTCGCAGGTGCTGCTGGATCGCGAGCGCTGCATCCTGTGTGCCCGCTGCACGCGGTTCTCCGAGCAGATCGCCGGCGACCCCTTCATCGACATGCAGGAGCGCGGCGCCCTGCAGCAGGTCGGCATCTACGCCAACGAGCCGTTCGACTCGTACTTTTCGGGCAACGCGGTGCAGATCTGCCCGGTGGGCGCGCTCACCGGGACCGCGTACCGCTTCCGGGCCCGGCCCTTCGACCTGGTGTCCAGCCCGAGCGTCTGCGAGCACTGCGCCTCGGGCTGCGCGCAGCGCACCGACCACCGCCGCGGCAAGGTGCTGCGCCGGCTGGCCGGCGACGACCCCGAGGTCAACGAGGAGTGGAACTGCGACAAGGGCCGGTGGGCGTTCAACTACGCGACCCAGCAGGACGTCATCACCACTCCCCTGCTCCGCGACGCCGACGGGACGCTGCAGCCGGTGTCGTGGTCGCACGCGATCGCGGCGGCGACCCAGGGACTCGAGGCTGCCCGCGGGCGCACCGGCGTGCTGGTCGGGGGCCGGGTGACCTGGGAAGACGCCTACGCGTACGGCAAGTTCGCCCGAATCACGTTGGACACCAACGACATCGACTTCCGCGCCCGCCCGCACTCCGCGGAGGAGGCCGACTTCCTGGCCGCCCGCGTCGCGGGCCGGCCGGTGACCGTGAGCTACTCCGACCTGGAGTCGGCGCCCGTGGTGGTGCTGGTCGGCTTCGAGCCGGAGGACGAGTCGCCCATCGTGTTCCTGCGGTTGCGCAAGGCCGCCCGCAAGCACCGGTTGCCGGTGTACGCGATCGCGCCGTTCGCCACCCGGGCGCTGACGAAGATGTCGGGCCGGTTGGTCAAGACCGTTCCCGGCGCCGAAGCCGCCGCGCTGGACGGGCTGGCCACCGGCGAGGCCGGTGAACTGCTCGCGAAACCGGGCGCGGTCATCATGGTCGGCGAGCGCCTGGCCACGGTGCCCGGCGGGTTGTCCGCCGCGGCGCGCCTGGCCGACGCCACCGGCGCCCGGCTGGCGTGGGTGCCGCGCCGCGCCGGCGAGCGCGGCGCGCTGGAAGCCGGCGCGCTCCCGACGCTGCTGCCGGGTGGCCGCCCGGTCGCCGACGACTCCGCCCGCGCACAGGTCGCCGCGGCGTGGAACGTCGACGAATTGCCTTCCACGCCTGGGCGGGACGCCGACGGCATCCTGGCCGCCGCCGCGGACGGGTCCCTCGGGGCGCTGCTGGTCGGCGGCATCGAACCCAACGACTTCGCCGATCCGGAGGCGGTGCTGGCCGCGCTGGACGCCGCCGGCTTCGTCGTCAGCCTCGAGCTGCGGCACAGCCCCGTCACCGAGCGCGCCGACGTGGTGTTCCCGGTCGCGCCGACGACGCAGAAGTCCGGCGCCTTCGTCAACTGGGAAGGCCGCTACCGCGCGTTCGCGCCCGCGCTGCGCGGCACCAGCGGGGAGGCCGGCCAGTCCGACCACAAGGTGCTCGACACGCTGGCCGACGAGATGGGTATCTACCTGAACACCGGCACCGTCGAGTCCGCCCGCGAGGAACTCGCCGCCCTCGGCACCTGGGATGGCGGACACGCCGCCGACCCGCAGGTCGCTGCGCCGGAACCGGCCACCCCCGAGCAGGGACAGGCCGTGCTGGCCGGATGGCGGTTGCTGCTCGACGAGGGCCGAATGCAGGACGGTGAACCGCATTTGGCGGGCACCGCGCGCAAGCCCGTCGTCCGGCTGTCGGCCGAAACCGCCGCCGAGATCGGCGCCGCCGACGGCGACAACGTCACGGTCAGCACGCCGCGCGGCTCGATCATGCTGCCGCTGGCCATCACGGACATGCCCGACCGGGTGGTGTGGCTTCCGTTGAACTCGCCGGGTTCGGCGGTGCACCGGAAATTGGGCGTAACCCTCGGCAGCGTCGTCGCGATCGGAGCGGGAACATGACCGTCCCCTTGTCCGCCTTCGGGCACGACCCCTGGTGGTTGGTGCTCGGCAAGGCGCTGGCCATCTTCGTCTTCCTGATGCTGAACGTGCTGGTCGCGATCCTGCTGGAACGCAAGATCCTCGGCTGGATGCAGCTGCGGCCCGGCCCCAACCGGGCGGGCCCGTGGGGCGCGCTGCAGAGCCTGGCCGACGGGATCAAGCTGGCGCTGAAGGAGAGCATCACCCCCGGCGGCATCGACAAGTTCGTTTACTTTGCGGCGCCAGTGATTTCGACGATTCCGGCGTTCACCGCGTTCGCGTTCATCCCGTTCGGTCCGGTGGTGTCCGTGTTCGGCCACCACACGCCGTTGCAGCTGACCGATCTTCCGGTCGCGGTGCTGTTCATCCTCGGCCTGTCGGCGATCGGGGTGTACGGCATCGTGCTGGGCGGCTGGGCGTCGGGGTCCACCTACCCGCTGCTGGGCGGGGTGCGCTCCACCGCGCAGGTCATCTCCTACGAGGTGGCGATGGGGCTGTCTTTCGCCGCGGTGTTCCTCTACGCCGGCTCCATGTCGACCTCTCAGATCGTCGGCGCGCAGGACCGGGTCTGGTACGTCTTTTTGCTGTTGCCGTCGTTCGTGATCTACCTCGTCTCGATGGTCGGTGAAACCAACAGGGCGCCATTCGATCTGCCCGAGGCCGAGGGCGAGCTGGTCGCGGGATTCCACACCGAGTACTCGTCGCTGAAGTTCGCGATGTTCATGCTGGCCGAGTACGTCAACATGATGACGGTCTCGTCGCTCGCCACCGCCATGTTCTTCGGCGGCTGGCACGCGCCGTGGCCGCTGAACATGTGGGCGGGCGCCAACACCGGCTGGTGGCCGGTGCTCTGGTTCACCGCCAAGATGTGGACCTTCCTGTTCATCTACTTCTGGCTGCGGGCCAGCCTGCCCCGGCTGCGCTACGACCAGTTCATGGCGCTGGGCTGGAAGCTGCTGATCCCGGCCTCGCTGGTGTGGGTTTTGATCGCCGCGGTGATCCGCACCGCGCGCAACCAGGGGTACGCGCACTGGACGCCGATCCTGGTGGCCAGCAGCCTGGTCTTCGCCGTGGTGCTGGTGCTGCTGTTACGAAAACCGTTCAGCACGCCTACGATTCGCGCGATGGAGCGCGACCTGCGCCGCCAGGGCGGCGCGATCCCTGCCCCGGAAACAACCGGGCCGGCGTTCCCGACACCGCCGCTGCCGGCGCAGAAAGTCGGCGCGAGCAAGGAGAAAGCACGTGCCTAAGTTCTTCGACTCCGTAGCAGGATTCGGCGTGACGTTCGGGTCGATGTTCAAGAAGAGGGTCACCGAGCAGTATCCCGAAAAGCCGGGCCCGGTCGCGCCGCGCTACCACGGGCGCCACCAACTCAACCGGTATCCCGACGGCCTGGAGAAGTGCATCGGGTGCGAGCTGTGCGCATGGGCGTGTCCCGCCGACGCCATCTACGTCGAGGGCGCCGACAACACCGAGGAGCTGAGGTATTCGCCAGGCGAACGCTACGGCCGGGTGTACCAGATCAATTACCTGCGCTGCATCGGCTGCGGCCTGTGCATCGAGGCCTGCCCGACCAGGGCGCTGACGATGACCAATGACTACGAGATGGCCGACGACAACCGCGCCGACCTCATCTATGAGAAGGACCGGCTGCTCGCCCCGCTGCTGCAGGACATGCTCGCGCCGCCGCACCCCCGGGCGGAGGGCGCCACCGACAAGGACTACTACCAGGGCAACGTGACCGCGCAGGGGTTAAGCGTGCGAAGCGACGCGAAAGACACGGCGGGGGACACAAGATGATCGCGGTGCTCGCCTCAAACCTCGCCTCGGAGACCATCGTTCGCACCTCCACCGGCGAGGCGGTCACGTTCTGGGTGCTGGGCGCGGTGGCGCTGATCGGCGCGCTCGGGGTGGTGCTCGCGGTCAACGCCGTGTACTCGGCGATGTTCCTGGCGATGACCATGATCATCCTGGCGGTGTTCTACATGATCCAGGACGCGCTGTTCCTCGGCGTCGTCCAGGTCGTGGTCTATACCGGCGCGGTGATGATGCTGTTCCTGTTCGTCCTGATGCTCATCGGCGTGGACAGCGCGGAATCGCTGAAGGAGACGCTGCGCGGCCAGCGCGTCGCGGCCGTGTTGACGGGCGTCGGGTTCGGCGTGCTGCTGCTGGCCGGCATCGGCAACGTGGCGACCGGTGGTTTTGTGGGACTCACCACCGCCAACGCCAACGGCAACGTGGAAGGCCTGGCGGCGCTGATCTTTTCGCGTTACCTGTGGGCCTTCGAGCTGACCAGCGCCCTGCTGATCACCGCGGCCGTCGGCGCGATGGTGCTGGCGCACCGGGAGCGTTTCGAACGGCGCAAGACCCAGCGGGAGCTTTCCGAGGAGCGCTTCCGGGCCGGCGGGCGCCCCACCCCGCTGCCGAACCCGGGCGTCTACGCGCGCCAGAACGCGGTCGACGTCGCCGCGCTGCTGCCCGACGGCTCGTACTCGGAGTTGTCGGTGTCGCCCATCTTGCGGATCCGCGGCGGCGACGGGGCAGAGGTCAAACAGACCCGCGCGGGCGAAGCGGTGAAAGGTGGCGCGTCGTGAATCCGGCCAACTACCTATACCTTTCGGCACTGCTGTTCACCATCGGAGCCTCGGGCGTGCTGTTGCGCCGCAACGCCATCGTGATGTTCATGTGCGTCGAGCTGATGCTGAACGCCGTCAACCTGGCGTTCGTCACGTTCGCGCGCATGCACGGCCACCTCGACGGCCAGATGATCGCCTTCTTCACGATGGTCGTGGCCGCCTGCGAGGTCGTCGTCGGCCTGGCCATCATCATGACGATTTTCCGTGCCCGCAAATCCGCGTCGGTCGACGACGCGAACCTACTCAAAGGCTAAAAGAACGCCGAGATGACTGACTACACCTGGCTGCTGGTGGCGCTGCCGTTGGCGGGTGCCGCGATCTTGTTGTTCGGGGGCAGGCTCACCGACGCGTGGGGCCACCTGCTGGGCTGCGCCACCGCGCTGGCGGCGTTCGGGGTGGGCGCGACGCTGCTCGCCGACATGCTCGGCCGCGGCGAGGCCGATCGCACGATCCACCAGAAGCTGTTCACCTGGATCCCGGTCGGACAGCTGCAGGTGGACTTCGGGCTGCAGCTCGACCAGTTGTCCATGTGCTTCGTGCTGCTGATCTCCGGGGTCGGATCGCTGATCCACATCTATTCGGTCGGCTACATGGCCGAAGACCCCGATCGCCGAAGGTTTTTCGGCTACCTCAACCTGTTCCTGGCCTCGATGCTGCTGCTGGTGGTCGCCGACAACTACCTGGTGCTCTACGTCGGCTGGGAGGGCGTCGGCCTGGCCTCCTACCTGCTCATCGGTTTCTGGTACCACAAGCCGTCGGCCGCCACCGCGGCCAAGAAGGCGTTCGTCATGAACCGGGTCGGTGACGCCGGGCTGGCGGTGGGAATGTTCTTGATGTTCGGCACCTTCGGCACGCTGTCGTACGCCGGGGTGTTCGCCGGCGCGCCTTCGGCTTCGAGCGGCGTGGTGACGGCGATGGGGTTGCTCTTGCTGCTGGGCGCCTGCGCCAAGTCCGCGCAGGTTCCGCTGCAGGCGTGGCTGGGCGACGCGATGGAGGGCCCGACGCCGGTGTCCGCCCTGATCCACGCCGCCACCATGGTGACCGCCGGGGTGTACCTGATCGTGCGGTCCAACCCGCTCTACAACCTCTCGCCGGGCGCGCAACTGGGCGTCGTCATCGTCGGCACCGTCACCCTGCTGTTCGGGGCGTTCATCGGCTGCGCCAAGGACGACATCAAGCGCGCGCTGGCCGCTTCGACGATGAGCCAGATCGGCTACATGGTGCTGGCGGCCGGCCTCGGCCCGGCCGGCTACGCCTTCGCGATCATGCACCTGCTGACCCACGGCTTCTTCAAGGCCGGGCTGTTCCTCGGCTCCGGGTCGATCATCCACGCGATGCACGAGGAACAGGACATGCGCCGCTACGGCGGCCTGCGCAAGGCGCTGCCGGTCACGTTCGCCACGTTCGGGCTGGGGTATCTGGCGATCATCGGCGTGCCGCCGTTCGCGGGCTTCTTCTCCAAAGACAAGATCATCGAGGCGGCGCTGTCGACCGGGGACACCCGGGGCTACGTGCTGGGCGGGGCCGCGCTGCTGGGCGCCGGCGTCACCGCGTTCTACATGACGCGGGTCATGCTGATGACGTTCTTCGGTGAAAAGCGTTGGGCCCCCGGCGCCCATCCGCACGAGGCGCCCGCCGTGATGGCGTGGCCGATGATCCTGCTGGCCGTCGGCTCGGTGTTCTCGGGTTTCCTGTTGTGGTGGGGCGGCGCCCTGCAGCACTGGCTCGAGCCCGTCGTCGGGGTGCACGAAGAGGCGGCGCACGCCCTGCCCGCCTGGGTCACCACCGTCGTCGCGCTGGGCGTCGTCGCCGTCGGTATCGCGGTGGCCTACCGCATGTACGCCGCAGCGCCCATCCCGCGGGTCGCCCCCGTGCGGGTGTCGCCGCTCACGACCGCCGCGCGCGCCGACCTCTACGGCGACGCGTTCAACGAGGAGGTGTTCATGCGCCCCGGCGCGCAGCTGACCGACGCACTGGTCGAAGTCGACAACGCGGGCGTCGACGGCTCGGTCAACGCCCTGGCGGCGCTAGTGGGCCGGACCTCAAACGGCCTGCGGCGCTTCCAAACCGGCTTTGTCCGCAACTACGCATTGTCGATGCTGGCGGGCGCCGTGCTGGTGACCGCGCTGATCCTGGCGGTGAGGGTGTGGTGAACGGAAGTTTTCTCAACCGCGCCGGCGACGATGCAGAGCGAAGCGATGAGGAGGAGCGGCGCTTATGAGCGTGCCGTGGCTGAGCGTCCTGTGGCTGCTGCCGCTGGCGGGCTCCCTGCTGATCATCCTGCTGCCCCCGGGGCTGCGGCAGCTCGCCAAGTGGACCGGCTTGGTCGTCGGACTGCTGACGCTGGCGGTGGCGATCGTGGTCACCGTCGGGTTCAAGGCCGGCGGCCCCACCTACCAGTTCGTCGAAAGCCACAAGTGGATACCGGCGTTCGGGGCGGGCTACTCGCTCGGCGTGGACGGCATCGCGGTGGTGCTGGTGCTGCTGACCGCGGTGCTGATCCCGGTGCTGCAGGTGGCCGGCTGGAACGACGGCCACAGGGGCACTCAGGAAAATAA